>JAZLKB010000078.1:0-8679 GCA_045597365.1 Bacteroidaceae bacterium | reverse complement strand
GAAGGGACAAGTCAGAAGACCAGCCAGTAACACTTAGCATTTCTTTACCTGCAGGTGTACGGGTTGGGATGAACAGTAGAACAGCATTCATATTGCCCCTATTGGTATGTGCCTTCGTGCCGTTGTGTCATGCCAGCGATCAGGACTCCATTTCAAGAGCCCTTGACGAGGTTGTAATAATGGCAGAGCACCGGGAACGCCAGCTTGTAACACAGCAGACGCTTGAGGGAAAACAGCTGCAGGCACTTGCATCAACTTCCATAGCCGATGCCCTCAAATACTTTGCCGGTGTGCAGATAAAGGATTATGGCGGACTGGGCGGACTGAAGACCATCAATGTGCGTTCGCTTGGTGCCCAGCACACCGGAGTGTTCATAGACGGGGTCAGAATCACAAATGCACAGAACGGGACGGTCGATCTGGGCAAGTATTCGCTTAGTACGCTCGAATCGGTATCGCTGTACAATGCAAACCGTCTGAACCAGTGCCAGAGCGCATCGGAATATGCATCGGGGGCGACGGTCTATATGCAGACACGCCGGCCGGTCAGCGATTCATTGTCCGTCCAGCTGAAGGCTGCATCGTTCCACACCTGGGGCGGCAAGGCCAACTGGCAGCTGGCAAAAGACCGTATTCAGGGCTTTGCCGATGCCGAGTATCTTAATTCCAAGGGTGACTATCCGTTCCGCTACCATTCCCGCTACGAGGATACAATCGGAGTGCGTGCCAATTCTGACATAGAGTATCTGCGTGTCGAGGCTGCCCTGTTTGGCGGAGATTTCCAAAGCCACATTTATTATTATACTTCGGAGCGCGGCTGCCCGGGCGGCATAGTCAGACGTCTCAGTGACAAGTATGATAATGTGGGCCGTGAATGGGACCGCGATTTCTTTGTCCAAGGCAACTGGGACCATGCCTTTGGTGAGCGTCACCGTCTGAAGGCTACCGCAAAGTATGCCTGGGAATACCTGCGTTACTGTACGGATTATCCCGAGAATCAGAACACTGCGCGTGTTGACAACCATTACCGCCAGAACGATGCATACACGGCTCTTTCATACTGTCTCACACCGGTTTCATGGCTATCGGTAAATACCGGAGCCGATGCACGCCTGACCGGTCTCAACTCTGACTTGAAATCCTTTGACCGGGTTACCAGACTGGATACCAAGGCGGTCATTGCGGTGATGGCCAATATGAAAGGCATTAACGTGGCGGCATCGTATCTGGGACAGTATTACAAAGATTGGACAAAGGTGAATGTGGGCGCGGCGGACCCGCTTTTCAAGGCAACTCCAAGTCTGTCACTGTCATACACCCGCTGGGGGCTCACAGCCAGAGTCTGGTACAAGCAGATATTCCGTGCCCCTACACTGAATGACCTTTACTATACCCAGGCTGGTAACCGTAATCTGAAACCCGAGTTCACCCGCCAATGGAACATCGGTATTGAATATCACGCCACACCCGGCCTGTGGAACTTCTCTATTCAGGCCGATGCATACCGCAACGACATAACTGACCGTATCGTGTGTCTTCCGATGAAGGGCACATATACCTGGTCCATGCTCAATTATGGAAAAACACTCTGTCACGGACTTAATGGCAGTATGACCATTCAGCGTCAGGCAAGGGATTGGAGCGCGGGAGTGACGGCATCGTGTACCCTTCAGGATGACCGCAACCGCACCGGCTCGGAGGATGACGAAAACTGGAATATGGTCATCTGCTATTCACCCCGTTTTTCAAGCGGAGTGACTGTTATGGGAGCCTGGAAAATGCTGACGCTGTCAGTATCAGAGCTACACGTATCGGAACGTATGTGGTCGTATGCCGACCCCGAGGATATGCTCAGCCCATACGACAACATCGATCTGAAACTGTCGGCGGATTTCCCGCACTGGGGTCTCAGCATTGAGGTGAATGACCTTCTTGATGTGCAGTACGAGATGATTCAGCGCTATCCGATGCCGGGGCGCAATTTCAAAATATCATTGACATATAAGCTATGAGACGATTCACAATATCCATTCTGTTTGCAGTCTGTCTGTTCCAATTGAATGCGCAGGAACGGCTGATTATCCTGAACGAGGGCAACTGGCAGTCCAACAATGCCCGCATCAGCTATTTCGAAGACGGACGCATCGTGTCCAACAAATGGTTCGAGGAGGCCAACGGCTACGGGATAGGTGACACGCCGAATGACATCATCCAGGTCGGGCCTGACCTGATTGCAATTGCCGTGAACTGGTCCAACATTATCCAGTATATAAGGACTGACGGAACTGCCGTTACCGCCACCGAGGATGTGCCCAACAACCGCAAGATGGCAACTGACGGAGAGTATCTGTACATAACATCGTACGGGCACGAATGTTCTACCATAGGTGGCCTGTGGGAATGCACAAAAGGCTTTGTTGCCAAGGTCGATCTGAAAACCTTCAAGGTAGTGAAGTGCTGTGAAGTGGGCTACGAGCCGGAAGGGATAGCTTATTACAATGGATGCCTGTTCATTGCGAATACCGGCGGCTACGCATTTCAGGAAGACCACGAGTACGAGACCACGGTTTCAATTGTCGATGCCGCTACCATGACGAAAGTCCGTGATGTGGATACCGGAGTCATTAACCTTTACGGCAAGATGTCGCAGACGGGCAGGTACCTGTGCATCAACTCCCCGGGAGACTACTATGACACACCGGCCTGCTCCATAATCTTTGACTGTCAGAAGGCGCTTGACGGTGAAAAAAGGTGTTTTATGGTGCTTGATGACATTCCTGCCACATACAACTGCGCCACACTTGACGGCAAGTTCTTTGCCATAGGCTCGTCATTCAGCTACTACACTTATGAATACCGTTTCAATTCGGCTCTGATAGACCCGGAGCTGATGTTCAGGACAGATGGCGCAGATGGGCTTGAGGACAGTCTGCCGGGAACGGTATCGGAAGACATAAGCACAAAACTTTCATCACCATACGGCCTGTATGTCAATCCATACACCGGCTACATTTATGCGACCGATGCGAACGGCGATTTCAATTCTCTCGGCAAACTCCACCAGTGGACACCGGAAGGTTCGTACATAGGCAGTTACAAGCTCTACATCAACCCCGGACATTTCCTGGCATTGGGTGACTGGAAACCAAGTGCGGTTGATAATATACGGTATGATGGAAGTGACCTGCGAAGCGAAACAATCTATAACCTTAACGGATTCAAGGTATTGCCTGGCTCAAGGGGAATACTGATAAAGGACGGAAAGAAATACATTTCAAACTATAAATAACCCCATAAAAATGAAAAAGAATCTGTTTCTTGCGCTGATAGTAGGCGCTTCAGTTCAGGTCGCAATGGCCACGCCGGTCACTGTCACTATGAACACATCGACCAAAACAATGGTCCTGACAGAGAAGGAAAGCGGCGATACCATCCGTCAGGACAGTATCGCTGTGGTCGGAGGAAAGAATATGTACATCTTCAATAGCATTCAGCCCCAGACGTATGTCATAAGCGGTTTCGATGCGAAGGACAATCTGAACGGTACTATTGAACTGGAAGTTGGGACCGACAGTATCGGACTGCAACTTTGGACCGTGACTTCAATCAAAGCCAGCAACAAGGATTGGGTGATGGATAAGGACTACACGGTCACTGGCCTGTCCTGCCGTACACGCGAGGGAAAATACATTCCCGTGACACTGGGTGTCAGCTCTACTGCCGGGGCAAAGGCCTGCCTTATTGTCAATGGCGGATCATACAACTGCACACTGCATCCCTGCGATTCGCTTGTCGAAGCCGGATATATGGACGCATACGCCAGTGCCACTCTTACCGCAAACACTACGTCCAACATAGCCATTCCGATGGGAGGCAGTTTTTCTGTTTCGTTCCCTGCTGCAGCCAGTTTCGGCATTTTCAGGAAGGAGGGCGGTTCTAACGGTTCGGGCTCGGTCCATTATGTCCCGTTCACGCCGATTCAGCCGACTGACACCATAGCCGGTGGCGAGACAGTCACTTACAATTACCGGCTTGCTGACGGCAACACGTACAACTTCCGTCTGTGGCAGGAAGGAAAGCGTACCGTAGCCGGCAAGTTCGTCTATTACATTGAGCAGACCCAGTGCCCCGAATTTGCGTTCACAGCAGCAGACCTTGATGCCGATCCGCGATATATGGACACTGATCCGACTGACAACAACAAGTACAATGTTGCCAACATTCTGCTCAACATCAATGAGCGCGGGCACCTGAAACTCAGCAGCGGCCAGACATACAACCTTCTTGCACAGCGCGACTGGCAGCTCACAGACAATTCCACCAACAACTATTTTATTGAGCCGGACTACCATTATACGGTATTTGACATAGATGGAAAATCACTTTCAACGGCCGTCAGCATAGACAATGCCAATACCACGACCGACCCTTGGGCAATGTTGAAGGCCGATGCCCGGGGTGAAGCCATTGTGCTTGTCACATACGATGCCATCAACCTGAACCAGTGGGCCAAGCAGGTAAAATCCACTTATCTTGGCGGCGAAGAATGGAGCGCCCTGTGGCCCGAAAACACAGGTGTCTTTGTCGTGAGTGTCGATGGCGACCCCACCGGTCTTGAAACGGGGATGGTCATCAACGAGAAATATAATACCGAGACACTAAAGAATGCAGGCAAGTATGTGGATGCCGAGCACGACTGCTTCTATTATCTGGAAGAGGACAGTTGTTACGAATATACTTTCCAGCCTGACGGTGTGGCAAAAGTTGAAATCTGCTACCCTATCATCAGTGAGAATGGCGTTTCATACGAAAACGGTTTCCAGGAAGTTGCCGGACAGGATTCAACATATACCCTGAAGCTGCGCCGCGGCCGTCAGATTGTACGACTTACAGGAACTGATGGAGGTCACGTGTATCAGGTGTTCACGGCAAAGCCTGTCAAACGGACAATCAGCAATGTCTCAAATCCCGGCAGCGACGTGTTCTGTCCGGGCGATCAGGTCAAGGTGCAGTACAGCGGACTGTATCATCCGGCAAACAAGATGGCGGGCATATACAACATGTCGGCATACATCACTTACAATGGCGTTCCTACCGGAACAGCATTGATTCTGGGCAGCAACCAGTACAATTTTGCAGGTACTCCATCGGCGCAGGCTGTGACTGTTTCCATACCGGACAATGCAAGCGACACCATCCGCCTGAGCGAAGGCGTGCTGCATGTGAACGGTTTCGGCGACCCGATAGGCAATCACCGTCTGTTGGACAAGATTGGAGGCCGCAGTCCCAACTTCACTGCCATATCACACAAGACATATTTCGGTGCAGTGCCCGATGTCAATATTCCGGTAACGGTCATCCAACTTCTGGCTAAGGTCAATGTGACCAACGCCGACAGTGCAGAAGTAGTTGTGACAGACCGCAAGGGCAATGTCATCACTGCCGATTCATTGGGCCGCTATCCTTTGAAATATTACGGCAAATTCAACTATGAAGTCACCGCCCCTGGCTTTGGATACACCCGTGGCAGCATTATGACAGATATGACATCCGAACCAATAATAACTGTCAATGTTGAATTGCCCCGGGTTACGGCCTTCAACTGGGACGGAGACAGCATCAGCGAGCCTGCGTTGATTGACAACGTCTATCAGATTGGTACCGGCTATGAACTGGCCTGGTTCGCACAGCATATCAATGACGGCAACAACGGCAATGCGGTTCTTACCGACGACATTGACCTGATCGGTTTCCCTTGGACACCGATAGGAAACAACTCAACGACTTTCAAGGGCAGTTTTGACGGCCAGGGTCACAGGATTGACGGACTTTACATCAATTCGACCAAAACATACCAGGCATTGTTCGGATACATAGAGGGAGCATCTGTCTGCAATCTCAGTGTCAGCGGAACTGTAATATCTACCGGCAACTACGCAGCCGGAATTGCAGCATACGCAAAGGCATCGTCCATTTCCGGATGTATAAGCAATGCTCAGGTCAGCGGCAAACAGTATGCGGCAGGAATCGTTGCATACATGAATGGCGCCACAACTGTTGACCGCTGTGCCAACTATGGCGGAATCAGTGCATCAAGCACCTGTGCAGCCGGAATCAGCGCATACGTACAGGCTGCAGCCGGCAGTATATCGAATTCATATAACCGCGCTGACATTGCGGGTACTGGAAATGTGGCTGGTATCGCTTACCTGTATTCTGCCGCTGCTGCAGCCAAGGTTGCCAATGTCTATAACACAGGTGAAATAGTTTCTGATGCTGCTACCAAGGGTTCCATCATTACAGGAACGGCCGCTGCAGGAAGCGGAGTGGAAAACGCTTTCTCGACAGTTCTTTATGACAAGGTGGCCGATGGTGAGACGCTTGTGACCGAGCAGCAGATGTCAGATGGTGAGATTGCCTGGAAACTGAACGGTGACCAGAGCGTAATTGTTTTCTGTCAGACGCTTGGCGAGGAACTCTATCCATCGTTCTTTGGCAAGCAGGTCTATTATGACAACGGCTGTTACACGAATGATAATCCTACGACTTCAGTCTCCCTCCCCGAAAAGAGAGCTGACGATACAATAATCTATGATATGTACGGCCGCGCGGTAACTACACCACAGCATGGCTTTTACATCATCAACGGCAAAAAATACCGGTTCGAATAATTTTTATACTTTTGCAGCATTATGAAGAAGCTACTGATTATTCTGACGGCATCCCTCGTAATGTTCGGATGTGCGTCCAAAGACTCCGGACAGACGCAGCCTGTCAGACACATCATTATGTGGACATTGAATGACTCTTTGGAAGGCAGCCAGAGGGAAGCCCTTATACGGACAGCATGCGATGACTGCAACGCATTGCTGGGCAAGGTTCCGGGAATCATCAGCATGGACGTGGTCTATGAAGGGAGACTTCAGTCGTCAAACTGTGATTTCATGTTTGATATCGTTTTTGAAAGTGAAGATGCGCTGAAGGCTTTCTCGGAGAATCCGTATCATCTGAAAAATGCTTCGGTACTGAAACCGTATATAAAATCCCGGGCCAGCCTCGATGTACTGTATAATTGACTTCTGTCTTAACCGCGAGGCGATGGGTGGCAAGGCCTGGGCATACGAGTTCGCGCGTCCGCTTCCGGACGACAACTCGCACCCGGAGGCGCGGAAGGCTCATCAGGAGAGCACCGACGAGGACAGTCCGCTTACAAGGCTTGAAGGAGCCTTCCATTCATCTGACCTGTGGTATTTCTTCAAGTCGATGCGTCACAGCTGGCGGCCCTGGACCAGGGGCGACTGGGGCCTGTCCGAGAAGATGCTGACTGCCTGGACCAACTTTGCGCGCTATGGTGACCCGAATGGCGCAGACGAGGGTGCGTGGACTCCGTGTACTGCCGACAACCCGTCAATTATGCTGTTCAGACTGGATGCCGCCGGCAATGAAGCCTCAGGGATGGGAAGTCACCTTTCAGAATAAGGAACTGCTGCGGATGACATCGGCCGAGGCTGCAAGGGCGTCAAGCTCTTCGGTTGTCATAGTCGTACTGGTGATGACTGTCGCTCCACAGGAATCTACATAGCAGGGAACGGAGAGTGCTACGCCGTCAATGCCGTATTCGCCTTTAAGAGGTACTGATACAATCAGTATCTGGTGAGTGTCGTGTATTATTGCGTTTGCTATCTGCGCGGCTGCGGCTGCTACTCCGAACGAGGTTGAGCCTTTATTCTCGACAATCTTGAATCCTGCGCGTCTTGTAACCTCAAGAAGTTTGTCGCTTGACAGACTTACATTTATTCCAATCAGAGAAGAGAGAAACCTTTCAACAGGCATTCCCATTACCGAGGTCCATCTCCATATTATGCACGATGAGTTTCCGTGCTCTCCGAGAACGTATGCCGAGACATCCCTCGGCTGTATGTCAAGCATCTCGGCGAGATAGCGTCTGAGTCTGGCCGAGTCGAGCAGTGTGCCTGTGCCGATTACTTTCTCGCGGGATCTGCCCGTAAAATCCATAAATGCGCTTACCAGAACATCCACAGGGTTGCTTATCACTATGATTATCGCATCCCTGTTGTATTTATTCAGCTCTTCGGAAACTTCGCGCGCAATATCTATATTGACTTTAGCGAGGGACAGACGGTCGGCGTTGGGAGCTGATACGCTCGGGCCGATAGTATAGACTATTATGTCAGCACCTGCGGTCATTTCATACCCGCCGCCCCGTATTCTTGTCTTGATATCGGAGTTGAGTGCGAGACTGTCCTTGAAATCGGCCAGTTCACCCTCGATTTTAACCTTGTTGCGCCCGCAGAGCACAAGCTCGTGAATCTCGGGCATGTGCATAAATGTGTGGAATGTCGCCATACCGACATTGCCGTAACCTAATATCGCTACTTTCATACCGCACAAACTTATATAAAATCCGCGTCTTTTACGCCCGTTGAGATAAAAATCAAAACCACATACTATCTTTGAAGGCGAGCGGTCAATGCCTCACGGCGTGCCGCAATATTATTATTGTTAAACGGGCTCATCGTCCCAAAAATTGTTTTGCCTATGAGACAAGTATGTGGTCTTGACGTGCACAAAAATAGTGTATTCGTCTGTATTATCAACGAAAACGGCGTTGTTTTTCAGGACAAGTTCGGTGTTTTGACGACAGACCTTGAAAAGATG
>JAZLKB010000077.1:0-20073 GCA_045597365.1 Bacteroidaceae bacterium | reverse complement strand
ATTCAGCATATCTCGATTCTTATAGTAAGAATCAATGGTGAACTGATATATATTTTTGAAAGCATAAATGTTCCCGACATCAATACCGGATGCAGTCACAAAGCTCTTCACGTGGTACGTGTCAAATATCGATCCGGTATTTTTGGTTATTTCTAGCGCTCCGTTAGGAGGTGTGATTACGATTGCTCCATCAGGGCAGTAATCATCACCGGCCGAGATATACCTTGTATATAAGTTCCCTGTCGTAGAATAGACACCGCCATCAATATAATACACTTTACCCATATTACTAACGATATATAATGCTCTGATGTAAACTGTCATCATACGGACCTTGCGAATCACGAACCTTTGCCTGTCTTAATCTCAGTCGTTAGAATGTCCGTATAGGTTCGTTTTTCCTCTCTGATTAATTCTTCCGTGGAAAAATCTGACCAAAATCTCATGTTTACCCGTAATTATGTCCTTCTTACCGGAAAATGAAAATTCAATAGTCGCCATAAATCCGCCATTTAGCACACCTCAAAGGTGTAAAATTTTTGGCGACTTAGCTGAAATATATTGATTATTCTTGGCTCCGTACTAGAATCGAAGAAGGTTCAAAACTACCTATAATCTGCCGATTATCACTTTGCAACATGTGGTCGCCATTTTCAAACCCGTTCAACTCATTTCAGACCGGTTCACGTTTTCGATTCCCGCCCGGGGTCATCATTGTCAGATAATATTCTGGAATCTGTCCGGTATGCGGACCACAATCCGCAGTTCGAACATTGCCGGTTTGTTCAGGGCATATGGCGGACGTATCAGATTCTGGCAGTGTCTGGCAAAACGTGTCCAGCAGTCAAAATTTCTGGCTTTCAGTTTTGTCACATAGTTTATTGTGCGTGACCTTTTCTGCATGTGCCGGCCCCAGCCCTGCTCAATCCTGTTCTGATCCTGAAAGCGGTACTCCAGACGCCTCTTGTCGAAATATCCGAAGTGGAAAAGATACAGATCTTTTACTATATGAAAGTTATGTCCTTTAATACGATGGAATCCGGAACCCCATATACAGGGTTTTGCCACTATCGACGGCTTTGAATATCGTGTGCCGATCTGGGCGTAGTGTCTTTGTCTGAGGAACGGAATATCATCGGCAATGTCATCTTCCTCTCCGATTTTCTGTCCGAAATCCAGTCCTAAAGCCGATATGCTGTAATCTATTTCCTGCTCACTGAGATATTCAGCGAGGCTTTTTCCTGTTTTGGGATCGACAATTATCAGCTCGTCGGCATCGACACCAATTACCATATCGTAACCTTTTGACAGAAGTTCCGCCGCTTTTCCTGACAGAAATCTCAAACGGCCCTTTTCAGCCTCTATCACCTGGTTTCCTATCTTCTCATGCAATTCGGCATTGGTTCCATCGCAGAAATCTGAAATAATCTGATCAGTACCGTCAAAGAAGATATAAAGATTCTCCTTGCCGAGCTCCCTTCCGTAATATTCCACCCACTTCTTCAGATAGAAATCATCGTTTCTGACCATCGTCAGTGCCGCTATTTTTTTCATCAGGCTAGCAATAACTTCGCGAAGGTAAAAAAATAGGTTGATAATTCATACCTTTGCGGGTACTATAAGTAGATTCAAATGGATTCCGCAACATTTATTTACCATTTTCTCCAGTCTTGCCATCATATCGACAAGGAAGTGACGCTTGCCATCAACTCGCTGCACTGCCCTTGGTCCGATTCCATGTGGCTGTTTTTCTCGAACAGGGAGGTATGGTATATAATGTATCTCATCATTGTCGTATTCCTTTTCAGAAATCTTGGCTGGCGGCGTGCAGCCATTGGCGTTGTTTCAATAATCCTGGCCGTTGTATGCTGTGACCAACTGTGCAATCTCTCAAAGGCGTTTTTTGAGAGACTCCGGCCGTGCTGGGATGAGGAAATGCTGGCAGGAGGATTGAGAGTACTTGTCGGAGGCGGGGGACCGTATGGCTTTTTCTCGGCACACGCAGCTAATGCTGCCGGCATCGCGGTATGTTCCGCTATGGTTTTCAGGAATGACAAGACGCGCAGGTATAATGCATATACGGTCTGTATTTTAATCTGGGCTTTCCTGGTGGGACTGAGCCGTATCTTTGCAGGCAAGCATTTCTTCGGTGATGTAATGACAGGTTTTGCTGTCGGTGCCGCCATCGCTTTCGTTTTCGGGAAAGCCTCATCTGCGATTTGTCGTCGGAAATGTTGATCATTAATTGCTAAAATCTAAATTATATTTTAAATGTTCGAACGTCGAACAGAACACGTAAACACCATATCTATAGTTAGATAGCTGTAAAATATCTATTTTCTGTAATTTAAGATAAATGTTAAATTTAGCCAAATATCAACTTGGCGAATTAACCTTTTTGCGTTTGCTGCATCTTATATGTGAACGCCGGACGAAACGACACCTCCGGCAAACAGAAAAGAAGTTTGACAAATAAAAAATAAGAATTATGAAAAAGATTTTTTTGACAGTAGCAATCGCAGTAGCAGCTTTGACATCAAGTATCAACACCAACGCAATGACAAGCGCCGAAGGTGAGTCAACAATCGCACAGGTCGCAGCGAACCTGAATCCTGAAGAAGCTTATTACTACACCCTTCTCTGCCAGAGATTTATGGTTGAGTCGGAGCAGATCCTCGAGTCTGACAAGCTGACCGACAAGCAGAAGCAGAATCGTATCTCAGCTCTCACAGGTATCTATGTTGACCGTTTCAGCGAGATTCTCGACAGCTGGCAGACTATGACAACCATACAGGAACTTACAAAGTAAGCACTCAATTCTCTCCCATAAAAACCGGAGGCCGGAACAGTCAGCGACTGCTCCGGTTCTTTGTTTTATCCGGGATGGCTATTCTGTATTCACGTCTGGACTGGTTTTTAAGCTGCTGCTCCAACAGCCAGGGGTTTGCTGTCCTCAACTCAAGATATGTAACACCGTGCCGCAGGGCGAATGCTGCCAGATCGGAGATGGGTCTTGTCACAACAATGGTGTCGCTGCAGGGCATCGGCCGGTACTTCTGCTCAGGTCTCACATCGAATCCGAATTGTTCCGGAGCTGTGAACATCATCTTTGCTGCCAGAATTCTGAAAATATAACGTGAGGTCTCGGCAGGCAGCCATAAATCGGTCGCTCTATTCTGTCGTTGCCGGGCTTTTTCTTTGGTGATTCTGTTTTGTCCGGCATTGTAGCTGGCGGCTACCGTGAGCCAGTCTCCGTATTTGCCGTATGCATCCATGAGATATCTGCAGGCGGCAACCGTAGCTTTCTCAGTGTTATACCGCTCATCGACGTTGGAATTTATCTCAAGTCCGTATTGCTTTCCTGTGGCCTGGGTGAATTGCCAGAGTCCAGCCGCACCGGCCGAGGAGTAGGAGCGGGGGTCAAGATTGCTCTCAATGACCATAAGATACTTGAAATCGTCAGGAATGCCGCATCTTTCAAGAATCGGTTCTATTTGAGGCAGATATTTCGGCGCACGTTTCAACATGAGGACAGACAATGAATGCGAGTAAGTGAAAGCTATGAGTTCACGGTCCATACGCTCATACATATCATCCCTGTCAAAGCGGATGGTATCTCCGGCAAAGACAATATATTCCGGAACGTTGGGGGAGCCGGTTGCCGGTGCAGCACTTGGAATCATCGGGGTTTGTACGTATTCGATGCCGCCTCCTGTATTTGGTGATACATCTTTTCTACAACCCGCCAGCAAAGGCATAATTGCCAGAAGAATCAGGATTATTCTTGGCCGATGGCCTACTCTCCGCTTTTTCCGTAAAGTCTGCATATTTCAGTTATTATTTCGCGGTCAACACTCTCATCGAATTTGCGTGCCCAAAGCTGTGAGGCATTACGTATCATATCCAGATCATCAATAGTGAATACCCACGGATGACGTATGCTGGGTCCTCTGTTCCAGTCTATCAGCCGCATATTGCTGTCATTGATTGTGGTGTTTCTTGTCGCCTCACTGTTGAACAGCCTGTCCTTGTATTCACTCTGTGCGATGATTGTCGGCAGGAAAATCTCATCGCATAGTGTACAGTGGCGGAATACTTTCCCGACCCAGTCGCTCCTGCTTACAACATAACGTGCGAGTCCGTCTGTAATGCTGAACCATTGCGAGCCTTTGCAGAATGTAATTCCGCGGTTTTGTCTGATGCCCAATAATGCCAGCAGAGCCTTGAATGTATGGTTCAGCCAGTTGGTCAGGAAAAACCTGCTGCCTTCGGGAAAGAGTGTGAAATACTGCACACGCTTCAGGGTGTGCTCCTCGATTTCCCATATATTGATGAACTCTTTTCCCTGGTGCTCTTTAAAAAAACGGTGTATCTCGTCCTGGCTTTTTATCGGCAGATCCATTCCGGAAATCAGGTGATAGTAAATGTGGCTTGTCTTGACCGCCTCGGTCAGAAGAGCCATTTCGGCACGTACTATGCTAACTCCGCCCCAGTGTATTCTGATGCGCGGGTTGATGAAACAGACACGGCTTTTCCTGCATACATTCCGGAACGGCTCATAATCGAAGTCAGCACGTTTGTCAAGATGTATGTAAATGTCATTGAGCTCATGGTCAAGTGATGCCAGCAGCATCTGTATCTGCCAGATATTCTTATGAGCCAGAATCAGGTATGCGTGTCTGTCCATATCAGTCCTTTTGTCAGTCATCGGTTATGAAGTATCCAATCTTTGAAACTCCCGGGAACAGGAGCTTCTGTATCTTTCCACGATGTCTTCTGATAGAAGAAGCCTTTTTCATTCAAGTCTTCTATCAGATGGGAGTCGAATGCCTTGTCAGCATATTCGTACCATATCAGGTGTGTCGGATCCTGATTGATTTTCGGCATTCGCCCAAAACAGTATGCCGCTTCCTTGTCGTTCTCAACCAGTGTCTTGAAAATTAACTGGTGCACAAAATAGCACACCGCGCTGTCCTCGGTCATCCAGTAATCGAGTACAACCGCTCTCCACTTTTCAAGCAGCAGGGAGCCGCGTCTTGATGCTATGAAGCAATTCTGCACAAGAGTATTGCTGTTGATATTCCCAGCCAGAAACATAAAGAAACCGGAATCGGCAACAGTCTTTGGGATAGGCGCTGTCATAAAGCAGGTTGCATCCATCCAGTATCCGCCGTAGGTATGCAGGAGCTCTATCCTGCAGATATCGGTAAAGTGGCAGTCGCGTATCTTTCCACTCCGGTATTTTTCCATTATAGTGTCAGGCAGGCTGATGTATTCAGGTATGCTGTCCTTGTCCAGCACAATCAGCCTGTCCGGATAATATTTCCTGATGCTTTTGAGGCAGGCTTTTACCACGTGTGGGGCGTTTCTTTCACCCTGCAGCCAGATACTCCATATATGCCAGTCTTCCTGATACCCTTTGCCGGTGTCACGGCTTCCAGCCTTTCCGGCCGCATTGAGGTGGTGCTCTGTGATATATCGGCATACAATCTCAGACTCTCTCTGCTGTCTGGTATGGCGTCTGGTCATTCTGTCGTGCCATAAAGGATTCAATATGTGACACCTTAATGCCAGTTTCAGCTTTACTGATATTATTCTGGAGACAGCCATTACGTTGGTTTATTTATCTGCAAAAATAACATTATTTGTTAAGTATGCCGATGTGTGTCGGTTTTAATATCTGTCTAGTTGTAGGGTATCGATGTTTTTTGTTTCTTTGCAGATTATAATTTTCCATATAGGAAATAACTAGTAGATGGCTGAGTTTGAAATGATAGCCAAGACATTCCAAGGACTGGAAGAGGTCTTGGCAAAGGAGTTGACAGAGCTTGGGGCCAATAACATAGCGATTGGCAACCGTATGGTCTCTTTTACCGGGGACAAGGCTATGATGTATAAGGCAAATTTCCATTTGCGTACAGCGCTCAGGATATTGAAGCCGTTCAAACATTTCAAGGCATCGAGTGCCGATGAGGTCTATAACATTTGCCGTAAGGTTGAGTGGTCCGACTATATGACTACATCGACCAGTTTTGCGGTTGATGCCGTAGTGAACAGCGAGGACTTCACTCATTCCAAGTTTACGGCCTACAGAGTCAAGGATGCCATTGCCGATTATTTTCGCGATAAAGAGGGGCAGAGACCGAATGTAAGCGTTGCTAATCCGGATATTGTTTTCCACATTCATATATCGAACGACGACTGTTCCTTGTCGCTGGACAGCTCGGGCGAGTCGCTGCATCGCAGAGGATACCGTCAGGATACGATGGAGGCTCCTTTGAACGAGGTGCTCGCCGCCGGTATGCTGCTTCTTGCCGGGTGGCACGGACAGGGCGATTTCGTGGATCCGATGTGCGGCTCGGGTACGTTGCCCATCGAGGCTGCCCTTATCGCCTTCAATATGGCTCCCGGACTTTTCCGCAGCAGATACGCTTTCGAGAAGTGGAATGACTTTGACAGCGATCTGTTCACCGCCATATACAACGATGACTCAGAAGAGAAGGATTTTGATGGAAAAATATACGGCTTTGACAAGGATGCAAAGGCCATACTTACAGCGCGCAGGAATGCAAAGGCAGCCGGTCTGTCGGATTCGATAATTTTCGACACCCGTGAAATCAAGGATTTCCAGCCGATGGAGCCGCATACGCTGATGGTTACGAATCCACCATACGGCGAGCGCCTGAAGGAAGGTGACATCCCTATGCTTTATGAGACTTTGGGTGAGCGTCTGAAGCATGCTTTCCACGGCTCGGAAGCTTGGGTAATATGCAATCATCAGGAATATTTTGATAAGATAGGTCTTAAGCCTTCGGTCAAAATCCCGCTTTTCAACGGGGCATTGGCCTGTGAGTTCCGCAAATACGAGATATTTGACGGCCGATACGACAGTTTCCGCTCGGAAGGCTCCAAACTGCACAAGGAAAACTCGTCGGAGCATCGTGGAAAGACCTTGCGTCACCAGGCGGCTCAGGCCGAGAAGCTCAAGAGTAAGAGTGCTGATGGCAGTGAAGAGCCGCGCAGACCGTTCCGCGACAAGCCAGCCGATGGTGACAGACCCCGCAGACCGTTCCGCGAGAAGCCAGCCGATGGTGACAGACCCCGCAGGCCGTTCCGCGAGAAGCCAGCCGATGGTGACAGACCCCGCAGGCCGTTCCACGACAGACCTGCCGATGGTGACAGACCCCGCAGACCGTTCCGTGACAAGCCAGCCGATGGTGACAGACCCCGCAGGCCGTTCCGCGACAAGCCTGCCGATGGTGACAGACCCCGCAGACCGTTCCGTGACAAGCCTGCCGATGGTGACAGACCACGCAGGCCGTTCCGTGACAAGCCAATCGATGGAAAGGGCAGGGCTGGAAAGAATTTTGAAAAGCGTGACTATAAAAACAGAAAGAAATGAGAATATTACTCCTTGGCAGCGGTGGCAGGGAACACGCCATAGCTTGGAAATTAGCGCAGAGTCCGCGTACCGAGAAACTGTTCATAGCTCCCGGAAATGCCGGCACTGCTCTGGTAGGCCGGAATGTGGCTATCAAAAGTGACGATTTTGCCGGAATCTCCGATTTTGTATTGTCGAACGGCATCGATATGGTCGTGGTAGGTCCTGAGGATCCTCTGGTCAAGGGAATCAACGACTACTTCAAGAATGATGCCCGTCTTGCAGGTATTCCGGTGATAGGTCCGACCAAAGCTGCGGCCCAATTGGAGGGAAGCAAAGATTTCGCCAAAATGTTTATGATGCGTCACGGCATTCCTACAGCCGCATATCGTACATTTACAGCTGATACATTGGACGAAGGTCTTGAATTTCTAGGGACACTGGACGCTCCATACGTTTTGAAGGCAGATGGCCTGTGTGCCGGGAAAGGCGTTCTGATTTTACCGACTCTTGACGAGGCACGCAAGGAACTGAGGGAGATGCTGGGCGGAATGTTCGGTGGAGCCTCATCGCGTGTCGTGATAGAGGAGTTCATGAGCGGAATAGAATGCTCGGTCTTTGTATTGACCGACGGAAAGAACTATAAGATTCTGCCTGAGGCAAAGGATTACAAGCGGGTAGGTGAACACGATACCGGACTGAATACCGGCGGTATGGGATCGGTCTCGCCGGTACCTTTCGCCGACAAGGAGTGGATGGGAAAAGTCGAGGAACGCATAATACGTCCTACCGTCGAGGGTCTTGCCGAGGAGGGTCTTGAGTATAAGGGATTCATATTCTTCGGTCTTATCAACGTTAACGGTGATCCGAAGGTAATCGAATACAATGTACGTATGGGCGATCCCGAGACTGAGACCGTGATGCTCAGACTTAAGTCGGATCTTGTAGATTTGCTTGAGGGTGTCGCCGAGGGTAATCTTGACAAGAGACAGATTGAGTTTGATTCACGCTCGGCTGTATGTGTGATGCTGGTATCCGGAGGCTATCCGGGACATTACGCGAAAGGTTTCCCGATCTCAGGAATCGGGCAAGTAACTGAAAGCACAGTGTTCCACGCCGGAACCGCGCTCGACTCCGAGGGGCGTACAGTAACAGCCGGAGGCCGTGTGATAGCCGTAAGCTCATACGGTGCCGATAAAGAGGAGGCTCTGGCGAAATCGTTTGCCGGTGCGCGTCTGATTGAGTTTGAGGGAAAGCATTTCCGCAGTGACATCGGTTCTGATTTATAGGAACAGTAAGTAATTGCATAATTATGGGATATAAACGGATTAATACAATTATCGGCTGGCTGGTATTCGTGGTGGCTGCGGTGACATACTGCATGACCATAGAGCCGACGGCCAGTTTCTGGGATTGCCCGGAATTCATTACGACAGGTTTCAAACTTGAGGTCGGTCACCCGCCTGGAGCACCGTTCTTTATGCTTACTGCCAACCTGTTCTCACAGTTGACCGACGATGTCAGCAAAGTTGCGATGATGGTGAATGTCATGTCAGCTTTGTTGAGCGCGTTCTGCATTCTGTTCCTGTTCTGGACTGTCACATATCTTGCCAAAGCTCTGGTATGCCGCAATGGGAATGAGCCTGACGGATGGCAGACTGTAGCCATTATGGCGGCAGGCGCGGTAGGTGCCCTGGCTTACACCTGGAGTGATACCTTCTGGTTCAGCGCAGTCGAGGGCGAGGTATATGCGTACTCGTCTTTCTGTACCGCGATAACGTTCTGGCTCATATTGAAGTGGAACGAGGATGCAGCTAATCCGCACAGTGACCGCTGGCTTATCCTCATAGCATACATAATCGGCATATCTGTCGGTGTCCACCTGCTCAACCTGCTGTGTATCACCGCTATTGTGCTTGTGTTCTATTTCAACAAGAGCAGCAATCCAAACTGGCGCGGAGGCTTGGTGGCCATCGTCATTTCGGGAGTGATTATCGCGGCTGTCCTTTATGGAATGGTTCCTGGTATAGTCAAAGTGGGCGGTTGGTTCGAGCTGCTGTTTGTGAACGGTCTCGGATGCAGGTTCAACACAGGCCTGATCATTTATCTGATATTGCTGGTAGCTGTAATCCTGTGGGGCGTCTATGAGAGCCAGAAGGCCAGCAGTGCCGCCAGAATGAAATTATCCGTCCTGGCTGCCATTGCTGTAACAGGTATTCCTTTCTATGGTCACAAGGCCGGCGGGATAATCTTCGGCATCGTAGTGCTGGCGGTACTGGCATTCTATCTGTTCAGCAAGTCGATAAGCGATGGGAAAAAGCCTTCTCCACGCATTCTCAATACTATAATGCTGAGTGTGATGTGCATAACAATAGGCTATTCATCGTATGCACTGATAGTAATCCGCTCAACCGCCAATCCACCGATGGATCAGAACTCTCCGGAGGATGTATTCACCCTGGGTGATTATCTGGCACGTGAGCAGTACGGCTCAAGACCTCTGCTTTACGGACAGTCGTACGCCTCACAGCTCTCGTATCACGCAGGAGCCGACGGGTATTATGTCGATTTTGACGAGGACGGCAAACTTTATGGCCGCAAGGAGAAATCGGCTTCGGACGAGAAGGACAGCTATTATGTAAAGGATATGCGCCGCAATTACAAATACGCGCAGAATATGGTGTTCCCGCGTATGTACAGCAGCTCTCCCGATCACATAAGGCAGTATGAGTCCTGGGCCGACATCAAAGGCAGGACAGTCATCTATAACCGGGCTGGCAGCAATGTGAAGATAAAGGTTCCTACACAGCTTGAGAATCTGAGATTCTTTGTCAGGTATCAGGTCAATTTCATGTACTGGAGATATTTTATGTGGAACTTCGTGGGACGTCAGAACGACCTTCAGGGTTATGGCGAACTCAACAGGGGAAACTGGGTTACCGGTATCAATTTCATTGACCGTATGTTACTTGGTGACCAGAGGCTTCTGCCCGACTCATTCAAAGGCAAGGGACATAATGTGTTCTACGGATTACCGCTTTTGCTGGGACTGATCGGTCTGGTATGGCAGCTCAGGAGGGGACGCAAGGGCGTAATGCAGTTCTGGGTAGTCTTCTGCCTGTTCTTTATGACAGGTCTGGCAATTGTAGTCTATCTGAACCAGACACCGCTCCAGCCGCGTGAGCGTGACTATGCATACGCCGGCTCGTTCTATGCGTTCTCAATATGGATAGGA
Organism: Bacteroidaceae bacterium; assembly: GCA_045597365.1. Lineage (GTDB taxonomy): Bacteria > Bacteroidota > Bacteroidia > Bacteroidales > Bacteroidaceae > Colenecus. The sequence continues at coordinate 9,457 of JAZLKB010000077.1, read as the reverse complement.
CTTGGAGTACTGGGCGTATGCTCACTCCTGCGCAGGCTGATGGGCTCAAAGGCCGCTCCTGTGGTTGCTGCGGTATTGTGTCTTCTGGTTCCGATACAGATGGTAAGTCAGACTTGGGACGATCACGACCGCAGCGGACGTTATACCTGCCGTGATTTCGGTCAGAACTATCTGATGACACTTCCGGAGAAGGGCAATCCTATCATATTCACCAATGGTGACAACGATACATTCCCTCTCTGGTACAACCTTGATACCGAGGGCTTCCGTACCGACACCCGTGTCTGCAACCTCAGCTATCTTATGACAGACTGGTACATCGACCAGATGAAGCGTCCTGCATACGAGTCTCCGTCTGTTCCTATCGAATACAGCCGTATCGATTACGAGACCGGCACCAATGACTATGTCAGCGTCTCTCCATCCGACAAGGAGCGTCTGCTCAAGAGCGCCAAGACCCAGGCTGAGAGAGACAATATCTACAACTCGTTCGAGCTGAAGACCGTCCTGGAGTATTGGGTACGCAAGTATCATATCATTCCTACCGACACAGTCTGGCTCAAGTTGGATAAGGATGCCATTCTCAATTCCGGTATGATGATTCCTGATGAGTATAAAGGAGCCACCCGCGAGGAGACCAAGCAGCTGATGCCGGACAAGATGATGATATCGCTCAAAGGTAAGTCATCGATATACAAAAACGATCTCATGATGCTTGAGATGCTGGCATACTGCAACTGGGAACGTCCGTTGTATATGGCTACATCTGTAGGCAGAGAGAATCATCTGGGGCTTGATCCGTACTTTGTGCTTGAAGGCCTTGCATACCGTATCACTCCTTTCAACTGGGAAGAGCTGGGCTATACCGACGAGAGTGTAAGATCCGACGGCTATGTCATCGATACCGACAAGATGTACGACAATCTTATGAAGTTCAAGTTCGGAGGGCTTGATAATCCGGATCTGTATCTTGATGAGACCATACGCCGTATGTGCTACAGCCATCGCAGACTGTTCGCACAGCTTGCCGACGAGCTTATTGCGAAGGGTGAGAAGGAGAAAGCCCGCGATATTCTTGACAGATGTGACCAGGGCATCTCAAGTGACCTGCTGCACCACAGCCTGATGGGCTATTCCCACGTTATCGCCTCCGATTATCTGGAGCTTGGTGAGACAAATAAAGCTATGGAGATAGTCAGTCAGATGACAACCGACTACTTTGCCGAGATGCAGTGGTATCTGTCACTTGACAACGCACGGCTCAGTCTCTTCGAGTCGGACTTCGAAGATATCGCGACCTTTATGTACAGGCTGATTATTCCATTAATGGAGAAATGTGATACAGATCAGGAGACTCTCAAGAACACGAAAGATGTCTTCAATGATATGTACGTGACTTTCAAGCGAAGAACTGAAGTCTGATGTTTATTGAGCAGCCTACATTTTTCCTGAAAGCTATCTATCCCAAGGGCATCTTCAGGATGGATCCGTCGGATCGCAGTGTATATCTGACATTCGATGACGGACCCATTCCTGAGGTTACTCCGTGGGTGCTTGATATCTTGGACAAATATGGTGTCAAGGCAACTTTCTTTGTTGTAGGCGATAACGTCAGCAAATATCCTGATATCTTCAAGATGGTGACCGACCGCGGGCACGCCATCGGTAATCACACCTTCAATCACGTTCACGGAATGCAGATGCGCACTCCCGATTACATAAACAATGTGAAGAAGTGTGACAGCTTTTTCAAAACGGCCCTGTTCCGACCGCCACATGGAATAATGCGGAAATGGATGTACCGGTATATGATATCGGATTACCGCATAGTATTCTACGATGTGGTGACACGTGACTACAGCTGTAAGCAGGACGGGCCGGATGTATTTGAAAACGTCAGGAAATATACCCGTAACGGCTCAATAATCGTCTTTCACGATTCCCTGCGCTCAAGGAAGAATCTGGAGTATGCGCTGCCGAGAGCCATCGAGTGGCTTCAGGCAGAGGGATACGGTTTCAAGTTATTGTAACTACTTGCAAAGTATAAGGCAGACAGCGTCTTGTACACGTCTCGACGGTGCCATTTTAATGGCGCCGCTGTTCATTATGCAGAATGCCATATTGCGTCCGTCAACGCTTCGGGCATAACCGGCCAGAGTGCAGGCTCCTGTCACTGTTCCTGTCTTGGCGTGGATATTCCTCGATGTAGGCCTGCCGTTCAGGCGGTTCTTCAGGGTTCCGTCATAGCCTGCAATTGGAAGGCTGTCATAGATAATACCATACATCTCGTTGTTGTGGTAAATCAGTCGCAGCACCTCGACAAACATCGATGCCGGGATATAGTCGTACATTGAGAGACCGCTTCCATCGGCAATATTGAAAGCCGGTATTCTCTTTCCCAGCAGTTGCTTGTACATAGCGTCCTCGTAGGTCGCCGCCGCGCTGAAACTTGTAGGCTTTTTTGATCTTCCGGACCTGGCTGCCTGCAGGAACATTGCCTCGGCATCCAGATTGACGCTTTCCTTCAAAGCCTCTTTCATCACATCTTTGAGTGAATGGCTTGCGAAAGCCAGTATTGAGGCGGGGTCCGGGCATTTCCCGAATCCGGAATTGTTGAAGCTTATGCCATTCTGAGTAAGATATTCAGTGAACAGTGTAAGGGCGAATTTACTGCAGTCGTAAATGTTCAGCTCAATCGATGAGGCACTCTGGCAGTTTCCTGATATGGTAATTGTATTCCTGTTGTTTATCCAGTCGCGTGTAATCTTAAGCGGGCCGAGAGGATTGGTATAGTTAAGCGAAGTGTTGGTCACTGTGTAATATTCCGACTCAGGGGTTATTTTTACTGTCGGAGCCATTCCCTTCTGGGTAGGCTTTACAGAGACAGTGACAAATCCCCCGTTTACCATCAACGGCGATATGTACGGCTGGAAACTGCTGGGTGTGTCGTCCCACGCCCAGCCCGAGCCCCAGTATATGCTGTCCATTATACTTACATCGGCAATCACATCTCCTTCAATACTTTTAACTCCATTGCCGGCAAGAGTGGCCGCCAGCTGCCTGATGTCGGTATCCATCAGCAGCGGGTCAAGACCTCCTACCAGATACACATTGCCGCGGAGTATGCTGTCCGAGCCGATGATTCCATCGGTCTTGACTGTGGTCAGGAACTCATATTCCGCTCCCAATGCTTTCAGGGCCGTGAATGACGTAAGTATTTTCATTGTCGATGCCGGCCGGTTCATCACATTCTCGCGGTAACCGTATATCGCGCTGTCGCCGTCAAGATCCCACACGGCGATGCTTATATCGGTTCCGGCGGGAAGCTGGCTGCCCACGATGCTGTCCAAATCGTGTATGATACTTTTGTTGTCCCTGCCGTTTGCCGGCATAGCCAGACCTGTTGCAAGAAACAGGGAAATCAACGCTGTCTTAATAGTCTTCATCGTTCTTTTTTCAAATGCCCCAGCCCGTATCAGTACGAGACACCGGTCTCCACTCCCGACATACGCAGGCGTTCAGCTATTTTGTCCAATATCTGCGGTGTGGCTTTCCTCAAGCCGCTCACCGGAGTCTCACGGTCAATGGTGTATATCATTACTTTTTCCGGACGTATTGACTGTATGGCATTCATCCACGGAATGACATATCTGTCGGATGTGTTGTCATAATCCACACCATTTACCTCTCCGCTCAGAAACATTGTCTGGATAATCACGTGCCCGTTGAACTTCCTCAACGAGTCAATTATGGCTTCAAGGTCATATTTGCCGACCGGCCGGTCCAGTTTACGGATATACTCCATATCGACCGTATCCAGTTTCTGTATATTGTTGTCTATTCTCATCAGAGCGTCAAACACCTTAGGAGCGGTGACTCTTGTGGCATTGCTCAGCACGCTGACCTTGGCATTGGGAAAATACTTGTCACGCAGCATAATCACATCATCCACAATCCCCGGGAAATCGGGATGTGCGGTGGGCTCGCCATTGCCGGCAAATGTCAGAACATCGGGCTTCGGACCCTCGGCACTCATCTTCTCCAACTGTCTCTGCAGCCCGTCGCGCACCTCCTGTCTTGTCGGGCGCGGCAGTGCCGGCCTCCGTTCCGCATTGAGGCCGCATTCGCAATATATGCAGTCGAAAGTACAGATCTTGCCGTCCGCAGGCATCAGGTTTATACCTAATGATACTCCAAGCCGCCGGCTGATGACTGGCCCGAATATCGGTGATGAATATATATGGGTTGACATAAACCAAGCTTTTCCGCAAAGTTAGCCAAACTATTTGAACGAACCGTATAAAAGCAGTACCTTCGCAAAATTGATTTTATCTGTATTATGGTAGCCTTGATATTATTTCTTGCAGGCGCTCTGGTGGTGTCATTCCTTTGCTCCATCCTTGAGGCAACGCTTATGTCAACTCCGCTCTCGTTTATCACTATGCGCGAAGAGGAAGGCTACCGTTCTGCCACAGTCTTCAAGAAATTCAAGCTTGAGCCCGACAGACCCATTGCGGCCATTCTGTCACTCAACACCATAGCAAACACCGTAGGCTCGGCCGGTGTAGGCCATCAGGCCACGCTGATTTTCGGCAGTGAATGGTTCGGAGTAGTATCAGCTGTAATGACACTGCTCATACTGGTCTTCTCGGAGATAATTCCCAAAACAATAGGAACCTCATACTGGAAAAGGCTTATGGGCTTTGCATCGCGCTCTATCAGCATACTGATAATACTGATGTATCCGCTTGTCCTGCTTGTCAAGGTTGTCAGCAGTCTCATCACACCAAAGGACGAAGAGGCTGCCGTAAGCCGCGAGGAGGTGTCGGCTATGGCCAATATCGGCGAGGAAGAGGGAGTCATCGAGGAAAGTGAGAACAAGATTATCCAGAATCTGATAAAGCTTGACAATGTAAAGGCATACGATGCAATGACTCCGCGTGTAGTCTCGGCCATAGCGTCCGAGTCATTGACAGTCAGGGATTTCTACAAGGATAACGAGTATCTGCATCATTCGCGCATACCGGTTTATTCCGACTCGCCCGAGTTCATAACAGGATACATCCTGCGTAGCGAGGCTCTGGAGCTTCTTGCCGATGACAAGTTCAATGTCACATTGGGGGATATCCGCCGTGACATTCTGTTCTTCAACGAGGAGGCATCGCTTGGTGACATCTGGGACGAGCTGCTCAGACAGAAGGAGCAGATATCGGTAATCATTGATGAGTATGGCACATTTCAGGGCATTCTCACACTCGAAGATATTCTTGAAACCATTCTGGGATTGGAGATAGTTGACGAGAGTGACACTGTCAGCGACATGCAGCAGTACGCCCGCGAGCGCTGGCAGCAGCGTCAGCAACATCAGGACAAAAGGAACAGTTGATAGCTACAATATAACTATGTCTTATTTATTCACATCCGAATCGGTGTCCGAAGGACACCCGGACAAAGTGGCCGATCAGATATCGGACGCTGTCCTTGACGAACTTATTGCCCGCGATGAAAACTCAAAGGTAGCATGTGAGACTTTAGTAACGACAGGCCAGGTTATTCTGGCCGGTGAGGTTAAATCGGAAGCCTATATCGACTTGCAGCAGACCGCCCGCAACGTCATCAACCGCATAGGCTACACCAAGTCGGAGTACATGTTCGACGGCAACTCCTGCGGAGTTCTGAGTGCCATACACGAGCAGAGTCCCGACATCAACCGTGGTGTTGACCGTCAGGATCCTATGGAGCAGGGTGCCGGCGATCAGGGAATGATGTTCGGCTATGCCACCAGAGAGACCCCCGAATACCTGCCATTGTCACTTGCCCTGGCACACGGCCTGATGCGTACATTGGCAGAGATACGCCGCGAAGGCAGCGTGATGACCTATTTGCGTCCCGATGCCAAAAGCCAGGTAACAGTAGAATACAGTGACGATGGCACTCCAGTCCGCATCGACACGATTGTTGTCTCAACACAGCACGATGACTTCATCAAGCCGGCCGACAATACCGCCGGGGCTCAGGCAGCTGCCGACGAGGCTATGCTGAGTCGCATCAATGACGATGTAAGAAACATACTTATCCCGCGTCTGCTGGACAAGATAAAAGAGCCCGGGATAAAGGCTATGTTCAATGATGACATAAAGTATTATGTGAATCCTACCGGCAAGTTTGTAATAGGCGGCCCTAACGGTGATACCGGTCTTACAGGCCGTAAGATTATCGTTGACACATACGGGGGCAAAGGTGCTCACGGTGGCGGTGCTTTCAGCGGCAAAGACCCGAGTAAGGTAGATCGCAGCGCGGCTTATGCTGCCCGCCATATAGCCAAGAATATGGTTGCCGCCGGCGTTGCCGATGAGATTCTGGTGCAGATATCATACGCCATCGGTGTGGCCGAGCCCATCAGCATTTATGTAGATACCTACGGAAAGAGTCACGTCAGTATGTCTGACGGTCAGATTGCCAAAATGATAGGCAGTATTTTCGACCTGCGTCCGCGTGCCATCGAGGAACGGCTAAAACTGCGTCATCCTATTTATCAGCCTACAGCAGCCTATGGTCACTTCGGCAGAACCCCATACGTCAAAGACGGCATAGAGTTCTTCACTTGGGAGAAACTGGATTACGTTGACCGTATCCGTCAGGCGTTTGGCCTGTAAGAGTCTGTAATCAGTTCTTTCTATTCCTTATCTCGGCAATGACTGTTTTCAACGAGAGCCATATTGCCGATAAGTCAATGAAGAGGAAATAATACTTGAGAAGCATTGGCAGATTCTCGGCTCTCCTGAAAATCAGGCTTGGACCTGCCAATGCCAGTATCAGTATTATAATGCATAAGATGATGTTGTATTTTCTCATCTTATTGCTCAAGATTAGTTTTTTCTAAAACTCCCGATGTTTTCTCGATGGGATTATAGTCAGTTTGTTTTTCAAAAGGTTTTCTGTAAAGTCCACCTTGCACCTGTTTCATCTCATCGTCCGATAGTGTCTTGAAGTTCTTGTTCAGTTCCATAATCATTTGTTTCTTAAAGTTTATATGCCGCAAATATAAGTCCTCCGCTTTCAACAAACAAGGAAATTGTGAAATTGAGAATACTTTTTGTGAAATTGAGAATCATTTCTCCATTGTCCGGCCGTCTATACCTGTTTCCTGCAGCACCCTGATGTAGGTCTCCATCATATTGTCATAGTCGGATAGGGTCTTCCATTCGTTCTTCTTTTCCTTCCATTCGTCAATGAATATGGTGCTGTAGCTTTCAGTCAGCATATCCGGAAGCGTGCACCACATGAATCTGAGCTCCGGCTCCATCATCCTGCATCTGCCAGTTTTCCTGTTGCGGATAAATTTGATATTGACTGCCAGTTCCAGTCTGGTATTGATTGCGCTCATATTTGATACGGCATTCCCCATTGAATAAATGACAGGTACTCCTTTTATATGAGTAGTGTCCTGTACCACATGCGGGTGTGCTCCGACAATCGCGTCTGCACCCTCGTCCACCAACCATTTGGCCCAGTTCTCCTGTGACTTGCTGTGCCTGAGTTCGTATTCATTTCCCCAATGTGGAAGAACGATGATGAAATCCACTCCAGCTTCCTTTGCGCGTCTCATTGCGCCCTTCACTGCCGTGGTATCCATTCTGTTTACATCCGGCCATTCCTCGGTTTGGATATTATTGGTGCCATATGTGAAGTTTACGAGTGCTATGCTGATACCCTTGCTTTTCACTACAAGCGGATACGTTGCCTTTCTTTCCTCCTCGTTTGAGGATATCCCTGTGAAAAGTACGGAATCACTCATAGAACGGTATATGTCCAGCGTCCTTTCCAGTCCTTTCATATATCTGTCCAATATATGATTGTTGGCCGTCAGGAAAATGTCCACCCCGCATCCTGCTACATAACGGGCATATTCGTCAGGAGCTGAAAACAGGGGATAACCGGTGTAAGGCTTTCCGCCAAGGCTGAATTCCATATTGGCTATGGCAATGTCGGCATTCTCCAGATAGGATTTGATACTTTTCAGAAACGTGTTCATGTCATGTTCCATCTGTCTGGCGTGCATCATCACATCACCTATCATAACGACCGATACGGTATCTTCGGCCTGTTCTATCGGAGTAATTCCGGAAGTGGACCGGCCGGCCGATACCGCAGACAGATTGTAAGTCAACAGTATTATAAACAATAGTAGCCGTTGTCTGTTACTGCCGCGCTTTACAAATACCTGCCGTACCATTACCACTATCAGTACACTTTATGGTCAGATGCCTGTATCATCAGTCATCACCTGCATGCAGATCTCCCATAACTTTTGTGATGGCAGCAGTCAGAGTGGTCTTGCCGTGGTCAATGTGACCGATGGTACCGATGTATAAGTGCTGTCTGTCCCCATTTTCAGATGTTCCTCCTGTCACTTGTTTGAGTTCCTCATCTGAGAGTTTCCTTAGCTGTTTCGGTTCATTCAAAATGTTTGAAGTTTAGAATTAGTTGTCTTGTGTGTCGCAAATTTATGTCCTTCTGTCATAATCTGCAAGCGTATTGTGAAATTGGGAATAGATTTTGTGAAATTGAGACTCCGGATTGTGAAATTGAGACAGGCGGCGGAGAACCTGCAGGGTGTTTTGCCCTGTGGTTCTCCGCCGCCTTTGGGTCGCTCACTGTGGAATGGTGCAGGAATTACAATGCCCGCACCTGTTCCAACGGCAGGTTAGTACACTGGCAAATGATGTCGAGTGATACACCGGCGGCTTCTCCCGCATCCTGCTCATGTGGCTTACGTAGTATGCCCACTTCTCAATGAACGTGGACTCCGGTGTCGGCTCCCTTGCTACAGACGGTTGCAAAAATAGCCAGTTTGGTTTATCCGACAAAATAAAACCACTTTCATTCATCGTTACCGATGCCCGTCGCAACAGCCTGTCGTGGAACATCTTCGGCTCGTCTTTCACGCGCAGGTAGCTGCCCAGGATGCTGACCTCCAAACAAAAATCCGGCCGGAGAGTAGCTTCGTATCAACGTCGGACATAAATATTCCCCCGCTTACCTTCTCAAGCTCCTCGTCGGAGCAGCCCGCTCCCAGCATATCCTTACGTTGAACGACAGGAAAACAGGGAAAGTATGGATCAGGAAACTTGAAAACCCAACTGCTGCGGAAGTTGCCGACCAGATTATCGGCATCCTCGAATGCCTCAAGCAGTATGACCTTGTGAAGACCATCACTGCCGACAACGGTTTGCAGTTTGCGGAGCACGAACGCGTTTCCAGATCAACAAGTGTGGGCTTCTTCTTTGCCAGACCTTACCATTCCTGGGAGCGTGGAGCCAACGAGAACACCAACGGACTCATCCGTCGTATATTCCCAAGGGTTCCGACTTCACAAACATCACGCAGGAGTTCCTTGAAGAAGTTGAGCGCAAACTGAACGAGCGACCGAGGAAGAGGCACGGATTCCTCTCAC
>JAZLKB010000076.1:0-78481 GCA_045597365.1 Bacteroidaceae bacterium | reverse complement strand
GATGCGAGACGATGCTTGTCCCGAAGGTATCCAGAGATTCTGAAGTGTCGTTCTCCTATGTTATACCTAACCCATACATTTTCTCTCGCGTAATCTTTAATTCCCAGTCATACGACCCAAGTGTAAGTCCTGAAATTGGAGGACTTGAGGTTATGAAATTCGATGATATAAGAATAGATTCATTTATGTCTGCATATGGATCTTATTTCGTTTCTACCTGCGGCGTCAAAGAAGAGTATGGCGGAATAAGCTGCTCGTCTTACTAAGACACCCTGCGTTGCTTTCGTTGGTTCATCCGAGCACACGGACGAATCCGCATTACCTAATGGCTGTTTCTTGCCCCATGCATGAGAAAGTCATTGAAATCATTGAAGTCGTAATACATGCCGGATAGGGAAGTGACCTTCCCAGGTAAGGCGGATTCAATCCTTTTTAGGGCGATGCGTCCTGACAGATCATTGTCAGTAAAAGAGTATGCCTTTTCATAGACATCGATGAATGGTATGGCTCTGTTGACGATGCTTGTGGAATTGAGAACTATACAATCACTATCAATAAGATTGGGGAATCCTTTGGCCACGAGGGTCTTGAACGACAGGAAATCCATGAAGCCCTCAAAAATGCAGCAGGCTTCAGAGCGGTTCTGCTTTGACAGTGGTATAACGGAAGGAGCCTTGGCACCATGACAACCCTTGAAATAGGCATTCCTAATTTCCATGCCGCCCAATATATTAAGGAAGCAGATTCCATAATATGGCCGTCCTCGCACAGAGTAATGGGCTTCACGACAGAACTTTGTGCCGATATCCACTGGAATTTGTCTTGATTGCAGATAAGAAAGAAGAGCTCTATGAGTGAGATCTGTAACCTTTACATCGTTTATCGCTGGTTCGACCTCACGGACAAATGATAAAGTGTCCCTGACTGAAAGGACTCCAACAGGCCCTATCCCTAATGACTTGGATTGCTCTTCCAGCCATACGGCGGCATCATGAAAGCAGCAGTTGCCGTTCAGAAGAATGGCAAGGTCAATGACGTTGCCGCCTGTCCCGGTTGCGTAATCCTGCCATAGATTTTTGACGACGGATACCGAAAATGAAGGATGGCGGTCGCCGCGGAAAGGGGAGCGGTAGAGCAACTGTGTGCCGCCCCTGATTCGGTTGACGGGCTCATATCCAAGATGAGAAAGGAGCTTGTCAATGGGTATGCTTTTTAATTCCTCTATTTCCATGTATTATCTGTTCTGTGTCAATGGCATATGAGCTGTTAGGTACAGAAGTGGTACAGTGGTTTGATTCCCTATATACACCATACTAAACTAAACCGCATTTTAGGTGATCTATCCTCTGGCAGTCCTGTAGTCCGATTGCCCTATGCCCACCATACCAAACCAAACCGGTTCTAGTGACACACTCGGGGAGAGTATGAAAAATCTCTATTGTAAACATATCCTTTGTCTATTTTCTGCACCATATCATGGGCGACAAGGAACTTGAGGACATTGACGTGCACGTTTCTGGCACGGTCATAGCCGATGCTGGCATAACCGGCACCAAGGCGCTCCAGCAACGCATTATATCCGACAGGAACAGGCGCGTCTTCAAATGCCATGTCAAGAGCCTGACGATGCAGTTCCTCTCCCAGCATCTCGTAGTCGAAATTACGCTTGGTCTTCTTGGGTCTTAGATCAATTCCTTCTGCTAGTTCGGGAAGACCTTCGTCGTTGATGGTAAAAGCGAAGGGAGGAAACTCCTTGTCTCGGATAAGCGTTGCGTGGACCTCGCTGACATTGCCGTCAGACTCGTTCTTGCTTATCTGAAGGATGGTCTCCGCCTTGTGATTGAGCTCGGTTCCTATATGGCCGCGGACATTGTCATCAGCCTTGTTCAAGTGAAGGACCGTGTGGATGTGCAGATTGTACCGGCTTGTCCATTTCATCAGCAGACCAATCACTTCCCCTGCCTCAGTTGAAGAATTGATATCAAAGAGAAGGTCTCTGAGACCGTCTATGATGACCAGTCCGACATCGGGCCTTTCCGAGAGTGCAAGCTCGATTATTTGGCATCTGTCAAGAGGACTGTATTCACGCAGCATGACAAACTCAATGAGGTCACAGTCCTGGTCAGCAGGGAAACCGGCAAGCTTATTGATTCTCTCAAGCACCTTGTGGCAGTGATACGAGCTCTGCTCCGTATCGAAATACAGCACCTTCTTCTTGCCTTCAGGGAAATGGGCTTCATAGTTGAGAACTTTGCTTCCGGTGAGGGCAGATGCGACAATGGCGCATACATTGAAGGTCTTCTTTGACTTGCCCTTGCCTGTGGACGCACTGAAGTTCCCCAATGTACTTATTGTAGAATTGCTCACATGTATTACTTCAGGTGGAGTATCGTATTTGTCTGTAGCTTTGATGAGTATGGAGTCCCATATGGTATGGAAATTCTCCTGGGTTATTCTTGGTTCCATTGTATTGTCATTTGATGTTATTCGCCACCCATTCGTCAAGTTTGTGTCTCTCGAAGAACATTTTTCTGTTAGGCTTGAAGAACGGAAGCTGGCTGTTTCTGATGAGCTGGTACAGCTTTGCCACTGATATCCCGAGATAGTCAGCTGCCTCCTTTGAAGACATGACATTGCTTGTTCCTTTCATCTCATCCTCGATTCTGTCTATTCTTCCGATGATGCTACGGATATTCTCGTCGTCATGTTGTCCAATTGAATCAACCTTCAAGGAAAGCATGTCTATCTTGTTGTTCAGCTGGGAAATATCATGGGCGGTTATTCTGTTCTTCATTATTTCTTAAAGCTTCTGGCCGTGTTGTTTTCCTGTTCGTCAATTTCCTTCTGCGATGGCACACGGAAGGAGTTGACCCATTCGTCAAGTTCCTCTCGAAGGAAGTAATAACTCTTGCTCGGTGGGGTGTAGTAGGGTAGTTCATGACGCTTGGCAGCTTCCAGAAGCGTAAACTTGCTCATCGAAAGATATTGCATCGCCTCGTTGGTCGTCAAGTAGGACTTGCAGACGTACATTCTGTCTTCTACCTCTTTCAGGTGCCTTGTGAGCTCTTCGAGGCTCTCGAAGCGTTTGAGATATTCCTCCACTTCGTGAAACTGGAAGATCAGTGATGTTAACTCGCCCCTCTTGCCGAGGATGTCAGGCAAGCCGCTGGCTTGCTCAATCAGTTTTAGAATCTCTTTTGAACTGAATTCCATAATTGTGATACTTTGGTTGTTTCCAGTGAAAAAAGAAAGCCCCCCGAAAACCCGTGAGCTTTCGAGGGGCGAAATTACATCGTACTCCTATTGGTGAAAAGTTAACGCATTGATAGCAAAATTGATATCAATATCAGTATCAATAAATACTTCAACTAATGAGTCATTCTGTTGTAAAAATGGTTTCTTTTATGAGCGGAAGCCACCTGTCCACCTTCAGCTTGACCGGCTTTTCCTTGTCTTCCCATTGTCTGAGGGATGCGGCAAGCAGGTGAGCCGTAAGGCATTTCTTTGCCGAAGAGCTCAGAATAAGGTGATGGCTCTCAATCACCGACTGATACCGGTTGCATATTATCGAATAGTAGTTCAACTGGCTGAAGAAATAAGAAAGAACACCATTGTTGTCTGCCACGAGATTCCTTTCAAATGAAACGCATTCATTGAACAGGAGAGACATTTCCTCCTCGGTGACCTGTTTCTTGAACAATGGAATGTCATTGGCCGCCATCGTGATCATGTGAATAGTCTTGGCACTGAGGTGACAGTCGAAATCCCTGACAATGTCCCTGACGATGCCCTTGTGGATGAGCATAAGCTCTTCCATGCAGGAGTCAAAGGTGGACTGGGACAACTCACCGGCACTGTACCTTCTGACAAGGTCCTCTCTTTGCTCCAAAAGAGAACGGATGCGCCCCAGATTGACCATGTGGCCATTCCTTGAGGCTGAATCCGTAGCGTCATGAAACAGATGGGAGTTGATGAAGTCCTCACAGAAGCGGCTGTAGAGCACATTGGACTTCAATACGGTTGACTGGAAAGCGCTCATGGCTTCCAGCCAGAGCTTGAAGAGACCCTCGCACCCGGCGTAGGCCTCACTCTTGATTTGCGAATCCGACGGAGACAAAAAGAGAGATGATAGAATTGTTGTTCATCATAACTTGAATATGTTTTTGAATACCCAAAGTGTGTGTCTGGAATGCAGACACGACACCCGGGGAGTACGATGTGTCCTATTCTAATTCTCCTATTGATGTGCGGACAATATCGTCCAGCACTTCAACAAATCCATAATTGTCCTTATTCCTGTTAAGGAACGTGCTTTTGCTTTTCAAAGTTCCTCGGTTAAGTTTCTTTCCGTCAACTGTGAACCAATCCTCGACCATGCGCCATATCTTGGGATTGTCCTCCATGAGGACGATCTTGGCAAAATAAACAAGGGAGTAGTAAGAACCGGTCCAGTTGATGGGTGTGGTCGGCATCTTGATGAGTCCAAGCATCGCTTTGAAATTCTCAATCTGAGTATGGGAATCAAGAAACCCGCCCAATTGCAAGCCGTTGAACAGGTTTGCAGCCTGTTTCTTCGTGATGTCCAGATGGAACGGCTGTCCCTGGTTGCACTGCGGTGCCAGTATCTCAGTGAAGTCGGCTTCCGGGTACAGCTGTACTATCCTATATATATTATTGCCCTTGGTCATGGGGATGAATACCCTGGAGAGCCTTCCTTCATGCAGGTTCCACTGTTCGTTGAATCGGCACCATCTGTCTCTGGACGGGAGATTCAGTATCTGAATAATGGCATATGCAACAAGTTTCAGCTGATAGGGCTGAACACCCTTTTTAGGCTGGTACTCTTCCGTAAGCAATCCTGCCCGATATGCCCTATGAAAAAGCTCGTTTGCCTTCTCGTAGGCAAAGAATTTTGTCAGATGTGGGTAGTTGATGTGTGAATTGGCAACGAGGCCTGTGGCTGTCTTCCGCAGTTCTTCTACAGCAGATGCCAGTTCAATCATCAGGGGACTATATGTGTATGCTTTGTTCTGGTGTGTATAGGTGAGGATGTCAGAAACGTCCACAAGGTGCAGCAGATACTCGTACAACTTGGGATCCGGATCTTCTGCAAGATACTCGACAAGCATCTTGCAGAGTTCTTCGTACTCGACACCTTCCGAAAGGATGGCTGTCAGCTTGGCTTTGTCGCCAATCTCAACGGCATTGGCAACCAGCTTCGAGTCTTTGTTTATGATGGCGATAGCCATCGCCGCTTCATCGCGAGTCATATCCTTATTTTATTTGTTGTCTCCAAGCAGGTTGTTGATTCGCGCCACTGCATCCTGCTTCTTCTGGTCGAGCAGGTGAGCGTAAATCTGCGTAGTGGCCAGTTCTCTGTGGCCAAGAAGCTTTGACACGGTATATATGTCAGTACCGGAATTGAGCAGAAGGACAGCGAAAGTGTGACGGCTGCAATGGAAGGTGAAATCCTTCGTTATTCCGGCAGCCAGGGCCCAGCGGCGCAATTCCAGTGAGGTTTCAGAACTATACTTGAATAATGGGAAGACGAGGTCTTTGGCCTTTGCGTCGCCTCTTTCGCCAAGAAACTCTTCCGCTGCCTCAGGTATGTCAAGATATTCCTGGCCACCGGTTTTCTTCTGCTGGAAGACGAGTCTTGTGTATGGCCCGAACTTCTGGACCTCGCCCCATGTGAGCTTTTGTATGTCGCTTTTTCTCAATCCTGTCATGCAGCCGAACAGGAAAGCCCTCTTGAGCTGCGGGTATTTGCAGTCGGTCGCCATTAGCTTCTTGACCTCTTCGATGGTAAGGTACTGGCGCTCCGTGTCAGGAACGCGGAATCCCTGAACCGCATCCGCCGGATTGTAATCAATGACATGCTCCTTGAAAGCCTTGTTGAGACAAGCCTTCAGCTTATTGAAATAGGAGACCTTTGAACTCTGAGACAATCCGTTGAATCCGTTCTTGCTGGCTTTGCTAGGAAGCTTGTGTGTGTCCTTCTCGACCTGGTTAAGATAGTTCTTGAATCCAAGCACCCACTTGGGTGTAATATCAGCGAAGGTGGTATTCTCCGTGCAATATACCTCCAGGTATCTCAGACAACTGCGCCAATTGCCCCAGTTTCCCTGAGTGTCCGGATTGCCGTGCCGATCTTCAACCATAGCTCTGTAATAGGGGAGGAAGAGTGTTTTCGGTCCCTGATTCTCCCTTGCCTGTTTCCCACGGAGCAATTCCCGCTCCTTCTGCAGGCGAAGATTCTCAGCTTTTACCATCGTGGCCTTGTTGCGCTCTCTGGCTTCAAGTGTCTTTGCCCCGAGGAGCGTAAGGTTGAGACTTTCCCTGATACGTTCATCTTCCTGAGTGTAGTCCAGAAACAAAGCAGTATTGCCACTAGGCAATTGTCTCTTGCGGAGTTTAACAAGCTGATCCGCTGCAGGTGTTGTCTTTTTCTTGTTCATGATGGCGTAGCTTTAAGTAGTAATATATCAATGTGTTATCGTGCAATCGGACATGAAAGCCAGTAGCATTTTCCACGACATTCGTGTGCCAATCGCCGTGCAAAAGTAATACATTTTGGTAAACTATCAAAATTTTGAACAAAAATATATGGTACTTGCAACTTTGCATTAAATCACTTTGTATAAGCAGTTTAATAATATATTGTGGTGTTAGAATGAAATGAAAATGCATCAATAATAATAGGTAATTATCAGTGTAAACATAGTTGTAGAATGTCATCGGCGAGGGCATTTTGGTAACTTTTTTGAAAAATGTGCCAAAATCTTGGCACACGCTGGCACACGTGTGCCAAATCGTGTGCCAAATCGGCTCAAATTTGACAATATCCGAAACAAAAAATGACAAACGGAAACAAACGGAATAAGGTTTGTAAGTACCTTGATTTCAGTTTGTTTCCGTTAGATTTCGGCTAATTGAGTACCTTTATGAGTACCATTTATTATTTCCCGATGCAGAAGTGGGAGAAGATATTTTGGAGCACTTGGTCGGTTGTGACTTCGCCGAGGATATCTGAGAGATGGTGGATGCATTCGCGGGAGTCTTGGCTGAGCAGGTCGGTGGGAATACCTTCTGAAAGACCAGCGCGGACTCTGGTTATGCAAGCTAATGCTCGGTTGATGGCTTGATAATGACGTATGTTAGTCACTACGACATCGTTGCCGTCTGTTTTGTCCGAAGGGACTGATTGTACTAGAATTTGCTTTAGATAATCTGTATTAATTCCATATTTAGCAGATATATATATGTCTTTACTTGAACTCTTTGGAAAATTGCTCAGCAGGTCTGATTTGTTGTGAATCCTAATAAGTGTCTTGCCTTCACAGAGGGTGAGAAGTCTGTTCTCAAGCTCGATATCATCACTTGTACGGGGCTTTGTGCAGTCGGTTATGAATAGTACTATCTCGGCTTGCGATACCTTTTGAAAGGTGCGCTCAATGCCCATTTGTTCTATTGTGTCGTCGGAGTTTCGCACTCCGGCTGTGTCAATCAGGCGGAACAGGGTACTGCCTATGGTTACTGTGTCCTCAATGCTGTCGCGTGTGGTGCCTTGGATGTCGCTTACGAGCGCTCTGTCATCGCCTAGCAAAAGGTTCAACAATGTGCTCTTGCCGGTGTTTGTACGGCCTGCTATGGCTACAGGAATTCCGTTGCGTATGGCATCGCCGGTCTTGAACGAGGTTGATAGAGTAGCCAGAGTTTGCTCAATATCAGATGTTATGCTGTCTAGACGTGCTCTGTCGGCGAATTGTACGTCTTCCTCGCTGAAATCCAGCTCAAGTTCCAATAGCGAGGTGAGTTCGAGTAGCTTATCGCGAAGTTCGATGAGTTTGCGGCTGAAACCACCCTTCATCTGGTTAATTGCCAGTTTATGGGCGGCGGCCGATTTTGAGGCTATCAAGTCGGCTACGGCCTCTGCCTGACTCAGGTCCATTTTGCCGGCTAGGAACGCCCGTTGGGTGAACTCACCAGGAAACGCTTGCCTGCAACCGCTCATAATCAGCAGTGACATAACTTGTTGCGCTATATATATTGAACCATGGCAGGAAAACTCCACACTGTCCTCTCCTGTGTATGAGTGTGGAGCGTGATATACAGTTGCAATAGCCTCGTCTAGGATCTGACCGTTGTTGTCTATAATTTGTCCGAAACTTGCTGAATATGGTGGTTGGCTTGACAGAGGTCTGCGAGATTTTGCCATGAATATACTTTCTGCGGCTTTCAGCGCATTGTATCCTGAAATTCGTATAACGGTAAGGGCGCCCCCGCTTGGAGTCGCTATAGCGCAAATTGTGTCGTTTTGGAATTGCATTCTTTTTTAACGTGACAAATAGTCAATCTCCATCTTGCGAATACGGAGCTCCATAGCCATTATGGAGCGTTCCAGGGCCTCGGTGTTTTTTTCCAACTCCAACAGGCCGGCGCGCATACTTCCACGTTCCCTTAAGTTGCTTTCGGTCCATTTGGAGCGTTGCAACTCAAGTTTTCGTATATCATCGTGGAGATTATCGCGCATATCAAGCCATTCGTTGAACAAATCTCCTGCTTCCTTGCAGTGGAAATCGCTGGCTTGATGATATTCCGTAAAATCGTCTATGATAAATGAGAAATCACTTCTCGTTTTTGTATGTAGTTTGCTATAGGCTAATAACATAAGGCGCTGTTTGGCGGCTTCTACGGTCTTGGGGTCGTTCTGGCTCTCGGCGATTGAGGCTATCCGTGAAGCACGGGCTATAAGCGGCAGACTGTCGCTCTCGATGTCGTACGTGTTTCGTGTGGTCTCGGGCACGAATACGTATATGCAGACACTGTCTGACGGTTGATTGCGGTCTGTAGCGAACCAGCCGAGGTTGTTGATTTCGTCAACGACATACATATAGTCGTTCGCTCCTGAGTTGAATGGCATTCCGATGTTCTCCGGCAGGAGATAGTTGCCTGTGCTTTGGTTGAAGCGAGTAACAAAGATGTCGTACCCGCCTATTGACTCGGGGCCTTTTCCTGCGTAGTATATGGTTACGCCGTCACTCATGACGAATGGATAGCGTGTATCATTGTTTGGACTGATCTCTAGTGGGTCTGCGTCTGTCCAGGAGCCGCCGTTCTTGAATGCCTTATTCAAATTATAGTGCCCGCTCACGTTTGATTTACGGCTGAAATACACGCAAGTCTCGGTCTCTGGCAGAAATACATCACCGTCGATGTCGGTCCCGAAGAAGGATGAATATGTATCAATCCTTCCGGCAGATGCATCTAACATATATGTTTGCAGAAAGTTATCCTTAGCTACTGCAAAGCTGTCAACGAAGCATATCTTGTGTGTGTTGCGGAACATTTTATACACTTTGAGCAGACTGTCTGCTTTATAGGTGTATGCCTGCTCAAGTGAGTCGTTATGTAATGCTTTGTCGGCTTTCATTCCGTTTACAAACTCTTTGTAGCAATCAACAGCGTTAGGGTAGTCGTATATGTCGGAATAATACATGCCCATATAGCGGAATGCCTTGATTATCCTTTTATTGGCTGCTTTTTGTAAATAATTCAGGCATTTGTCTTTCTGGCCGGTCTCATAAAGGCAGACGCCGTACCAGAAGTTTCGTGCGGCATTGTCAGGCTGCTGTGCGAGGAACTTGCGCATAATCGGCAATGCCTGCTCATACTTTCCGGCAGAGAACAGTTCGCGGCCACGTTGGAGGGTCTGAGAGTATATATCTGTGCACAATAGAATAAATGCAAATAGACAAAATATGTTTTTGAACAATTTCATAGTCTGTGACTAGCTTTACTTGCAAAGGTAATTCTCTTGAGATAACTTTGCAAGCAAAATCAGTATTTATTTATATGAAAGCGATTCTTACGGTAATCATGCTTATAATCTCGAATGTGTTTATGACATTCGCCTGGTATGGAAACCTTAAACTTCAGGAGCTGAAAATCTCGACCGACTGGCCTTTGGCTCTCATTATACTCGCGTCGTGGGGGGTGGCTTTAGCTGAGTACAGTTTTATGATTCCTGCAAATCGTATAGGCTCTGATATTACAGGCGGGCCTTTTAGTCTGGTTCAGTTGAAGGTTATGCAGGAGGCTATATCGCTTGTGATTTTCACCTTGATAGTGACTTTCTGTTTTAAAAGTCAGACTTTTCATTGGAATCATATAGTCGCATTCGTGCTACTTATAGCTGCAGTTTTTTTCGCATTCTATAAGAAATAGAGTTAATTGGTTGTTTTAGAATAACTTAATGCCTATATTCCGCCGTACGAATAGTATGTGTGTCTTTGCTAATAGTGCATATTCGTACTATATTTGAGGTTGTTTGGCCTATTTCCATTAATACAAAAAGTCCGGGGCATTATTAAGCTGAATGCCCCGGACTTATATTAAATAGATATGTGCTAAGTGGAACTTATTTGACTGATTCTGAAAGCTGTATGTGCATCTTTGCAGCGGCTTTGCGACCGTCACCCATCGCCAAGATTACTGTAGCTCCTCCGCGTACTATATCACCGCCTGCGTAAATTTCGGGTATTGAAGATTGCATATCGTTATTTACCGCGATAGTGTTCTTGCGTCCAAGCTCAAGTCCTTCAATTGATTTCGGTACTAATGGGTTGGGAGAAACTCCAACGGCGACAATCACTAAATCAACATCAATCGTCTCGGTGCAGCCTTCCATAGGCACCGGACTGCGGCGTCCGCTTGCATCGGGCTCGCCAAGCTCCATTTTCTGGAGAACGGCCTGCTTTACCCGGCCTTGCTCATCGCCTATATATTCGATTGGGTTGTGCAGTGTCATAAATTCTACTCCCTCTTCTTTGGCGTGCCTTACCTCCTCGAGACGTGCGGGCATCTCTTCCTCAGACCGGCGATAGACTATCATTGCTCTCTCTGCTCCAAGTCGGAGAGCTGTCCTTACGGAATCCATCGCAGTGTTACCACCGCCGACAACCATTATGTTCTTGCCGAAACGTATCGGCGTATCGGAGTCTTTTGAGGCTGCGTCCATTAGATTTACTCTTGTCAGGTATTCGTTTGAGGACATAATGTTTATGAGGTTTTCGCCAGGTATGTTCATAAAGTTTGGCAGTCCTGCTCCTGAGCCTACGAAGATGCCTTTGTAGCCTTCGTCTTTCAAATCCTGCACTGTGAGTGTCTTCCCTATGATGCAGTCTTTCTTGAACTCAACGCCCATTTTGCGCAGGTTGTCAATTTCGACATCGACTATCTTGTTCGGAAGACGGAACTCAGGAATACCATATTTAAGTACTCCTCCAATCTCGTGCAGAGCTTCGAATACGGTTACGCTGTAACCTGCTTTGGCCATCTCGCCGGCAAATGTGAGACCAGATGGGCCAGAGCCTACGACAGCCACCTTTATGCCGTTTGTTGGTGCTACGGCTGGTATTGAGATGTTTCCGCTCTCACGCTCGTAATCGGCTGCGAAACGTTCCAGATAACCTATGGCTACAGGTTTCTTACCCATCTTGAGGTGTATGCACTTTGATTCACACTGCTTTTCCTGTGGGCATACGCGACCGCATACAGCTGGCAGTGAGCTTGTTTTCTTCAATACTTTAGCTGCCGCAAGATAATTGCCTCTTTCAATGTTCTTTATGAATGAAGGAATTTCGATATTGACTGGGCATCCCTCCATGCACGACGGGTTAACGCAGTCCAAGCAGCGTTTTGCCTCGAGCAAGGCCTGTTCTTCGCTGAGCCCTTGATTGACCTCCTCACGACGCACTCCACGTCGGTACTGCGGATCAAGCTCGGGCATCTTGCAGCGCTCGATGGCTGTGCGGTCTTTAGGCTTCATTGTAGCTCTCAGTTCGTTTCGCCATTCGGCATTCCTGTTGCAAAGGACTTCGAGAGGCTCGTCTTGCCCCGCCTCGTCTTTGTTGCAAGAGCCTGCTGCATCGCAAGAGCCTGCCGCATCTGTGGCCGATACTGACTGGGTGAGTTTCTCAATCTCTTCTTTCTCGATGTCGCGGAAAGCTCCCATTCGCTTGAGCATCTCATCGAAATCAACCTGATGGCCGTCGAACTCCGGTCCGTCAACGCATACGAATCTGGTTTTGCCTCCTACGCTTACACGGCAGGCTCCGCACATTCCTGTTCCGTCAACCATAATGGTATTGAGTGATACATCAGTCGGTATCTCGTATTTCTTGGTGAGAAGACATACGAACTTCATCATAATGGCGGGACCAATGGCGAAGCACTTGTCAACTTTCTCGCGGAGGATTACTTCCTCGATTCCGTTTGTTACAAGTCCCTTCTTGCCGTACGAGCCATCGTCTGTCATAATAATCACCTCGTCAGAGTACTTGCGTACTTCTTCCTCAAGTATTATCAACTCTTTGTTGCGGCCTGCCAAAACTGAAATGACGCGGTTGCCTGCTGCTTTGAGAGCCTGTATTATAGGAAGCATGGGGGCTACGCCTACACCGCCGCCGGCGCAGACGACCGTTCCGTAGTTTTCGATGTGGGTGGGCTGGCCTAACGGACCAACAAGGTCCGTTAGTGAGTCGCCTGGTTCCAGTCTGCACAGCAGATTGGTAGTGAGGCCAATTCTTTGGACTACCAGAGTAATTGAGCCTTTGACGGTATCGGCATCGGCAATGGTCAGAGGAACGCGTTCACCTTTCTCACCGATTCTGATGATGACAAAGTTTCCGGCCTTACGTGTGCGCGCAATCAGCGGCGCCTCGACCTCAAATTTGAAAACATTCTCGGAAAACTGTACTTTTGATAGAATTCTATTCATTTTTGTGGCATTTTGTCAAAACTGTAATTTTCTGCAAAATTACTAATAATAGGTGAGCGGTATAGTTTTTACCTTATTAAATTTGTAAATGAGATTAATTGGGCTAATTTTGTAAATTATATGGAACACAATTGACTATATGGGTTATCTGCATTTTGACAAAACACTGATGACGAATCTCGAGGAGACTCTGCCCCGCGAGATACTTCGTACCAACAGGTCGGGAGCGTATCATTGTACGACTATAGTGGATTGCAACACCAGAAAATATCATGGACTTCTGGTGATACCTATTCCTGAATTGGATAATGATCCTCATGTCCTGATCTCGTCGCTCGACGAGACGGTGGTACAGCACGGAGCTGAGTTCAATCTTGGCATTCATCAGTATTGGGGCTATAATTTCAGCCCTAAGGGAAACAAGTATATCAGGGAGTTTGACTGTGACAAAGTCCCGACTACCATTTATCGTGTAGGCGGTGTGTTGTTGAAGAAAGAGAAATTGTTCGAGCATAATGAGAGCAGAATTCTTATCCGCTATACTTTGCTTGATGCTCATTCCGAGACTACTCTTCGTCTGAGACCTTTCCTGGCTTTCCGCAGCGTTCGCCAGTTCACACACGAGAATCCTCAGGCTTGCCGTGAGTACTTTGAAGTTGAGAATGGAATACGTACTTGCATGTATCCGGGGTATCCGGATCTCTACATGCAGACCAGTAAGGTTTGTAAGTTTGTTTTCAACCCAGACTGGTATCGTCGTTTTGAGTATTCAAAGGAACTTGAGCGAGGGTATGACTTCAACGAGGATCTGTATGTACCTGGCTATTTCGAGATGACTATTGAGAAGGGTGAAAGCATAGTTTTCAGCGCTGGTGTCAGCGAGGTCAATACAAAAGGCTTGAAGAGAACTTTCACTATCGAGGCGAACGAGCGTACTCCTCGTGATAATTTCTATCATTGTCTGAAGAACTCGGCTCATCAGTTCCATAACAAGCAGGGAAAGCGCCATTATATCCTGGCGGGCTATCCGTGGTTCAAATGCCGGGCCAGGGATATGTTTGTGTCTCTTCCCGGTCTGACACTGGCTCTTGGCGAGAATTTTGAGTTCGAGTCGGCTATGTCAACGGCACGTGAGGCAATCAAGGACTTTATGAAGGGAAATGAGACTAAGTGTCAGATAGAGGAAATTGATAAGCCGGATGTGTTGTTGTGGGCTATCTGGGCCATTCAACAATATGCTAAATCAGTATCTCGCAGCGAGGCTTGGAATAAGTACGGCAGGTTGGTTACAGACATTATTGAGTATATACGGTTGAACCGTCACAAGAACTGCTACCTTCACGATAATGCTCTTCTGCATATCAATGGCCGCGATGTGGCAGAGACTTGGATGAACTCTACAGCTGGCGGACGTCCTGTCGTGCCACGCACCGGATATGTGGTTGAGATAAACGCGCTTTGGTACAATGCGCTGATGTTTGTCGCCGATATGCATATGGAGTTTGGAGACAAACGCTATGCTCAACGTCTGGGGCTTATGGCAGGTTTTGCTGCAACATCATTCAGAAACGTATTCATTAATGAATATGGTTATCTGTTCGACTTTGTTGACGGCTCCAATCCAGACTGGAGCGTAAGGCCGAATATGATTTTCGCCGCAGCTTTTGACTATTCTCCGCTTGAGATGCGTGAGCGTAAGAGTGTGGTCGATATTGTTACAAAGGAATTGCTTACACCCAAGGGACTGCGTTCCTTGAGCCCAAAGAGTATGGGATACAATCCGAATTACGTGGGGCCGCAACGAGATCGGGACTATGCGTACCATCAGGGTACAGCCTGGCCGTGGCTTGCGAGCTTCTATTTTGAAGCTTATCTGAAAGTGTTCCGCCGCAGCGGATTGTCGTTCGTGGAGCGTAATATGATTGGTTACGAGGACGAGATGACCTCGCATTGCATAGGATCGTTGCCTGAACTGTTTGACGGTAATCCACCTTTCAAGGGCCGTGGTGCCGTATCGTTTGCCATGAATGTAGCCGGAATACTCCGTACATTCAAGATGATTAATGAATTTGAATAAAGAAGTGCCGTTATGAACGTATTGATGTTTGGATGGGAGTTCCCGCCTCATATTCTTGGAGGTCTTGGGACAGCGAGTTACGGCCTTACACGCGGACTCGCTCATCAGGGCGATGTTAACATAACATTCTGTCTTCCGAAACCTTGGGGTGACGAGGACAAGAGCTTTATGAAGATTGTCGGTTTGAACACTGTACCGGTAGTTTGGAGAAATCCTGACCGGAGTGAGGTGGAGTCGAGATATCCGTGGATGGATGCATCGGATTATTATCGTTTCAGAGATCATATCTACGCAGACTTTAGTTATATTGGTACCGATAATCTGGGCTGCATCGGTTTCTCCGGGCGTTATCCCGATAATCTGCAAGAGGAGATTAACAATTACTCTATTGTGGCAGGCGTGGTGGCGCGTACAGAGCAGTTTGATATTATTCACTCACACGACTGGCTGACATATCCTGCCGGCATTCACGCGAAGCAGGTGAGCGGTAAGCCTTTGGTTATACACGTCCACGCCACAGATTTTGACCGTAGCCGTGGCAATGTCAATCCTACTGTATATGCAATTGAGAAGAATGGTATGGATTACGCTGACCACATAATGTGCGTGAGTGAGCTGACTCGTCAGACTGTCATCAACAAGTATCACCAGGATCCAAGAAAGGTATCTACGA
The DNA here is from genome assembly GCA_045597365.1 of Bacteroidaceae bacterium. Taxonomy (GTDB): domain Bacteria; phylum Bacteroidota; class Bacteroidia; order Bacteroidales; family Bacteroidaceae; genus Colenecus. The sequence goes on along the minus strand of JAZLKB010000076.1, from coordinate 62,950 downwards.
TGCACAATGCGGTGGAGCCTCTTCCGCAGGAGATACAGGATATAAAACCAATTGAGCACCCTGGAGAGAAGTGGGTTACATTCCTTGGACGTATAACAATGCAGAAAGGACCAGAGTATTTCGTCGAGGCTGCCGATCTGGTTCTCAAGCGGACGCGCGACATTCGTTTCTGTATGGCCGGCAGCGGCGACATGATGAATGCTATGATACGAATGGCTGCCGAACGCGGTATTGCCGACCGTTTCCATTTCCCGGGATTTATGAAAGGACGTCAGGTCTATGAGTGCCTGAAGGCGAGCGATGTGTATATTATGCCTTCGGTATCAGAACCTTTCGGAATATCACCGCTTGAGGCTATGCAGTGTATGGTTCCTACAATAATATCGAAACAGTCTGGCTGCGCCGAGATTCTTGACAAGTGTATAAAGGTTGACTACTGGGATGTCCACGCTATGGCCGATGCGATATATTCTATATGTACGAATCACTCTTTGTACGAGTATTTGAAGCAGGAGGGAAAGAAAGAGGTTGATTCCATAACATGGGATAAGGTGGGCGAGAGGATACTTGCACGCTACAAGGAAGTCATGGGTTGGTAATGTTAAAAATGCAATGATATATGAAAACAATTTGTCTATATTTTGAGATTCATCAGATTGTTCATTTGAAGAGGTATCGCTTCTTTGATATAGGAACGGATCACTATTATTATGATGACTATGCCAATGAGGCTAGCATAAACCACATTGCCCAGAACTCATATATTCCCGCGCTACAGACTTTGATACAGATGGCAAAGGAAAGTGACGGATATTTCAAGGTGGCTTTGTCTCTGTCGGGAGTAGGGCTTGAGCAATTAGAGCAATATGCGCCTACAGTCATTGATTTGCTTAAGGAACTTAACGATACTGGTTGCTGCGAGTTCCTCGCTGAGCCGTACTCACACGGCTTGTCCTCGCTGGCAGAAAATTGGGAGGAAGGCTTCCGTGAAGATGTTATGATGCTTAGCGACAAGATCTTTGAACTGTTCGGCCAGAGACCTAAGGTGTTCCGCAACTCAAGTCTGATATATGATGATGAGATAGGCTCAACTGTAGCAGATATGGGCTTCAAGGGCGTACTCACAGAAGGAGCCAAACATATTCTTGGATGGAAGAGTCCCCATTATCTGTACCATTGCAGCATGAATTCAAACTTGAAGATTCTGCTACGTGACTATAAACTGTCTGATGATATCAGTCTCCGTTTCTCGAATCCGTCATGGAAGTCATATCCGTTGATGAGCGGAACGTATGCGGATTGGATTGCATCAGCACCCGAGGGAGAGGAGGTTTTCAATATCTTCATGCACTTGTGCGCATTTGGCATATACCAGCCTCTCAGCTCCAATATTCTGGAGTTTATGAAGGCGTTGCCTGAGGAGGCACGTAAACGTGGTATTACATTCTCTACACCTTCCGAGGTAGTTGATAATTACAAGGCAATTGCTCCTCTCGAGGTTCCATATCCAATGTCGTGGGTTGATGAGGAACGCGATATCAGTTGCTGGCTAGGTAACGTAATGCAGCGTGAGGCTTTCCAGAAACTGTATTCCATTGGCGACAGGGTACGCCTATGTACTGACCGTCGTATCCGTCAGGACTGGAACTATCTTCAGGCAAGTAACAACTTCCGTTTCATGACTACTAAGAACAATGCAGTCACGATGGATCGCGGTATATATGAGTCACCGTATGATGCGTTTACGAACTACATGAACATTCTGGCAGATTTCATAAATCGTGTACATTGGGCAATGCCAGCCGATATGGATATTGAGGAACTGAATGCTTTCCAGACTACGATACGTAATCAGGATAAGGAAATAGAGTCACTTGAGAAGCAGATTGCTCGTCTTAAGGCAGCAAAGGATGTCAAAAAACCTAAGGGAAGCGTTGCGAAACCTAAAACTACAAAGAATGCAGTGTCTCAAACCGCTAAGAAAAAGTAAATTTCCTATTATATGAAAAAATACGTCAGCGGCTTCGCAAATGCAGAGCCGCTGACGTATTTTTGTAAGATTCTCAAAACGGGTTTTAAAAGTCTGTTCTGATAATTTTGACTTTTATTGGCTGTCCGTTTATACCGCCTTGAAGCCTGACCGACTTTGGGGTTTGGTCAAGATTAAGATAGATAACATTATTGTTGCTGTCGCCTACTGGCTCTACTGGAATAACCATCACTTTGTTCCAATCCGGGAATTCCTTCTCATATGCCGCGCGACCAGTCTCATTGTTTTCCATATTGTGTGCTTTGAGCCACTCGCTTCTGTCATTGTAGCATTTCATTATGAGTCGTGATATGTTCTGGAATGTGTATTCGTTGAACTTGGTATCAAGACTAGTGTGATAGGAGGATATGTTGTCGGCCTTGTTCGGCTTTTCGAAGAAATCTTTTACAAGGCTTTTCCTGATTAACAATATGGAACTTGGCATGCTGAGCGCATATTTGTCGCCTGAGGATCTCAATGCCTTTAATACCATTGAGGCTGAGTTAACTATGTTTCCAGTCTCACCGAGCAACGCATCGATTGGAAGTGTGAGCTCGGTATTTATGCCGTAAGGAGTTCTTAAATATGTACAGTTCTGGTCGGCGACAAGATTCTCAAGATTGTTGTTCTTGAAGCGTGTTATCTGCATCACTTCTGAGTTGCCTAGAAATTCTGCATATGAAGACACAAGCTTCATCGTATCGGCCTGCTCGTCTTTTAATAGATGCTTGAAGTTGACTTCAAGCTTTACTTTGTTTATCCGCAGAATCGTACCATCTCCTTGTACACATCTTAAATAGTATCCTTTGCAGATGTTCTCAATGAAGGCCGGCGTGTTGGCGAATTTGGCTTTTCCTCCTTCGGAATAGTAGGCCTTGAGCATGTTTTCTGCAACAGAGTCCGGCAGTGATATGACTACGTTCTTCAAGTAACTGTTGGCTTTGTTGCGGATGGAGTCTTTCTCAGCGTAGTCGTTTGGTGATATAGACGCGCTGGCCAGAGGCTTACCTTTGTTATCGTAGAATTCTGTAGGGTCAATATCGCTGTAATAGCGGGTCTGGGTATCAAGTGTTCTTGATAACGGCCAGACCTCGATTTTAATAGCGTTGTCCGCGTCGCCGGTGTAATCCGTGAAGTACAATCTTATGTTTGCAAAGAAACTTGGTACACCTTCCATCTGTTTCTTGACTTTCTCGGAAAAATGGAATTGGTCAAGACCATAAACCGAGTCGGGAAACTCATAGTCTTCCGTACAGTTCAACTGTGTGAGAAAGTCAGCTTCAGTAGAGACTCCTGTTTCTGGGTCGGTGTGACGTCCGATGAAGCAGTCGCTGCTTCGGGCCAGGATATGGTTGTCTGCAATAACAGATTTGGAAAATATGTTTTGTGCGCTGTCAATTACTTCAAGTATGTCCTCGGGAGGTATGATTGAGCTTCCAAGTGAGCCTGTGTTGTCATCGCATGAAATCACTGACATAAATGCCAGAAGGCAAAGTAGAGATGTCTTGAATTTCATATAATAGGTTCTTAGAGTTTAGAATAGAGAATCGTAGAAAGCCTCAAGTTTGCTGCATGTATCAGTGCCGGTTGAACAGTCGATCTTTGCTTTCTTGAGTTTTGCGGCATATTGGTATAAGTCTTTGTCTGCATTTCTGGAACTTTTTACCACACCGTCCGAGAACTCAATAGCCTTTTTTATCAATTCATCGGATCCAAATGGAGAGGTGAATGTTCCGATTTCGTTGGCCGACATGTTGCGTAGCATCAGCTTGTCCTTGTAGTTGTCTCCAAACGGTGATGTGAATCCCTCGTCGCATAATGAGAAAACTACTTTTGTGTCACGGAACGCGGGCTCTTCCTTGTATTCTGTCTTGAGATATAACGGAATCAGGGAGGACAGCCAGCCGAAACAATGAATTACGTTTGGTGTCCAACGCAGTTTCTTGACAGTCTCAAGCACTCCGCGTGCGAAGAAAATGGTGCGCTCGTCATTGTCGGGATATTCAGAACCGTCTCGGTCATTGGTGAACAGGTGGTTCTGGAAATAATCCTCGCTGTCGATAAAATAGACCTGAAGCCTTGCAGATGGCAGCGAAGCGACTTTTATTAATAGAAGATGGTCTGTGTCGTCGATTATCAGATTCATTCCCGACAAACGGATAACCTCGTGCAACTGGTTGCGCCTCTCGTTGATAGGTCCCCACTTTGGCATAAATGTACGAATCTCATGCCCCGCATCCTGCATGGATACCAGAAGATTATTGCACGTGTTTGATATCTCGGATTCCTTTACGAATGGAAATATCTCGCTCGAGATGTATAAAATTCTTTTCTTGTCCATAAAATTCGCTTTTTCTGATGCTAATACAGCCATTTTCGGAATATGTTGCAAAGATATAAAAAAAAACATTGTTAAAAGCAAACATTTTGCCACGCTTTTTGAAAATTGATTATTATTGATTTAATTTGCGCGTTTTTAAGGTAATTAATGCAAACGGCACATAATAATTCTTGCAATATGAAGATAATCAATACAATTAATGATTTGCGTCAAATTCTTGGGCAAGCTCGGTCTGAGGGCAAGTCAGTAGGCTTGGTTCCTACTATGGGTGCCCTTCATGCGGGTCACGCATCGCTGGTGCGCCGCAGTGTCGGAGAGAATGATGTTACTGTGGTGAGTGACTTCGTAAATCCTACGCAGTTCAACGACAAGAACGATTTGAATAACTATCCCCGCACTCTTGAGGCCGATTGTGCTTTGCTTGAGAGCATTGGAGCGCAATATGTATTTGCTCCTTCGGTCGAGGAGATGTATCCGGAACCCGATACACGTCAGTTTGATTTTACTCCTCTTGATAAAGTTATGGAGGGAATTTACAGACCGGGCCATTTCAATGGCGTGGCACAGATTGTAAGTAAACTTTTCGCTGTTGTCGAGCCGGATCGTGCGTATTTCGGCGAAAAGGATTTTCAACAGCTTGCCATTATCCGGGAGATGGTCCGTCAGTTGGATTTGAAGGTTCAGATTGTGGGCTGTCCTATTGTCCGTGAGGAGGACGGCATGGCACTCAGCTCGCGCAATTCATTATTGACAAAATCTCAGCGCAAGATCGCGGCCAATATATCACGCACACTTTTTGCCAGCCGTAAATATGCCCACAGTCACGCTATTGAGGATGTACGTAAATACGTGATAGATACGATAAACGCTATCGACGGACTTGAGGTGGAGTATTTCGAAATTGTTGACGGCAATACTCTCCAGCCATTGCCGAAATGGGGGAGCGGCGATTATATTGTAGGCTGCATCACCGTTTATTGTGGTAAAATAAGATTGATTGATAACATTAAATATAGGGAAAAATGTTGATCACAGTCCTGAAGTCGAAACTTCACCGTGTAAAAGTTACTGATGCCAATTTGAATTATGTAGGCAGCATTACAATAGATGAGAACTGGATGGACGCATCCGGTATCATTGAGGGTGAGCAGGTTCACGTAGTTGATGTTACGAATGGCTCGCGTCTGATAACATACGCAATCAAGGGTGAGCGTGGCTCACGCTGCATATGCCTGAATGGTGCCGCCGCACGTCTGGCACAGGTGGGTGATACTGTCATTGTAATGTCGTACGCTCAGATGACTCCCGAAGAGGCGCGTGCGTTCAAGCCGACTGTAGTTATTCCTTAATAATACAAGATGTATAAAAAGAAGAGTCCTGATTGTTGAATCAGGACTCTTCTTTTTATGTGCTGATGCTTATCCGAGCATAGAAAGAAGAATACCGGCAGCAACAGCCGAGCCAATCACTCCGGCCACATTCGGACCCATAGCATGCATGAGCAGGAAGTTGCTTGGGTTCTCCTCCTGACCTACAGACTGCGATACGCGGGCTGCCATAGGAACAGCCGATACGCCGGCCGAGCCAATCAGAGGATTGATCTTCTCTTTCGAGAACAGGTTCATAAGCTTTGCAAGCAGAACGCCGCCGGCTGTACCGCAGCCGAATGCTACGATACCCATTGCCAGAATCATCAGAGTCTTAAGGTTGAGGAACGACTCTGCAGTAGCTGTCGCACCAACAGAAAGACCAAGGAATATTACAACAATATTCATCAGGGCGTTTTGCATTGTATCGCTCAAACGGTCAACAACGCCGCACTCTTTTGCAAGATTTCCAAGCATCAGACATCCGATAAGTGGAGCTGCATCCGGCAGGATGAGAGCCACAATGGCTGTAATGATGATAGGGAACACAATCTTCTCGGTCTTGCTGACCGGACGAAGCTGCTTCATCTTGATGGCGCGCTCACTCTTGGTTGTAAGAGCCTTCATGATAGGCGGCTGAATGACCGGAACAAGTGCCATATACGAATAGGCTGCGATGGCGATAGGGCCAAGGAGATGCGGAGCCAGCTTCGAAGTCAGAAATATAGATGTAGGACCGTCGGCACCACCGATAATACCGATTGAACCAGCCTCGGCGGGTGTGAAACCAAGTGCGTTTGCACAGATGAATGTAAGGAATATGCCTAGCTGTGCGGCTGCGCCGAGAAGCAGACTCTTCGGGTTTGCAATCAGCGGACCGAAATCTGTCATCGCACCTACGCCCATAAATATCAGACATGGGTACAGACCGAGTTTTACTCCTATATACATTACATCAAGCAGACCGGCTTCTTTCATAATAGTACCATAACTATGGTATGCGGGATTGCTTTCGTCGAGGAATGCAGACCAAAGTTCTGAATGGAACATGCCGGCGGCCGGCAGGTTAGTCAGAAGCATACCAAAGGCGATTGGCAGCAACAGCAACGGCTCATACTTCTTAACGATAGCCAAATAGAGCAAAACGAAACTTATGAGAAGCATAAGTCCCTGTCCCCAGGTTATCTGCATGAAGCCCATGCCTTCAATGAATTTTACAATGTCACTCATGTCTTGCTTATTTCAACAGGTTCACAAATAACATTATGACAAGACAACCAGAAGGTCCTCCTGCATTACATTCTGTCCGGCGGTAACTGCAATCTTTGAGACAACGCCATCGCGGTCGGCCATAATTGCATTCTCCATCTTCATACTCTCGAGTGTAAGAAGGGTGTCGCCCTTCTTGACTGCCTGACCCTCTTTTACCAGAATCTTGATGACCGAACCTGGCAGAGGACTTGTTGCTTTATAGCCTCCGGCTGGTACATCAACAGCTTTCGGAGCTGCGGCCTTTGGCGCAGGAGCTGCCTTTGGAGCAGCCGGTTTCGGCGCTGGAGCTGCAGCCGGTGCTGCTGCGACAGCAACGGTGGCAATCTCCACCAGCTTGTCGTCCTGCATCACATTCTTGCCGGGCTCAACGAATACGGCCTTTACGGTGCCGTCTGCATCGGCCATAATGTTGTTCTCCATCTTCATAGATTCCATAGTAAGGAGGATGTCGCCCTTCCTGACTGCCTGACCCTCTTTTACAAGGACTTTCATAATTGAGCCTGGCAGAGGAGATTTGACGGTCTGTACACCGGCTGGCTTAGCTGCCTGGGCGGCCGCTGGAGCTGCCGCGCTGCGGTGAAATGTCGGGACTGCTGCGGCCTCTCTCTCAATCTCAACTTTGTAGGACTTGCCGTTGACTGTTACTTCGGCCTGGTTGTCCTCAAGTTCGTTGACGGCTGCCTCATATTGCTTGCCGTTTATTTTGAATTTGAATTCTTTCATTGAATTTCTCAATTTAATAGATTGTAGGCTGCGCCTTGGTACAAGGGTAAACTTTTCTGTGTCCGGCCTGCACTACAATTCATTTGTTTAACGATGTAGGTTGTTTATGCCGAAGGTCTTGGCGTTCCAAGGCGAGTAGCGGCGCTCGATGTTCCTGATAGTAATCTCGGTAGGCTCTTCATCGTGTACTCCGTTGTAGTACAGGTGCAGTGCCAGGGCTACAGCTGCCAGATCATCTTCTGATGAGGCTGAGACGGGTTGCGGCTCTGCCTTTACAGCGGCTTTCGGGGCTTCTGCTTTCTTCTGAGCTGTGGCGGAGTTCCCCATGACGGCTCCGAATAACTTTAATACGTAGATCAGGAAAACAAGCAGCACGAACACCATGCCGAAGCCCACTCCGGTAATCAGCCAGGTATGCCCCCAATCTACAACTAATGGAATTGCTGTCATAATGCCTGCCTTTTAGAGTGGAATATTGCTGTGCTTCTTGAGCGGGTTGGTCAGACGCTTTGTCTGCAGATTCTCGAAAGCACGGACAATGCGGGCGCGTGTATAGCGCGGCTCAATCACGTCATCAATGTAGCCACGGTTGGCTGCCTGATATGGAGAAGCGAACTTGTCCTTATACTCAGCCTCCTTCTCGGCAATGTATTTCTTCTTCTCATCGGCATCCTCGATGGCCTTGATGGCTTTTGCCTCAAGAACTCCAACGGCACCGCTTGCGCCCATTACGGCAATCTCGGCATTTGGCCAAGCATAGCACATATCACCACGCAATTGCTTGCAGCTCATTACGATATGGCTGCCGCCGTAAGACTTGCGGACTGTGATCGTTACCTTTGGAACTGTTGCCTCGCCGTATGCGAACATCAGCTTTGCTCCGTGGTCGATGATACCGGCATATTCCTGGCCTGTACCGCACAGGAAGCCCGGAACGTCAACGAGTGTGAGTATCTGGATGTTGAATGCATCGCAGAAGCGGACAAAACGTGCAGCTTTGCGTGATGCATCGCAGTCAAGAACGCCTGCAAGCCAGTTCGGCTGGTTGGCGATGATACCGGTAGAACGTCCGTTGAAGCGTGCGAAACCGCATATGATGTTCTTTGCGTAATCTTTCTGAACTTCCATAAAGTCACCGTTATCTACAATAGCGTAGATGATGTCCTTCATGTTGTATGGCTTGTTGGGGTCGGCTGGAACAATGTCGTTCAAAGCATCCTCGATACGGGCTGGGTTGTCTGTACACTCAACCATCGGGGCCTCCTCCATATTGTTCTGCGGAATGAAGCCTACCAGACGGCGTACTTCCTGAATCGCCTCTTCTTCGGTAGCGGCTACGAAGTGGGTGACACCCGATTTCGTGGCATGGATGCGGGCACCGCCAAGATCCTCGACCGAAACATCCTCACCTGTCACGCTCTTTACGACCTTCGGACCGGTGATGAACATGTAAGAGTTCTGCTCAGTCATCATAATGAAGTCGGTCAGAGCCGGGCTATATACGGCACCACCTGCGCAGGGGCCGAAAATAACTGATATCTGAGGAACAACACCTGATGCGAGAATGTTGCGCTCGAAAATCTCCGCATAACCTGCAAGCGCGCAGGCGCCTTCCTGGATACGTGCGCCACCTGAGTCGTTCAGACCGATGATTGGTGCGCCAAGCTTCATGGCCATATCCATCACCTTGCAGATTTTCTGAGCCATTGTTTCGGACAGTGAACCACCGATTACGGTAGCATCCTGTGCGAACACGAATACCAGACGGCCGTCGATTGTACCTGAGCCTACTGCTACACCGTCGCCAAGGAATACTTTCTTGTCCATTCCGAAGTCGTTGCAACGATGAGTAAGGAACATATCGACCTCCTCGAACGAACCCTCGTCAAGAAGCATGTTTATACGTTCACGGGCAGTGTAGCTGCCTTTTGCGTGATGCTTCTCAATTGCTTTCTCGCCGCCGCCGGCCATAGCCTGAGCGCGCTTTTCCACCAGCTTTTGAAGCTTATCCTGATTGTCTGCCATATTCTTATCCAGCTGTTTTCAGAATCAACTTATTTAGGCTGCTCGCAGAGTTCGGTTAGGACACCGCATGTGCTCTTCGGATGAAGGAAGGCAATCATCAGGTTCTCTGCTCCCTTACGTGGAGCTACGTCAATCAGCTTGAGGCCTGCTGCCTCAGCTTCTTTCAGGGCCTCGGCAACGCTCTCTACGTTGAAAGCTACGTGATGAATACCGCCACGGCCACCGTTTTTCTCAATGAATTTGGCTATTGTCGATTCCGGGCAAGTCGGCTCGAGAAGCTCGATTTTGGTCTGGCCAACCTTGAAGAAAGCGGTCTTTACTTTCTGGTCTGCAACTTCCTCAATGTTGTAGCACTTGCTGCCGGTTAATAACTCGAAGAATGGCATTGTCTCCTCAAGAGAGGTAACAGCGATGCCCAGATGCTCAATGTGTGAAGGTTTCATCTTCTGTTTTTTTATAGGTTAATAAACAATCAATCAATGATAAAGCGCAAACAGCCGCTGCGCTGGGCGTGACTGTTGGCGCAAAACATCACAAAGGTACAAAAAACAAGTATCAAAAACACCTATTTTATAATAAATACTAATATCTATGCCGGCAAAATCACACTTCGCATGTTCCAAATTGCAGTCACCAAGGAGCTGTTAAGGAGAAGAAAAAAAATGTAACTACAAAATTGGAAAAATGTAGTTACAACTTTTCAACTTTGTAGTTACAAATTTTTACAAGTCCAACAGGGCACCAAAAGCAGACTCCCGAGGTGCGCTCTAAGGTGCAGTCAAATGTCGAATACGTGACCTCATCCGACATTTTCCGCCGCAAAAAACGCCTTCAACTCCGCTTCAGTCAGCATTACCTGTTACGACAAGGATGGCAAAGAAGTCAGTAAAAAGGAATGTTGCGCGGACTGACATTGACAACCACTTGCGAAACTTGATTATGGTATTATAGTGATTGACTGTTGTCAGAGCTTTTAGAATTCCATCAGAATTCTGAAATTTACCGTAAGTCCGGTAAGATAGTTCGGTACGGCAAACTGCGTTCCGCTGACATCGGTAATCCAGTAGTATGAGCTTACGTTGTTTATATTGAACAGATTCAATCCGTCAACTCCGAACCATATATTCCTGAATGGTTTGGCTATGCCGTAATTGTGATTATGCGTCTCGTTGTTGAGCAGCCTGTAAGACATTCCGATATCGACGCGCTTGTATGCCGGAGCCCGGAATACGGCATCCTCCAATCCGCTGTGCGACGGTCCGAATGGCAGACCGTCGGCAAGACAGCCACGTAAAGTCATACGCCATTTGTCGGAACGGGGGAAAAAGTCTGTAAAATATAATGACAGGTTGTAACGCTGGTCTGTAGGACGGGGAATCCAGTTGCCGTCTATGCGCTCTTGGGTCTTCATGACGGAGAATGTAATCCATGAGTCTGCGCCAGGCACAAATTCACCGAACAGCTTTGTGTCTATTCCGAATGCGTATCCGTCGGAGCAGTTCTGGCCATAATATACAATTCTGACATTATCCACGTTGTACGGTATCAGATTCTTGAGTTTCTTGTAGTAGGCCTCGACGGTGAATTTGAATGGCCTGCCGAAAGCCATGAAGTGGTAGTCTCCTCCAAACACTACCTGTATGGATTTTTGGGATTTGATATCCCTGTTAAGTCTGACGGTACCGATGCCGGACGCTACGGTAGTGTCTTTCAATTCTTTATAAAATGGTGCCTGATAGTAGATACCACCTGACAGCCTCAATACCAGATTGTCATTCCGTGTAGGTATAAGCCCGATACTGAGACGCGGGCTTACAATCACTTCCTCGTTCCAATCCCATCGTGACGCCCTGATGCCGCCGTTCAGCGTGAACAGGCCCATTTCCGAGTTAAGACGCCATGTGTCTTGAAGATAAGCGGATAAACGGTTGCTCTCTATCTCCTGATTGGACCTCATTGCATAAATCATATTGAGAGGTCCTGATTCTGTGTTCGGAATCATATATCCTGCCGAGTCCCGGGTCTCCCATTCCCGCATTTTCTCCCTGACATATTCCTGCCGTAGCTCCAGACCCCACCGGATATCGTGCCCATCCGGTTTGTGCCGCCCGTTCACGCTTTCTGTCACGACAGATGCTTTCAGGTCGTTCCTTGCGTGTTCAAGAAATGTACCGACACTCATGCTGGCTTTCTCGTTTTCCTGATCAAGCCAGTACTGGCTTATTATGTCGTACGACTCATTCTCATTGCTGTTGAATGCCGATATTCTCAGGCTCACGTTGCTCTGGCTGTCAATTTTTCGGGTTATGCTGAAATTTCCGTTTATCGTGCGGAAAACATCTTTCTCCCATCCATCAAAATAAACCTTAAAACTTTTCGAGTCTTTGAGTGTTCCAAATGTGGTGTTCCTGTCAGTAGGCTTGAACTGGTAACTGTTGTCAGCAAAGTTTCCTGTCATACTGAACTCCCATTTATCGGACGGAGTCCATGACACATACATCTGGTAGTCCAGAAAATCGGGCCGGTATTCTCCCTTTGTGTCAAGAGAGCCCAGCAGATATCTGTTGGTCTTGTATCTTAAACTGCCCGATATGCTGATTCTGTCGTTGCCGCCACCAGCAAAGACGCTTGCTCCGAGCAGACTGGCCGATACTGACGATTCGAACTGGCGCGGTTTACGGTAGGTGATATCAAGTACAGACGACATCTTGTCTCCATACATAGCAGCGAAACCTCCTGTCGAGAAAGATATCGACTCCACCATGTCTGGATTGATGAAACTGAGCCCTTCCTGTTGCCCTGCTCTTACAAGCAGCGGGCGCATTACCTCCATTCCGTTTACATATACACTGTTTTCATCGAAATTGCCGCCGCGTACATTGTACTGGCTGCTCAGCTCATTGTGGCTGCTGACACCGGCCTGCGTTGATATTATCGACTCGACAGCTCCACCGCCCGAGGCATCGGGCGATAATCTGGCTTTCTCCATCTCGATAGTCTGGGTAAACTCGCTTTGCCGCCTCATGTCGCTGATTGTGACTCCCTGAAGCGCATAACCGCTGGACGGCAGCAAAACATCGAGTATGATTGTGTCCGCCGGTGATGTTACAGTACGCTTGCGTGTTTCATGACCGACCATTCTGAAGACCAGCTCAAGTGTGTCGCGGTACGAGGGATTAATCTCGTACTGGCCCTGCAGATTGGTGATTGTGCTGACCATCTGGTGAGACTCGTTTACAGTGGCCAGTTCGACGGGTTCGCCGTTCTCGTCCAGAACTCTTCCAGTGATATGCACTCGCTGTGCGGTAACGTTCTGCAATATAATCAATTGCAATACGCATAACGCAACTGCGGCCCTAAATAGGGCGGCATAGGAAGAGTATAACTTGTGTGTCATTATAGTATTAACGGAAAAAAGAGCCTAAATGTATATTGCCGGCGCAAAACTTTTTTAACTTCGCGCCGTTAATTCTACTTGTTATGGAAGATTTCAGTTGCCTTGCGGCCAAAAGACGCAGTATGCGTAAATTCACAGACGAGAAACTTACTGAAGATGAGAAACGTCTTCTGTTACGTGCCGCTTTGATAGCTCCTACCTCAAAGCATACAAACGGATGGGAGTTCGTTGCCGTCGATGATCCTGAGACGATGGCAAAATTGTCGGTGAGCAAGGAGAGTGGGGCGGCCTTTGTTGCCGAGGCTCCGTTTGCTGTGGTCGTACTGGGTGATCCTGCTGTTACCGACGCATGGATCGAGGATGCGTCAATTGCGGCTATTATGATTCAGCTCCAGGCTGCGGATCTTGAACTAGGAAGCTGCTGGGCTCATATCAGGAACCGGTATGCCGCTGATGGCACTCCTGCGGCCGATGTCATCCGCTCACTTCTTTCCATTCCTGAAAAGTACGAGCCGTTGTGCATTATCGCGGTAGGCCACAAAGGTATGGAGCGCAAGCCGTTCAACGAGGATAATCTACAGTGGGGCAAGATACATAACAATATGTTCTGATACAAGCAATGTCTGTTGATCTGGATTTCGTATTTATCGGAGCCGGCAGGGTCGCTACCTGTATGGCAGACGCATTCAAAGATAATGGACTCAGAGTCAGTTGCGTCTATAGCCGTACCGAAGAGAGCGCCTCGTCACTGGCCTCCAGAATAGGGTGCGGCTATGTGACAAATCTCGGAGCATTGCCCCAAGCCGATGTCTATATTGTAATGCTGACTGACGATGTGCTGCTGTCCCTGGCCGGCGCTATTGTGCGGGTTTGTCCTGATGCAATGTTCCTTCATACTTCCGGAAGTGTGCCTATGTCTTTGTGGAAAGATGCCGGAGCTGCCCACTATGGTGTGCTGTATCCGATGCAGACATTCAGCAAGGGAAAGAAAGTCGCTTGGAATTCCGTGCCGGTCTTTATAGAGGCTTCGTCCCGGCTTGATATCGAACTGATAGATTCAATAGCCGATATTATTTCGGGGAATGTTCACGAAATGGATTCCGAAACCAGATGCAAGATGCATCTGGCAGCGGTGTTTGCCACTAATTTCACCAACAGGATGTATGCTATTTCCGAGGCTTTGCTCAGGGAATGCGGACTGCCGTTTCAGGTGATGCTCCCTTTGGTGCATGAGGCTGCCGCCAAGGTCAGTACTCTGTCTCCTTTTGATTCGCAGACAGGGCCGGCCGTACGCGGTGATGAGAGGGTTCTGTGTATGCACAGGGAGCTCTTGAAGTCTCATCCGGAATGGTTGGATATATATAACCGGATATCGGCCGACATTCAAAAGGCTTATAACGATGGAACTGGGATATAAGTTGATTCTGGCTTCCGCATCACCCCGTCGCAGGGAGCTTCTTGCAGGGCTTGACGTAGATTTCGAGGTACGGGTAATGGCCGGTATTGATGAGTCATACCCCGATGAACTGCCTTCTGAGCAGATACCGTTGTATATCTCACGTAAAAAATCATCGGTATATAAGAACTCGATGGCAGATGACGAGCTCGTTATAACAGCCGACACTGTAGTTGTCTGCGACGGCCGGATACTTGGAAAACCGTCAAATGCGGATGATGCGTCCTTGATGTTACGGATGCTATCAGGAAAGCGTCATCAGGTTGTTACAGGCGTGACTTTGGCTACTGTGAGTAAAGCACACAGTTTCACGGTGACGACCGACGTGTGGTTCTCAGAACTTTCTGATTCAGAGATAGACTATTATATTAAAAACTACAGACCTTTTGACAAGGCCGGCGCATACGGAATCCAGGAATGGATAGGGTTTGTCGGTGTTGAGCGTATAGAAGGCTCCTATTTCAATGTGGTAGGCTTGCCGGTACAGCGTTTGTACCGGGAGCTCACTGCGTTTGTCAATTCTCAGGCAACTGATTGACGTACTCAGTAATGACGACGGCTGCGGCGCGTCCGTCATTTATGGAATCGTGCAGGCTTCCAGGCCGTTTGCTTGTGCCTGCGGCAAAAAGTCCGGGTCTGTCGGTCTCATTGTCGTAGATATGCGGATTTAGTGTCTTGATAAATCCGTATTCATCACAGATACTGCATCCTTTTCCCAAAGCCCGTGTCCCGTCTGACGCCTCCATGCCGACCATTAATACAAGCAAATCAACATTTGCTTTCAATGGCAGTCCAAGAAGAGTATCCTCAGTCTTGATTTGTACGCGACCGTCAAATGTCGATGCTGCCTCGGATATTCTTCCGCGTACAAAATTGATGCCGTATTTCTCTTGGGCGCAACGATACATTTCCTCGAATCCCTGTCCCCACATTCTTAAATCCATATAGAAAACCGTGATTTCGGTTTTCGGCAGGAACTTACGAATCTCTATTGCCTGTTTGACTGCCGTTACGCAGCATACTTTGGAACAATAGTGATTGCCTGATTTCTCATCACGTGAGCCGACGCATTGCAGGAAAGCGATATGTTGCGGTAAATCACCGTTAGTGTTGAGAACAGCCTTGGATTTTATCATCTGTTCCATCTCGATGGATGATATGACGCCCGGGTAAATGCCATATCCAAGCTCTTCCTTGCGGCGCGCGTCGAAAGTTCTGTATCCAGTAGCTATCAATACTGCATCGGTCTGCCAGAATTGCCGGTCGCTGCTGATGCTCTCCCAGTGGGTTCCCTTCCATTTTATGTCTGTAATGCAGGTATTGTTGAAGACTGTGATGTTTTCCGAATTCAACTTGTTCTCCAACTCACTGATTATTTCTGTGGCATCCTGAAAGTTTGGAAACAGAAACGATTTGTCACGCAAGTTCCGGAATGGTGACTCCGATTTCTCGAAAAGCAATACCTCGATGCCGGAACGTGCCAGTATCGCCGCTGCCTCAGTGCCGGCAGGACCTGCGCCTATGATGGCGACTCTTCTAACGGGCTTGTTTGAATTTATCATACCAGAAGGTTTTCAGGTTTTCCAGGGTTGCGTAGAATTTTTCCTGACGCTCCGCTGTATTTATCCTTTGATTTGTATGGAATGCCGATTTTATCCATCAGACGCTCAGTCTGGACTTGATGAATCTGCAATCCCAACTCCCACGGATTGTATCCTAGCAGTAATCCAGCCATTTCCTCGTAAGTGAGTACTGGAATGCCGTATCCGTCGCGGTCGTAAGTCTTGTGCTCCATCTCTGCGATGGTATATTGCCAGCGATCCAGGAACAGAGTACAACCAGGGCAGTTTGTGACAATGAAGTCAGGCTCATACGGCTCCATCGACTCCAGCTTCTTTTTTGTATTCGATATTGAGTAGCCACGGTTTTCCTGAACAATGTACTGGCGGAATCCGAAGCCGCAGCAATGACGGCGTTCTGGATAGTCGATTACCTGTCCGCCCCACGATTCAATCATACCTGCAAGCACGTACGGAAACTCTGCCTTGCCGACCCCCTTGTCGGGGAAAATCTTGGCGTAATGACATCCTATGTGCTCCACAACTCTCAACGGCCGGCCGGTGAAGCGGTTGATCAGACGGTGTTTCATTTTCTGTGCTAGCTCATTCCTGAATTTATAAACCAGATCAGAGGCGTGTGCAATATTCTCCGGTAACTCAAACTCGCGCTTACAGGCTTTCCAGAGGTTATCTCTGGTTTTTTCAAGAAGCTCGGGATGTTTCTCCCACATATGTACCGTCTCGCAGAATACACCGAATGATGTGACGCACGATGGAACGAAATTTCGGTAGCCCTGTTCTGTCATAAGTGAGAAAAGACGTGCCACTACGGTCATTGTAGTCTCCAAAGGAACAATATCGGAGTGATAGCCAATCCCTGTGCAGGTGTGCTGACGGAAGTCATCGTGTATGTCTTTACCCAACTCCTCGCGCAGAATACGCAGCAACGCAGTCTCGGAACCGGGGAAAAAAGTCTGTCTTATACAACTTCTCTCGTAAAAGAAGTGGTCATCGGCTATGGCCTTCTGGTATTCATTCCAATATCTGTTCATATATTGCTTTTGTCTATTCTTTGTCAATAATCAGGTTTGCTGCCACAATCTCCGCGATATCCTGTACCGGATATTCGTTCGTAGCGTGCTGGAATGACTTCTTGCACATAGGACAGGCTGTGGCGATGGCATCAGGATGCTGTTCTGTAAGGTTGCGCAATGCGGCATCGCGTATCTTTGTTTGATCCTCAACCTGGATAACTGTGTTTCCAAGATTGAATCCGCAGCAGATGCTGTTCTCACGTTGTGCACGGGTCTTTGCCAGAGTTGTCACAGAACCCAATACGGAGCGCGGCTGGTTGTAAATCCCGCAACCACGGCCCAACTCGCAAGGGTCGTGATACGAGACCGTGCGATTGTCTCGACTGACTTTGAGCTTTCCCTGCGACAGCAGCATATCAATGTATTCCGTGTGGTGCATTACCGGAATGCTCAGTTTGTATTCATTTTTGAATGAGCGGTAGCAGATAGGGCAGGATGTCACAAGAAGTGTGGCTCCGGAGTTCTCAATCATAGACGTATTCTGACGCATAAGGTCATCGGCCTGTTTCTGGAATCCCTGCTGCCGCAGAGGTCTTCCGCAACAGATTGTGCGGTCCCGGTCCATATACCAGTATTTCTGACCGGCGGCCTCGAATATTTTCTGCATTGCCTGGGTTATGCCTGGCGTAAGGTGTGACATGCATCCTCCAAAATATACGGTTCTGCCTATGGCGTTGAACGGCTTCGGATCTTTGAGGTATGAGTAGTTCCCCTGAGTGTCAAGCCTGCCTTTGTCTCTGGTCATAAGCCTGATGGATTGAATGTCAATTCCAACAGGACAGTCTGTAACGCATCTGTCGCACATCAGACAGTTGTCGGCTATGATCCTCATCTTCTCCTCACGGCGGTGAGCGCGCAGGCCTCGAAGAAGATATACGCTCTGTATCCTGTGATTGTCGAGCTCGCTGTCAATAGGGCATCCTTGTATGCATACGCCGCATCTTGAGCATGCGTTCAGCTCAAAACGGGTGTAACCGGTAGGCTTGCCGCTTTCCCGGACACCTATCTTCCTGAGCCAGATAAGAAACAGCTCTGTAAAGATGTGCATATAGCGTGTGAAAGGCATAGACACGAAGAAAACCGCGAGAGCCAGTGAATAGCAAAGCCAGGGCAGCCATTCTATCGGTCTGAATATGTCCGCGCTGAGATAACTTCCTACAAATCTGGTGAAGAAGCCGCCATTGCCGTAGAGACAGGATGTTACGGACTCCGACAGCAGCCGGAGCGGGAAAATCATCCATAATGAGAATTTCGCAAACCTGTCAACAACATTGTGTGATGTCTTTCTGCGTACACCAAGACTCTTGGACCATAGCCGCTTCATAAAAGCCAATGTCAGCCCCATGAAGATATAAAGCAGCAGTACGTCCATAATATCAGCGTAAGTCTGCGCGTTCTTGAACGATGCCGGTTCCTCGTGTACGAAATAGTTATAGAATATGGCCGCGTAGAGTGGACGGTGGTATTTCAGGTGTATCAGATTCCCGGCCTCATCGAAAGTCACGCGTTTTGTGAGAATATATTTTTTGTCACGGTCAACGGAATACCAGCCGTCTTGCTCTATCAGAGTGTTCAGCTGCGCTATTGACTGTTCCTGGTTCATTCCCGCTATCGCGACTTTGCTTTGAATTGCGCCTACCACAATCAGCAGAGCCCATCCAAGCGCGAATGCCTGATGCATGATTCCCAGTACCAGGTTCTTGCGTATGATTTTTATATGAAGCAGTCCCTCGCGTATCATCTCCCATATCGCAGGGATTGTTTTCCAGGAATACCAGTTGTGCCTGAGTACTTCCCGCTGCTTCGGGTCAAGCATACATATCCAACGGATATACTTGAAAGTACAGATGACAAGCAAAAGCAGGACGCCGATAAGGAACGGAATCACGAAAGGGCTATATGGAAAAACTGAGATTTTCATTTGTGTCTGTCCTCCTCGTCAAGTATCCTTCGCATTGAGACTATCAGCTGGCGCAGATTTACATCCCTAGGGCATACAAGCGTGCACTTCCCGCACAGCATACATTTCCGCAACTCTTCGGACAGTCCGTTCAGATTGCCACGGCGGAACATCGTGTGTACTTTCCGTATGTTGAAATCTGTGTATTGTCTGGCAGAGCAGGATGCACTGCAGCATCCGCATTGAAAACAGCGCTTGAATGACGGCACACGCCGTGTCAGTTCAGAGTATCTGGCAGACGATGCCTTGTCGATGCTCTCACTACGTGCCTTTTGTATGCTGAAACCGAAATCAGGCATAGTACTCAGTCCTTATTCTCTTTGAGAAACGCTGTCCCGCCGGTAACATCGAAGATGCTGCGCAGCTCATTCATTGTCTCTTCATTGATGGTTCTCAAGGCTCCGGCTCCCTGTCCGTGATAGTTTGCGCCGAACTTTGGTGAAACTTCCTCTATGTTGTTCCTGTACCATTCCCAGATAGGCCCCTGCTCGGGATGCCTGGATGGAACAATAGTATCGGGGTGTACGCAATAGCCTATTTCAAGAATATTCCTGCCGATTGTACCTGCAATGTCTGCCTGCTGCCGGCCAAGCCTGCTGTCCTTCGCATAGCCTACGTCAATGGCAACTTTTCTAAGTATTGATACTACCATTCCTGGGACGTTCCCACGCGGGCAGCGCGTCTTGCAGGACAGGCATTGCCCGCATTCCCATATCGTATCTGAGCGCAACAGCTTCTCAACCTGCTCCTCCTCTCCACGCTGGACTGTGTCGCATATACGTCTGGGATCGTAGTCAAAGAATTCCGCAGCAGGGCATATTGCGGTACAGATACCGCAGTTCATGCAGGCTTTCAACGCATCGCCGTATCTGACATCTGCTTTGATCAAATCTATCAGGTTTCCCATACGACAGTAAATATTTGAACTCAAAGATAGCTCAAAAATACTTCATTTGTCTATCTTTGTCGATTATTAACACAAAACGCGCGTCATGTCAATGATTATTGTCAATATGCTCCTTGTCAGACCGGTGCTTTTTCTTGGCGGCATCGGTGTTCCGGAACTTATTTTCCTTGTGATACTGGTATTGTTGCTGTTCGGTGCCAAGCGTATCCCGGATCTTATGAAAAGTATGGGAAAGGGTGTCCGCAGCTTCAAGGAAGGTATTAACGATATCGAGAAAGATATCAATTCGGATAAGAAAAAAGAGGATTCCACAAAAGAGTAACAGATACACTCTCTGTCTTTTGATTGAAAGCTGTGGATGATTCCAAAATGACATTCTGGGATCACCTGGAAGTACTCCGCTCAGTATTTATCAGGATAATTGCAGTTGCATTATGTGCCGCTGTTGTGGCTTTTGTGTTCAAGGACCTGCTTTTCTCCATAGTGCTGGCACCGGGTAAGTCTGATTTCATATCATATCGTACGTTGGGGAAACTCATCGGTCTGCTTGGCGGCAATGCGTCCGGTCTGACAGATTTCCACGTAGATATGCTCAGTACTCAGCTGACAGCCCAGTTTATGACTCATATGAAGATGGCTTTCTGCTTCGGCATCCTCATCTCATTCCCATACATAATATATCAGCTTTACGGATTCGTAGCTCCAGCCTTGCGCGGCAGTGAGCGTCGTTATACCATCAGTGTACTGACTTGGTCATATCTTCTGTTCATGGCCGGTGTGCTGCTGAACTATTTCCTTATATTTCCATTGGCTTTCCGCTTCCTCGGTACATATCAGGTAAGTCCGGACGTTCCGAATATGATAACCATTACGTCATATTCCGATTTGCTGCTTACACTCACATTGATGATGGGATTGCTTTTCGAGTTACCGGTATTGTCGTGGTTCCTTGCGAAGATGGGTTTCCTGAATGACATGTTTATGCGTAAATACCGCAAACACGCTATACTTGTGATATTCGTCTTTGCCGCCATTATTACACCTACAACCGATGTGTTCACACTTACGGTGGTCGCTTTGCCTGTGTATGGGCTGTATGAGCTCAGCATAGGAATAGTTCGCAGAACTCAGCATATTGAATAGACTATGAGCCGTTTTCCGCTTAGGTGTGAGATGATATTGAATGGCCATATTCTGAATCCTTTATGGCTGTCAAGACCCAGGCGGCGTGAGATACGCGAGAGAGCGTATGGCGATGCCATAGTCCGTTATTTCAGAAAAAGACTGATACCTCATATTTCAACTCTGGCCGATAACGGAGTCTGTCAGGATGAGCCCGAAAGGGTGTTCTCCATCTGGTTTCAGGGAGAAGCCAATGCCCCTGGGCTGATCAGGATATGTTTTGAGCGTATGCGGAGGCTCTCGGGACTGGATGTGGTAGTTCTGGACGAGATGTCATTGCCAGACTGGATTACTCTTCCGCAGGTTATAGTAGATAAATATCACAAGGGTAAGATACTTCCGGCGCTGTTTGCCGATATATGCAGGGTTGAGTTGCTGTACGAGCATGGCGGCTATTGGATGGATGCCACCGACTATCTTACAGCACCTATCCCGGAACAGATATCCTCTCTCGATTTCTTTGTCCATCATACCGGGACACAGGTTCCATGTAGTTATGCATTTATTCAGAATTGTATGATTCATGCGAGGAAGGGCTCTTTCCTGCTTGCCGCATGGCGTGATATGATTATAAACTTCTGGCTTGACGAAGACAGCAAGGTGGATTATTTTATGCATCAGCTTATGTTCAAGACCCTTGTGAAAAACAACAGTCATGCCGCAGAACTGTATGAGTCAATGCCTTTCGTGTCGCACGACGCGTCTCATCTGGCATGGTTTGAATATGGAGACAAACCATACGATCCAAAAGAGTGGGAGAGGATAACTGCCGGCTCATTCTGGCAAAAGACGTCGTACAGGAATGTCCGGGATATAATTCCTGGCTCGTACAGAGCGTATATGGTTGATTTTAATACTTAGGATAATGAAAAGGATAATTGCTGTCGTTTTTCTGATGCTTCAAGTGCTGACTGTTACGATCGGAGCGGAAGAGAAAAAAAATTACCTTATTGAGATAGACCCGACAAAAAAGATAATTCACGTAGAGCGTCTTGGTATGTCGGCGAACACCAGCATTCGTGAGGTCTTATATATGATGCCGGAAGTGTTATCGCGTGGAACTGAGAATCCTCTTGAGAAATTCTCCATACAGGTAGATGACAAAGATGCCGGCAGTTGCAAGGAGGCTGTGCTGTCTCAGACTAGAATCGCTGAGGTTGATGTCATAGAGATATCGATATCGCCGGCTGTAAGTGATCAGAAAAACGGGCAGGGAGGTGTTATTAATATTAAGCTCAAGCCTGTGTCTGAGATTGGAACCGGTGGATTGGTTATGGCAAACTTCGCAACTACAGGCTCAATACAGCCAACAGTGTTGCTTAATTACAAAAAGAATAAATTTTCCATACGTACAAGTCTTATATTTGAGCATGATCATATGACTACGAATACTGACAGCCATATGAATGTACTTGAGCCTGAGAAATTTGATTTGACAAATATGGATACCATCAGTAACAATTATAACAGGGAGACTGCCAAAATTCATCTATATTATAACCCTGACCCTTACAATGAAATGCAGTTTGTATTATGGGAGAGTTATTCTGGAAAACACGAGAACCGGGATCGCTCTATTACAAAAATGAAGGATGTAAGCAGTTTGATACAACATATCAGACTTCCGATTTACGAAAAAAGTCTGTTCTCTCAGTTAGACAGTACCGATTCTAGGTCGTTTCTGGCGCAGGGAATAGCAACATATAAGCATATATATCGAAAAGGCGGTGAGTTTAATGCACAACTATCCTACAGTATAAATCCGGCTCACTCGGATGTATATACAATAAAGTCTGATGCAGATGTTCCCGGAACCCGTTTTCTGATGGATTCAATTGATAATACATACACAAGAACCAGAATCAGGCAGTTGCTTTCCGAGATTAAAAGCAAGCATCTGATTAGTCCTGCCGATGCCAGAGGTGAATTGTATGTTACCGGAGGTGTCAACACTGATTATACTGCCAGCTATGATACTCTGGGTTATGAGCTTTTCGGTCCAGGCCGGCCATATAACAGGAACGAGGTAACTGATTTTTCAACGATTTACATATCACCATTCTCAACTTTGGAATATCAGGATAGGAAATGGAGATTTCAAGCCGATGTCAGATACCAATATATTAACGGGACATTCAAGAAGAAAACATCCGATGCTATTGATGACTACTCCAATCATACCGTTACCGGGGATCTAAGCGCACAGTATCAGCTGAATGATCATAACAATCTGCGTATTATGACTGCCCGCAACATAGCCAGGCATTTTTCTGACATTCTGCCATTATATAATGTCGAGCTTAATTATATCTTCAATAGAGAGAGGAATAATGATATGCTTGTTACTAATCTGTGCACTCATTATATTCATGCTGATGAGCCTGAGGGAAAATGCAATGTGTTCAACTTGAACGGTCAGTTGTATCTGGAACACGGCGTATTCGCGCTTGCGTTTGCAGGAAATCTTTATGGCAGGTCTTTGAATGTGTTCGATGCCGGCGTGCAGAAAACTAATTGGTATTACAACTTGAATATAACGCCGATTTTCTCTTTGAACGGGCAGTGGATTATTTCCGGTAAGATAACATATAACTCAAAGATGCATGCATACAATATGGATTTAGGAGAATGCTTCTATACCCAGTTGCGAGTGTCTAAGAGTCTGGGACATTGGGGTTTCTGCGCAGAGCTTGACGATGTAATGGACTATGAGTCATACGATACATATTATACATTGAACTCGGTTGAGGTAAAGAAGTATGATATGTATCAAAGAGCTTTATGGCTTGGGGTAGAGTACAATTTCTGAGAAAAAACCGTATGATTCAATAAAAAGCCCTTGCCGCTAAAGCGCAGCAAGGGCTTTCCAATCACTATCAAGACAACTTCAGTCCTCTTTCTTAAGGACGTTCATAGAGTCCTTCCACTTGCTTTCAGCGGGGATTACTTTGCTGTCAGCAGGTCTATCCGGTTTCTCCAAAGCTGATGCAGCCTCAATGTCTGCTTTCTCTATCCATGCGACAGGCTGGCCTTTTGCTATCATTGTGCCTTGCTCAGCATCAACTCCTGCAATCTTGCAGTTCATGGGAGCTGTCAAAGCTTCAATACCATGCTCAGTCTGCAGATATGCTACAACATCGCCCTCGCGGAATTTCTTTCCGAATACCGGCGCAGCTGAGCCCTCATCGTAGTCAAGCTCCCACATGAGACGTCCGTTTACAGGAGCCTCAAGTGCATCTGCATCCGGGTGAAGAATGGCACGCTTGTCAGCAGCTGTCAGGTGTTTTACTGGTGCTCCAGCGGTACCGGCTTGAGCTTTCTCCATACGCTCCAGCAGGTCCTTGTTGAACTGAGCCTTTGCCTGACCCGATTTGAATTCGCGGTACTGCTTCTCGTGCATTGCGAATTCGAACAGTTCCTCATCGTCCTGGCCGCGGTCCCATCCGTTCTGCTCCATCTCCTTGATAAATCGTGGAAGCTCATCCGGGTACAGTGACTGAGGATCACCGGTGTAGAAATCAAAGTTCTTTTCTTTTGCAAGCTCAATGATTTCAGGGGCAAGTTCGCCTGGCAATTTTCCGGATTTGCCCAGAATCATACCCCACATGGCGGGATCCATACGTGAGAACGGCTTCTCGTCCATCGATTTGGAATACAGGTTCATCAAAGCGGCGTTCTTCACATACTGTGAGAACGGTGTCACCAGACACGGTGTACCCAGCATCGGCCATATACGCTGTACCTCGTCGAAAAGCTCAACCAGCAGCTCGTCCTCGGAAAGCTCCTTCTCGCCTTTCTTTCGCAGGTTGGTGTTGATGGCTGCGTGCATACCTTTCAGGTCGGCCATCAGTGAACCCATCATGCCGCCCGGCAGGCCACAGCCTACAAGAAGCGATGTCATAAGTGAGTTCTTCGGGTCAATCCAATAGCCCAGGAAATCGTCAATGAAACTTTGCGTAAGGCTTCGGGCTTCCATATAAGCCTTCATATTGATGTCCTTTACAAGGAATCCTGCATCCTTCAGCATGGCCTGAATAGTGATGACATCCGGGTGAACCTTGCCCCAGCTGAGCGGCTCCATTGCCACATCCAGTACGTCACCGCCTGCCTTGGCAACTTCCAGCATCGATGCTACAGAGAATCCCGGACCTGTGTGTCCGTGATACTGTATTATGATGTCCGGGTGTTTCTCCTTGATGGCGCGGACAATCGTACCCAGCATAGCCGGACGGCCGATGCCGGCCATATCTTTCAGACAGATTTCCTGTGCCCCGCCCTCAATGAGCTGCTCAGCCAGATTTATGTAATACTCAGCGGTATGAACCTTCGAGTATGTGATACACATTGTAGCCTGGGCTGTCATGCCGGCTGCCTTTGCCCATTTGATAGAAGGTATAATATTTCTCGGGTCGTTCAGTCCGCAGAATATTCGGGTGATGTCAACGCCCTGCGCGTGCTTGACCTTATACATGAGCTGGCGCACATCAGCTGGAACCGGATTCATACGCAAGGCGTTCAGACCACGGTCAAGCATGTGTGTCTTGATGCCGGCTTCGTTGAAAGGCTTGGTAAATGTGCGGACTGCAAGATTTGGGTTCTCGCCGTAAAGCAGGTTGACCTGCTCGCTTGCGCCACCATTTGTCTCAACCCTGTCGAAACATCCCATATCAATGATAACCGGGGCTATCTTAGCCAACTGGTCCTTGCGGGGGACATATTTGCCTGATGATTGCCACATATCGCGGTAAACCAGACTGAATTGAACTTCCTTTTTCATATTTCTGCCCTTTGTTCTTATTTGTCAATCAATTGGCGGAACCACTGTGCACGGTCACAACCTTCGCCTGTGTTAAGCAGTATCAAGTCGCCATTCTTTATCTTGCCTTGTCTCAAAGCCTCATAGAAACCTGCAATACATACTACCGATGCCGGTCCCATATATATGCCGCGCTCATTTTTGACAGTGCGGCCGTATTCCTCCAGCCCTTCCTCTTTTATTCTGATGAATGAACCTCCGCTGTTACGTACGATAGGACCTACTATCGGGTACATTCCAGGTGTGCCGGCTGTTAGGATTGATATCCTTGTCCTTGGCGTAACCGACGGGAAATGTTTCTCGTAGCCTTCCGGAAAACCGTTTTCCTCGGCCCATTCCCAGGCCTGCACCATAGGATCGCAGGTGTCCTGCTGGACCAGAAGCATACGTGGCATTCTGTATTCCGGATATGCTGCCGCTATCTCGCGCATTCCTTTCTCGAAAGCTATGGGGCTGGTGCCTCCGGCAACGGCCTGCATATATACATCGGGAATGCGTCCCAGCTGGCGCATACATTCGAACACCAGTGTCTTTTTAGCCTCTACACGGATCGGATCGATGTTGCCTGCTGATATCATTACGCCGGTCTCTTTGTGGAATGCCGCCGCCTCGGCCTTTGCCTGTCCGTATCCTCCTTCCGATACAACGAGATTCTGTCCTGTAGCGCGTATGGCATCCTGTGAGTCCTGATGCATATCGTGAGGCGCGAATATGTCGAACTTGACACCAGCTTTAGCCAGATATGTCGCGTATGCGGTGGCAGCGTTTCCTGTCGATGCCAGACAATACTCTTTAACTCCATGCTGTGAGAACAGTGTGGCAGCAAGTGAGGCTGCAATATCCTTGAATGTGCCGGAACCGCCGTTCAAATCATTGCGCGCCACCACAACACGGCAGTCAATGCCGTATTTGTCTTTTGCCATCCGGTTCAGGAACTGCCATTCCTCAATGGGAACGGCACCTTCGCCACGCTCTGAACTTACAATACCATCCTTGCTCTCAAGTGGCAGGAAGTCATAGTAATGATACAGATTTACCGGTTTCCGGTCTGGCGAACACAGCTCATCCAGTTTGCGGTAGTCTGCGGTATAAGTGACCTCAGCGTGATTGCTGCCGCATTTGCAAAGCTGATCCTGACGGAACCAGTCTGCAAAACCGCCTATTACGGCGCCGCATTTCTTACAGACAAGCTGATATTTCATTTGTCAAATCTGGTCTTCTCGAAAACATTCATATTCTGTATGCCGCCGGCGTAATATCCTTCGGCAAGTTTCTTCTTGACCTCCTTGAATACGCTGATGGTGCGCTCCACGTGCTCCAGTGTATGCGATGCGGTCGGAATGATGCGCAACATTATCTGTCCCTTGGGAACTACAGGATAAGTTACAATCGAGCAGAATATTCCATAATTCTCACGCAGATCCACAACGACGTTGGTACCCTCGTTGATACCGCCCTCGAAGAATACAGGTGTTACAGGTGACTCTGTACGGCCGATGTTGAATCCCTCGCTCTTAAGACCATTCTGCAGTGCGTTGACAACCTCCCAGAGGTGTTCGCGGTATTCCGGATGTGTCTTGATCAGTTCAAGACGCTTCATGTTTCCTACTACCAATGGCAGTGGCAGTGACTTTGCGTATATCTGTGAGCGCATATTGAAACGCAGGTGCTGGATTATCTCAGGCTCTGAGTTTACAACGCCGCCGATGCTTCCCATACTCTTTGCGAATGCGTCGAATATCACGTCAATCTGGTCGGTCACGCCGTAATGCTCGGCTGTGCCGCGTCCGTGTGCGCCCATTGTGCCCAAACCGTGAGCATCGTCAATAAGTATGCGGAACGGATATTTCTTCTTCAACTCCACGATGCCGTCCAGATGACCAAGGTCTCCGGCCATTCCATAGACACCCTCTGTGATTACAAGCACACCGCCGCCCTGCTCGTCGGCCAGCTTGCACGCGTGGTTCAGTTGTTTCTCAAGGCTTTCCATATCGTTGTGCCTGTAGGTGAAACGCTTTGCCATGCTCAGGCGCATACCGTCCAGAATACAGGCATGAGCCTCTGAGTCATATACTATGACATCGTTGCGTCCTGCAAGTACGTCAATGATGGATATCATTCCCTGATAGCCGAAGTTCATCACCAATCCGGCCGGTTTGCCGATAAATGCTGCGAAATCCTGCTCGAACTTGATGTGGAGGTCGGTGTTTCCTGACATCATCCGTGAGCCCATAGGTGCTCCCAGACCGTATTTTGCTGCAGCCTCGGCATCAACCTTTCGTACCTCAGGATGATTGGCCAGACCTAAATAGTTGTTCAGACTCCAGTTCAGGACTTTCTTGCCGTTGAATACCATCTCCGGTCCAACCTCGCCCTCCAGACGCGGAAACATAAAATATCCGTCACCAATACCCTGATACTGTCCGAGTGGACCCGGGGTCGCCTTGATTCTCTCAAAAATGTCTTTAATCATATATCAAGTATTTATTTGTTCTATACTCAGTCTTCAGGATACTCCAGATTGCGCGCCTTTGCCTGGACTATCACCTCGGTCAGATATTTTCTCGCCTCGGCTTTTGCTCCCTCCAGGTCCATCATCGACCAGTTGCCGCAATCGTGCGGATTCGCGCCGGGAACCTCTCCCTCGTATTCTGCTATGAACGCGAAGGTATTTTTCATCAGCTCCAGGATTTCGCGTGATTCAAGATCCCCTTTGACTATCAGGTAATGACCTGTCAGACAGCCCATAGGTCCCCAATATACTATCCAGTCTTTCCAAGTGGGCTCGTTGCGCAGGTATGTGGCGGCAAGATGCTCTATCGTATGGCTTACTTCGGGCGTCAGGGCCGGCTCACGGTTTGGCTCTTTCATCCTTATATCGAAGGTCGTGACTATCTCTCCGCCTACAGCATCTTTGCGCGATACATATATGCCGCGTAACAGTTTGAGATGATTGACTGTGAAGCTTGGAATCTTGTCCATGCTCTCAGGCTTTTTGTATCCGATGTTTTCCGTAGCAGTCTTACGGTAGGAATGCAGGCTCAGATTATCGCTCACAACCTTTATGGAACGGACTTTCTCAAATCCCATTACCATAATGAAGGCAAGCTCCATATCGAACAGACAGTCGTTATAGCGTGACTGCAGCACGAAATCGGTGTTTGTGTAGCATACTGCCTGAGGGTATTTTCCGGTCACGTGCAGATGATACATCGGCTCCTCGTATGTTACGGAAGGGTGGTTCAGCTTTGATTCGGAAACCTCCATCACGCTTCCAATCTCGAAGTTGGTGCTTCCCGCATATCCGATGTTGATGATTTCAGTGTCGGGCGGGAGGTCGCGCAGGCTTTGGATGATATTGAAAGCGCCGACTCCCGACACTATGACCCTGTCCTCGCACCCTGGCAGATACTGGTCAATGAGTTTTCTCTCAGATTCCTCGGCTATGACTACTACACGCTCCATAACATCACCCCAAATATTTTGCAAATTTAATATTTGATTGATATAATCGGGCTGCATTTTGTCTTTTTAACCTGAAAGTTTATAATTTCGCAGCGCGTAGGGGTGCTTCGCGTTTCGCGAGGCTGAGATTATACCCATAGAACCTGATTTGTGTAATTACAACGTAGGAATTATGATACAGGATTTTATTTCCGTATGCGGTGCGATTCGCCGGCAGAATCCGCTTGTTCACTGTATTTCGAATTATGTGGCGATGAATCTCAATGCCAATGCGCTGCTGGCAGTGGGCGCATCTCCTTTGATGTCTTTCAGCAAGGATGAGATGCGTGAACTGGCTGACCGCTGTGACGCGCTTTATGTGAACATCGGCTGTCCGGATTCGTTTCTTGTCGATGCATCGGAAATCGCAGTCCAGGTTGTCGCTGAATTGCGAAAGCCGTGGGTGCTGGATCCGGTCGGGGTGGGAGTCACAAGGCTTCGTACCGATACGGCTATGAGACTGATATCTGTCAGTACTCCTGCCATTATCCGAGGCAATGCGTCCGAGATAGCTGCGCTGTGCGGCTTTGTGACAGCCGACGGTACAAGTATTCCTGCCCCGAAAGGTGTTGACGGAAGTGATGACAGTCGGGGCGCGCTTGAGCCTGCGCAACTGCTTGCGCGTAAGACTGGAAGCGTGGTTGTGGTAAGCGGGCCTGTTGATTTTATTACGGATGGCTCCGAAGTGATGACTGTGGCTAACGGGAGTCCGCTTATGCGGCGGATAAGCGGTGCCGGTTGTACTGCATCGGCATTATGCGCGGCGTTTGCAGCTGTTGAGCCTGATTATCTTAAGGCAGCCTGGTGCGCTATGGCGCTTATGGGAGTGGCGGGCGAGAGAGCTGCAGGTGTATGTCACGGTACTGGCTCGATGCAGCCTGCGCTTATAGATGAGTTGGGTACGTTCAATCCTGCGGATTATGCGTTGAATATCAAAACTGTTGCCTTATGAGAGCTTTCAATGAACAGTCGCTCAGACTGTATCTGGTTACAGACAGGGCTGCGGCATCAGGACGAAGCTTTTCTGATGTGGTGCTTGAGGCTGTGAAGGGTGGGGTGACTATGGTGCAGCTGCGTGAGAAGGCCTGCTCTACTCGTGATTTTGTGGCGCTGGGCTGTGAGCTGCGAAAGATTCTGGCTCCGTTCGGTGTTCCGCTTATTGTCAACGACAGGGTGGATGTGGCGCTTGCCTGTAATGCCGATGGGGTTCATATAGGGCAGTCGGATATGCCTTACGATATTGCACGCAGACTGTTGGGCCCTGATAGGATTATCGGGCTTTCGGTTGAGTGTATGGATGATGTTTATGCGGCCAACAGTTTGGATGTGGATTATATCGGCGTGTCGCCGGTGTTCTCAACTCCTACCAAGACTGATACGGCACGGCCGTTCGGACTGGAGGGGTTGCGCGAGGCTGTACGGGCTTCGGTGCATCCTGTGGTGGGCATCGGAGGAATCAATGCCTCTAATGCTTCTGATGTGATTCTCTGCGGGGCTGATGGTATTGCTGTGGTCAGTGCTGTTATGAGTGCTGACTCTCCACTTTTGGCCGCACGTGTATTACTTGATAAAATGAATTGCTGACAGCACGCTTTTATGGGTATTGTATTCACAGACCGTCGCCACCCTCGGCGCGTAAGAGGGAGGGGCCCGCGCCGTAAGGCGTGGGAGGGAGAGCGCAGCATAGCGGAGCGAAGTCTGTGAATACAATAGCCATAAAAGCACGGATAGCAGAATCAGGAAAAGTTTTTGGGAAATGGAATATTCGCGAGTATTGACAATTGCGGGCAGTGATTCGGGTGGTGGAGCCGGGATACAGGCGGACATAAAGGCAATCAGTGCCACGGGTGGATATGCGGCCAGCGCCATTACGGCGGTTACAGTGCAGAATACTATTGGGGTGATTGACGTGTTTCCCGTTCCACCGGAGATAGTGGCGGCACAGATTGAAGCGGTGCTGTCGGATATTGGTGCCGATGCGGTTAAAATCGGAATGCTGCATTCATCGGAGGTTATCGAGGCTATAAGTACGGCATTATCGAAGTATGATATCCGCAACATCGTGCTTGATCCGGTAATGGTGTCAACATCGGGACACAGGCTTATTGAGGAAAGTGCTGTCAAGACTCTGAAGGCACGGCTCATTCCTATGGCCAGGGTAATAACACCGAATATTCCGGAGGCTGAGATTCTGTCAAGCCGTAAAATCTGCGGTGAAAAGGATTTGCCTGTCGTTGCCCGCGGGCTCTCACTTGACGGACGTGTGTCTGTGCTTATGAAGGCCGGGCATCTGGACGATTCGGAGCTTGTGGATTATTTCTATAATGCCGAGGATGACCATATAGTCGAGCTGCGATCCCGCAGGGTGAATACTCCTAATACTCACGGAACGGGATGTACGCTGTCATCGGCATTCGCCTCGTACCTGGCGCAGGGACTGACGCTTGACGATGCGGCACGTGCGGCAAAGTATTATATCTCGCACGCAATAGAGTCGGGCAGCAAATATAGCATAGGCCACGGACACGGTCCGGTCAATCACTTCTGCAAAGAAGTGTGAGGTTTGTCACAGTAGTATTAGGTACTCCCATAACGTCCGGATGATACTGCCCTGACTCATAGAACATTCGCAGGTATGGACCTCAGCGAGGCGAACAAACTCTTCAGAGCCAAGACCGCAGGCAGACCCGCATACACCGATACCGACAAGAATAGGTTCTACGGCGACATCTGGCTGCTCGAGCAGGTTGCCGCAAAGACCGGTCTGAGGGAAGACCTGAACAAGGTCTTCGAGGGCAATGCCGAGTATGTGGACAGCGTTCTCACGCTTGCGTACTTCTCCGTCTGCACCCCATCGCGGACGTCCTTCCAAGCTAAAGACTACGACATTGGAGAGTTAATTGTACAAAATGACGTGAAACTCATGACTTTTTGAAACAGTACCGACATTGCCGCTGAGTGGAAATAAGAAAAAGCAATCCCCCTCGGAGAAAGACTCTGAAGGGGATTGCCTTTGATAATCTTATATGGTAGGTTATAACAAATACTAGTTTCCCGTATTCTTAAGAATAGAAATGTCAAGAGGCAGGTACCAGCTTTCCGTATTCTTGAGAAGAGCGAGTAGGGAGGCGTCTTCCTGACCTGTCCGGTTCGCGACAGCTCTGGCAAGATATTCAGGCTCGCCACGGCGTAGTGCAATACGCATAAGGTCGTAAAAACGCTGACCTTCAAATGCCTTCTCAAGGGTCATCTCACGCATTATCATATCCTCAACCAGAGGAATCTGGTAGGCGACAGTGTCTTCATACGAGGCAAGTGCCGTCTCAGGCAACGGAAGAACATATAGTGTGTCGCACTCGGACTCGCCGCAACCGCGGGAGTGAATGCCCTGAGTATTGTCCTCGGTGAATATGTTGTCGTTGAAGTAGATACTGAAAGGTAGATTCGCATACTCCCTTTCTGATATATAGCGTAACATATTCATATTCGTGAGGCCATACTTGAGTATGCACATCGCCGTCTCAGGATAACCTGCACGGTTCAGAGCCTCGGCCAGCATAAGATATACCTGCTGTTTGCGATATGTAACTATGAACATACCGTTATGCTTTGAGATACTCTGAGAGTTTGAGGAATACTTCGAGAACTCGTTACGGTTGACAGTACCGTAAGTGTATGTCTGGCAGAATCGGAGATCGCCGGCAAAGTATTTTTTATAGAGATTATCCTTGGGTACATAAATAGTGTCCTTTCCTACCTTTGTAGTGTAGATATAGCAATAGTCCTCGGCAGCGGAATAGTTGAACATTGCCTGTGACGGTGTTACCTGGAAGAAACCGTTGTTGCTGCTTTCCTTAGAGTTGAATATGTCCGGGAGATAGCTCTTGATGCCATAGTACTCGTTGTCCTCCATAGGAATCATCGATATAACTTCCTCGCTTACCGATGAGTTGAACATATCGCCGAATGAGCCGACAGGGATGGCGGTAGCGAAGTTGTCAATATTATCGTTCCAATAAGCCGATGCAGTTCCTGTAGGTACAGGATTGTTCTGCTGTGTCAGATAGTCTGCAAAGTAATCAACAGCCGCTTCGTAGCGCCCAGACCAGAGGCAGAGCTCTCCAAGCAGCACACGAACCGGAATGAAGAACTGTTCTGACTCGTAGGTACCCATATGGCCATATTTTGGAAGCTCGGTGTCAACATCGCCCTCAAGGTCATCAAGGAAATACTCACAAATGGCATTCAGATCGGACGGTTCCTTCTGCATCTGCATCTGCGCGTCAGATTCTGTCAGGACGGGTTCGAGCACCAATGGCACCTTACCGTAAATTTTTGCCATTTGAAGGTAAGTCCAAGCCCTGTAAGTCTTTATTGCAGCGAATTCACGCTCAAAAATCACTTGTCCGAGACGCTCCAGGTTCATATCCGCATTAGCGATAAAGAAGTTGCATTCGTTGATAATGGCATAAAAATCGCTGATTTGGTTATACTTGTTTTCTACTGAGAAATTGAAGGCTGCAAGATTCTTGATATCTTTCGTCGCGTTATCGGTGATAACAACAAGATCTCCGCGCAATTCGCCAAGCAGTACCAAGCGGTCTGCTACAATCTGCATATCGTGAATAATACCAAGCACGCTGTAGATTGTGTCCTCAGGATTGCTGAGGGTATTGTCTTCTGCGAATTGCACGAACTCAGAATCGGTACTGAGCATCTTGCTGCATGATGTCGTTAGACCACAGCAGGCAAAAGCTATGGGAAGTGCCAGTAGAACTGTTGCTTTTGATATTCTGATTTTCATTGTTTCTAATATTATGTTCTGATGGAAATCCTGTCAGAAATGATTGTTTATAGATTAATTTTCACACCGAGTGCTACTGTACGGCCTGCGGCAAGCCCACCACGGTCAATACCGAGTGAGAGTACGCTGTTGTTTACTGCACAGTCCGGATCATCACCGAGATAATGTGTAATGGTGAAAAGGTTCTGAGCTGAGCCCCAGATTGTGATACCGTGCAGGAATGTGTTGGAAATAGGCAGGGCGTAGCTGAGTGTCACATTGCTCAGACGCAGGTAGCTGCCATCCTCGATCCAACGGTCAGAGAAACGGGCATTGCCGTGCGGGTCCTGACATGAGATGCGTGGAATATCAGTAATCTGACCTTCCATTGTCCAGCGTGAGTTCATAATGGTTGTCTGGTTATAGAAATACTTTCCACTCTCAAGGATACTGCGCTGGTAGTTGTAGATATCATTTCCAAGTGAGTAGTTGAAGGCTATGTCGAGCGTCCATTTCTTCCAGTTCAGCGAGGAGTAGATATTTCCGTAGATATCGGGAGTAGGGTCACCGATAACGGTGCGGTCACGCTCATCGATTATCTTATCATTGTTGCTGTCAGTAAATCTCATATCGCCAGCCTGGAAATATACTTTGTTGTCAGCTTCATCAAGCTGATACAGCCCGGAAGCCTGTGCCTCGGCTGTAGTGGCAAAAACACCGTTGGTTGAGTATCCGTAGAACAGACCGACCGGATTGCCTACAGAAGTACGGACTGTGGCACCGTACATTTCGGTGTCGAAGTAGTCTTTGCCATCAAGTGCCGTCACCTTGTTCCTGTAGCGGCCTGCACTGACACCAGCCTGCCAGTGCCAGTTCTTCGTGTTGAGAAGCTTATATGATGCGGATACGTCAAAGCCGCGGTTCTCCAGCTTTCCGCCGTTCTGCCAGTTCTCCTGCAATCCGCTTGTCCATGCCATCTGGCGAAGAGTGAGCAGGTCGTCGGTCCAGGACGCGAAGTAATTGAATGCGATGTGGAGATGATTGCCGAAGAAGTTACCCTCTATTCCCGGGGTAAGGCGGCGTGTGGTCTCCCATTTCAGGGTGCTGTTGCCTACATTGCCGAAAGTCTTGCCTGTAACCATTCCGCCAAGCATAAGCTTTGAGATGAAATATGAGCGTGAGGCCGTATAGTCGATATTGTCATTACCCGATATGTCATACCCTAAGGTCAGGCGAAGGTAGTCAATACCCTTCTTTATAGGGAACCACTTTTCGTTGGTGATGACGTATGCCATTTGAAGTGAGGGGAATATGCCCCACTTCGTACCGAACAGGCTCAGGCCTGCAGCATCATCACCGAAACGGGATGACGCCTGAGCGGCGAGAATTGCTGAGAGATAGTATTTTTCGGCATAGTTATAGTCGCCGTTAACATACAGTGTGACATCGGTATATCTGTCCTCGGTACCGCCGGTCGATTTGAATTTCAGTGAGGATGACAGGTTTGGGGTCTTGTCGTTTCCCGTATCATAGCCCTTTCTTGTGTTGAGCTTATATGAGCTGTTCAGATAGCGGAAGCCACCGGATACGTTGATGTTGTGGGCGGCATAGCTGTTGCTCCAGGTGAGACGGGTATCATCCTGAATAGTAGTATGGCGCGAGGCAAGCGAGCTCTTGATGTTATGAACCAGACAGGTGTTGTCACGGCCCGTAGCCTCCGGAAGATAGAACGTCGGGACACCGAATACAGGAGTGTAATATTCCTCGTTGGTGTTGACGAGAGTAAAGTTGAATGCCGAACTTAAAACAAGATGCTTGTTGAAGTTGTATTGCGGAGTGACCGAGAAGGTGATAAGACGATTGCCGAATGTATTCCGATTCTCGCCATCTCCATTATCCTGAATACTGAGAGGATTGGCCAGACTGCGGTCATTGGTCTCAATAGAGTTCTGAAGGTAGTCATCAGCTTCTGCAAGATAATCACTCTCTTTACCATAAATATCAGTAGCGTATGGTGAGAGGAAAGGTGCCTTGATGAGAGCAAGTACATTCGGTGCGAAAATGGTGGCGCTTTCCACATTCTCCGGTAAACCGATGTCGCGAAGGTCACGTTTCACATCGCTGAAAGCGGCATCGAACCGTACAGTGAGATTGCGGATAACATCAATGTCTGTATTCAGACGCATGTCGAAGCGTGAGAAATCGTTGCACTTCAGAGTATTGTCGGCTTTGCTGTAGCCTACGCTGAGGTTGTAGTCAGCAACATCATCACCACCCTGTACGTTAATCCCGTATGACTGAGTGAAAGCATTCTGATATACCTGTTTCTTCCAGTCTGTATTGTTGTGGTATTGCGGATAGTAATAATAGGCGGGGTCAGAATTGAGGAACTTCAGTGCTGATATGTCGCCGATCTCCGATGCCAGAAGTTCGGTAGCGTATGTTCTGTAATCCTCAGCATCAAGAACCATTGCGGTGCGTGGCATCAGTTTGAACTTGCTTCCGATAGTCAGCTCAATCTTTGTGGCCATGCTCTTGTTGCGCTTTGTGGTGATGCGGATAACACCGTTCGCTCCTTTTGCCCCATAAATGGCTGTTCCGTTCTTGAGTACCTCAACCTTCTCAATATCATTGACGTTGATATTGGCGAGTATGTTGTTGTAGTAGCCGTCGTGGAGCATAGAGCAGTTATATTCCATATCCATTACAACTCCGTCAATGACGATAAGCGGCTGGGCGTTGATGCTGATGGAATTCAGACCATTGATGAACATTACGTTGCCGAGACCATCTATCGCTCCGCGGCTGATTGTACGGATATCCGCACCCAGACGCTGCTGGATGAACGGGTCGATGCTTGTTTCGACATTGTTGTTGAATTCTTCTGTAGAAGAAGATTTGATGGCTGTAGTACTTGAGCTGTAGTCTGCACTGAAGGCATTACTATAGAGTCTTGCGTTCACTACGCCATTGTTGTCACCGATGGCAACCTGCAGTGGTGAGGCTCCTTCAAGAGTCATATAGAGGCTTTGAACGTAGTCCGGAACCGTAATAGTATATTCACCTTCAGCGTCAGTCATTGCAGCGTGCGTATTGTCATTATATGCTTGAATGCGTACACCCATAAGCGGGGCGCCTGTTGCGGCATCGGTAACTTTGCCCTTGACATCCTTAGCAAAGGAAGGCACGATGGAGACAATAGCAGACAGAAGGAGTGCTACGCTTTTCTTTAC
The DNA here is from genome assembly GCA_045597365.1 of Bacteroidaceae bacterium. Taxonomy (GTDB): domain Bacteria; phylum Bacteroidota; class Bacteroidia; order Bacteroidales; family Bacteroidaceae; genus Colenecus. The sequence continues at coordinate 25,302 of JAZLKB010000076.1, read as the reverse complement.
TTTGTTCTTGTTATTGTTCATTTGATTGATTTTTAATACCTTGAAGTAAAAGAAGAAAATCTGGCTTATTCCTTTGGTAACAAAATGAAACAGTCTAGATACATACGACGGTCATATGAGGATACCTGCTTCTGTGTCACGTTACTCTGCAGGGTTATACTGATTTTGTCGTTGTTCTGATTGTAGTTCGAGACTGGGAACTTGAAATCCTTTGCAATCACAATGGTGTCCGTCCTGTTCCTGCTTGCATCGAATGAGCCGCATTCCAGACTTGCAGGCTCACCGTTCTTGTCGATGTAGTTTATAGTTGCCTTGAAACGTGTCGGCTTTGTCTTAGTGCTTGTCGGGTCTGTCACAGTCTTAGGCTGGATGACTACGCAGACATCATATTTGCCTGAGAGTGTATTGTCAATCCGGAAAGTGGCAGTCCAGTTGTTGCTGCCCGAAGAGGCGATATCGAGGAATGCGCCACGCGATATGGAATCGGCTTTCAATGATACAGTGTTCATTGTGGATACCTTGTCCTGACTGATGATGTACCAGCTGTATTCACCCTCCAGATCGATCTTGCGGAAGTAAGTCTGAATAGGGGTGAACGGCCATTTGTCATAACTGTAAAGAAAACCGTTGCTGCAAGTGTATTTACCATCAGCCCTGCCGAAGAGTCCGTCCGGCTCGAATGGCTTATAGATGACGTGGTACTGCGGGTATTCCCTGTCATACCATTTACTTTTCATACTGTCAGCAGGACTTGCCTGTACGGTCTTGCTGAAGATAGCGTCGTCAAGCAGAGCGCGGGTAGTCCAATAGTGCTGGAGAGAATCGCGCTTGTCCATCTTCGGGTCAAAATTGAAATAGGACGAAGCGGAATCCCACGCCTCTTTCCAGCCTTTGTCGGTAGGTACGGCAACATAATATGTGGAGTCTTCGGAGTTGAGCAGACCGACGGCATTCAGCATTTTGTTATACTCATTGATAACAGAGTCGGCATATACCGGAACACCTTCGACAAGACCTATCCTTACACTGGCGCTCTCGATAAACTCGTCCTCATTATACTTCCTGAGTGCCTCACCGACAAGTGAATACTCATCAGTGTTGGTGAGAACCTCATAAACAGTCTGATTGTATGGCAAATCCTCGGATACTATGTGAAGGATACCGTTCTTGCTGCGGAGATTTGTCTCTTTAAAAGGTACACCCCAGATTTCGGTGGCTGTCATAGTCACCTTTTTGTCATTGAGCATACGGAATGATGATTCTACGGCAGAGCGTGGAGTGCGGGTGATGTGGTTCTTGACGAAACAGTGCTCTACAATTGAGTCACCTGCGTTTGTCCTGACCTTCTCTAAAAGGTCATTGCAGTCGAATGTGCCATTCAAAGGAGCGATTACTGTAAATGACTGGCCTCCGTCCAGAATCTCGGCATAGCTTACTGCTGTCTTCTTATGCTGGCGGAACACCATAGTATTCTCCAGGACTTTGGCAAAGTCGCTCAGTTCGGGCCGGGACTGTATCTCTTCCCACAGTGTGGTATTGCTACCTTCCGTGCCAGTGTTCTCATAATGATCACTCCAATCAGTACAGGAGCCGAGTAAAAGTCCTGCCGCTAACGAAGATATTATTGCTTTATTGATTTTCATATTGAATGATAAATTGATAAAACCATTAAGTGTCAACAGATCTAGTGCCAATCCTCTCCGGCCGGGCTGGCGTAAACGCTCTTGGGACAAAGCTCGATATAGTCAAAAGACCACTCAAGGTCACCCTTTGCCACCTGACGGAAACGGAGCTTGTTGATATCGCCGGAATTGAACTGCTGGGTTGTGAGTACACGCCTTACGTGCTCGGTCGCTTCAGTGCGGAAGCTCTGCTGATCTGTCCATCCGGGCTTTCCATATGAATCCATACCACGGAGGTAGCCACGGTTGTGCATTGCCTTATCGTTTGCAAGAATCTCCTCTTCGGTAAGTTCCGCATCATTGAGGTTGCCGCCTATCTCAGGATCCCAGGCTCCTCTTGTAAGATCAATAGGAATGTCACAAGGCTCGTTGTTGAAATATACCTGTACAACGCCACGCTCTTCGCCGGCAACATATGCAAGACGTATCTCGTATGTTCCTGGAGGTGGTTGCGGCAGTGTGATCTCAACGTCATACTCGCCTCGTACGCAGAGTGCATTTCCTAAGTATGAGCTCCACCAAGGACTGTCGCAGTGAACAGCGATTATACTTGTACCGTCAAGCACTTTCCATCCCTGGATGAAGTTGTTCTTCAGTCCATACAGCTCATCCTCACGGCCGTTATAGTGTCCGCGAAGATTCTGGTTCATAAAGTCTGCGCTGAGTGTCGTGGCGTCGATACGCATACGGCAGTTCAGTACGTTGTCGCGTGTATTTGTGTCATAGACCAGAATGTCATCAAGATAGTGATATATGCCGTTAACGGCATTCTGCTCGGCTGTTCCACTCTCAAGAGCGTCAAGAACCTTGATTCCCTTGCAGATAACTCCATCCTTGCCTTTGCGGTTGGCATAGAGCTGTTCGGTATTCTTGTGACGTGAGAAACGTATCATACCTTCTGTGTCAAGCATTGTCTGCCAGAAATCCTCTGCGTCAGCAATGTTTGTCTTGCAGCAGTCTGTGAGTATTCCTCCTGTCGGAGCCCAGTCGCTGTATGTGCCGATACGATCCATCAGGTGGTAGCTTACAAAACGGTTGAGAGGATTCCTGCGGTTAGTGAAATCATCATCAAACTTCCCTGCATCCTGCGGGAACGTCTTGTCATAAACCTTCTTGGCGTAAGCAATCAGGTCGTCGATGTTCTTGATTCCATATCTTTCATAAACCTCGTTACGTTCTACAAAGGCTGTGTACTTGAAATAGCGTTTCTCCGGGAAATGCTGGATATTGTCACGGCCACCGAAACGGATCAATGGAAGAAATGCTCCTCCCTGTACTGAGTCAGGACTGCAAAAGTATGTCTCATCGATGTACTTTGTCAGAGAGTCTGACATATTGGTAAGTTTCAAGGCCTGGACGAATATGGATATGCTTTCGTCCTGCTCCATAAGATCCGGAAGAAACTCGTTGCTGGGGGTGAGTATCCGGTCAATGGTGTGAACAACGCCATTGATTACAGAATCATCTTTCTCTGTTATACGCGACAGTTTATTGACATAGAGGATTAACTGGTTGTTGTGCGCTACATCACTGTCACAGGTAATGACCAGATAGCGGTCATCCATATTCATCTCGGGAAGAGTGCCTGACATATAGTCTGTCGTGAAGAATGCACCTTTCTTGATAATATGTGTGCGGGCGATGGTGTCGCAAACATTCAATGGTATGTCATCTACGGTATTGTAGCCTTTGGATTCGAGGTAGTTCTCCACAGCTTCGTTAGTCGGGGCGAATACCGTATAAGTACCATAAGTGGAAAGTGTCCTGCTATAATTGGCACGGTCAAGTATGGCCTTGAACTGCCCGTAGCGTTCAGGACTGTCGCTGATAAACTGTGCGGCAGTACGTTTTGTCGCGGTATAATAGTTCGTCTCATCAAGGTATTCATCAGTACACGATGACAGCAAACTACCGGTTCCTATGATTGCAGCGTAGAAAAGAAGTGCAATACATCTTGTTATGTTGTCGCTTTTCATACTTCAATTAATATTCAGAATTAAACATTAAGAATTACTGAACGAAATCCTCGGTGTCACTATAAGCGGAATTCTGCTTTAGATAGTGATTGAGCTTCAGTTCCTCTCTATAATACGGCAGGAATATGATGTTGGGATCGCTAAGCTTTATTTTGATTGCGTTGGCATTGCTTCCCCTGAACTTGTCCTCGACAGTTGTAACTTTTGATACAAGGGTCTGTGTGTTTCCGTCGCGCAGTGAGAAGCGCACAAGGTCATACCAGCGCTTGCCTTCGTACATAAACTCTCTGTTGCGCTCATCAAGAAGAAGGCTGATAATCTTCGACGGGGTGTTGTAGTCAACGAACTGGAGCGCATCCTTGTCGGTCTCAGACTTGATGCTGCGGGCGCGGCAGTTGACGGCTCTGATCAGATTGAATGCCTCCTCGTAGTGGCCTTCGCCCATAAGGATAAGAGCCTCAGCCTTCATAAGCATTACGTCGGTAAGCCTGTAAATAACCCAGTTCGCATAATTGTCACCACGATATGAGGTTTTCACCTTTGCGCTTGTCTCATCGGTAATGTTCTGATTGTCGAAGGTTACTGATGATGTGGAATACTTCCCTATAAGGTAACTTGTATTGTTGATGAGGATACTTTCGTATGCACGGCCGTCTCTCTTGTCAAAAAGAACGTTCTTCCCTTCTGCCACATCCTTGCGATAGGTAGAAGGCGCGAAGAATATACCGGAACTCTGGCTGTTTGACCCGTAATAGCTGCTCACATATGAGTTTGCGACATTCGCATTGGTGAAATAGAGCTCAAAGAGACTCTCGAAAGAGTTTTTGTTGCCGAAAATCTCAGTGTACATATTGCCGCAGTTCGAGCTGCCTTCGGGCTTGTCAAGTATGAGCGGAATACCATTGAACTCATACATATCATTGATATTTCCAAGGTGAACCCTCTTCTGGGCGTACTGCTCCTTCTTGTAGTCAATGACAAGGTCGGCATACTTCACAACCTCGCTGTAGTTGCCGCGCCAGAGATTCAGGTCTGCGAGCAGGGCATAGATGGCAAGGCGCGTCACGCGGCTGCTGTTCTCGTATGCGTTGCGTGCAGCCTCGTTGTTCTGCATGCGTGTATCGTCAACATAACGGTGTACCGCATAGCCTTCCACACTCTTGAGGTCTTCAATCAGCAGGTCTAAACCATCCTCGAACTTTGTAGGAGGAATCTCGTAATCACGCTGGTCATCGAGACTGGCCTCGAATGTGACAGGAACATCGCGGAATGTGCGGAAAAGATAGAAATAGCACAGGTCACGGATGAAAACCGCCTCTGCGATGTTTGCATCCAGCTCAGTGGGAGAATAGTTTGGATCCTTCTCCTGTACGGACGGCGCGAATTCACAAACCGTGTTGCAACGGTTGATGGTCTGATACATAACATCCCACTTTACGAGTGAGTTTGTGGGAAGAATGTTCTCCTTGAGCATTTCCTGGACATCGTAGCTGGCGGAACGTCCCGGAGTGATGTTGTCACTTCTCAGCTCGCCCCAGATACCCATACGCAATATACTTTCTTCTGATTCCAGCGATTCGTAGCAGCTGAAGAGAACACTGGTAACATCGTTCTTCTCAGTCCAGTAGTTCTCGAGCACCACATCGTTCGGAGGCAGGATTTCAAGGAAGTGCGAGCATGATGTCACTGACAGCAATGCTGTGACTGACAGGGCAATGGCTTTCAGCCTTCCCGACATCTTGTTATATGTATTAAATATGGTTGTCATAATTGTCGTATTTATTCAATTATTCGAAGTTTAGGCTATTCTCATTAGAACTGAATCGTTATACCGCCTGTGACTTGCTTGGAGCGTGGAGTCTGGGCGTTATCAGAGGAAACGCCATAGCCTCCGTATCCGATTTCAGGATCAGCACCGGAATATTTGGTCAGAAGGAACAGGTTGTTGGCCGACACATAGAAACTGAGCTGCGTGAGTCCCCACTTCTTGATAGTCTGAAGTGGAAGTGAGTAACTGAGCTGCGAGTAGTTGCAACGGATGAATGATCCGTCTTCGATGAAACGGTCACTGCCCAGATAGTTGTAACCAGCCTCGTGAAGAGCGCGTGGAATAGGAGCGATGTCACCCTCTACACGCCAGCGATGATTCACAGCGCTGCTCTGGTTGTTGTTATTGTACATATTCTCGACGTTCATACGGGCTTTGTTGACTATCTTATTGCCGTAACGGAAATTGAACTGTGTATTTAGCATCCAGCGTCCGAGCTTGAACTTGATACCGAATCCGCCTGTCAGTTTCGGCAGGGAAGAGCCTAGATACACGATGTCCAGCTCATTGATGTTGCCGTCGTGGTTGATGTCCTCGTAGATGGCATCACCGCCTCTGAACTCATATTGCGAGGATGTGCCATAGGTGTACATCATCGGAGTAGTGTAGCCCTTATTGTCCTTGATGACATTGCCATACTCATCACGAGCTACAGGTGCATTAGGTCCGCTCACGCCCTCGACCTCCTCGTCTGAGTATCTGGAGTACTGGTAAACGCCCAGGTATCGGAATCCGTATATGCTGCCGAAAGGCTTGTTGAGTTCTACGCGTGACTGATACGAGCCATTCTGACGGTCAAAGTCCTTGTTGAGCATCTTCAGACAGCTCTCATCCATCTCGGTTATCACGTTCTTGTTATTGGCGAATGTCACGTTCAGGTCAATCCCGAATTTGCCGAATTTTATAAGGTCGTTCGAGTTGATATTGAATTCCCAACCCTTATTCTCCATCTTGCCTACGTTGTCGTATGCGAGGCTGGAATAGCCCGATGATGCGGGGATGGCGCGGTTTGGCATCAGCAGGTCGGTGGTGTACTGCATATACAGCTCGACATTACCGTTAATCCTGTCATTGAAGAATCCGAAATCAAATCCAAGGTTGTAGGTTTCCTTCTGTTCCCATTTGAGCTGGCTGAGCTTGATGTTCTGAGGATATGTGGAACCTTCCCCGAGATAGCCTCTGCCTTTGGTATAGCGTGCAAAGTACAGATATTCGGCATTGGGCTGCGTTCCGACGATACCCCAGCCCGGACGGATGGAGAGCATGGACACGAATGGCAGCGAGTTGCTGAACCACTTTTCACGGCTGATGTTCCAACGGGCAGAGAGTGCAGGGAATGTGCCCCAGCGGTTGTCCGCTCCAAACTTTGTGGAACCGTCCTCGCGCATAGAGAAGTCAAACATATAGCGTCCCTTGTATGCATAGTGCAGGGAGTAGGTGAAGTAAAGACTGCGCCACTGACCCGACGAGCTTGTAATCTCATCGATATACATTTCCGCACTGGTACTTCTGATTCCGGTAGGCTCACCGTGTCCTCTTGTATTCTGGCTGTTGCTGTTGCCGTCGGTAAGCTGGCCGCGGAGCATCATCATCATTGAGTGATCCGGATTATTGAAGTGAGGAACGAATGTAAGAGTATGTGTCGTTGTTATTCCAAGACTCTTGTAGCTGTTTGCCGTTGTCCTGTTAACATTCTCATTATTCCACGTGCGTGCGTTCAGAGTGGACGGAAGGTACGTGTCTGTATATTCGTTGTTGATGTCGAATAAAATCTTGCCTTCGTATTTCAGCTGCGTCCTGCTCTCATCGGTACCGAGAAGGTTGTATGCCAGAATGAATTCCGGAGAAATCTTGTAGCTGCTGTTTATGTTTGTCGCAAGATCTGCTACGGCAACAGGGTTCATCTGAGCAATCTGGTCTGCCAGTTCCGTTGAAATGGTTGAAGGAATGTTATAATAATATGGAGTATCATTGCCTTCCTGATCCTGCTCGTATATCGGAATGTTAGGCATTCGGACAAGTGCGGTGGCCAGAAGGTCATTGTAATTCCTGTTGTTCTTTGTATATGTCAGCGACAGGTTCGTGGATATCTTGATGCGGTCGCTGACAAAGTAGTCAAGGGCAACTCGTGATGTGAGACGGTTGAGCACCTGCTTGATTATTGAGCCGGTCTCGTGGTCATAGCCTACACCAATACGGAAATTGGCCTTCTCACCACCACCTGAAAGCGAAAGGTAGTGATTCTGACGCCAGCCTGTCTGCTTGACAGCATCTACCCAGTCGGTATTGTTGTTGAAGTTCTCCCAGTTGTTCTTGTTGCTCTGGTCATAGTTGAACTCTATGATCTCGCTTGCGGAATTCCTGAGAAGAGGGTTGAAATAAGCCTCTTTCATCAGCATCGTATATTCATCGCCGTCAAGAAGCTTATATCCGTTTGGCTGCCAGTTGCCGGTAAGGCGAAGGCTGTAGTTGACACGCGTCTTGCCGTTGGTACCGCGCTTCGTCCTGATTTCGATTACACCATTGGCACCTTGCGAGCCCCAGATTGCCGTTGCCGAGGCATCCTTCAGTACTGTAATGCTCTCGATGTCATCGGGATTGATGTTGAGCAGCTGTGCAAACTGCTCATCGTTGGCCGTCGAGACGTCGATGCCTGAGCTTTGGTCTGCAGCCATAACGTTGCCGTCAACAACGATGAGCGGCTCGGAACTTCCGCTGATTGAGCTGACACCGCGCAGGCGCATTGACGAGCCTGCACCCAGGTTACCTGAGTTCATCACGATATCAAGACCTGCGATACGACCCTGAAGTGCCTCGTCGATGGTTGTTATACCAAGACCCTCAAACTCTTCCGTGCTGATGCTCTGATTTGCTGTGGAAAGCTCATCAACAGGAATTGAAAGACCGGAGTCCTTGCTGCGCACCTTGCTGACAATGGTAACTTCCTCAAGCTCGGTTGAGCTGTCCATTATTATATTGTACGTTGTACCTTTGATAGGTATAATCTTCGGCTCGTTTCCTACGAAAATGAATTTCAGTCTGTTCTTCGGATCCTTGATCTTGAACGAGAAGTTGCCGTTTACGTCAGTAATAGTGGAACTGACAATACGATTCGTCTCATCCAGCTCGACGACATTTGCCATCATAAGCGGACCCATGGAATCGCTGACGGTACCAGTAATCACATCGCCGGCTTTCTGTGCATAGCCGGATAACGCATTGCCGGCACACAATAGGATTAAGGTTATTATTTTATTAGGCTTCATTGTGTCTTTGTTTATTATGCATTGTGACTTGCGTTGCTTATAAGAGCTTGACGTTATAATCAGGCATTACTTAGCTGCAACCTTCAAAGGCTTGTTAATAAGGTGAATCACTGCGGTAGATGATGTATAGAGGATAAGTCCTGTGTTATTTACATCATATTGCTCGGCATCAAGCAGATATTCTCTAGCCTGAAGATTATATAAGCCTTCTTCCTTCTGTACATATGCTTCCATATAACCCTTGGCACTTGCGTCCAGACCATTCTTTATGGTAATGCCTTCGTTGGTGAGAGTACTGTAAACACGCTCGAACTTGCCCTTATCGTTGATAAGTGCGGTCTCATAACCGTTCTCAGCCTCGGGCTTGGCACCGATAAACAGAGAGTAGTCCTGAATGTGGAACTTCAGGAAGTCTTCGATTATCTTTGTGAGAGCTTCAGCCCTTGTTTCATCCTCGGCATCGATAGCTTTCTGAACATCATCCCAGGTCGGCAGCTCACCTTTGTTCTGAAGCTCAATAATTGATTTGTTGGAAGGTACGTATAACGTATAGTGGTATGTATTGAACACTTTGAGACCTTTGCCTACGAAGCGTTTCTTGCTGTTGTCCTCACTGACAAGGCTGCTGCCTTCAAGCAGCTTGCGGAACTCTTCGAACTCGGGGTGCTCACCAAGGACATCAAGCACTGTCTTGCGTGTTGTCATAATTGGCTTGTCCAGAATGTACGCTTTGCCGTTACCCTTTCCGGTCTGGTCATAGATATAAGTGACAGGCACCCCTTCCTTGCCCTCGCTTACGGGGAGACTGCCCGATACGGTCATACCATCAACACCAGCGGTCGCATTTTTGACCATTATCTCCTGACCGCCCTTTGTGCGGTAATAGGTGTTGCCGTCTTCAACGTTACCTATTACTATATGATTGTCGAGAACCTCCTTGAGCTTTCTCTGCATCACATAATCATTATTGCGTATCTCGTCGATACTGTCCTTAATCTCGTCGTTTTCCATATCATAGTAGAAACGGCTTGCCCAGACCGGGCTTGACAGGCTTGCATCGTAGTGGAACTTGTACAGCACTGCCATAGAGCCTGCGTATGATACAGGGTCGATATAGGTGAGGAAGGCATCGTTCCTCGGAATGAAGAAACTGTAACCGCCGGGGACGTTCAGTGAGTTGAGATAAACCTTGTAGTTGTTCTTCTCGACAGCCCATCGCATAATCTTCATCGACTCGTTGATTATGGCAGGGTAGAGTACGCTGACAAAAGATGTAGGCGGATATACGGTGTTTGTTACATATACCGCTCCGTTGTTTCCGAGACAAACCTCGTCGATAGACTCCTTTGTGATACCCATAGGGTCATTGGCATCATTGAGAATGTTGCCGAACTTGCTTGGAACGCTGGCGATGAGCGAATACAGCATATTGTTGTTGAGAAGCTCTATTATTACGTCGTTCGGTACGTTTTCCCATTCTCCGTACTGGTCCTTCAGGACTTTTCCCTCGCCTTCTTCCCAGTACTTGTTCAGAGCCTCGTTACTGGGCACAAGCATCACACCCATATCCTTTTCAGTGGCCAGCTCGACACTTGGAATAGGGTTGTTGTAATATGTATTCCATCCCGGGTCATAGCGAAGCAGCTCGTGGTGTACTGTGTAGGCATCGTCTCTTGACAGCACCTCGCCCTGTGACTTCTCTGAGAAATAGCGCAGCTGGAACACGGAATCAACATTAGTATGGTAGAGATAGTTGTACTGGTCGGTGTTGTCCTTTCCTATATAGAATGGTGCCGCAAAACGCTGGAGAAGTTTCGCATATTCGCTGACATTAGGCTTGGATGCGATTATATCGGACATATTGCTGAGTGGAAGGGTAACTTCTGCCATCTTGTGAATAAAGCCGTTGCTGCACTTGATGTTCTGCTTCTCTATCTTCACTCCATTGACACTGGCATCGTTTCCCTGGCGGCTTGTCCTGTTGTTGAAGAGAAATGCATAGTCGTCATCGGTAATCTTGTAGTTTGACAGTGATGCCTCAACGAAATAGGTAATAGGGGAATTCGTCATGTCGTGCATGAGTACTACATTGTCTCTTCCCTTGAATTTGAGCCAGGTGCTGTTGTGAACCTCGTCACCCGGTTGCATATTCGGCAGATTTTCGGGCTTGACTACAGATACGGAATCGAACACGCTCATTGAGCTGAGACGGCGGAAACTCTGTCCCTCGACAGGTCCTTCCACGCTGGCAAGATCCTTTACCTGGTAGGTGTTGTTTATCATACAGCCATGTATCAGCATCTTTTTCTGGCTGTCAGTAAGCTGCGAATAGCTTTTAACACCCCATTCGTTGTTTGCATAGAATCTGTCAAAAGCATCATCGTCCGCGACAAATAGTGTCTTTGAACCTGTTTTTGACAAGACGTCCTTCAGCCCCAGATCACCTATAAGTTTGAGAGTGTTGGTGTAATTACCGCTCTCATCCAGATAGTTGTATATGCTGGAGCCCCATCCTTCAGGATTGTATTCGTCAAGGTCATAATGGCTGCATGAGGTAATACCTCCAAGACATGCGGACAGTATTACCGAGGTAAATGCCGTACGCCATTTTGTCCTAGCAGAGTCCTTTCTCATAGTTGTAAGCATATACATTTGTTAGTGTTAATAATAAATTCCCGTTTTTATCTGATAAATACTTTTCTTACCTCATAACCGTTCTTGCGGATTATGTTTATGCCGCTCTGGAGTGACTGCAGACGTTTGCCTGTAATGTCATATATCTCCACCTCGTCAGCGTCAGCTCCAAGAACTGTCTCTGTGATTCCGGTGATGTCAGGAACGCTGTGGACGCTGCATGCCAGCAGAAGATATTCGTTCCAGCCTCCGCCACCGGCCAGGTTGATGACGTAGTTTCCTGTAGTAGGAATGGTGAACTCCAATGTATGCTCCTGTGCTGATGACAGATTCGCCGCAGTGCTTCCGTTAGCGTTCGGAGTAGCCGTATGACTCCCGGAAGATGCTATAATGGAACCGCTCTTTGTGGTTATCTGAGCCTTGTAGGCAGGTGTTCCCTTCCAGGCAGCCAATGTGTATCTCAATACGTAATCTCCGGCCTGTAGTATGAGCGGATAGTCTTTCTGCGTGCCATACTCGGCATAGTCGCCAGGCCAGTAGAACGCCTTGAAATATGTACCGGTAAAGCCTGAGAATATTCTTGCGCCGCTGCTGTATTTATTGGGATACTGATGAACCAGATCGCCCTGTGCCGTCACCCATCCGGTAGGTATTGTGCCGCCAAGGCAGTCCGTCAGGTCCATATCATATATCAGGGTTATATCCTTGAATATCGGCTCCAGGGTAACATTGTCGTCAGGCATTACAAACGTATTGTCGTCGCTGATAGTAATATCGCCGTGAATAATGTTCCAGCCGATGTGCTCGTAACCGGCATTCGGCGTAACCGACAGCGTGACTGTAGTGCCTTCCTCGGCTTCAGTATAGTCGGCCGATACGTCACCTCTCTCACTCCCGCGCAGGAATATGCCGAACTTCTCTTCCGGATAGTCAGCTGGGGTAACGGTTATCTGGTCTATATAGACATTCTTTCCTCCGGAATTGGTCAGGACCACAGACTTGCCGTCACCCTGCTTGAAATTCATTTTTACGGTAAGTTTCCTCCACTCGTTCTTCGCGGTCTTTGCAAGGACGACATTCTGCTTGTTGCTTGCGTATCCGCTGCCATTGAGCTGCACCCTGGCATTGTCGCCTGTCGGATTGCTGTAACGCAGGGTTACGTTGTATTCGCCTTCCTTAAGTATGTTGATGTGGGCTTTAAGCATTGCTGTAGTGTTTCCTCCGAAAGTGACAAAACCCAATGCGGAATGTCCGCGTATGTCGCGGTATTTACCACCCATATAGTCATATTGATTATACACGTGCTCTCCGATATCCTTCCTGTCCATATCCTCTGCCTCTACAATGATAGGACCGATGACTTTCTCCGGCTGCACCGGCTCGGAGAGCGGGGTGATTGCAATGGCATCGGCCGCACGGTCTGTCGCGTCGCCCTTGCATCTTACAGTTATATCGAAAGGACCGTTATGGCTGACGGTTATAGTGTATCTGCTGTTCACTGCATCCCACGATGCTGTGATGCTGCCGGTAGCCTTTGCGCGTCTGGTGTATGAGTATGAAGGCTCTGATGCAGCTCCATTGATGACAATCCTGTCTGTCACGTTGGCAACGGTGTCACTGCGGTAATTGTTCAGATAGAAGACGATGCTGTCCTCGAATTCCCTTACTATACCGCTGCTCAGCTTCCCGTATGTCAGATCGAGGCTCTCGCAGGTGTTGTAGTTGAGAGGTATGTTTGCCGAGGCGGTCTTCTTCGAGTTCAGATATGAATAGGGGGTGTAGGTGACGAGCTGGTTCCTGAAGCGTGACACAAAGAGGTCTCCCGTACTGACTACGGGATATGCCGCGTCAAATTTTGCCTTTGAGAATTGTGAGCTGCGTGCTGATTTCTTGATGACTGTGAATTTTGCGGCATAACCGGTGTTGAAGCCCGGTGTCATAGGCAGTGTGCCGTAGCGTCCTGTCTTCTTCAGATACCAGTAGTTGTCCATCCACTGGCCGTTACCCCTGTTGAACGGGTCTGTCTGCTTGTAAAGGTTGTCGTACGCATCGCCCCACATGGCGTACTTGTCCTCGTCATTGCCCGAGGTGACATCGTTATAGACAATGAATCTGGTTTTCTCCACGACCTCGTCCTGGGTGGGGATATACATCGTTCCGTCTATTATCTTTCGGAACATATCTATCCAGGCATTGTCAAATCCGGGGAAGCGCCCCCAGTTGCGTATTGTGTATCCGTAGGAGTCTTTCGAGTCGCTGAGGTTTTGGAAATCCTCGGTCCATATAAGTTCCGGACCGTCCCATACAGCACCGCCATTCTGGCAGGTCTGTTCCATTACGGTGCCGATACCTGCGGCAATCGGATATTTCCTTCCGTGGTTCTCGCCAAGAATGGCATCCAGCGCACCGTTATACCCGCAGTTGTCGTAACGTACGCCATAGTTTTTTGCAAGGCCTGCCACGAAAGGTCCGAAGCAGACGCTCTCGTTGTTGTAGAAGCAGGACGATGTAGTGTATTTGTAAAGCCATAAGATGGCCTCAGGGTATTTCTTGCAAGCGGTTAGAAGGTCAGGATTGCGCTTCATCATACCGCTTGGGTTGAGAGGGTGCGACCAAATGTTGCCGCAGAAACTGACGGTGAGAAATCCGCCATAATTGTGTGACATCTCCACTAATTTTGCAAACAGTGCTATGCGTGTCACGTCCGAGCTTGAGAACTTGTCGCCTGCCTCGTTGAAGCCCCAGAACTGCTCGGCATAATTCCAGCCCAAGAAGTTGGGGTAGGTCTTGAAAAAGTATTCGAATGTCTCGATGTCCCAGTCCTGAATATGTGTATGACCACCCGAGGCCGGCTGGCAGGTAAACCACAGCCCGTTGTTCTGACAGATGCTTGCCCAGGACTTGTATGTTCGTATTGCGTTCTGCGGCTTGGTATGGATGTTCAGGTCTGTGTCATACCCGCAGGACAGAGAAAGGTTGAAGCATACGTATGGTTTTATATCATCAGGTACAAGATTGATGATTTTCTGCGGGTCGGCAGAGTTCCATACGTCTATGTGAATCAGCCACAACGGATGCTGCGAATCGATAGGCCGTCTCTGCTGGGCGAATGCCGTCAGCTGGCACACGAGCAGAAGTAATAATAACAGGAATCTTTTCATCTTTTGACTTTTTAAGACAGCATCACAAGTGGGACACTATGGATAAATATTGTAAAAATTGACAAATCCTCCTCCACCAACTGGAGTGAAGGAGGATTTATCTGTTATCAGTCAGTTTTCAGGAAGCGTGATTAATCTACGCGAACCTTTGAAACCTGCATGTATCCACCCTTGAAGTGTGCAATCTCGATGGCAATAGCACCTGAGACAGGAGCCTCAATCCGCACACCATTAAGATTATAGTACTCAACCTTTACAGGCTCGCCCAACTCAGCGGCCGAGACAGTCTCGATTGAAGTGACAATCTCTTCTTCGAGAGCAACGGCAGCTTTGCCATAGTCGAAGCCTTCAGCAGGAGCAACCATTACGAGGTTAGCGTTGTCAACTTTACCGAAACCGCCGGTAACCATGATGTGTGCACCGAGTGTAATCTCACCGAGGTTGCCGTTGATTACAGTCATAACGTCAGCAAACTCCTGTGGTACAGTGTTGTCACGTGAGTAGCTCTCAGCAACATACTCGCTGATTACCTTAGCATCACCCTCGCCGCAGTAAGCGTATGCACCGTGAGGATCGCTACCGTCCTCACCGATTACGATAGAAGCGATGTACTTACCGACAGGCATGTTGTTGATAACCTGCTTGACGTCATACTCACGAGTACCCCAGTCAGACTTGACGGCACAGTTCTCGATTGGCTTGACGGCATTTGCGTACGGACCATCCCAAGCATTCGTGAAGATTGGGGTGATGTTGCCCTGAAGGATTTCGATAGTCCAGCCCGGGAAGTCAGTAACCTGTGCATACACGTTGGAAGCACCTGCAGGAAGCTGTGCGGTGGTGTAGAACTCACGGTTCTGAATCAATGCACCGGACTCGATAGTCTTCTCTATCGACTGCTCAAGTTCCTCGTCATATTCTACGAATGGGCTGCCTGTATCAATCTTCCTATAGAGCTTGGCAGCATAGAGTTTCTTGAGGATGGCAACGAGAGCCTGGTCATCAGAGATAGCCTCACCGGCAGCGAGTACATAAGAATCTGATGCAGCCTCGCTGTCAAGAGCGACGATCATAGCAGCTAGTTCAACAATCTGCTTTGTGAGGAGGTTGACACAAGTGCCGGTCATATTGCCGAGCAGCTGCCCCATATTACCCATATCGGCTACAGCAGCTGCGAGAGTGGCATCGTCGAGGTCTGTCGGGTTAACGTTCTTGTATTTCTCGTAGCATTCTACAGCTAATGGATATACGTCAAGCTTCTCGAACTTGGTGCCGGTAGCACTTTCAAGAGATGTTGAGAGAGTGTTGAGGTTGCCTTCGAATGCATCGATATTCTTGCGACGTGTGCCCATATCAGCTGTGAGCTTGTTGAGCTTCTCAATGGCAGCGGTGAATTCCTCTACAGTGTGCATCCACGAAGGATCGCTGCACTTTTCGGTGAAAGCAATCAGTTCGCTCTTTGTCGAGCCGTTGTACTTGTCAGCTCCAACGAGGGCGATTTCTGCTCTGGCAGCTTCTACAGCCTCCATCATCTTAGCGTAATACTGAGCAGCCTTTGAACCTGGCTTGACGATGGAAAGTCCACCCCAGACAGTGTTTGTTGTACCCCAGGCCTTGAGGTAGAACCTGCCACCCTTAGAGTTGAATGTCTCCTCTACCTTGTCAGCCTGACCGCTACAGTTGCCTCCGTTCTCGAAGTTGGCGATGTTTACATGCTCGGAATTGAATGCCACCTCGCCGGTCTCTGCATTGATGAGCTGCATAAATACCTTTGAAGTACCAGCCGCATTGCCGGCGGCGTCATTCCAAGTACCTGCATAGTATGTAATCTCATAGTTGCCCTCCGGAATTTCGAAGCCTCCCTCAATACCGTTGCCGTTTGCATACTCGATACGCATTGCAGCATTATCGTTGGCACCGCACTCACGGAAGAATGCAGCTATCGACATCTTGGCGTGGAAGTTATTCGAAAGCATTCCGGATGTACCGCTACGGCCTGAACCTGGAGTGAGCGGGTTGTTGTTCTCATAGAACTGCCATCCTGTGCCCTCTGCAGGCATATTGGCATCTGCGAACTTGCTCTCAAGCATTATTTCCGGATCGAACTTGTCTCCTGGAGTCTCTACATATGTCTGACACTTGAGACCCATAATACGGCAGGCAGTGTAACCGCCTTCCGGCTCATGAATCTTAATGATTACATTCTGCTCAACCTCGTTGACGAACTTGACATTAATCTCGCTCATCTTAGCGAATTCGTTCTCAGCGAGAATATCTGTCATTTCATTGCAGGTGGCTATTACGTTACCCTCCATATCTTCGATACGGTACTCGATACGACGAGTCGCACTCTCGTGACCTACAGCGAGAACGCTGAATGAAATGTTGCCGGCAGGGATGGTAAGGCTATAGCCTTCCTTGTCACCATACTGCATATATGTATAACCGTCACGGTCGCAGAGATAGAAAGCTGTGTATTCTACACCGTCCTTGAAGAGGTTGATGTTACGGCAGGCGGCACCAGTGTCTTCCTTAGGATCTCCGCCCGTGAAATCAGAACCGCCTATCAAAATGGTCCAACCATCAGGCTGACCGTTGTTGGCACCCTTGAGGAGCTCTGTGAATACATCAGTATAGATAGTCTCGGCCATCTTGATCTTACCGGTCTCGAATGAGATTACCTGATCGGTTGTGCACTCTGTACCCTTCTCGGTAGTAATACCACTGACAGTTACAGTGTAAAGGCCCTTGGTAAGAGGATTTGTACCTGTACGTACAAAGGTGATGGACTTTGAAAGTTCATTCTGACCCTCCTTGATCTTGAGAGTCTCGCCGGTTGAGAGCTTGGCTACAGGAGCGTAGGTATAGTCATTGTCACAAGTGAAAATGTTATGATCGAATGTAAAGGTAAACTCGCTGATTGTCTCTTCAAGAGTGAATGAGTTGTTTGCCGGTTCTGATGAAACCATTACAGCCTCCTCGTATGCGAATGAAGAAACGTTCGAAACTTCCTCGTCATAACCGGCGGCCTTTACAGCCTCGAAAGCAAACAGCGCTGCATTGTCTGCTGAGCCTGAGAAATTGATTATGTTGTCAGGGTTTGTGAATGAAACAATGACATCACCTTCGGCCTCGCCTTCAAAGTACATCTCCTCGAGGAAGATATAGAGATAGCCATCCTTGTGAAGCTCAACAGCCTCTACCTTGGTAGGCTCGCCACCTACAGAAACAGTAGCGCAGGACGGATCGAGGATAACGCGACCGAGTACTTCTGCATTTGCAAGAGAAGCAATGTTCGTGTCGAACAGATACTTCACGCGGATAACGTCACCGCCATAAATAAGATTATCTACAGCATTGGCAAGCTCGACAAGCTCAACCTCATCAAGGTAGAAAGTACCCGGGTTGATGATGTTGAATGTAGTGAAGTAGCTGTTGATGTAAGCCTCATCCTTACCCTGAGCCTTGTACTGAGCGTCCTGATTCTCTTTGCTGGCAAAGTAGAATGAACGGGAATAGTTTACAAATGCCTCTTCGTTGAAATCGTCGATAGTGAAGGTCTGATCCTGACCGCTTGCACCGAGGATTGAGATATCGGAGTTCTCATAGCCCTGCATAAGGCCTAAGCGCATCGAGCACTTTGGAGTATTCTCGCCCGAGATGAAAGTGTTGGAGCCCTTCAGAGCAAAGTTGATCTGATAAATCTTACCCTCCTGAAGCGGAAGATTACGGAATTTGACGGCACGCTGCCATCCCTGATTCTCACAAAGAACATCCTGTGAGTTTACAAACTGCAGACAACCTGCGCCTGCATAGGCTCCTTCTGATACGATAGTACGGGTGTCACCCTCCTGTGTGTTGATAAACTCATACCAACCGACTTCGGTCTGCTCCTTTGACTGGGCAGCATCGAAAGTTTCTTGGAACACAGAAGTCTGTGCGCTTGCCATACAGGTAACAGCGGTAAGTCCTAAGCTAAGTAGTACTTTTTTTACCATAGCAATCTTGTTTAAATTAAGAGTTTGTTAATAATTATAAATGTATTTGTTGCGAATATACTGTTTTTTTAGAATATCACAACTTTAACCAAAGTTAATTAACTATTTTATTGTTTGCCCCAGAAATATTGGGCCATATGATAGAGGGCGCGACGCCAGGTCAGGAACTCGTGGGCTGTTCCTTCCGAGACATAGCCTCTGGCCTCGATGCCGGCGGCACGCAGATCCTCGGCCTGCTTCATTATGCGGTCACCGCCTTCCTTGCTGCCGCAGCTTACAAAAATCTTATTAACCTGTTTCTTGTCCTTGATATCCTGCGGAGTGTATGAGCCGCCGCTCAGCAGACCGTAGTAGCCGAACACTTCGGGACGTGCCAGTGTCACGACCTGAGTGGTGAAGCCTCCCATTGACAGACCCGCCATAGCACGGCTGTCCTTCCCGGCTATCGTGCGGAAATGCGAGTCTATGTAAGGTATAAGCTCATCGCAGAGAACACGCTCGAACGGAGAATAGTCAAATGTGGCTATCTGACCGAACTTTGCGTCATTTATCATACCGTAAGTAGTTACGATGATGAACGGCTGTATTTTGCCGTCGGCTATAAGATTGTCCATAATCAGGTTGGCGTGACCTTGGGTGAACCATGCAGTCTCGTCTTCGCCGTAGCCGTGCTGAAGGTACAGAACAGGGTAGCGGACTGATTCACTGTCGCTGAAGTATGTGGGAGGAGTATATACAAATGCACGTTTCAGACTGTTGGTCTCCTTGCACCAGAACAGAATCTGCTGTACGAAACCGTGCGGAATGTCACGCTCGGCAAATATCTCCTGATCCTTGGCGGGAATCTCAATTCCGCTTTCCCATCGGCTTGAGCCGTAATAGTTGTCCGTGCCGGGGTCGTTGAAAGTGCCGCCGTCAATAGTCAGATGGTAGTAGTGGAAGCCTTCGTCCATCGGACCTGCCGTGGTTCCTGTCCAGTAACCGTCCTCGCCCTTTGTCAGCTTTGTGCCGCCGTTGCCTCCCAATCCGAGACTTACGCTTACAGACTGGGCGTTCGGAGCCTGAATGCGGAAACGCGCATATCCCTGTGAGTTGACCATAGGATACTGCTGTCCCGGCTGGTTCTTTGACGAAGGAACAAAGTCCTCTTTGATTTCTGACTGTGCTGAGCAGATGGTTGCAGCTATGCCCGCTGCGACGAGAATTGATAGGAATCTTTTCATTATAAAATCGGGTTTTAAAGTTTGTTTCTGAATCTGTCCCCAAAGATATGATAAAATCTCAATCAACCCGTTTTTCTCCGATGTTATCTCAGTGTTACTTGGTCGGGGATTTCGGCATCTGGATAATGTACGAGACGATGAGCATCAGGCTGGCTCCGACCCAGGCCAGGACATCCGACACGAGCACTCCGTCATAGCCGAAATGACGTGGAAGTGTAAGCGATGCCACAGTACGTATGACCAGCTCCAGTACTCCTGCCATAAGCGGGAGTAATGTGCGTCCTACGCCCTGCAGGGCGTTCCTGTATAGGAATATCACGTACAGGAACGGGAAGAATATCGCGCTTATGTTCAGATAGCGCTGCGAGGCGCGGTATATCGGCGTGACCATCTCACCGGCATCGGCACTCAGGAACAGCGATGTCATCGGACGTGCGAAAATCACCATCACCACGCTCATCACTGCGCAGACAGCCAGAATCATGAACAGGGTCACATTGACGCCCCGGCGCACGCGGCGTATCTCGCCGGCTCCCCAGTTCTGGCCCACGTAGCTGGCTATCGCTATTCCGAACGATATTGGTATCAGCACGAACAGGTTCTGCACCTTGCTGGCAGCGGCGAATCCGGCAATATACGTAGGCGGGAAAATGTTCAGGGCGGCCTGTAGGATAACAACTCCCAGAGCCGTTATGCTGAATTGCAGGGCCATCGGGATACCGATGCGCAGATGTTCCCAGATAAAGCTCCAGTCTGTGCGGAAGTCGTCTGCCGTAAGCCGTATCTCGGGGTAGCGGCGGAATGCGTATGCAAAGCACAGAGCCGCCGAGACTGCCTGTGACAGCACTGTGGCAAAGGCGGCGCCACGCACGCCCCAGCCGAACTTTACGATGAACCAGAGGTCAAGCGCTATGTTCAGAGCCGACGAGAATATCAGAAAGTAGAGTGGGGTCCTGCTGTCTCCGAGCGCGCGCAGTATGCACGATATCATATTGTATGCTATCGGACCAATCAGTCCTGCATTGAGCATGATCAGGTATTTGTAGGAATAGTCGTAGATTTCGGGACGGGTGTTTATCATTCTAAGCATAGGGTTGGTCAGCAGAAGCATCATTGCCGTAAGCGCAATGGTCAGACCTGTGCAGATGATGAGGCTCGTTCCGATGGAGCGCCTCATCCCGTTCATGTCACGGGCTCCGAAAAGCTGTGCCGTGCGTATCCCCAGACCTGCTGTTATCCCCCAGATGAATCCGTTGCCGAAGAAAGTGAATCCGGTTGTGATGCCAACCCCTGCCAGAGCCTCGTAATTGATGAAACGGCCTACAATGACCGTATCGGCAAACTCGTAGATCCTCTGGAAAACATTGCCCAGGATAATGGGTAACGAGAAGAAGAATATGACCCGGGCAGGACTTCCTTTGGTTAAATCGCTTATCATAGCATTCTCACGCACACTCCCTTTCGGAAAACGGGCGCAAAAATACTGCTTTCCGCATTAATTATACCATTTTGGATAATCTTTCGTAATTTTGCGGAGTTATTTTGAATAAGCAAATGTGGTTGTGTCTTGCCGTTCTGTCAGCTTTGTTCCTGGGCTTTTACGATGTCTCGAAGAAGCATTCGCTTAAAGACAACGCGGTAATACCCGTGCTGTGGCTCAACATATTCTTCTGTAGTCTTATAATGGCGGTGCCTACGCTGCTGTCGGTGGCTGGCCTGATATCTGCGGAGTCGGCTGTGTATGTTCCGCGCGCCGATGCGCATACCCATCTGCTTATAATGTTCAAGGCCTCAATCGTGCTGGGCTCGTGGGTGTTCGGCTATTTCGGAATGAAGCATCTGCCGATAACGCTGTTCGGGCCTATCAATGCCACAAGGCCGGTGCTTGTGCTGCTGGGCGGACTGCTGCTGTTCGGTGAGAGGCTGAACCTGTATCAATGGATCGGTGTGACAATAGCGGCGGTGTCGTTCTATCTGCTGCGTATGAGCGGCAAGAAAGAGGGTATAGACTTCCATCGCAACATGTGGGTGCTGTGTGTCATTATCGCAACTCTGCTCGGTGCCGTCAGCGCACTTTTCGACAAGTATCTGCTCGGGCAGTACAACAATATGTTCGTGCAGGCGTGGAGCAATTTCTATCAGCTTGTGCTGATGACGGCAGGCTTCCTGATTTTCTATCTGCCGCGTCACGGTGCCGGAACATTGTTCCAATGGCGGTGGAGCATTCCGCTCATCTCGGTGTTCCTGACCATAGCGGATTACGCATATTTCTGTGCGCTGACATCGGACGATTCAATGA
Organism: Bacteroidaceae bacterium; assembly: GCA_045597365.1. Taxonomy (GTDB): domain Bacteria; phylum Bacteroidota; class Bacteroidia; order Bacteroidales; family Bacteroidaceae; genus Colenecus. The sequence goes on along the minus strand of JAZLKB010000076.1, from coordinate 3,235 downwards.
TTGCCATTGTGTCGATGATACGGCGCAGCAGCGTTGTGGTATCGTTCCTGTGCGGCGCGCTACTGTTCCACGAGAAGAATCTGCGCAGCAAGGCTGTCGATCTGATATTGGTGCTTATTGGTCTGTTCTTCCTTGTCATCGGTTCAATGTAAGCCTGCTATGATGTTAATATTGTGAAAGTTTGCTAAATTTGCGGCAAGATGGACACTATTCTTCGGGAATATAAGGTTACGAACGCGTTGATTGGGCCCGATTTCAGGCTCACAGCCGTTGGTACGCAGATACTTGTACAGGATTGCTTTGCGGCGCTGATGGCAAAGTATCATGTGGCGGCTTTTGATCTGCGCCTCAGGTCGCTGATGTGGATAATCTCCGAGTTCAGTATGGAATTCATCGACATTATGCCTTTCTGGGGCGATACCGTTGCTGTGGAGCTGTGGATGTCGGAGATTCCGTCTATAAAGGTTCACGTGGATTACCGCCTGTCGCACGCCGGGAAGGTTTTCTGCAAGGGCGACTGTATCTGGGCCATTCTTGAGATTGGCTCGCGCAGACCGGTGAACTCGTCGGAGATACTGGGTGAAATTCCGTTGAACAGGGAGCTGATGCTCGGCACTCACCGTCATCATCTTGCGCAGGCTTGCAGCGAGAGATACTCTTTCTGCCATAGAATAAACCTGAGCGATACCGACTTTAACAGTCACGTTACGAACACCACATATATGAAGGTTGCCAAGAATGCGATGCCTGCGGGATATATAGGCAGCCACCGGCTGGCAGCTATGAGCATGCGTTTTCTGCACGAGTCTTTTCTGGAACAGGTTCTTACCTGCAAGGTGTATGACACTGCCGGAGAGAATATGTGGCTCTACGATATTACCGAAGAGTCTGGCATTGTATGCAGCCGTGCGTCAATCCGTTTTGAGCCTGCTGTTGAGTGTGAGTGCGATCTTGAGAATCTTGAAATAAGAGGTTGAGTTATGCGGAAAGTTCTGGTAATACACGGTCCTAATATGAATATGCTGGGAATAAGAGAACCCGGGATATACGGAAACCGTACTTTTCAGGATTTAGAGGCATATATAGGCTCTGTTGCACGTGAGTTAGGCTTTGAGACTGAGTTCTTCCAGTCGAACCACGAGGGGGCGATTGTTGACAGAATACAGCTGGCATACGGCACAGCCGACTGCATATTGATAAATCCTGCCGCATATACGCACACAAGTGTGGCTATTCTCGATGCCCTGCGTGCAGTGGGGTTGCCTGCCGCCGAGGTGCATCTGAGTGACATTGACAGGCGCGAGGAGTTCCGCCGTCTGTCATATGTCTCGCTGTATGCCGGCAAGACTGTGAGCGGGCTCGGATTCGATGGGTATCGTGTGGCTCTTGAGTATTTGGCTGGTTTATAAAAGTGTAAATCGGATATGGACCTGAGTAGAATCAAGAAATTTCTGACCGAGGAGGTCTGGACCATTCATCCTGATGAATTCAGCAAGATGAAAGCAAGGGCTTTGAGGTATCTTCAGGTCACTCTGGTTGTCATAGACGATGTAGGCAAGCAGAAAATAGGTCTGCGCGGTGTGGCACTGGCATTTTTCTCAATGATGGCATTTGTCCCCGGCGTGGCGCTGGCATTCGCCATTACCAACGGTTTCGGACTTGGCGGCAAACTGGCCGAGCTGCTATATTCGGCTTTCGACGAAAGCGAGGATATAGTGCAGATAATACTTGGCTATGCCGACAACATCCTGTCAATCACATCGAAAGGTCTTTTCGGCGTGATAACGTTCCTTTCGTTCATATGGTTGGTGTTCTGGCTTATGATTCAGGTTGAGAATGCGTTCAACTACGTGTGGAAGGCCGAGGTGTCGAGGGTGTTCTGGAAAAGGATCAGCGTTTATATCGCACTGGCGTTTATGCTGCCTTTCGTGCTGATAATGTTTATGGCCACAATGCTTATGTTTACCGAGGGCAACGGTATCGTGTCCGTGCTGGTGAACATACCGTTCTGGAACGAGATATCGGGCGTGTTGTCCTGGCTGATTATATATGCGGTTACTGCATTGATCATGTCGCTTATGTTCAAGCTGATTCCGGCTCCGAAAGTGAAATACGACGAGGCCTTGCGGGCTGCAATGATCACGGCTCTGTTTTTCTGTCTCTTCCAGTTCATCTATGTAACGGCTCAGGTGGCGTTCAACCGTTGGAACAACGTGTTTGGTGCCGTAGCAGCAATACCGTTCCTGATGGTGTGGCTCAATGTGTCGTGGCAGATACTTCTGATAGGCGCGAAACTGGCGTATGCATTCCAGTTTGTTGACGAATATCTAGAGAAAGAGTCCTTGCGCGAGATGGATACCAACGAGGACGGCTGGATAGGCCTGAAATGATTTCTGCTACAGAATGCCGTATATCGCATCGAGCGATGTGATGGTGAACTCCGGTGTGAAACCAACGGGTGCGGCGTGTCCTTTCCTGTTCAGCCAGCAGGTGTGAATCCCGTATTCAACGGCACCGCGTATATCAGCCGACAATGAATCTCCGATAATAATGGTCTCGTCGGGCCGTATGCCGCCAAGCTTCTCAAAGCAGGCGTCGAAATATTCACGCGTGGGCTTGACGTGACCCAGGTCGAACGAAGTGAACATATAGTCAACATATTGGTCAAGACCTGCGTCAATAACCCTTTGTCTCTGCTGCTCGTGAGTGGCGTTGCTTACTATGCAGACGGTGTATCTGGAGTGCAGATATTCCATCATGGCATCGGCTCCGTCTATCTTGATGGCATAGTCTTTCAGGTGCTTTATGAAATCCAGCTCGAACGCCTGTCCGTCGGCCTTGATGCCGCATTCCCTGAAGATGCTGACCCAGCGTGTGCGGCGCAGTTCTGCGACAGTGAGCACACCGTCCTCAATCTGTTTCCAGTAATTGGCGTTACGTTTCTCGAAGGTCTCGAACAGATGGTCGGAATATGGAATGCCGTGCTGCTGAAGACAGAACTTTATATCGGCCTGAGCGCATAGACTGAAATCCAGAATGGTGTCATCGACATCGACCAGAACGGCCTTTATGCTTTTTGAGAGGTCTGTCATACTTAGAACCTGTTTTGAAATGTTCGATTAAAAATTTTATGAAAGATTTTCGAGATGAAAATCCGGTTATTTGAAGGAGCAATGGGGATTCCATTGTGACTGAAAAGAAACGAATTTTCAGCCGGAAAGATTTTATAAAAGGT
>JAZLKB010000075.1:0-130364 GCA_045597365.1 Bacteroidaceae bacterium | reverse complement strand
GCCCTTTGCGGCTACCACGTGGATATAGAGAGCCACACCAACAAGGGGCGTATGGATATGACGGCAAAGACTGCGGACTACATCTACATCTTCGAATTCAAGTTCAACAAGTCGGCGCAGGAGGCTCTCGCCCAAATCAATGACAAAGGTTATGCGGAGCGTTTCGCCGCTGACGGCCGCACCATAGTCAAAGTCGGTGTGAACTACAGCACCGCCGCCCGCAACATCGACAGATGGGAGGTGGAGTGACGGAACTTCAGCAAGTTACATAAGTCCTGATGCAAATGTGCTCGGCTCATACGGAGTGTCATCGCGCAAGGTCGATCTTGCCGTTTCCGAAGTTCCTGCTTTCATTGCAGAATTGAAGAACCCGTCGGAGAAGCTGCTAGGCGCATATACTGGGCAGCGTGAGCTCACTGGCGAGGACTCGCTGGTATTCAACACAGCAACCGTAGAATACGGCTATCTGCATCTTGAACCCGTAAGTGTAAGCACACAGGTCGTTGCAGGTCTCAACTACAACTTTACCTGCAAGAGCGCCGGTCCTGACGGTCAGGAGTCAACCTGTCAGGTTCTCATTTTCAAACCTCTTGACGGCGACCCATATCTCAAGAGCGTCGAGCGTTGATAAGTTCAAAATATCTGTCACTCACCCTTTGCTCGGTTTTTTTCGGTCGTTTGGTCAGTGAGTATGCTATCTACATCTTTTCCTGACGTTTGCAGAAACGATGTCAACCTTTAGCGATTTGCTCCCAGCGGGTCACACTGCTTAACAGCGCAATGTCCTAAATCCCGTATTTCTCCGCATTTTCATTCATGAAGGTGCGGAGTCTTTCAATAATGTGGTCGCGGGGTGGTGTTTGATGTATCTTTGTCAAAAGATCAATTGTCTATGGAAATTATTGATTATATTTGGTGAGCTAAATTTAACAAATCTGCTAATTGATATAATAATGCATTATGACAGAAGAACAGAAACAATCCATCATTGAGAGCGGAAAGGAATATTTCCACTCAACCATCATTCCCAACCATTTGAAGAACCTTCAGAAATTGAAACTATCGTCATTCAACATCAATCCGTTTCTCATTAATTACCTTGCAGCGTTTCTTTGTGGCGACACAGAGCCACGATCGCTTGCCAAGGCGCTTGTTTATCCTCGTATCCTTGGCACCAGCTTGAATACAAGTTTTGGTCAAAATATTCAGGTGTTTATTTCAAGCCTTGAAGAGATTACTGGCGGAGCATCGGGAATTGAGGGCATTGACATAGAATTTGTTGATTCTATCGACGGCAGACGCAAGTATTGCCAATGTAAGGCAGGCCCACAAACCATAAATAAGGAAGACATTGCAACTATCCTCGGGCATTTCAAGTATTTGATGAACAAGTCAAGACTTGACAGAATGGGCTTGCAGTTTGATGATTTGATTGTTGGTGTTCTGTATGGCGAGCGTGATAACCTGTCAGCAAATTTCAAAGCTATTGATGCTCATTATCCTGTGTTGTGCGGCGCTGATTTTTGGGAAAGATTAACCGGTGATAAAGAGTTCTATAATCGCTTGGCTAAGGCTTTCGGAGAGGTCGTAGAGGAAGATGGCATTGATGGCAGTTCCCTCATTCTTCAGAAGGTTGACGAGATTGCGCAAGAGATAATCGATAAAGGTGGTTTGTAGCAATGAAATTTGTTTCCGAAAATAATTTTGCGGCTTTGATTGGTATTTCAAACTCAACGGCTCAGAAATGGGCTGCGAGTGGAGTGTGCCCATCTTATGTCGTTAATGGTGTAAGAGGCTTTGACATGGAGGAACTGACTGATATCCCCGAAGTCAACGAGATGACTAATGGCAAATGGAACGAGGAATCACATGTTGAACCACTTCGCCAGTACACCTCTGTTGAACTCTTTGCCGGTGGTGGCGGATTGGCTCTCGGCATGGCTCTTGCAGGTTTCCATCACGTCCTTCTCAATGAATTTGATACTTCTGCCTGCAAGACGCTTCGCACCAATCGTCCTGATTGGAATGTCATTGAGGGCGATGTTCGACACATTGATTTCACTCCTCTTCGCGACAAGGTTGACTTCCTCTCTGGCGGTTTCCCTTGTCAGGCGTTCTCATACGCAGGCAAGCAAGGCGGTTTCAATGATACTCGTGGCACATTGTTCTTCGAATTAGCGCGTGCCGTTACTGAAATTCGTCCGAAGGTGTTTATGGGCGAGAACGTTAAAGGCTTGATCTCCCACGAAGACGGCAAAACCTTTGGAACCATCTGCAATGTCATTCGTGAACTTGGCTACACCCTTGTTGAACCTCGTGTCCTGAAAGCAATCATGTATCAAGTACCCCAAAAGCGCGAACGCCTTATTTTGATTGCTATTCGCAACGACATTGCTGAACGAGTGCAGTTCCATTGGCCTTCGCCATACGAACGTGTGCTCACCCTTCGCGATGCGCTCTACAGGAGTGTAATATTCGATACTGATGTCCCCGAATCCGAAGGCGTGAAATATCCCGTGAAGAAACAGCGAGTACTGGAACTGGTTCCACAAGGTGGCGATTGGCGTGACCTTCCCGAAGATGTTGCTCGTGAATATATGGGCGGCAGTTGGGAACTTGGAGGTGGCAAGACAGGCATGGCTCGTCGTTTGTCGCTTGACGAACCTTCGCTTACCCTCACTTGCGCTCCTGCACAAAAACAGACGGAACGTTGCCATCCGCTTGAAACACGTCCACTTACCGTTCGCGAGTATGCTCGCATCCAGACGTTTCCCGACTATTGGCAATTTCAGGGAACTATTAGTGCAAAGTACAAGCAAATTGGAAATGCTGTACCCGTTAATCTTGCATGGGCAATAGGTCGCTCACTGATTCGCCTGTTCAATGATATCCAAACAGAGTTCCCTTCTGAAACACAAGATTGCACGGCGGCTGTTCGTGAGATTATGCGCAAACAATCTCAGTTGGTAGTAGTAAAGGACAACAAAACACAGACATCAAAGGTGGAAGACGTTTGTGCACAGCTCAATTTTTTAAACCTTTTCGACCAATACAAACTTGACCCAATTACTCGGAACTGTATGACTCTCAAGGATATTGAAGTCGAACGTGGTACGAAACACACTTATCGTGAATTGCCCATTGACCATTCCAAGAACCTCCTCATTTGCAATGTTAAGAAGGACAATTGGAAACAGTATCTTGATGGTTCTGCTACGATTTACTATACTGGCAAGAAGTTCCCCACAACTGTGGCTCTCAATAAACTCTACTATTTTATGCCGTATCTATCCGGTAAAGGCATCCGCGACCTTTATTATATCAAGATTGCGCGACTTGGCTATCGCAAGGAAGGGCAGGTGGACGAAGACAAGGATGATTTACGATTGGTGTTTGAAATAGAACGCTTAGGGCAATTATTTGATGATTACAAGAAGGTTACACTTGAAATCTGGAGAACATTTACGGATACTGCTATAGATAAAGTCATAAACGGGCAATTAAAATAGCTATTGTTGGATTATATATGGAAGACCGCCATCTAATGGCCAGAATCGTATTTTGGCGGAAGTTGCAGTTCTTCGCGTTGTGCCTGACTTCTTCGAAAAGAAACAGTAAAAAGCGATAGCTCCGAGCATATTCACCACGAAGTTTGGAAGCTTGCCTTTCTCATTGCAGATAGATGTAGCTTGGAGCGGAAGAACCATCCCCTGGAACATTTGCCGCACTGCGCTATTCCTCCAAGAAACGCATAGAGGCTCACATCTGCATCTGCTTCGTGGCTTATTAAGTTTACAAGGAGTTAGAACGCAGGATGAGAACACTTGGAGTTGGAATGAGTGTAGACAAACTTCTAACAATAGCCAATTTACATCTGTCTGTTGAACGTCGTTGGTGTAGATCTGTTTGTTCAGTACTTGTGGGTAAAATTAAAAATTTATTATATTTGCGTTTGACTGAGTGAAAATACTAATTGCACTGAGTAAAATGTAATTATATGTACCAGAAAAAAGAATATCAGATAGTTAGTGACCGTATTAAAGAACCAAGAAAGTTCATTCAGGTCATTATGGGGCCGCGACAAGTAGGAAAATCCACTATGATGAAGCAGGTGCTGCAAGATATAGATATACCATATCAAGTCTTCAATGCGGATGGAGTGGGGAGCTCGGATACATTGTGGATCAGCCAATGCTGGCAGCAGACCCGGCTGATAATGCGCACTCAAAATCTTACTGAGATAGTTCTTGTTATTGACGAGATTCAGAAGATAAATAATTGGAGTGAGATTGTAAAACGTGAGTGGGATTCAGATTCCTGGAACAATTGTAATGTGAAAGTATTTCTGCTGGGCTCTTCACGTGTAATGCTTGAAAAAGGATTGTCCGAATCTCTTGCGGGACGTTTTGAGGAAATACGTATGACTCACTGGACATATCCCGAGATGCGCGACGCTTTCGGGTATTCATTAGAGCAATACATTTACTATGGCGGTTATCCTGGTGGGGCTGTTTTTGCAGGAAAAGATGATGAACGGTGGGAAAACTATATCAGCTCAGCCATTGTAGATGCGACGATAAACAAAGATATACTCAATGATACGCCTATTTAAAAGCACTCGTCACGTGCTCATCATACATATACCTCCAACCACACTATCACGGCAATCATTGCTCACCCGAAAACCGGTGGACTGCATATATCCTTGCAGCGAAAAGTTCCATACTGGATAGAGAAAAATTTGTAGTTACAATTTCAAACATTTGTAGTTACAAATTTTTTGCTGGCCAGTAAGGCGTAATAAGTGTGCTGGAAAGCCCTGCTGTTTCTTACAGATACTGACTATGCCTGTTTATACCAAGAGACCGACCAAAAATTACTTTTTGGCCGGTCTCCTGTCGTTAAATACCGTTTGCATTATTTGAACAGCTCTTTGGCTACGAGGTAGATGTAGTCGCGGCAGTTCATCCAGGTGTGGCCGCCACCGGGGTTGTAGAAGGTGTGCTCCAGACCCTGGTCGGTCAAATATTTGTCAAGACCGCGCGAGGCCTGAATCAGGAAGTCCTCACTGCCGGTGCCGATGAACATCAGCTTGAGATTCTTCTGCAAATCCTTTATCGGGGCATAGGTACCGTTCTGGAAGTTGGTCTCGTACTCGTTGCCGAAGATGGCCGGGGCGAAAGCGCATACCCAGTGGAACTTGTCCGGATTGCCGAATCCGCAGGCGAGTGTCTGGCGGCCGCCGAGTGAGAAGCCTGCTATGGCGCGCTGGTCAGCCTTTGTGAGAACATTGTAGTTGGACTCGACGTAAGGAATCACCTCGTCAAGAATCTCCTTGCAGAAGATGTCGGTACCCATGATATCCTGCGGAATGTTCAGACCGCGAGCCTGAATCTCTGGGTTCGGGTTTGCGTACGGCATTACGATAATCATACGCTCGGCCTCGCCTTGTGCGATGAGGTTGTCCATTATGTTGTTTACCTGACCTACCTTGAACCAGGTCTCGTAGGTATCGGTCATACCGTGAATCAGGTAGAGTACAGGAAGTGCCTCCTTTCCGTTCGGATCGTATCCGGCCGGTGTGTAGATGCAGAGAGGACGGTCAAAGCCGAGCTGCTTTGAGTGATAGTAGCGGTATGCCACCTTGCCGTGGGGAACCTGCTGCATATCCTGCTCCCTCGGAGTCTCGCCACGCACATCGGCAAGACTGTACTTGAAGTTCTCGTTCGGGAAGATGTGCATATTGTTCGGATCCGCTACCTGTGTGCCGTCTATCTGGAAAGCATACGGGTAGATGTCGGGCTCCTCCGGAGTCACGGTTATTTCCCAAACGCCACGCTCGTTCTTCGTCATAGGCTTTGTGCCGCTGAACATCTGGCACTCAAGCTCGACTTTCTCAGCGTCAGGAGCCTGACAACGGAATGTGACACTGCCGTCGGCATTGTACTCGGGCGATTTCACGCCTGCCGGGAACAAACTTGACATAAGGGTGGGGGTGAGACGCGATGCCTCGCCGCCGGCTGCCGATGCCTCGCGGACTTTCTCGGCCTCGGCCAAATCCATACCCTTCTCTTTTGCTATCACGTCTTCGCTCTGGAACAGCAGCGGAAGTGATTTCTCCAGCCAGTAACGGGCGTTCATCCAAGTGTGGCCGTATTTGTCGTAAGTGAATTCCTTGATGTTCTTGATTCCGTATTTGTCAAGAGTGTCCATAAGGTCCTTCGAGTTGCCATAAAGGAAATCGTCTGTGCCGATGCCTAGCCAGAACAGCTTGATTTTGGCATTGACAGCATCGGCATCTTCAAACTGGCTGCCGCGTACCTGTGTGAACGAGCTGTATGAGCACAGATATGAGAACTTGTCGAGATTTGCCAGTCCGATGGCAAGACCCTGGTTGCCTCCGCGTGAGAATCCGCCGATGCCACGGTGGGCTGCATCGTTGATGGTGCGGTAATTCTCCTCGATGAACGGCATCATCACGTCGGTGAAGTCCTTGTTGAAGTTGTAGCCTCCGCCCATTCCTCCAAAACCGCCGAAGCCACCCATTCCGCCACCGGCGTTCGATGAGGCCTGACGCTCGGTCTTGAGCAGTGTGGCGTTGCCGTAAGGCAGAACCACAATCATCTCCTTGGCTTTGCCCTGGGCAATCAGATTGTCAAGAATCAGATTCATCTTTCCTACCTTGAAATAGACTTCCTCTGTGTCGGTAGTACCGCTTATCATATACATCACAGGGTACTTCTTGTCCTGATTCTTGGGGCTGTCGTAGAATGGCGGGGTATAGACTATGACCGGAATGAACATTCCAAGACCTTCGGACCAGTAATTCAGATAATCGACGCTTCCGTGTGGAACATCGTTGAGCGCGTGGAGCTGCCCCTCGGCACGTATGTCGAGCAGGCTGTTCTTGAAGGTCTCGTTCGGGAACCAGTCGGGATTCTGCGGGTCCATAACGCTGATACCGTCAACGGTAAAGTGATATGGATAAATGTCGGGAGCGGCCGGGCCTACCGTGACAGACCATACATTGTTCGCACCTTTCTTCATATCCACATCGTTCGAGAACTGTGTCCAGACTTTTACATCTTTGGCGTTTGCGTTCGAATAGTTGAATGTCACTGTCCCGTCGGCATTTACCACTGTCGATTTGATCTGCGGGGCAAATCCGCCTCCCGGCTGCGCGCAGACAGGGGCTGATGCTACAGCTGCCGTCATCAGCAGAGCCAGATTCTTGAAAATCTTCATCATAGTAGTTTTGTTGAATAATTATGAAATTAGTGTTGTAATATTGCCTATTTAGACAAAGGTATGATAATTATTCTTAACAGAAGCCTCCCGCTTAGCGGAAAAACGATTATTTGCGCTAACTTCGCGGACGGAAATAAGAACACTTCTAAAATGATTTGCAACAATATACTTGAGGCGATAGGTGATACTCCGATGGTTCGGATCAATCGTCTTAATCCAAATCCCGATGTGAATATTTATGCGAAGGTCGAGGGCTTCAATCCAACGGGCAGTATAAAGGACCGTATTGCGGTGGCAATGATTGAGCAGGCCGAGGCTGAGGGCAAACTTACGCCGGGAAAGATTATCATAGAGCCGACTTCGGGAAATACGGGAATTGGACTGGCTATTGTCGGAATAGTAAAAGGATATAAAGTCGCGATTGTAATGAGCGAAGCCGTATCGGAGGAACGCCGCAAGATTATCCGCTCATACGGCGGAGAGGTGATTCTGACCTCGGCCGACCAAGGTACCGACGGCGCTATCCGTCTGGCTCATAAACTCGTAAATGAGAATCCCGACAAATATTATATGCCGGATCAGTTCTCGAATGCCAGCAACTATATGGCTCATTATAAGAAGACAGCCATAGAAATCTGGCAGCAGACCGATGGTAAGATTGATTATCTGGTGGGAGCCATCGGCACTTCCGGCACACTGATGGGACTTGCCCGTTTCCTGAAGATTATGAATCCCGATATCAGGATTGTGTGCGCATATCCTGTCAAAGGTCATTATATCCAGGGCCTGAAGAATATGGAAGAAGCCATTGTGCCGGATATCTATGACCCTTCTATTCTTGATTCACAGGTGATGGTCGAGAGCGAGGAGGCTATTGAGATGGCACGTCAGATTATCGCTCAGGAAGGTATCTTTGTGGGTATGAGCAGTGGTGCCGCAATGCTGGCCGCTGCACGTACAGCCGAAAATATAAAGTCCGGCAACATCGTAGTGGTGTTCCCGGACAGGGCAGAGAAGTATCTGAGTACCTCTATGTTTGACAGGTTCTCCTGAATCAGAGAGCGGCTATCAATGAGTCAATCTGGGCGTCGGTCGTTGCCCAGCTGGTGCAGAAGCGTACAGCGATATGCTCATCGTCAATTTTGCCCCATTCCTCAAAACCAAAGTCCTTTGCCAGCCTTTCGGCAGTCTCGGTCGATAGTATCGGGAATACCTGATTGGTAGGGCTTTCTGCCAGCATTTCATAGCCTTTTGACTTCAGTGTCTCTTTAAGCCTGTCGGCAAGACGGTTGGCATTACGTGCTATATCAAAATACAGATTATCAGTAAATAGAGTGGCGAACTGTATTCCGAGCAGTCTTCCTTTTGCCAGCATGCCGCCATTCTGCTTGATGTTGTAGCGGAAATCCTTTTTGAGCGATTCCTTGTTGATGACAACAGCCTCGCCGAACAGCGCGCCCTGCTTGGTTCCGCCTATGTAGAATACATCTGCTATAGCCGCAATATCTTTTATTGTCAGGTCACATTTGCCGGATGTGAGTCCGTAGCCAAGTCTTGCTCCGTCAATGAACAATGGAATGTCCCATTTTGCGCAGACCTCTTTTATATCCAGCAATTCCTGCTTTGAGTAGATTGTGCCGAGTTCCGTTGGAAATGATATGTAAAGCATTCCGGGCTGGACAATATGCTCAAAACTTGCATCATTATGTTGCGCAATCAAGGCGTTTTCCACCTGACTGGCGGAAATCTTGCCGTCCTTGCCTTCAAGAGTCAGAACTTTATGCCCTGTATGCTCAACGGCTCCGGTCTCATGTGCATTGATATGTCCTGTCGTGGCGCAAAGAACACCCTGATATGGTCTCAGTATTGAAGATATGACAGTGACGTTTGTCTGGGTCCCGCCAACCAGAAAGTGTATGTCGGCATTGGGTGTACCACACACATCTTTTATTATCTCTCTTGCCTTCGCGCAATAGTCGTCAACTCCGTAGCCAGGAGTCTGGTCAAGATTCGTCGCCTGAAGACGTTTCAGAATCTCAGGGTGACAACCCTCAAGATAGTCGCTGTAGAATAGTATCATAATGTTTAAGTTTTGCGTTGCTATAAAAAGAGCCCGGAAGTATTTCCAGGCTCTCTTTTGTATGCTTCAGGTCGGATTATTCCTCCCACTCAAGCTTTGTGATAGGATCTGTGAACTCCGAGTCCTCCTCGTCAGCCTGGTTCAGCTTGAATACCATGAACTTAGGAGTCTCTTTAGTATAAGGAGCCCATTCGCCGCCATCAGGACCGTTAGGATCGCTGTACTTTGCGAAGTTGGTCCAGGCTGTGAGCATCTTCTCTGAAAGATCCCAGTCGCCCTGTGTCCAAGGTCTCCAGCAGTGCTTCAGAGACTTGAATACGAACCAAAGATCTGATGAGTGGAAAGCACCCTTCAGACGCTGGGTAACCTCTGGATGTGAACCATCATCCGGCAGAGGACGTGCGAACTCGTATGCCCAGCAACGGCTGCCGTTCTGTGACATCTCCTCGCGGTTGAGACCGAATGCGCCTACACCAGCCGACATGTTGCCCATATCGTTGAGTGTGTAACCGCACATATAAGGAACATCTGCAAGAGTGCCGTCAAGAGCAGCCTGATCGAAGCTCTCGAGTGATACATAACCGTCAACGATTGGCATACCGGTGATGTTCTCACGGTTGCCTGTAGCTGAGCTGTAGATTGTGCCTACTGAGTGGATAGCCTCAGTATCAGCGTTACGCATCTTCTGGATGGTGTTGTAACCAGCCCAGTCCATAACGACCTTGGTGTTGAACTCTGAACGCTGCAGTGCGTTGAGACCCTCTGGAGCCTGCGGAGCTGTATAAGCCGCGAGCTTAGGAGCCTGCTGGGCACCGAAACCGCCAAAGCCCGGGAAACCGCCTGGGAAACCACCGGCCGGCATACGCATACCGCCCATGCCCATGCCCATTCCCATACCGCCATTCTGCGGAACAGTAAGGCCACCGGCGCTCATGATGACTGCCTTGTGGAAAAGACCACGTGCAAGAGGAGATTCGCAAAGTGTACGTACGCTGCCGCCACCTGCGCTCTGTCCGAATATCATTACGTTGTCAGGATCGCCACCGAACTGCTCGATGTTCTTCTGAATCCACTTAAGGGACTCAATCTGATCCAGAATACCGTAGTTGCCTGATACTCCGTGCTCATTCTCAGCTGAGAGCTCCGGGTGTGTGAGGAAACCGAACACGCCGAGACGATAGTTGATTGATACGAGAACCACGTCTTTTGCAGCCCACTCCTGAGCGTCAAACTCCGGCTCTGAGCCGAAACCCTCGCGATAACCGCCACCGTGAATCCAGAGAGCGACCGGCAGTTTTGCATCAGTCTGACCCGGCTTCTTGGTCCAGATGTTCAGATAAAGGCAATCCTCGCTGAAAGGAGCCTCATCGCCGTAACCCCACTCTGTGTAGTAGCCACCCTTATACTGGATGTGCTGATAACTCGGGTTCGCGAATCTGTCACAAACTTTTACACCCTCCCAGGGAGTGACAGGCTGTGGAGCCTTCCAACGGAGATCTCTGATAGGAGCTGCGGCGTATGGAATGCCACGGAAAACGAATACGTCAGGGAGATCAGCTGCAACACCCTGAACCTGGCCGCCCTCGATAGTGAGAACAGGACACTCTTTGACACCGCAACTTGCAAGTGCCAGAACGATTAATGAATAAAAAAGCTTTTTCATTTAGTTTGAAAATAAGTAACAAGTCTAAATTATTGCAAAAATAAACAAATTTTGAAACAATGCGTTTCCCAGTGCAAAAGTTTGGAAATAATGCACTTTCGGCTCTAGTTTCCGATCAGGTTCCGGATGAATTTCACATTTCCGAGGAATTGCCTGGCAATCACCCTGATGACTGTGTAAGCGGGGATAGCTGCCAGCATTCCTGCCATTCCGCCAATTTTTCCGGCAATAAGCAATACTATGAAAATCTCAAGCGGGTGCGCTTTTACGCTGTTGGAATATATGAGTGGCTGATACACGTAATTATCAATCAGCTGCGTAAATGCGAATATTCCTATCAGTATGAGCAGAAACGGAGCGAATCCTACCGCCAGGCCGAACGATGTGGCGCAAATGTATTTTATAATGAGAGACAGAACAACACCGATAGCGCCTCCAATCAGAGGACCCAGATACGGTATGATGTTGAGAAGTCCTGTCATGAACGCAATGCCGATTGAATATCTGAAGCCCATTCTGGCAACAAGCAGCAGACCGATAAAGTTGATCAGTGATACTCCGAAAACCTCTATTGCAAGTCCGACCATATATCGCGATACAAGCGTTCCGCTCTCGTTGATGGATACTATTGCCTGGTTGTCGTATTTGTCTGGCAGAACTGATGTTATCAGCCTGGCAAATGTTCCGGGACTCTTTATCAGAAAGAATGATATGAATATTACGGCGAACAATGTTATACCGAGCTTGGCCATAAACGATGTGACTGAGCCTACAACAGCCGAGAATGTGCTGACATTGAACAGATTCTGCAATTGCTCCAGAATGACGGACTCTATCCTGAATCCCGGACCTAACTGCGGAAAAGTGTCAGACATCCATTCGTTGAACTCTGCGAGTGGAGCCGCCATAGCCTGCGTCATATTGTTGACGTTGGCGACAGATATATCCATAATCACGTCACGGACCAGAGGCACTACAGTTGTGACGATGCCGAAAGCAATTCCGAATACTGCCGCTATCGATACGATGCTTCCAGCCCATCTTGGAATGTGGTGCCCCTTGATGCTGATTCTGCATACAAGCCCGCATATCGGCGAGCCCAGCAATGCGACAACGGCTGCGAGAATGATATACAGAAGCACACTCCGCAGATACCAGCATATTGCTGATATGATGGCAATTGTTATTAAAACAATAATGTATCTGGCTAATTTCTCCCTATATTCTGTTCCCATAATCGGTATGTATGAGTTATTTGTCAACAACAGCACAAAATAATGAAAGAATACTGTAATGCGCAAAAGTATTTTTAAGTAAGTTTGCCTGAACAAACTTATGCCATCAGTATTAATTTAAATATTATAGTATGAAAAAGTTATTGATTATCTGTCTTTCAGCAACATTGGTGCTGTCAAGCTGCTCTTCATGGTCGAAAATGGCTAATGGCACACTTATCGGATCAGGCGCAGGCGCTGCAGTCGGTGCAGGTCTTGGAGCTTTGATAGGCGGCGGCAGCGCACAGGGTGTTGCCATAGGTGCAGCCATAGGTACTGCAGTAGGAGGCGGAACAGGCGCCATTATCGGTCACAAGATGGATAAGAAGGCCGAGGAGCTTGCAGCTATTGAGGCTGCCAAGGTTGAGACCATTACCGATGCCAACGGTCTTGCCGGCATCAGAGTGACATTCGACAGCGGTATTCTTTTCGGATTCAACAGCTCAACTCTGAGTGCTGATTCGAAGAAATCTCTGGATCAGTTTGCCAAATCAATGAGTGCTGCCGATATGGTTGATACCGACATCACTGTTTATGGCCACACTGATAATGTCGGCACAGAGGCTGCCAACCAGAAGGTTTCTGACCAGCGTGCCGATGCAGTTGCCAAGTATCTCAACAAGAACGGTATCGCCAACGAGCGCATCACAGCAAAAGGTATGTCTTTCACAATGCCGGTTGCCGACAACGCTACAGACGAGGGCCGTGCCCAAAACCGCCGTGTCGAGATTTACATCACAGCCAACGAGAAGATGATACAGGACGCCGAGGCCCAGAATTGATCCGCGTCCCGGATTGCAGCTTTCTACCGGTCGCCAGGTCCCTGACGGCCGGTTTTTCCTATAAGCTGCAGCCGAAGTACCGTTATGGGTGACTGAATATCTGATCAAGAGATGGAAATACGAAGAACTACCGGGGCCGATATAGCCAGTATGCAGAAGATTTTTGCTTTTGCCCGACGTTTTATGGCCGCGACGGGAAATCCTGGCCAGTGGACCGACGGATATCCCAGCGTGGAGCAATTGCGCGATGACATTGCCCGTGGCGAAAGCTATGTGTGCATTGAGGCGGGTGAGATTGTCGCCACATTCGTGCTGCGTGAGGGCCGCGATCCTACATACGATGTGATATACGACGGTGCCTGGAAAAATGACAATCCGTATGCCACAATACACAGAATTGCCAGCTCGGGCAGGATAAAGGGCGTGTTCGGCACCGTCATGGATTTCGCCCTGTCAAAGATTGACACCGTCCGTATCGATACCCATCGCGACAATAGGATAATGCGGCATATAGTTGAGAAGGCCGGATTCCAGTATTGCGGAATAATACATTGCTGGAATGGCGATGAGCGCCTGGCGTATCAGTACATCAACGCGTAAGTACCAGCTTTCCGTCAACAATATATATTCCTTCGGGCAACTGCCTGTTCTCAAACAGAAACTTTCCGTCCGGTATCCTGTGGCCGGAGATATCATACACACCTGTCGGCTTGATTTCCGGAGTGTAGCTGTATTCCCCGATGCCTGTTATCCAAGGCTGCTCCCGGAATACGGTATAAGGCGTAAGATCTTTTTGTATGGTCACAGGACCCTTTCCGGGAGTATCCGACTGGATTACGCCTGTCTCGCCGTAGTTCTTCATGCGGAACTCAATGCGGTCACCATAAATGTAGATTAACAGAGCCTGGGCTATTCTCGGCTCGTGAATCTGCTTTGTCTCATCGTACGACGCATCGATGCTGTTCCCGTGGTATCTCATACTGCCCATGAAGATTGAGAAGAACGATGGAGTATTGCTGAATTCCTCCAAAGTATAAATGTAATCCTCTATTTTGTCGTTCCTGACAGTAATGGTAGGATAGCCTTCGGACAGATCGGATTGGTATATTTCCGTACTGCTTACCCTTTTGTAGTTTCCTTTGACAAGAGAGTTGCCCACCATGTAATAATGGTAATTGATTTCGGATTTCTCCCTTTGGTGATTACCGAACACAATGATATACTGTTCGCCTATTGTCGGGTTGTCTGTCTTTGTAACAGTAATTCTATTCCCGTCAATTTTATCAACGTGGAAGAAATATCCATTCTCCTTCTCACTTTTGTCGGTCGTCTTGTCTTTGACCGACATGTTGCCTCCGCTGCCGCAAGACAAGTTCCTGACATTGCCGTTTCGGTTGAGCAGTATTCCAAAAGCCGTGCTGGTTTTTCCCCGTGATACAAGGCTGACAGGCTGCGGGCCATCTACAAGATTCAGGTCGCAGTCATCACCAAACTGATATGTAATTCCGTCACGGCCAAGATATTTGCCATTGCCCAGATTCCTTAGAGAATATGCTGTGCCCTCCTCCTCCTCTTCTTTGGATGCCTCACGGCCCCGGACAGTCCCGTCAACGTGGTCGTTGTCGAACGATGATATCACATTGCCGTTTGTGTCATAGCGTGTCACACGCTGCGAAGTCTTCTCGCGCGTGTAGGCCAAGTCACCGCCATGGTCGTGACCGTACAGCATTATCAGGTCGGGATATTTTGAAAGTATCGCTTTCAGCCTGGCGGTACTCTCCTGATATCTGTTCAACCCTTTGTCGGAATAGCTTATGGAGTTGCTGTCTCCGAACGGAATGTGTGCCAGAAAGAAAATGGTGCGCTCCGGATTCTCGCTGTACAGGCTTTCAATCTTTTCCCCGCACCATTCCACCGATTCCATTGAGTAATAATAGTTGCTTGACGATGCAAACAGATGCTTTGCAGTGTTCAGCACTACGAAATCTATGCCTTTTATCTTGTAGTGGTATGCCGCAAGCAGTGGCATCCTGCCTTTCGCCCCATTGTCGGCATAATCGTAAAAGCATTCGCTGCTTGGCAGTTCCCCCAGGTCATCACGCATCGGAAAAGAGTAGTAATCGCCCGAGTCCCAGCTCTTGGAAATGCCCTGGACATTCGGAGCCTCGTACTCGTGGTTTCCTGTTACATATATGACCGGGGTGTAGGATTTGTCCTTGAACACATCTCTGGCAGCTTCTACCAGAAGCTGGCGCGACCTCTGCCAGTTCTCGTTCGTGGTGGTGACCAGGCTGGTGTAGTCGCCACCAAGCAGCAGAATGTCGATATCCTCGGCTTCCTTCATCGTGCTGAGCGTGTTCGTCACAGTCTTCCGCAGACGTACATCGTTTACATCCTTGCAAGTGAGCAGTCCATACTCACAATGCATGTCGGTCAGACATCCTATTGTAAGTACCGGTTTTGATCCGGAATCAACCTCTGAACCATATGTGAATTGTGGCGCAAATGTCAGTGCAATGACCGCCAGAAACATAACCGCCGATTTGAGACTTGCGCTCCGCATAATCCGCATAGCATATAATAGTTTTTTCGATACAAAATTATGCAGTATTCTGTATTTTCTGTCGGCGTGCACGAACGTATTTGATATCTTTGTTGCCGGAATGCAGCACTTGCGAAAGTTCCGATAATCCCATTCTAATATAAACAAACAGAAAATGAAAAAGAATTTTTTGAAATTGATTCTGTCTTTGCCCGTCTGTATGCTGACGATGGGGGCATGGGGTGCAATGCCCGTACCGGTCGGCCCCGACAATGACTATCTCTGCATCACGGCCTAAGAGACTGGCGCAAAGGTACAGCTGAAAAAGACGGGCGCGGTGCCGCCTGTTACTATGGAGTACAGCACCAATGAGGGTGCAAGCTGGACGACGGTGGATTTCTCTTCAGCATCAACAACAGGCGAAATTACTCTTGCAAGCGTAGGCAGCAAGGTGTATTTCCGCAATGCGAAAGAAGCAAAGGATGTGACGGGATTCTCAAAAAGCGATTTAGATTATTACTGTTTCGAATTTTCTGAAGATGTTTCAGCAAGCGGTAATGTGATGTCTCTCGTTGACAAGAATGTGGAAAGTACCACCATTCCCAGTTATTATTGCTTCTATCGTCTGTTCAGTGGATGTACAACCCTTACAAGTGCAGCCGGTTTTATACTGCCGGCCACGACATTGAAACCTACTGCTATTCTAAGATGTTCTCTGGCTGTACTGCTCTTGAGGCTGCTCCTGCCATATTGCCGGCCGAAACGCTGCAAAGCAGCAGCTATGAAGAGATGTTCTCCGGCTGTACTTCTCTTAAGACTGCTCCTGAACTTCCGGCAACTGAATTGCCGATGAATTGCTATTTTGATATGTTTTCCGGCTGTGAAAGATTGAACTATGTGAAAGTGAACTTCTCGGAATGGGTTCCGTCGTGTACAACCAACTGGTTGGAAGGTGCCGGCACTAAAGCAACGCAAACACCAGTGTTTGAATGCCCCGTAGAACTTGATGCAGAGACTAAACGCGATGCAAGCCATGTACCGGAGGGTTGGACGGTAGTAATCCCCTTTGACGACTCAATGCCATATTCTCTCAAAACAGACAAAGAAAATGCAACAGTAACCTACAGACGCACATTTGCGGAAGCTGGCAAATACGAAGCTCTCTACCTGCCGTTCAGCGTGACCATGACAGACGAACTTCTGAAAAAAGTTACCATCGCACAAATCTATATGGTGTCAACAAAGGGCTCGGTAGTGGGCGGCGCACAGGATGCCGGCGTGAACGTGGTTGTTGTGAAGACTCTCGGCAAGGGCGAAAGCACCAAGCCCCACACCCCTTACTTCATCCGCTCAAAGGCCGGAACCGACATTGGGTTCACACAGGAGAACACCACACTGTATGCATCCACAGACGCACAGCCAGGACATATAGCCTGTGCTACGACAATGGATAATTACGACTTTATCGGCACATACACAGGCGAGAAACTTACTCCGCAGCAGGGTAGCCATATCTACGTTCTGCAGGACGGCGCTCTGCACAAGCTGACAACAGAGGAGACTCTGCCTTGCAACCGTTGGAAGATGGTCAAGACTCCTACAGAGTGGAACGACAGTTATGCAGCACCGGTATCGCTGTTGCAGATGCCGGTTATCACCCTCGGCGAGGATGACACGACAGGCATCATAGGAATTGATGCCAACGCTGTCGAAGACCCCAACGGGGCTGCTTATAATCTGCAGGGCCAGATGCTGAATACCGTCAACGGCTATCAGGGTGTCGTAATCAGGAATGGTCAGAAATACATAATGGAGTAAGGATCAATAATGACTTCAATATGAAAAAGGATTATAAACCGCCGCTTGTTATCAAGACGGTTCCGATAGTGACGCGAGAAATCCTGTGCGGCTCATATGACCCCGAATGGGAAGAAATCCTCATAATAGAAGATGAGGAATCAAACTTCAATGATGAATAACCCTCCGTCAAAGCACGTCCCGACGTAATGAGACGTAACCGGCCGCCACTGCCTGGACTTTACCCCGCAGCGGCGGCCGTTGCTTTACTTTTTGTGCCGTCATACAGACACATAGGTACGGATGGCAGAATTACATCAGCGGCATATTCCCGTACGGATGCATCTGATAGGTCAATGCGTCAATATGTGAGTGCGAATTTTAGCCCCACCGCTTCTGAAATCAAGATAAACGTGGACAACTGCATATCTGTCTCACCTTTTTCAAGGGAGGCGATGTACTCACGCTTCTTTCCAATCTTGTCTGCAAGTTCTTGTTGGGTAATGCCGGCAGATTTCCTCGCATCCTTGAGAACTTCAGCATAATACCAGGCCTTTGCCTTGGCTTCAAAGGCATCTCTGGTGACAGACCCAAGCTTCCCGTACTTTTCATCCAGCATATCATTTGCAGCAGGAAGGTTTTCCAACTTATTAAAATCGATGTCTTTTCTCATTTTGCAAGTTCGTTTATTATCTTTTCGGCAATCATTATCTGTGCCTTATAATCTTTAGTTGATTTTTTCATAAAGCCGTTCAAAAGGAGAGCTTCATCCGCCTCAATGAAACTGTCTTTGTCAATCGTGAATATGATAACTCTATATTCATTGCCAACAGAAACTCTCATCTCATAGAAATCCGTTCCCTCAATCTTCTTGACAAACTTTGTGCTTACGACCTTGATTTGTGACATCAGAGTAAGCGCATAGTCAATCTTCTCTTGAACTTTCTGGTCAACGGAATTATAGAATTCATCGAATTCAGTAGTTCTTTTCAACGTCCTCATGCTGCAAATGTAAGAAATATATTACACACATCCAAATATCAGGTGAAAATTAGAAGACTCGCACCAAATCATTCAAATACAGTTCTTATTCCTAATTTTGTATACACTTATTGGTACTTTAGCCAATCTTCCTCTTCGGTACAAAATTCACAAGGCCGACTCCGGTGAAAACTACTTTTTGAGGCTGGTACAGAACAATCTGATTGATTGGCCGTCATACCCCGACGTCAAGTATGGAATCAAATTCGGTTATAAGAATATCGGCTGGAGCGGCAAATTCTACACCTTCCCGTATTTCCTTGCATTCTTATTAAAGAGATTTTTGAAAGAGCATAATTTTGTTGTAACAAAATCGTAACGGCACCCATTCGTATTTCCCACCACTTTTAGTACAAATTGCCAATCTTAACTTTAGAAACCACCTGCTGACTTTGCGCGGTGCTACAGGGATTTCACGATAGTCTTTATTCAATTACCTGTCCTGAAGAGTTGTACATGTGGTGCTGAGTCTCAATGACTATCCGACCTTCTTTCAGATATTTCTTCGTACTACGCTCGGCTGAATTGACATTTGAAATGCCATCCGGTACATCCGCTTCAAATATTGCCGTCAATGTAATGGTGCGTGGAGATATACCCTCGTGCTCGAAGACGATGTCACGTTCAGGTTCCGTAGCTCCGTCATCCCATGTCACAAAATGATATCCTTCGTTGGCTTGCGCACTGATATGTGCGATGTCGCCACTGCGATAGTTTCCGGCACCCTTCACACTGCCCATCTGTTCATCATTGACCAGCAGATTCAGAGTAATCTCATCGCGGGTATCAACTGTTACGCTCGTGGTTGCAGGTTCGCCTATGTAATATTCTCGGGCATTACCATAAGGTCTAACCCAGACTGTCCACTCGCCATCCGGCACATCACTGAAAGTCTGTTCATTGGAATCGGCAATGACATCAACAAGAGTAGTCTTGCCGTTGTATATTTTTGTGTGGAATAACTCGGCAGCACTTTCAAAACTGAAACTGACCGTACTGCCGTCGGCCGAAGCCTGAAGATTCTGTATTGCATATTCGGCGACATATCCGAATTCGGCGGTTAGTGTAATGGTGCGGGGAGAGATTCCCGTCTTGTCAAAATACAATGTGCGTGACGCATCTGTGTTGCCATCGCTCCACTTCACGAACTCAAAGCCTTCATTCACTACAGCCTCTAACTGGGCCTCATCGCCACTGCGATAGTTTCCGGCACCCTTCACACTGCCCATCTGTTCGTCATTGACCAGCAGATTCAGAGTGATTTCATCGCGGGTATCAACTGTTACGCTAGTGGTTGCAGGTTCACCTATGTAATATTCTCGGGTATCACCATAAGGTCTTACCCAAACTGTCCACTCCCCATCAGGCACATCGCTGAAAGTCTGTTCATTGGAATCGGCAATGACATCAACAAGAGTAGTCTGGCCGTTGTATATTTTTGTATGGAATAACTCCGCAGCACTTTCAAAGCTGAAACTGACCGTACTGCCGTCGGCCGAAGCCTGAAGATTCTGTATCGCATATTCGGCGACATATCCGAATTCGGCGGTTAGTGTAATGGTGCGGGGGGAGATTCCCGTCTTGTCAAAATACAATGTGCGTGACGCATCTGTATTGCCATCGCTCCACTTCACGAACTCAAAGCCTTCATTCACTACAGCCTCTAACTGGGCCTTATCACCACTGCGATAGTTTCCGGCACCCTTCACACTGCCCATCTGTTCATCATTGACCAGCAGATTCAGAGTAATCTCATCGCGGGTATCAACCACAACGGTTGCAGTAGCAGCATCGTCTAAGTAATATTCTATGGCTTCATCAACAGGACGTACCCAGACGGTCCATTCGCCATCAGGCACATTGCTGACAGACACGGTCTTGTAGTCAATGATTCCGCTGGCGAATGTCGTTTTTTCATCATAAACCTTGACCTGAAAGTACGGTGCTTCACTGTCGAAATTAATGTAGATTGTGCTGCCTTCAGCGCTTGCTTCCAAATTGTGAATTCCGTAATCAATCTCTTCCTCCGGAGTAAGATGAAATTCCACAGTGTTCCCCTTTACAGTAAAGGGAAATTCCATCAACAATCCGTAACCGACTGAGATTCTATATACGGAACCATCGGCATCGGTAAAAACTGGAACCAGCTTATACTCACCATCGGATGTCAGTTTAGATAAATTACCTGCAAAATCATATTCCTTCGGATAGTATTCAAGAACAGACAAGCTTCCAAAGTTCTTATAATTGAACCATGATATGATATTATAATCCTCATCTGCAAGAACGAAACCTATGCGACCGCCGTCCCAATCAGTCAGGCCAATATTATGTATCTCTTTGAGACGTATCTTCACATTGCTGCTGAGAGTGGTAACAGCATCTGTCAGCAGTTCCATATTCAAGGTAGCGAGTCGTGACGGTGACTTCTCTCCACCACGGTCTGGCATTATGCCCAGCACACCGCACACATTCACCGAAAATCCTTCGCCCGAAGCTGCACCTCCGATGCCCTGCTTATCCGGATCAAGTGCGGAGAGAGCGAAATATCCGTTCTGCAAACCTCCCCAGCCCCAGTTGATATGAAAGTATCCGTTGCCGTCATACCCGTCGCACACAAAGGCGTGTCCTTCATCAGATTTGGTCCTGCCGCTAAGCAACACTGGACGTTTGGCCTGCAATTCAGCCAGCACCTGGTCTGCAAAGTTCTTGTCGCCTATATAATCATGACGGATTATACGCATGGAGGCATCATAACCGAAATATTTGATCAGTGCCTGTGCTGCAAGTTCAAGAGTAGCACCACTACTGGAACTGCCGTATTCCATATCTGCAGCGACACCGACATCGTACATCAGCTTTGCTACGGCCTGACCCTGCCGGGTAGAATATCCGGCATTATAGTTAGGCTTCATATTACTCCAATCGTATGTGCTGTTCGAGAAATTCACCGAGAGAGTTTTTTGTGAGCCGTTTCCCATCGTCCATGTATAGGAATGTGAACCTGTTCCGACTGTTGGAGTTTTCCAATAGTACATTATCTGGGCAGTCGCAGTTGCCACGCATCCGGTAACGCAACGTTTCCCGTTATAATCCACAGGACAACTGTCATTGAATGGGCTGCCCTGATTCCACACCGTTTCACCCAACATAGGATTTATTGTTGACGATGCAGTACTCACAGGTCTTGTGGCTACAGTGCCCAAATCGGAATGGGTATTTGCCCATGCTATCTCTTCGGCATAATGCTGAAGCCAAACCTGCATATTCTCCGGAATATTGTCAACGTCTATGTGTCCCTCATCAGAATAAGCCAGCACCGTACTGCTGTTCTTCTGTGCCGAGACCAGCACGAATCCGCCATCCTCTCCAACCTGAAACAGATAGGCCGCCGCATCCGTGCGTTCGGGCATCTGTACAGTATAGCACAATTCCATCTCAGCGTTGACCTGCGTTCGGTTCGCATACGAGACTGATGTTTTTACAAAAGACTCTGCCTCACGCAGCGCGTCCTGTACAGTACGAGTCTGAGCACCGGCGGTGAGAACAACTATCAGCGAGAGAAGAAACAGATTGATGCGTTTCATATGATTAAGAAACTGTATGAATTTTATTGGAAAATAATGTTATATAGTTGCATAAATATTTGAAAAATCAGTAGGTTAATTGAAACATATTTCGTAACTTCATGAGTACCGAATCAATAAAGTTATGAGTCGATATTCAACTAACCTCACTGATAAACGGTGGCAAGTTACAGAAAAAATTCTGGATCCGAATCATTGCAAAAGAAAATACCCTCTCAGAGAGACAATGAATGCAATTATGTATATGGTGAAAATAGGATGCCAGTGGCGATGGCTCAACTTGCTTTCTGCCGACTCATGTATAACAAAATTTACGATTGAAATTTAAACAGCTTTTCCTATTGATTGCCAAAGGTGCTGGAATCTGTATCTCTCAGCAAAAGAACATCAGATGTTACAAACGCTGAACAGTTCGGGAATCTCATGGTGTCACAGTTTACGGAACTAGTATCATTTACAAAGGGAAGATCTTCAGGAGGGCAGACATTCACGTCAAAGAATGGTTTCATTTTCAAGAAACTGCATAAGCCCCATAAAGATATACCCGTCGTCATTCGTGTATGTCGCAATGTCATCGCCCACTATCACAATTTTCTGGAACGAGTCATCTATCTTTCTGAATGATTTCAGTTCCTGTTTCATCTTGTCCTCATCAGGAATAGAATACGCAGATTGGATGTAGTACTTCCTCATTCCGTCGGTCACAATGAAATCGACCTCGTATTGCTTATATTCCTGCTTTCCATCGACAAGCTCACGTGATTCAATCATTCCCGCATCAACGAGATAGCCGCGTGAACACAGCTCATTGTATATGACGTTCTCCATAATATGGGTGATTTCCTGCTGGCGGAAGTTCAGTCTGGAATTTCTCAGCCCGATATCCGTACAATAATACTTCTTCAAGGATTCATAATACTTTTTTCCTTTGATATTGTATCGCCTGGAGCCGCGGAAAAGATAAGCATCCTCAAGGTACCCTATATATGTGGACACAGTCTCGGCATCGACTTTGCAATGTTGAACACTCAGCAGCGTGTTCGATATGTTGTTTGGATTGGAAAATGATCCTATCGAAGAACAAAGCTGGTCCACCAGGGCATCCAATGCCACGGTATTCTTGATCTTGTGGCGCTCGATGACATCTGCTATGTAGGTCTTTTCCCACAGGCGCTGCAGGTATGTTACCTTTTGCTGAGGGGTCTTGCGCTTGCGCAGGGCAGGAAGGCCACCGTAGGTATAAAACTCTTTCCACAACTCATTCTTCGGTTCAGTTCTCCCTTCGCAGAACTCCTTGAAGCAGAATGGCTCGACATGCACCTCGTCTCCTCTTCCGCGGAAAATGGTATTAATGTCGCTTGACAAAAGATGCGAGTTGCTTCCGGTTATATACACGTCAATATTATCCTTGGCATTCAGGCCATTGACGACCTTCTCGAAGCCGTCTATCTCCTGAATCTCATCAAGGAAAACATAGTAATTGCTTTCATTGGAGAGGATACGCTCATAAATATATGCTTTCAGCAGTTCCTTGTTGGCAAGTTCGCTCTGATTATTCTCGTCGTCTTCATCCAGAGAAACGATGATTATGTTTTCCTGCGGCACACCCTGGCTCACAAGGTAATCACGGTATATTGTCTTTAACAGAAATGATTTGCCGGACCTTCTCGGTCCGGTAATAATCTTCACATCTCCGTTGTCTCTTCTGTCAACCAGCCTCTGAAGATATCTTTCTCTTTTTACGTATTCCTCCATACCATTCGGTATTTACTGCAAATATACAATAAAATACGAAAATCAAATATGGAGTTTATGACTTTTAGTTTGAAAAAGGAGCTGAAAGCTTCCAACAAGAAGAAGGTCAAAGCCAAATACTTGGACGATATTGTTTGAACTTGAGCCAGTGGCTGGCTGCCGAAGAAGAGAGAATTGTGCCGTGACAGGGATATTGAAATATTGTTTGCACTGCGATAGTGCATGATTTGGCGTATATTTGCCGAAAAATAACGCCACTATGGATAAGATTATGAAATGGGGAACCATGCAAAGAACTTCTCATTTTGCGTATGATGGCAGATGAATTCAGAGAGAAGGTTTTTCGTGCCGTGGCGATGATTCCGAAGGGTAGAGTGGGGAGCTATGCCCAGGTTGCCGAACTGGCAGGATTCGCCGGAGCGGCCAGAGCTGTCGGAAATGCGCTTCACACCAACACGAACCCTGTTCGGGTTCCGTGTCACAGGGTTGTCTGCGCTGATGGCAGTCTCGCGGACGGGTACGCCTTCGGTGGCCCTGAGAAACAGAAGGAAAGGCTGAAGGCCGAAGGCATCGCTTTTACGGAAGATGACAGTAAGGTTGATATGGCCAGATGCTGCATCGTCATTGAGGACCATCCGTTGGAACCCTTTCTGCCGTCAAATGGGAGGGTGCTGTTTCTTGGCAGTTTCCCACCACCGAGAGCACGTTGGTCCATGGATTTCTTCTATCCTAACTTCCAAAACGATTTCTGGCGGATACAGGGCCTTCTTCACTATACCGATGCCGGACATTTCATCGCCGAAGGCAGGAAGTGTTTCGATTGTGCTAAGATAAAGGCTTTCTGTCAGGAGCGTGGGCTTGCATTTTTCGACACCGCTTCACGGGTGTGCCGTCTCAAAGGCAATGCCAGCGATGATTTGCTGGTAATTCTGCGCCCCGCCGACATTGCCGCGATGCTTCGGACAATGCCGATGTGCCGGACAATTGTCACCACGGGAGGAAAGTCCTCGGAAGAACTTATCGGAATTCTGGACAGACAGGGCACGTCAGGCGCGGCTCAGCCGCCGGTAGGTATGTTTACAGATATCCATATCAATAATAACGCCATACGATGGTGGCGCATGCCATCCTCATCGCGTGCCTATCCGATGAAACTGGAAGACAAGGCCGCTTTTTACCGAAAAGTTTTCTGAGTCGCCGGATTTGATGTCTCTCGTAATATTGATTTACCAGATGGTTACACGGCGTTCCGGTGGTAGATAGAACTTTTGGCCTGGCGTGATGTCAAAGGCCGGATACCAATCGCTGATGTTGTTCAGTATGCCGTTGACGCGGTATTCGTTGATGGAGTGGACATCGTTTCTGATGGCATTTATCTTATCTTCCATACTTGAATACTGTGCGTAGAAGATTGCGTATGATTTGAAAAAACGGCGTTTCATTTCCATAAGCTCTTCACCGCCGGATTCCTCTTCAAGCCGTTTTGATGTCGCGTAATAGGCAATTTCCATTCCTCCGAGGTCGGCCATATCCTCGTTTGTTGTCTTAGCGCCATCGCAGAATATGCCTTCTCCGATAGAATACCCGTTGAAGATTTCCATAACCTGATTCTGTATCTTCTTGAATTCCATCTGGTCTTCGGTTGTCCACCAGTCTCCGTATTCCCCACGGGCATTGAAGCTGGCACCGTCAGCATCGAAACCGTGGCACAGCTCGTGGGCGACGATATATGTAGTAAAAGGAAACTCCGGATTCATATCCATCAGTAATGCCGTGCTTGGCAGGATGCACATGGCATTGCAGCTTCTGAGGTAGAAAGAATTTGCGGTGAAGGCCGGATACCCTGCCATTGGCATCATATATTCTGTGGCTATGATATGCTCCAGATTGTCATATTCTCCGCTGTGCTTCATCAGCTTGGATATGTAGTCGGAGCCAATCTCGTGCAAGGCTGTGCAGAAATCGGCGGAAACGGGCATATCAGCCTCGTATTCCGACCAGTCGAGCATACCAGTGTGGCACTGCATAGCTTCAAGTTTCTCTTGGGCTTGTGCTTTGGCTTGTTGTGTCATCCACCCGGACTGAGCGACTCTCTCGCTCATGGTATTGCGTAGATCCTCAAAAATCTCTCTGTTTTTTCTGATGGCTTCCTGGCTTGCGTATCTGTCACAGAAAGTGTGTGACATATTGATTATGAGGCTTGGATACATAATCGCCAGAAAGAAATTGATCAGAGTATCAGGATGGAACATCATATCCAGATCATAAGACACTGCCATACACCAGAGAAATGCATTTGCCGCCTCCAACATATCGTTCCCAGTCTTGTCCAAAAGCTCGAAATATTGCCGGGTATTGGCGTCCGTGGGGACAAAATCGGGATTGGCATTGCCCAGAGCTTCGGCGAAACGTCCGAATGCGTTTACACTTGCTTTTGTTGGGGAAAGCGTATTGGCGATGTACTCATTTATCTGCCTGCATTCTTCCGGATTGTTGGCATCAAGCCTGTTTATGGATACGCCTCCGTCCTTAATGTTGTCTATCAGATACTGCTCAAATTCGCGCGCTTTGGGAAGGCGGTTCCGGTATTCGTAGTATATTCCCGTTTCTCTAAGCTGTTCTTCGGGCCAATCCTGAATCATTCCCTCGTAAACGGCAGTGACGCCTATTCCAAACTTATGGCCCTCAAGTACTTTTGATTGCACATATAATAAGTTGTATCCATTACAGCAGTATTGCGCCAATTTGCCGGGATATTCTTTGATATCTTTGAGGTCCCCGATGTCTGCCAGCCTTTGCCGCATCAGAGCAAAAGCATCTTCCAAATGTGGCTGAGGTGATGCATAGGCAACTCTCAACTCGTTTATCCGTCTCAAGACTGGCACAGGATTGCTGTTGTCAACGCTGAAAGCCAATTTGATGTAATCGCTTTCCTGCTTTTTCCATTGGGGAATCGGAGCCCAGACGTCACTTCCTTCTGCCG
Source organism: Bacteroidaceae bacterium (assembly GCA_045597365.1). Classification (GTDB taxonomy): domain Bacteria; phylum Bacteroidota; class Bacteroidia; order Bacteroidales; family Bacteroidaceae; genus Colenecus. The sequence continues at coordinate 103,612 of JAZLKB010000075.1, read as the reverse complement.
TTATCCCTTTCCCGCAGACATAGCGGTAGAAATCATCGCCAGGCAGGATGTTGACATCTGCATACTGGTCATACTTCCATTCAGAAGGAATATAAGGTTCGAAATCATCATTTGAGCAGGAACCGAGACTGAACAATATAAGTAGTCCCAAACAGATGCGCAGACCTTTCATACCGAATGTTATTAATTTCGGATGCAAATATAGATACAACTAGACTAATGTAATCCTCAAAAAACAATTTGGTAATCTCTCCGAATCTTTCTTATCGGTGAAGTACCATGTACCCGGAGTTCCGTGAGGTTTACTTCCGGGACCCTCGCCACCCTCGGCGCGTCAGAGGGAGGGGCCCGCTGCGAAGCAGTGGGAAGGGGAGTGAGCGAAGCGAACGGCGGTCCCGGAAGTAAACCTCACGGAACGTGCATTCCCGTAATAAAGAAACATATCGCCTTTTCGCGTTCTGCAGTATGCGATAGAAATTCAATGCCAAAATATTACTAACTTTACAACCGAAAGCCGATTCCTGCGCAATCTGTCTATTCAGGCAGGAACGTAATATAATAATTGAATGAACAGAAAAATTCAGAATATCTTCTGGTTCCTGGGGCTTGCGGCCATAGCCGTGATGCTGCTTACGTTCGATATTGATTATCCCGAATTGTGGATGAATATCAAAAACGCCGGGTGGTGGTTTGCCGCAGTAATGGGATTGTGGGTCGTAATATATCTGTTGAATACCTGCTCGTGGATGTCGTTGCTCGATATGAACGACAAATCCGGCAATCCCGCTCCCAAGGTAGGATTCTGGAGAATGTTCAAATACACTGTCACCGGCTTCGCATTGAACGATGCCACCCCTTGCGGCCTTATGGGAGGCGAACCATACAGAATAATGGAACTGACCCCACTGGTAGGAGGTGTAAGGGCAACATCGTCGGTAGTGGCATATACAATGATGCACGTCTTGTGCCACATATCCTTCTGGCTGTGCTCTGCCATAGTATTCCTGATCTTTTACGATGTAAAAGGCTGGATAACAGGCTTCTGCTTCCTTACAATCGCTGTCTGCTCCTGCCTTGTCTATCTGTTTATGATAGGCTATAAGAAAGGCATCGCCGACAAGCTGATGCGACTGTTGTGCAAGCTGCCCCTGATACGGAAAAAAATGACAGCTTTCTACGTGAAGCACCAAGACGCTTTCGCCCGTGCCGACAAACAGATTGCATCTCTGCACGGAGAAAGGAAAGGGAAGTTCGCCGCATCGTTTGCCTTCGAGTTCGTGTCGCGCTGCCTTACCGGTGTTGAAGTGTATTTCCTTTTGCAGGCCGTCAATTCCGATGCCACACTGCTGGACAGCATAATGATAATCGCGTTCACATCGCTCTTGTCAAATCTGTTCTTCTTCCTGCCCATGCAGCTCGGAGCACGTGAGGGAGGCTTCACATTGGCCATTGCCGGCTTGTCAATGACAAGCGGGGTAGGCATCTTCGTAGGCCTGATATGCAGGGTCAGGGATCTGCTCTGGATTGTGATTGGCGTGCTGCTTATGAAAATGTGGAACAAGAGACCGGCGGAAAACAGCTGATGTTTTCCGGGGCGGCCTATTGCTCTGCCACTACCGCATACACGACTATGTCGCTGTCGCTGTTGTTCAGCAGACTGTGAGAATGTCCTTTCGGACAGTAATGGCATTCACCCTCGTGCAAGTCGAATTCCCCGTTGTCATATATGATATGCCCGTTGCCGTGCAGCATGAGCATAATCTCGCTGTTCGTCTGGTGCGTATGCAGACCGATGCTTGCACCCGGCTCAAGCCTCAGCATCATAATCTTGTTCAAATTGTCCGAGAATGTCTTCATTCCTACCGATTTGCAGCCACCCTTTAGATTCTGCATCCAGTTCTCACTTATTTTACTGAAGTCAATAATCATTTTATCCTGTATTGGCAATTACTTTGGCGAAGGTATGTATTATTTCATTTTTATGGTAACTTTGCGTCAGCTAAAAAAATGTCAGTTGTATAGTCAATTATTCAGCATGGAGAAGTCAAAAGTCTATTTTTCAGATTTCCATACCATTGCATTAGGCGATGGTATCCCTAAAAAATTGTATAAGCTTGTCAAGGCTGCAGGTATCTGTGATATTGATATGAAAGGCAAGTTCGTTGCCATCAAGACGCATTTCGGCGAGCTTGGCAATCTAGGCTTCCTGCGCCCGAACTATGACCGTGTTCTGGTCGATATCGTCAAAGAGATGGGTGGCAAACCTTTCCTTGTCGATTGCAACACTTTGTATGTCGGCTCGCGCAAGAACGCCATCGAGCATCTGTACTGCGCCTGGGAGAACGGATTTACGCCTATGACAGTAGGATGTCCGCTTATTATCGCCGATGGACTGAAAGGTACCGACGATGTGGCTGTGCCTGTCGAGGGCGGTGAGTATATCAAGGAGGCATTGATCGGACGCGCCATAATGGATGCCGATATTATAATCACCCTGTCTCATTTCAAGGGCCACGAGAATGTGGGCTTTGGCGGTTGTATCAAGAATGTCGGAATGGGTTGCGCCTCACGTGCCGGCAAGATGGTTCAGCACAATCACGGAAAACCCCAGATCAATCAGGATTTGTGCCGTGGGTGCCGTCTCTGCCAGAAAGCGTGTGCCAGTGATGCGCTCGTGTTTGACGAGAAGACCCGCAAGATGAATGTTGACTTGGAGAAGTGCGTAGGCTGCGGACGTTGCATAGGAGCCTGCAACTTTGATGCTGTCGGCTTCCTGGAGTACAATGCCAATGACCTGCTGTGCCGCCGTATGGCCGAGTATGCCAAGGCTGTTCTGGACGGCAGACCATCGTTCCACGTATCGGTGGTACGCGACATCTCGCCCAACTGCGACTGCCATTGTGAAAATGATGTGGCCATTCTGCCCGATGTAGGTATGTTCGCCTCGTACGACCCTGTCGCACTTGACTGGGCCTGTGTTGACGCTTGTCTCGCAGCTACCCCGTTACCGGGCAGCCAGCTTTACAACAATATGCACAAGCCGGGCTTCGTCGATCATCACGACCACTTCAAGAACTCCAATCCCGAGATAGAGTGGCGTGCCTGTCTGGAGCAGGCCGAGAAAATCGGACTCGGCTCGAGAGAGTATGAGCTGATCAAGTTCGGTTGTCATTGATTTTTACTGTAACGTGAGTTCTTGTGCCGATGTGCTGCTTTTCGGCACGATGGGAAATATCGGGCCTGTAGTGCGTGATGCGCTGCGGGCTCGTGGTTTGTCTGTCGAACTCACGGATTTCCCTCAGAACACGTTCCGCGATGAGCCCGGATACCGGCGTGAGCTGCGGAAAATACTGGCGCAATGCACTCCACGCTGCATTATGCCCATCGGCAATCAACGCGCTCTCGCACGAATGGCCGGTGAACTGCCCGAAGGCGTGATGACTCCTGCCGATAGTGATGAAAAGCTCGCTCTGCTGGATGACAAGGTAAGATGCTCCGCTTTGGCAACCGCTCTTGGAATACCTCAGCCTGCTATTTTCAAGGACGCCGATGATGTAAGGGCTTTTCCTGTAATTTTCAAACGCGCGCTGTCATTCGGCGGCTCGGGCGTATATAAGCCCGGAAGCCGTGAGGCTTTGCAGAGACTGATGGATCACGAGCCTGGAGGTCGCTTTCTTATTGAAGAGCTTGTTGACGGCGATGATTACAGCGTCGATATAGTCAGATGGAATGGTGTGATGCGCTCCGGATGCTACAAGGCATTGTCACAGCGTGGACACGGTCCATCGGTCGAACGTGAATGCGTGTCATTTCCGGAACTCGCAGGAATGGCTTCCAAAATTCTGGAATATGTTGATTATAACGGAGTCTGCGGAATGGATTTCCGGGTGGACAGTAACGGAAACGCGTATTTCCTTGAGTGCAATCCAAGATTTACAGGCGGTATCGAGACCCAGATAAACAACGGCTTTGACATCCCATATATACTCTATAAGTATATGTGTTATAATAATATTAACTAACTTTGCCGTATATTAAGGCGGTGAGGAAGAATGATTGACTTCAAAGGCGTACACAAGACATATCCCGGCGCAGAGCCCCTGCATGTGCTCAAAGGTATTGACCTGCACATTGATGAAAGCGAGCTCGTGAGTATTATGGGCGCTTCGGGCTCGGGCAAATCCACAATTCTGAACATAATGGGTATCATCGACTCGTACGACGAGGGCGAGTACCATCTGGCGGGTCATCTGATCAAGGGACAGAGCCGTATGGAGCAGTCCCGTCTCAGAAACGAGCTGATAGGTTTCATCTTCCAGCGTTACAACCTGATATCGTTCAAGAATGCGATGGAGAACGTGGCCTTGCCGCTGTATTATCGCGGGGTGGGGCAGAAGGAGCGCAACCGCATCGCCATGAGCTATCTGGAACGTGTGGGACTGGTATCGCACTGGGATCATCTGCCAAGCCAGATGTCGGGCGGTCAGCAGCAGCGTGTAGCTATTGCGCGTGCGCTTGCAATGCATCCGAAGATAATTCTTGCCGATGAGCCGACGGGTGCTCTTGACAGCACAACGACCCAGGATGTGATGAACCTTCTTACCGAGGTTAACCGTGAGGAGAGACTGACGATGATTATTGTTACTCACGAGTCGTCTATCGCTATGCAGACCCGAAGACGCATAATGCTTAGCGATGGTAAAATCATAGACGATACGAGACTATGAGAGAGATGCTCGCCGAGGTGTTCGCCTCTATAAGGATGAACAAGCAACGCAGCATTCTGGCCGGCGTATCTACAGCGTGGGGTATATTCATGCTGATAGTTCTTGTGGGAGTAGGCCAGGGACTGATACGCGGTGTGAGCTCGAACTATGATTATATGAGCTACAATATAATGCATATCAAGCCGGGTACCACAGCTATGCCTTTCATGGGACATCAGGACGGCCGCAGGATAACACTCGATATAAACGATGCGGATTTCATTTACGCGCAGTTCCCCGATGTTGTGAGCAGTATCATTCCTATTGTGAACAAGGAGCTGCTGGCATCGCGTGGCCGGTACAATACGATAACCCAGATATGTGGCGTGACTCCGGGGTATATGAATGCCCGGTATATTCAGGTGACAGAGGGGCGCGACATAAACGACCTTGATTTGCAGGGCCGCCGCAAGGTGTGCCTGTTGTCTGAGCGTATGGCATCGTTGCTGCTCTCCACCGAAGGTCCGGATGCTTTGGGGCAGTATGTCGAACTGGGCGGGGTGCCGTTTATGGTAGTCGGTATCTATAAGCCTGTGCGCAGCTTCATACTTGTGGATGATGTCTTTGTCCCTCAGCCTACATCGACCTTCCTTTGGGAGCCTTCGGGACATTTCGATGAGTTGTGCCTGTTTCTTGACGGACTTGATACAAAAGAGGCCAACGAGGAATTCAAGGCAGAGCTTTTTGATGCTATGAGCAAGCACAGAAGCTTTGACCCGACTGATGTGTCGGCCCTCGATCTTGAGGAGAATATGGACTTCTTCCTGCTGGTGAGCGGTCTGCTCGGCGCGATTTCACTGGCAATATGGATAATAGGCCTGCTGGCTCTCGTCTCGGGCATCGTCGGCGTGGGCAATATTATGTTCATGTCGGTAAAGGACAGGACTTTCGAGCTTGGCCTGCGCCGTGTGCTGGGGGCATCGGACTTCTCAATCATGAGCCTGGTGCTGGTCGAGGCAATAATCACAATGCTGATTTTCGGCTACGTAGGTATGCTGGCCGGCATAGGTGTCATGCGCCTTGTGTCAATCTCGACAGCCGATATGGGCAATTCGGCTTATAATGTGTTCGGAAGTATGGATGTGCGCCTGTCAATGGTACTGGCTGCAAATCTGGTGCTGATAGTGGGTGGAGTAATTGCCGGATGGGCTCCTGCAAGGCAGGCTATCCGTATGGAGATAACAGACGCTTTAAACTCGTAGGCTATGTTCAACAAGGATTTCTGGACGGAAATATGGCACACTATCAGCCAGCAGCGGACAAGAAGTATCCTGACGGCTTTCGGCGTATTCTGGGGCACATTTATGCTGATTGGCGTTGTGGGCGCGTTCAGTGGCCTGAACAATGGCTTTATGGGACTTTTCAGTACAACAGAGTATGAGACTCTGCTGGTCAGCCCGAAACTGACAACCCTGCCATATCACGGTATGTCCAACAGCCGTATGTGGACCATAGATTACGATGATCTTGATGTAATTGAGAAAAAGTTCAAGCGCAATGTACTTCAGACCGGAGGCATCAGTATGATAAACGGAGACAAGCGCATTGCGTCCGACGAGGGCAAGACTAGTTTCGCCAAGGTGCAGTGTGTGATGCCGTCGTATTTTCTGCCGATTCCTTTGAGAATGACCTACGGCCGTTTCATCAACGACATAGATCTGGTGCAGAAGAGGCGTGTCTGTGTGATAGGCTCGAATGTGGCTGCGCGTCTGTACGGCGAGGGCGTCAATCCGACTGGCCGGCAGCTCAGGGTGGGGCAGTTCAGCTATACCATTGTCGGCGTTGTCAAAAAGACCAACAAGATGGTGGTCGTCATAGAGGACGAGGATGACCTTGTTCTGGTTCCATACACAACTGGCGATGCCGTGTATAAGCTGGACGGCAAGCTTGATGTTGCGTATGCTCTGATGGAACTGACTCCAACTCTTGCCGAAGACGAGGACGTGCTGCTCGATTTCGTGCGCGAGATGCATAATGTATCGCCCGATGATGACCACGCAATAGAAGTTGTAAGTATGCAGGGCTATGTGCAGCAGTGGGGCCTTGTATTTACCGGCATGAATATCCTTACGTGGGTGGTCGGCATCGGAATGCTCATTGCCGGTGTCCTGGGTATTTTCAACATAATGCTGATATCCATACGTGAGCGCCGCCAGGAACTGGGCATACGTCTGTCGCTTGGCAGCAATCCCAACGGTATAGTGCTTCAGGTGGTCTGCGAGAGTCTTGTGCTGACTATGGCGGCAGGATTCGCAGGTGTGGCCGCAGGCCTTGGGGCCGTAACTTTCCTCAGGCGTATGGTAGAGTCCGGTTTCGACGCAGACGGCTTTTTGGGCATACCTCAGATTCCGTTCGGAATAACGGTCGGCGCCTTGCTCCTGATGATTGCCGGAGGTGTCCTTGCGGGCTGGATTCCTGCCAGGAAGGTAGTCCGTAACGAGGTTATTGATTTATTGCAGAAACAAGAATAATAAGTATATAGAGATGAAAAAAACGTTGAAACACATCATTCTGGTACTGATAGGCCTGTTTGTCATATACACGTTGTATTTCCTGTGGAAACAGGCACAGCCAATTCCCGAGGTCTATGAGCTTGTGAGCCCCGAAGTCCGTGATCTTACACGGCGGACGGTTGCTACAGGAAATATCGAGCCTCGCAGGAGAGTGAACATCAAGCCGCAGACAACAGGAATAATCACCGAACTGCTTGTCCAGCCGGGCGATATGGTGCGTGAGAATCAGGTGGTGGCACGTATAAAGGTTATCCCCGATATGGCAAAGCTTGATCAGGTCAAGTCGGCCATAGAGTCGGCAACAATCGAACTTCAGGAGATTGAACGCGAGGCGCAGCGTACCAGGCAGCTGTATGACAAAGGTGTAGTCAGCCGCGAGGAGTATGAGGCTAGCGAGTCGTCGCTGGCTGTGGCGCGCGAGAACCTGCTGTCGGCCGAGTCGCAGCTCGAGGTCGTCACCACAGGCTCATCGGCCCGCTCAGGCAATATCAATACAACTGTCGTTACAAGCACAATGACGGGTACTGTTATGAGCGTGCCGGTAAAAGAAGGCTCATCGGTCTCGGGAACGAGTATGTTCTCGGACGGTACAACCATCTGCTCTGTGGCAGATATGAGCGATGTTCAGTTCAAGGGCAATATCGATGAGACCGAGGTCGATTTCATGCGTGTCGGCATGCCGATGGTGCTGATTCCCGGCGCGATGCAGAATGTCAGGATTCCTGCCGTTCTGGAATATGTCGCTCCCGAGGGAACCGAACAGAACGGCGCAATGCAGTTCGAGATAAAGGCAAAGACCGATATCCCTGAGGGTGTCACTCTCAGGTCCGGCTACAGCGTCAACGCCGAGATTGTGATTGAGGAGGTCAAGTCTGTACTGTCTGTAGATGAGACTTGTGTCGAATTCGAGAAAAACAAGGCTTATGTCTGGAAGCTCACTTCTGCTCCCGATGATTTGGCGCACCAAGAGTGGGAGCGTACGGCCGTAGAGGTCGGCGTAAGCGACGGATTGTACATCCAGATTCTTGGCGGTGTGAGCGAGGGTGACCTTCTGAAGGGTAACAAGGCCGATTGATTCTTCATGGTAAAACACATATCCATTATGAACATAAAGTTACAATCAGCGTTTTTGTCAGTGCTCCTGCTGATTCCGGCTTTGTGCCGTTCGCAGCGGCAATGGACATTGCAGGAATGTATTGAATATGCATACGAGCATAATATTGACATTCAGCAGCGCGAGCTCCAGATACAGCAGGGAGACCTGCTGGTTGACGCGGCTAAGAAAGCGCGTGTTCCCGATTTGAGCTTCCAGTTGGGCGAACAGCTGAGTTTCGGCAATTACAATCTGGCTACAGGCTTTGTCGAGGATGATGAGAAGAAGTCCTCGGACCAGAACAACGATCTCTCTTATACATCCGGCCGTCTCTCATTGTCGGTTCCCATATACAATGGCAGCCGGTTGAGCAATGGTATCAAGGCCAGTCAGGCCGATCTTAAGGAGGCTTTGGCAAATCTTGAGCTGGCGCGTAAGAACATAGGCATTCTGATATCGACATATTATCTGCAATGCCTGTACTATAAAAGTATGGTGGATGTGGCCGATGCGCAGGTCGGAATGTCGAGACGGCTTCTGGAACGCGCTACCGCACTTGTCGCGGAGGGAAAACGTCCGCGCAGCGAGCAGGCCGAGGCAGAGTCGCAGCTTGCGAACGATGAGTATCTGCATACCGATGCCAAAGGGCAGGTTCTGTTGTCGCTGCTCTCATTGGGCCAGCTGCTCAATCTTGAGAATATTGATGATTTCGATGTGGCCGGGCTGAACGATTCCGAATTGCTTTGGCTGCAGGATACTCCTGATGAAATATTCAATGGAGTAGCCGAGACATATCCGTCGATACTCTCTGCAAAGGCCGGAATTGAGTCGGGCAAGATGAAAATAAAGATGGAACGTGCCGGGTATTATCCTACCATCGCTTTCCAAGGTTATGTAGGGGCGTTTGTGGTCGCGATGCTTGGCCGTGAGTCACTGGTCGATATGTCGAAATACAATTTCTTCAGAAACAGTATGAACGAGGTTGTAGGTCTTCACATAAACATTCCGCTGATACACGCCAAGACCCGCAATGCGGTCCGTCTGGCCAATCTTGATGTCCAGAACCGGGAACTGAGGCTTGCCGATGCCCGTCAGGATCTGCGCAAGGAAATTCAGACCGCATATTATAATGCCGATGTTGCCCGTACAAAATACGATGCGGCCGAGAAAGCCGTCATATCCTCGCTTATTACTGTCGGTTATGAGCAGGAACGCTATGATGCCGGGCGAAGCAGCATTTTCGACCTCCAGCAGGCCCAGCAGAAGAGTCTTCAGGCCCAGCATAATGCCGTCAGGTCAAAGTATGAGTATCTGGTACGCAAACGCATACTTGACTTTTATTACGATGACAAGACTTACGGTGAGTAATCAGACTTGTATGCGCAACGTCGGATTATTTTGCGAATGACATATAGATTGTGTTCTGACCATACATATAATTATAGGTCAGCTCCTGACAGATTACATTGACAAGATTCAGTGACAAATCCACATCCTCGCCGGTCTTCAGAATCCCGGCGGCACTCATCCTGTAATTGCGCACCGGATTGAACGGGTCTCCGGCATCCTTGATGGTTACTTTCACATCGTTGTCATCGCACAGGACGAAAACATCGAAGAAATAGCCCTCATCTCTCTTGTCTGTGTTGTTATCCACAATGCTCAGCATAAGCTCCTCGCAACACAGGTTTACATTTGCCGTCAGCTTTGGCGGGAGCTCGCACGATTCCAGAAATACTGTCAGTTCCATAAGGGCACTGTCGAGTCCGTTGTGTGTGTAAGGTACTGACATGTATTTGGATTTGTGCTTGTCGGCATCGGGAATAAGCAGGTATGCGGACAGATTTGGATGCCTAAGGTGATAGGCATAGCTGATGATTATATCCAGAACTATATAGAGCAGGCCGGAGGTAGGGAGAGTGTAGAACATCCACTCCGGCTTGAACTTGTATGCGAGAAAAAGAAAACCCAATGACAAGGCGAACAGCGACAGGATTGGAATCATTGATGCTGTCTCGCGCCCTAAAGCCTGAAACAGATATACTTTTATACAACATACGGCATAAGGTATGCTGAATAGAACAATACATCGTATCCACAAGACTGTCGCCGGGTCGTTTTCCGACAAATCATATCCGAATACTGCCATTGACAGCTTCGGCAGAGTCAGAATGACTGCTACCAGCGAGCCTACGAACACAACGGTCATCATGATGCATTTCCGTACCAGAATGCGCAATCCTTCCATATCACGGCATCCTGTAAGCATGCTTCCCATCGTTACAAGAATGGTGCCTCCTATGCAGCTCATAATCATTATCGAAGTGGACATCATCTGGTATCCGGCTCCCCATATATATAGAGCATCGGTTCCGAGTCTGGATAATATCAGAGAGTTTACAAAAAGCGTAATCAGACTGGTAATGATGTACGGCAAGCAATAAGGCACTCCTGCCGTAAGGTTCTTTCCCACTCCTTCCCAGCGGTAGTCTCCCGCCCACATGAATTTGAAGGAGCAACGCTTGCTTGCTATGTAAGGAAGCAGAATCATCAAGGGTACTATATAAGATATCATCGATGCCATTGCCTGTCCGGCTACTCCCATACCCAGATTCTTCATCAGCACTACATCGAGCAGAATGTCAATGACGCACGCTATCGCGACAACCGAGACTGCCACATCCGGTTTGCCGTCTATGTTGAGAATCAGGATAACGGCATTATACAGTCCCATAGGAACTAGGCTTAGAAGGTAAATTCCCAAATATTCCCTGAAGTAAGAGGACAATGCGGAGTCCTGACATACAATGCTGGTGATATTATCAAAGAAAACATAAGCCAGAACTGTCAATATAGCCGCGCCTATGACTGATGATGATGCTGAAATCGTAAGAGTCTTGTATGCTTTCTTGAAATCCTGGTTGCCAATCATTCTGGATGCCAGAATACCTGCACCTCCTGTCAGCAGCATGAACACACCGGTCGCAATGTTCTCTATCGGAATGGCCAGACTTACTGCCGAGAATGCGTCAACACCGGCAAAATTTCCAACACACATCATATCCACAATCGTGCAGAACTGCTCGGATATGACGAACAGTATGGAGAAGATAAAGTAGTTCCTGAATCCCCGGGATATGATGAATGAGTTCCTTGATTCCATCTGCGATGTCAGATATCGTTTGAGTCGCAGAACTTTTCCTCTACGTCAGGCTCAAGTCCGCTTTCTTTTCCGTATTGGATAAAGAACTTGGCAAAAGCGACATCCATTTCCTGATTGTCCTCAAACCTGTTATTCTTGAGCCAGTCTGCCAGAAGTATCGCGAATTTTACAATAAGGGTCATTATGTTGTCTATTCCCGGCAACCCCTCGTGTGACAGCAGGTAACTCCATACAAACAGGGCGGTGTGCTTCCTGTCATATTCAATCAGCCGGTCATCGATGTCGAAATCGGGAACAGAGACATCGCAGCCGTACATACCGGCTACCGTCTCAAGACTCTCTTTGAAACTGATGCTCTGGTTACATAAAACGGCCAATGCCTTGTTGCGCTTTGCAATCTTTGGATTGATATTCAGGGAACTGCTGTCAGAACAGCTCCCTTCTGTATTAAAATCGCCCAAATTCCATTCCCTGACTGATGCGGCAACGACCGGACAGCATTGGTCAAGCGCGAGTTCAATCCTGTCAGGGTAACGGGTTATTATTCTGGGATATGTCCGGCATACCGAAGGCATAGAGTCTGCGCCGAGACGTTTCTGTATAGTGCATAGTGAATCTTTTCCCCAGAAAATACAGCCTCCGTCAGCTCTTGACTTGCAGAACCACCTTTGATTGTCGTTTACGAGATATTCCCTTATGTCGTTACCTTTGCCGTCAATATCGTTCCACCCGGCCTTGTTCCCGAACAAAGCCTCCTCGCGCCTGAACAGTATAATGCGGAAATATCCGCAGCAGTTCATAGGACATTTTTCTGCCAGACATTTGAAATGTCCATAAAAGGGATATGCTGTTTTTTTCATCAGCGCAAAAGTATGGATTTCAAATCAAAATGTATTACTTTTGACAGATTTTCACTTTAGTATATGAGAAGACATTCTTTCGCTAAAAGGCTCAGTATCCAGACCGTATTGCTGGCATCAGTGTTTTTTATAATTGCGATGGTTGTCGTGGCCCTGAAGAGCGGACGTATGGTCGAGCAGAAGGCCGTTGAATATACTGGCCAATGTATCCAGACATCGATATTGGATGTCCAGTCACTGATTGCCGAGACCGAGAATATCGGCAGTTCAGTCGCGAAGACAGCGCAGGAATATTACAACGACGGTCACCTGCTTGATACTGCCAATTGCTATAATCTCCTGCACGACCTTCTGGCAGATCATCCCAGTTTCCTGGGGTGCGGATTCTATTTTGAGCCGTATCTTTTTGACAGGAAGACCAGACTTGCCGGTATATACGCCAATTACGATGATGTGAGCGGCCGGATAGTCTATGAGTGGAACGATGATGTCTCGTATGCCGAGGATGAGTGGGATTATACCGTCGAGGATTGGTATGCACTGTGTGTCAGGACAGGAAACCCCATCTGGCAATCGCCGTTCCTCGACTATTTTGATACCGAAAGCTATCATCTCATCAGCACGTACTCATATCCTATGAGTAACAAGGCCGGGGAATACATCGGAACATTTACTGTTGATGTGTCGCTGGACGGCTTGTACGACAGGCTCGTCAGTATGCGTATCTATCCGAACTCAAATGTAATTCTTACGGACAGCGCTCTCAACTACATCTGCAATCCTTTGTCAAAGACACCCAACGAGGGGTCTATGTACGATACTCCGTTTATACCGGGTATGAGCTACTTGCTTGACTCCACCACCACTCTGGCCTCCCTTCTGCGCCAGCAGGAACAGCAGTCCGGCAGAATATGGGTGAACGAGAACAAAAAGCATTCTGTATTGGTTGTCCGGAGAATGTCAAATGGCTGGTCGCTGTGCGCATCGGCATTGTCGGACGATGTCTTCAGCGATCTTGTGTATCTGAGAAGAATCATTCTTATCCTTTGCGCAGTGATGCTTCTGCTGCTTTATTTCTTTAACAAAAGCCTTATCAATAATCTGGCGCGTCCTATCAAGAACTTTGCGAAGGCTGCCTCGAAAATCTCAGACGGAAAGTTTGACATACCTATTCCGGAGGTTAAGACGAACGATGAGCTGATGGAGCTGGGGAACGCTTTGCGCTTCATGCAGAAATCTGTCACGGAATACATTGACAAGCTGCAATCCACCACTGCCGAGAAGGAGAGACTCAAGAGTGAGCTTGATGTGGCGCGTAACATCCAGAGCCAGATGCTGACCAAGCACTTCCCGCAGGATGTCGGTATTTATGCCACCAGCGTTCCTGCCCGCGAGGTTGGAGGTGACCTCTATGACTTCTTCGTTATAGGCAATGATATATATTTCATAGTCGGGGATGTATCCGGCAAAGGTGTGCCTGCCGCACTTCTGATGGCTATTACAATTGCCGCATTCCGTGCCGCAGGACAGAAACAGCATCCTACCAAAGAGATTGTCTCGCTGATAAACGATACGTTCTGCAAGAGCAGCGAAGATTTGATGTTTGTTACTCTGGTAGTCGGAAAGATTGATATCGAAAGCGGGACGATGGATTATTGTAACGCCGGTCACAATCCTATGGTACTTGTAGGACCCGACGGCAAGGCTTCGTTCGTCAAAGCCAAGACAAACGTGGCTTGCGGTGTGCTTTCCGGTTTCCCTTACAGCGAGGATACTCTTAAACTGGAGAAAGGCTCACGTCTGATTGTATATAGCGATGGTATAACCGAGGCCGAGAATCCTGTCAAGGAACTGTATAGCGACCAGCGTCTGTTGGACTGGTCTGAGAGTAATGTCAGAAAGAATCTCACGGATAAGGACTTGGTCGATAGACTCATGCAGTCAGTAAACGATTTTGCGGACGGTGCCGAGCCGAACGATGACAGGACTATATTGTCTCTGTCTGTCTGATTGTTGCGTTATTTTGTACGCTTGCTGAACAGGAAATTCGGATTAGTATATAGGCCTTCTTTTGTGCAGGAAAAAAACGCAATAAGAAGAAATAAAAAACGGTTTGAGCGAAATCGTTTTCATGAAGTGATAATTTGGGTGCATAATTACACTAATTATTTCAAAGCAGCTTAAGCGGATGCGGGAATCAGCATTGCTCGAAACCGCAGTCGTGGTTCTCAAGCTCAAGGGTGGAATGACCTATGCCTGCGTCTTTCAGCAGATGTTTGGCTTCGGTGAGAATCCGCTCGCTTTCTGTTATGTCGTTGATCAGGAGATGGGCGGTAAGCGCGGTTTCGGTTGTGCTGATGGCCCAGATGTGTATGTGATGGACATCGCGGACTCCGTCTATCGCCGATAATATCGTCTTGATGTAATCTATGTCAATATCCTGCGGGACTGCGTCTATCGACATTCTGAAACTCTCCGCGAACAGCCTGAGCGAGGAACGCAGAATCACTCCGGCAATGACAAGTCCGACAACCGCATCTATGATATACCATCCGGTATGGGTTATGACTATTCCCGATGTCAGTACACCGACCGATACCAGTGTGTCGGCCACCATATGCAGGAATGCCCCGTTCGCGTTTATGTCGTGGCTGCGGCTCTTCATCAGCATCAGTGCGGTTGCACCGTTGATGAGTATTCCAATGCCGGCTGTCCAGCTTACAACATGGCCGTCAACCGGTGCCGGTGATGAGAACTTGCGTATGCTCTCAATTACTATCACCGCTATTGCGGCCAGCAGTATAATCGCGTTGAACAATGAGATTAGCACCGAGAGCTTGCGGAAACCGTAGGTGTAGCGGCCCTTTCCGTGCGTTCCGCTCATAATGAATGCTGCAAGCGCCAGCAGCAGTGAAAATACATCGCCCAGGTTATGCCCGGCATCCGACAGCAAGCCCACCGAGTTGCTGCGGAAACCCACAGCGGCCTCGATAACGACGAACAGCACGTTCAGTATTATGGAGATAATGAACACTTTCCTGAGCTTTCCGCCGCTTATGGCTTCGGCTGCTGAATGATGATGATGGTGATGATGTTCCACACGGCGAAATTAGGTATTTTCTGCATTCGCAGGTTCTGGACCAGGCTGTTTTCTCCGATTCCAATTCTGATTTGTCTTTGCCTGCCGGATGTGGTGACCCATCAGAAGGTCGTAATAATGATAAAATATGGATGCTAATATACAAATTAAGGAACATTATTTACTTTTGCAGAAAAGATAGTAATTATGAGAGAGAATGACAGGGTTGAAATATCACCCGAATTGACAAATCTTCAGGATTGGGTTGAGGGTACAGTATTCGAGGTCGAGGACAATCCTTTTGTAGGTAAAGTCATTTCAGCCAAAACCGATGATGGTCGTATTTTTTTCGGATACGCTGATTTGTTTAAACCGTGTAGCAATCTACAGCCATGTATGCCTTAAGTTTTGATATGGCCGTAAACGATCTTCGAAAATATTACGGTGAACCATACAACAACGCTTACTATGAGATTAAAACTTTGCTTGCGGCCAACGGCTTCAGCTGGATTCAGGGCAGCACGTATATGTCCCAATCAGATGACCTCACGGCTTTGGTTAAAACTGTGATGGATTTGTCAAAAATTGATTGGTTTAAAAAGTCAGTCCGCGATATCCGCGGTTTTAAAGTGGAAAGTTGGTCTGATTTCACAGCGTTGGTCAAGTCATGATTGAAAACAGCATTAGCTTGACTGTATCGCTATGGCTGATTTATCTTTCTGGCAGTTCCCGCTTTCACTGACAGTTTCGCTGGCATTCATTGCGGTGTTGTATCTGCTGTGGCGGTATTTGCTGGCAGGACCATTCAGACGGTTCCTGACGGGACGGCTCCTGTGCATCATATCGTTATCGGCTGTCACTGTATTGACCGCCATAGAGGGTACTTGGGGAATGCCTCTGCACCGCAAGCCGTATTTCTGGGCTGCCGCCATTCTTATGATGGCCTCGCTCTTTTTTGCTGTTCTTGATGATGTCAGGCATAAAAAGGGGCTGACTCCTGCACTTTGCCATTCCGGAATGTTCCTCCTGTCGTTCGGGGCTTTGTGGGGTGCTCCCGATGTTGTTGACGTTCAAGTTACCGCAGACAAAGTCAAAGGGAATAATGTCGCCTATACCGTTGCAGGAAGGGTCGTGAGGCTTCCGTTCGACATAAGGCTTGATGAATTCAACATTGGGTATTATGATGACGGCATAAGCCCGAAGCAGTTCAGCAGCGTACTTGATGTTGATGGAAAGACGCTGGTGACATCGGTCAACCATCCCTGCCGGTATCGTGGTTACAGGATATATCAGTATTCCTACGATGAGGTTGGCGGTACATATTCCGTGCTGAAGCTTGTGCGTGACCCGTGGCTGCCGTTAATATATATAGGAATGCTTCTTCTTGCCGCGGGCGCATTGCTGCGGCTCCGTCTTGACTGGAAAAGCCGGTATCTTGCAATCTCGGTGGCAGCAATGGCTGTGCTGTTTACCGTCGTCTCGGTGGCGCGCATCAATTTCGGCACTCTTATGCCCGCGTTGCGCAGCTGGTGGTTCGTGCCACATCTGGTTATGTATATGATTGCCTACTCATCGCTGGCTCTGGCATTGGTATTCAATGTTGTACAGATATGCGGAGTCCGCGGTGACAGATTTGGCGTGCTGCCGGACAAGCTCTTCAATACAGCATCGTCATTGCTGCTGCTCGGAATGCTCTGTGGCGCTGTCTGGGCTAAAGCCGCGTGGGGCGACTGGTGGACCTGGGACACTAAGGAATGCTGGGCGGCCGTCACCTGGCTGCTTACTCTTATGGGCTCACATCTGCCAATGCGGATGAACAGACGGAATGCTGCCGTTCTAGTGTTTGTCATATTGTCGTTCCTGGCAATGCAGGTGGCCTGGTACGGTGTTGACTATCTGCCTGCGGCCGGCGCAAGCCTTCACACTTACAAGTGACAAAACCTATTTAACCATAATATGAGTATGAATAAATTATCAGGTTCCGTGGCGGCAAGACTGTCCGTCATCGTTTTGGCTATGCTGTCCTCTGCATTCGTTTCGGCCCAGCCGCAGCGCAACTCCAATTCTGCCAGAGTGTGGCTTGGCGAGTGTATCAATGGAAAAGTCAGCCTTGCGGATGTATCGTTTCCGGCCGGCTCTGCTTCGCGTCAGGTCACAATGGGCGACATAGAGCAGGGGGTGGAACTGCCGCGTGGTACGGTGCTTCGTCTGAAGGCAACTCCCGACGACGGTTATGTATTCGAGTGCGGCTATCAGGCGCAGAACGGCTCGTTCGCATTTTTCTCGGAGTTCTTCCAGCCGGACTTCGAGGTGACGGTCAATGGCAACTGCTCGGTAGGCGCCTCGTTTGTCGAGCCTGCCATATTGGAGGGAATAACCTGCATACAGGACATCGTCTATGCCCAGCCGGGCGTGAAACCGCTCAAATACGATGCCTACATTCCTGACGGTGCCCGGAATCTGCCTGGAATCGTGATTATCCACGGAGGCGGCTGGCGTATGAACTGCGAGGACGTTATGTCCGGAATGGCCCGCGAGCTGGCGCGCGACGGCAAGTATGTGGTTTTCAGCATAGACTACCGCTGGATAGGCACAGCCGACGGTGATGCCGTGCCGAATACTATGGACCAGCTTATCGGCGACTGCTACGGCGCAATTCTTCACATCATTGAGCACGCTGCCGACTACGGCCTGAATCCGAAGAAAATAGCCGTCACCGGTGACAGTGCCGGCGGTCATCTGTGCGCTTGCGTGGCCAATATGGTCGGGCTGGTTGGCGACGGCGGCTTCGGCGTTACTCCAGGTGTCTATGAGTATATGCCTACCTATATGCCCCAGCGTATGAGTGTCAGAAAGGCCCGCAAGGCTCTCGCTGCCATCAAGGCCGTGGCCCCGAATTATGGAATATTCGCCGTGAACGATATCAGGAATTTTGTGCGCGACCTGCCTGAAGCAGGGCAGAATGCACTTGCTCCGATATGCAATATCCCGTCGCCTTCCGAGCGCCTTGTCCCGCACTGGATAAACCGCGGCACCGATGATCCGATTATCAGCGAGGAGGCCACCATCGCATATCAGCAGGCCTTGCTCGATGCCGGGCAGCGTGCCGAATACGTCCGTGTACCCGGTGCTGTCCACGCGTATTACGATTGGAAGCCCGATGCCGCGACCAAAACCACATTCTGGAAATACGGCGCTCCATACGCCCGTCAGATGGAGGATTTCTTCAATACGGTGTTTTACAAATAATACTATTGCCCCTGAATTTGGAAAGGTTGCAGCCGAAGGCAGGGGTGTCCGCGCAGGACGGGATTCCGGTGAGTCTGTATCAGCACGGCTTTGGCGGCAGGGCGGCGGGGCATACGCCGTCCGGCTGCTCGCCTACGCTCAGACGTGCTGAACGGCTAACTCAGTCCTTTTAGCCGCACCTCTGGTGCGTCTAACGTCCTTCAGACACACGCCGTTCTTTACGCACGTCCGAGCTACCTCGCTTAACGCCGGCCGACGGAATGCCCCGCCGCCCTGCCGCCAAAGCCTCTGTTTCGCGAAAAGACCCCGCAGACTCCACCTTGTCACTTAATATATTGATATACTGTAGTTAAAAGGGTGGGGCGCCTTTTTGAGACTCCACCCACACGGTCAACAAGCTGATGGAAATGTTGAAGGCATCTTACTCTGATGAGCCTCCAGAAATTCCAATGTCTTCTCCAGTGCATTAAAGATGGCTGAGTTTTTAAGAAATCAGACCTGCTATTTGAACAAGTCATCCAATGTAATTGTCCTTGTAAATACACTGGAATTCTTACCGGGCTTCAGCCCGAACGTTGTCACGAGCGTCGGTTGTATTGACGACCGTTTGCTGACGTGATCCTTAATTGCATTGACACGGCCTCTGATAGTCATTGCGTATTCTGCGGTGGCGTCGAATTCATCATTATAGCATTTCATCTCGCACAGATTGACAACCCTGTCGGCACGGTCTATAACAAGGTCAATCTGATGTCCCTTCGTTTTGTCATCTCCGGGAATCAACCAATTCGACTGTGTCGAGGCCACCTGGCCTACGCCAAGGGCGCATTTGATTTGATACGAATGCAGCAGGCAAAGCTCTTCGAACGCGATACCTCTCCACGAGTTGAGTTCAGGATGGTTCTGGTGATTTTGCCAATAATGTTCTTCACGCATTTTCCCATCCACCTGCTGAAGCCAGAACCAGCAGAACGGATCTATGAGCCTATATTGCAGATGGCGTTTGTCATTGCCGAGGGGCTGATATAGTTCAATGAAATCGGCAGCAGCAAGGGAACGCAGCAGCCTGCTCATTTCTTTCCCGTCAGGCAGCCCTGTCTTTTTGATTATATCCTCCCTGCTGTATCCACCGCGACGGGTGGAAAGTAAACGTATGACTGCTCTTGATGCTTCACCTTTGACAAAGATTGAGTTGAACAACCTGTTGAACTCGTCGTCCAGTTTGGACTTCTTCTTGAAAAACAGGCGGTCAATGGTCTGCGCCACGCTATCTCCAGGAGCTGTTAGATTCAGATAATACGGTATACCTCCGACTGCCATATATAGTTCGGCAATGTCATAACGGCTCAGCTGAATATCGTGATATTCCAACAATTGTTCAGACTCCTGAAGGGTGAAGGGAGGAAGGTGGATGTCAGTGTTCGATCTGCCGTAAAAACCGCCAGGCGAATCTATGAAATGATCCTGTATCCACCCACTGGCACTTCCGCAGGCAATTAGCATGATATTGTCCTGCCCGCTGGCCCATCCGTTCCAGAAGTGCTCGAATGCCGTGACGAAATTGCTGCGGGGAGTATCCATCCACGGCATCTCATCAATGAATACCACCTGCCTTTCATCTTCCGGCTTTTGTTTCAGCAAATCCTTCAGCCATAGAAAAGCTTCGGTCCAGTCAACGGGACGCCTCATGTGCAGGTCTCCGTATTCTCTCAACGAGACACCAAACGCCTTGAGTTCTTCTTTAAGCAGACTATTTCCTTTGAGTTCAAGAGGACTCAAGCCAGTATGGTAGAAGGCAAACTTGTTCTTGAAAGTCTCCCTTATAAGGAATGTCTTGCCTACACGCCTACGCCCGCGTACCGTAACAAGTTGGTTTTCAGGACGATTATAAAGCCTTAAAAGCTCTTCAACCTCTTGTTCCCTTCCTATTATCTTTGCCATAATCTCTGCTGAATTATATAAACACCTCCTTCGCCGGAGAATAAACAGCACAAAAGTATAACTATTTCTTGTATTGTCAAGGTACAACGTGTGTATAATTCCGACTTCAGATTCTCCACACGTCATGTGGACTTTTCCCTCCAACTCTTCTTATGCGATACGTTTCCCGAGAAGCCAGTTACGTTTGACAAGCAGAATGTTAACCATTCTTTAAATTGTTCGCCGGTGGCGAACGAAATCA
Organism: Bacteroidaceae bacterium; assembly: GCA_045597365.1. Classification (GTDB taxonomy): domain Bacteria; phylum Bacteroidota; class Bacteroidia; order Bacteroidales; family Bacteroidaceae; genus Colenecus. The sequence goes on along the minus strand of JAZLKB010000075.1, from coordinate 82,707 downwards.
GTAATGACGACATCCTTTCTGTCAGTTTTTCTCACCATGTAGAGATTTTGATGAAGACCAAAGATATAGGCGAAGTCCTGTTCTACCTCCGTCAGACTGTAATGCATCAGTGGAATAAATACGAACTCCGCGATGCTCAAAAGCAGAATATATACAAAAACGGGGACAATACTATTCCCAGCAATTTTATTGAAACCATCCCGGATACCAGGCAGGCCTTGAAAACCGTCCAAATGTTCAAGGATGAATACATCCTCGATTATATCAACGTAGAGGACATAGACAAGGAATATGATTGCGTTGACAAACGGGTTGTAGAGAACCAGATAGTTCGCAATATCCGCAAATTCATTATGACTCCCGGAAAGGATTTCGCTTTCCTTGGGAACCAGTACCATTTGGAAATGTATGGAGTTGAGCACTTTCCTGATCTTCTCTTTTTTAATCGGGAACTGAATTCCCTCGTAGTGATTGAGCTCAAGATAGGCGCATTCAAAGACGCATACCTCGGACAATGGGTGTGGCAACCTATTCCACTCTTGCCGAGATGCCGGAAAATATGCAGCAGACTCTTCCTGATGTAGAAGAACTCAAAAAACTTCTGTAGTATGTGTTGGCATCTCCTTCCTTGAATCCGGATATGATGTCTATGTACATATCCGTCTTTTCGTTGAAATTAAGGCCGTTGCGCAATGCGAACTCCTTGAGCTCGGTCTCCTGACGGTCGGTCTGCTGCTGTGATGTTGAGAGGAACTCAGAAAATAGAATCTTGTGATTGTCCTCCCATAGATAAAGAAATGTTATAGATCCAGTGTCATCGTGGCGCTGTTTTTTTTCTCAGTAAGTCAAACGCAGGCGGATGAATATATGAACTGAAAAAACAGAATATTTGCACCCTAGAACATCTGATTGGAAATGAAACGCTTTTACCAGCCAAGATCCTTCTTCAGATCCAAAGTATAGATTTTGGACATATCGTTGCGCATATTGAACAGAATGGTACGCTCAGCGGGGTTGAATACCATTGACCAGTCGGTGACTCCACCATATTCCTCAATTCCGTAATGACCTTCCTGCAGGCATTCCAGAGCCTCCATTTCTGTCATGACGGGATGATAGAAGTTCATCATATGCTCGACACGAAGCTTGTTTGTCATCTGCTGCTGCCAGTTTGCCGGATTCTCAGCCTGATTTACCGGGAATGTGAAATATGGCTCCGGATGACGATAGTAGTTCTCTATGCTGAACCACTCCCACTGTATATGCTGCTGCCCTCTCTTATGATATGAAAGGTCAAACAGGTCCTTCTCACGGTAAACATAGAGTTCGTTCTGCCAGTATTCGAATATGGCCCAGTCTCCCGTAGCGTCAGCCATCAACCAGTGAGCGTTCATAGGCTGTGAGTTGGTTACCATATCGTGAGCGCGGAGAAATTCCTCGACCTCCCTGATGGTTTTGCATTTGGCAAGGATGCAGGTGTGCATGAACATAAGATTGATGGCCTTCTTCCCCGTTTCCTGTTGGAGCATATCGGGATTGTCTTCGTAACCTCCACGCAGGTCGCCGAAAGTGGGCAGCTGGAAAGCGCCGAAGCACAGACCGGATTCGTTCATTCCATCGGTAGTTGCAAGAGGCTGGCGGAGAAGGCCGTACAAAGGGGTCTTGCCGTTGTTGAGCACTCCGTCACCTCCCTTTTCGGGGTCATAATACATCTCGAAGGAGTTGTATATGGGATTGGTGGATGCCACGAAACGATAGCCGTTTGCCGTGTTGAAAGTAAGCAGAAGCGGTCCGGCGCCACCGTCAAAGTTGCGTCCGAACAAGGTCTGCCCGGCCGGATTCTTGCAGGCGAAGCCTGAACAGCTCAATGCATTGATGTCACCGGTTCACCCAGAGACAAAACACGCAATGGCTTGTTATCATCGGATTTTCCACAGCAGCCTACAATCAGAAGAGCTGCAGCAATTGCTAAAGGGGAATGTAAAAACTTCATAAGTAGATTTATTTAATGCGTATGGATCAAACTGTTGATCAATAATCAAACAAAAGTACAAAAAAGAGACTTCCGCAAAAAACAAAAGTTATTTTTATCTTCCGGCCTGCTTACCGACTTGTTTTTTACGCTTACCTTGCAAATTAATCATTTGAAACCAGTATCTTCGCGCAGTTAATACGATTTCGTTACAAGTCTTGGAACCATCATTACAGGTCTTGTAACGATCGTTCCAAGACTTGTAATGAAATGGCAATAAGGTATCACATTCAGGAACTACCCGACATGAGGGATGGGGAACAGGCTCACTTCCCTGTGTACGAGACATACAACCAGTTCGACAACAAGGTTATGACCGACCGCATAGCTTTGGAATCGGGCATACAGAAAGGCGCGGTGCTGGGAACACTCTCGGCATTGCCAAGTGCATTGAAGAATTTCCTGCTTGAAGGACACAGCTGCAAGATAGACGGCTTCGGCACTTTCTCGCTGTCACTTACCTTCGACAAGAACAAGCAGGTGAGAGTGAAAGGGCTGAATATCAAAATAGCAACGGAATTTATGCAGATGCTTCAGAAGGAGGCCGAGTTCGAGCTGAGCCAGTCCGAAGTGGTAAGAGTTTCGGCATCAAAAGGTCATAGGGACGAGCATTTCGCCCTTCTTGACAAATGGCTCGACAAGCACAGCCAGATTACACTGCAGGAGTACGCGAATCTGACTGGCGTATCGACAGCTTCCGCATCACGCGAGTTGAGATATTTCTGTGACAACGCAGACTACAATCTAACCTCGACAGGCCACAGCAACCGGAAATTCTGGACTAGAAGACAACCTTAGCAAGCGTTTCTCACGACTCATACCTTATTAATCTGAGACTGGACGGACAGAATAGCCGTAGGGACGCTCGCTGAGGTACTGCGGATAGACCGCGCCTTTTAAGGTATCCACAGTCGGTTGCATCCCACGCCCAATAGGTGGCTTCCTGCATTTCCGTGTTTTCGTCTCTCGTAGGCATGCGCCAGCTGCCGCCGAGGATGATGTTTGCCACATCATCACTCTTCTCGAATTACGGGCTGCGCAAGGGAAACCGCGTACTGATGCCAAAGTATATCGGGGTAATCAGGAGTGTCGCAAAAGACACCGGAATCAGATTACCTGCAAACAGACTTGACCACAGCATACAGATAAGACGCTTACCAATCAAGCTGGTCACAAAATCTTTCGGCTTTCTTACTATAAAATCTAACCGAAATTATTGAAAAAACGATATGATGTGTAACTTTACAAGTTTGGTAAGCGTAAAAAAGTTGAAAACGGAATAATTATGGGCAAAGTAGCACAAAGGCGTATAGCAGTTTCTGATATTCAGGACCGACATCCTGAGCATGTTGTCTCTCCTACCGATGTTGAATATGCCAGACTGGCAAACGAACTTTACGGGATTCTCAAGGAAGACTTATCGTTTATGGGTGATGCCGCCGTCAGAAATACCTGTGTGACACTGGCTCTCTACTTCGAAGACTTACACTCAGGCACACGTCAGTTTGAGACATTCACGCATTTATACCGGAAAATGTTCGGGCGTTATCTGCCTTTCTATAATTCGAAGGATGCCGCCGATGCTGATGCGCAAAAAGAGGCTATGACGTTTATGATGTGGTACAGCGCTTCGGCTGAGCGTGAGAACAGCATACTTAATCCTCAGAATGAGGGGATAATCAATAATGCAGCGAAAGTATGGCAATATTGGACTGATGTTCGTGACAGCATTCATCCAAATTCTCAGCTGGCCGACTATATCTATAGTGAGGAGACGCAGAGCGATGCCTATGATGTGAAGAATGTGTTGATATGGTTGCAACACCGCTCTCTTTTCGGCCGTTGGCATAACAATCCAACTGTTGATGATGAGCCATACGGTATAACGCAGATTCTGCCGCACGACACATCGAAACATTTACAGGCATATATTGTTAACAGTATGTCTGCTTTCGACTGCCGTACATGGCCGCTTTCTTTGAGAGCACAGGATATTTATGCTGAGATGATAAGGCTGGAGATGGATGACTGCGAGGATATGTTTGCCCATCGGATTGCGGAAATGGAAAGTACGCATTTCGGTATATACGAGGTGACCGGTTCGAATAATAAGTATGTAAGCCTGCGTGATTTCAAGAATAATGTCATTGATGTAAGACTTGACAGCTTTAAGCGGGACGTAAGCCAGGATGTAAGAAAACTCAGGCACGTTGTCGGCGCGTTCTTACGTTTCGGTAATGAATGGTACACAAATGGTACTGCCACATTTCTGAAGTTTGATGCGTTTGATGATTACTGCAATGGTATGCTTGAGAAAGATAGGGCATTTGATGGAAATTATGGCCAGTACGACGAATTCATAAAGCAAAACAATGGCGAGCGGATGTATTTCTTCAATGATTCAAGGGAATATGCTGATTTTATGAAAAACGACCTTGGCATACGTAACACAGAACTGTTTACCGATGAATTTTCAGATAATTCTCCGCTTATGGCCTTTTTTGAATATAACGGTCAGATGACTATGATTACCGAAGGTGTTCCGGCCATTTGCCACCCTGCCAACAGACTCTACGATAAATATGAGGCCGAGGATTACGACATAAACCTGATCATGAACCGGGAAGCGTGTAGCCCTGATGCGCTGATGTATATGATAGAGCAGAATCTTTTGCCCGATGCGTTGCTGAATGATATCCGGGGCCGTGAGTACGGTAAGCGTATTATGCAGGAGAATATGGAGTTTTTTGCCCGTTGTATGCGCCGTGACATCCGCACCGATTCGGTTTGCCGCAAGCGTAGTGACAAAGATTCGGAATATGGTGATGGACTAGCCGAGTCTCAATACGGTAAAAAGTATCCTTATGCTCAATTTGTACAACTGATATCGGATACAGATGAGATTCGCAGCTCAGCTAATAAACTCTGGCACGTGGTTCGTACGGACAATGTCTCAACCGTGGTTCGTGACGAGCGTACCGGCATAGAATACTGCATATCTACGCGCGACCTATATGAAGCGCACCTTGCACTTTCCGATAATGATATCCAAATTCAGACTGTAGCTCCGTTCGTAGGCAAGAAATACGCATCTGCCGCATCTGCATTACTGTACAATATTGTAGGCCGTGGCTCATATATGAACTACTTCAGAAAAATACTCAATACTTATCTGGCAGACAAAATGGACTGACTTAGTAAGCGTGCCAAAATCATACGCATTGGTTGTAGGCAAGAAGGCATTAAATAAATCTACTTATGAAGTTTTTACATTCCCCTTTAGCAATTGCTGCAGCTCTTCTGATTGTAGGCTGCTGTGGAAAATCCGATGACAACACGCCATTGCGGGTTTTGTCTCTGGGTGAACCGGTGACATCAATGCATTGAGCTGTTCAAGCTTCGCCTGCAAGAATCCGGCAGGGCAGACCTTGTTCGGACGCAACTTTGACGGTGGTGCCGGACCGCTTCTGCTTATTTTCAACACAGGAAACGGCTATCGTTTCGTGGCATCCACCAATCCCAACTTAGCAAAGAAGCATTAATTGCTAAATCAAACGAGATAAGAAGAGCTGGAGTGACAGATTATCCCACAAACAAGAGCATTTCCCATAAAAAAGGCTCTTTTTGCATCGTTTTGTCCAATAGTGTGATTGCGATTGATGTCTTTGTTGAATACATTGAAGTTCCCGACAGGCCTGGAATTTTTGTTATAGCTATGCACTTTGACGGATGGGTATGGGGCATGAAGCCATCTACCTTTCACGGTTGCCCTTACATCAGAATAGAGAGTACGACATCCGTTATGCCTCCGGAAATTTATGAAGAAAGACTTCGCGAATGCCGTCCAATGGAATATGCATGGGAGAATCTCACGACGCTGGATGCCACGCTTGATGATATCGACGAGAACAGGGTTATGGGTATTGTTCGTGCCGGAATCAGGGAAGGCAGAATGCCGGAAACCGCTCTTGAGGAGACATCAGCTTCACTTCTCAATCGATGGGGAACGGGTATCAAGCGAATGATAGATGTCTGCAAGGCACATAATCTTCCCGAGCCGTTTTACCAGATCTGGGCAGATGGCACCATTGTCCTGACCTTCCAACGTCCGAAGGCCGCCAAAAATGGCGAAGAGTTTGGCTATGACAGAACGAACTGTTCAACGTGAAATACCTTTCTTGAGAAATAATGGATATATAACAAAGGAAGGGGCTGATACTAAAGGTTTATGGAAGGTATTGAAGTGAGGTTGCTTATTTTCTCCAGAAATCTCATCGAGGCGTAAAATGCTTATATTAAAGGAGTTCTTATTTTCTCTGGAAATCCCTCTATACAAATTGACGGCCTGCTTTTATTGTTCGGCAGGCCGTCAATTTTTATTGCGGAAGGATTCTCAGTATGTTAAACGCATATGTATGCCCGGATGAACACAACAGACATGTTTTGTCGCAGCGTTAACGATGTACGTTTGGTAAGCGTTGCGTTTCGTGCTTGAACCTAGGAGTTATGTATTATAGGACGGAGCAGCTTCACGACAGAAAACACTTGATTCAATCACACCTGCTGTTCTATATCTTCGACCGACAGCCCTGTAGCTTCTGCAATTGCGGCAACATCCAGTCCCATCGAGCGGAGTCTTCTTATCTCTTTTTTTTCAATAGACTGACCCTCAGCGCGCCCCTCTTCGCGGCCCTCGACAAAACCGTCTATGTAAGCCGTGTACATGATGTCGTTCTCTATCATTATGTCGTTGATGTGGGCATCGTATGACTGACGTTCGGAGCGCGACATGCTGATGTACTCCAGTTTGCGACGGGCCTCCATAAGACCGGGAGCGGTGGTGTTCTCGTCTATCTGGCCCGTCTTGAGGTAGCGTATCCACTCCTCAAGATGATTCCCGGCAATCTTGTCGAAAGCGTTGACACGTATCAGATAGTACTCCGGGAACACCTCGGCGGGAGTCCGCATCGAGAGCACGTCCTTCTCCCTGCTGCTGATCTTCAGCAGGTCCTTCTTGTTCAGGCCAACGAAACTCGTCTGGCCGTGATAGATGTAGTCCTCGCCTTTGCCGAGGTTGAAATACAGTATGTTGATGCTATAGACCTTCTTGACTTTGTCGTAACGGTCACCGAGGCTGATGTGTTCGGTGATGGTCTTGGCGACACCGTAAAGCATGCGCTTCCGAAAATAGAACTCGCGTATCTGCTGTATCTCAACGAGGATTATCTCGTCCTTGCTGTTCAGGGCCTTGATGTCAACGCGGTTGAATTTGTCATCGCGGGCTGTCTGGTTGCCCTCGCTCTCCAGGAGTTCGATGATGTGAACCTCCTCACCCAGAAGGACCGTTATCAGTCCCTCCAGAATACTGAAATTGGACTTGTCGCGAAGGATGCTCTTCGCCGCCCAATCGAATCTGACATACCTGTCTTCCATAATGTTTTTCATTTAGCACGGCAAACATAAGCAAAAAGGATAATGCGGAAAAGTCAAAATCGTGAAAAAGAGACTCTTGCGCTGAAAAATCACGATTAAGCACAATCAATCAACATTTCCGTCAGCTTGTTGACCGTATCGGTGGAGTCTGGATGGAGTGTGGGTGGAGTCTCAAAAAGATACTCCACCTTTTTAACTGCAGTGTATCAGTCTGTTAAGTGGCAAGGTGGAGTCTGTGGGGTCTTTTCGCAAAAAAGGTTTTTTACTTTCTTTTGTTTTTGCGTGGAAGTCTCTTTTTTGTACTTTTGCTAGATTAATGGCCAATAATACAATTATGAATATTTTTTTCCGAAATCTTTGTGCTTTTTGTGCAGGCATTCTGCTGCTTGTGCCATTGTCTGTTTCCGGCGCACCGATGAACAGTCTGGCCAGTGAGGCAAACAGTCTGAGCCTGTCTGTGCCTGAGTTGAAGATCGATAAGAAGGCTGCTGCCGATACACTTTTCCAGGGTGTGAGCCTTCAGAATACCACAACACCCGGGACTTATCGGAACTGGCTGGGCGAGGAGTGTATTGATTTCGGTCCGGATGCCAAGGTCTATTATGACTGGAAAAGGGATTTGACATTCGCCGGTGTTCCAATTTTTCTGTCATCGTTTATAATTAAGGAAAAGAAAAAGGCTTTCCGCTCGGCACGTTTCCACTTTGAGGAGGGCTTCAGGTCTGAGATAGACAACTATACGCAGTTTGCCCCATACGCATTGATAGTAGGTATGAAGGCTTTCGGGTACGACGGCCGCTCAAGTTGGGACCGCTTTGCAACCAGCGCGTTGCTCTCGAACGCGGTAATGGCATTGGCTGTCAATGCGACCAAGTATTCCGTCAAGGAGATGCGCCCCGACAATTCCACCGAGAACTCTTTTCCGTCGGGTCACACGGCGACTGCATTCACGGCGGCTACCATTCTCCACAAGGAGTATGGTCTGACACGCTCGCCGTGGTTCTCGATAGGTGGCTATGCGGTCGCTACGGCAACTGGCGTTATGAGAGTGCTGAACAACAGGCACTGGGTCTCAGATGTAGTAGCCGGCGCCGGTATCGGTATCCTGTCTGCTGAGCTTGGCTATTGGTTCGCCGATATGATTTACAAGAACAAGGGCATCACTCATCTGGAACTTGAGAATGATTGGACAGACGCATCCCCGTCGTTCTTTGACATTCAGATGGGTCTGGGTATTCATCCTCGGGACATTGAGGTGTCTTATTCCGATATGGACTACAAATCGCATGTCGAATTGGGAACAAGTACTGTGTTCGGCGTAGAGGGCGCATTCTTTTTCAATAAGTACATCGGAATAGGCGGTATGGCACGTGTCACGACAACCCCAGGCAAAGGCCTTGATCTGACCGACGAGGACAGGGGACTGTTCAGCGGATTAAATTATGTGCTGTCGCAGGTAAAGGGTGATCCTCAGTATCCAAACGGATTGCCGGGCGTTTACAATGTGAGTATCGAGGACAATAATTTTGTTGACGCGTCGCTTGACCTCGGTATCTATGGAAACCTGCCTATCGGCAGGCGTTTCGCCGTCGATGCCAAGTTTCTTGCTGGCCGTAGGATTAATGACGGAATAACATACAAAGGCGTGAACGGCTACCCGAAACAGTTTTCCGATTATACGGTGATAAGCCACAAAGGCGAGCAGTTCCCGTTGTATTATTTTGTAACGGCCAAGGGCGAGGAATTCGTGTCAAACGAGATAGTCCGGCCTGGCGTGACCAGTATGTATAACTACAGCCTTCAGGATGGCGGTATTGAGTACGATATGGCGAAGGCCAGAGGAAAAAACTCGTGGAACTGGGTTGCAGGCCTGTCATTGATTTATAAGTACAAAAGCAATTTCTCGTGGAAGATTTTCGCCGATTTCGACTCGTCAAAGACCGAGTATGACTATACTTTGCAGGACCTGTCGGATGACATAGCCGGAAGGCTGACGAAAGCCATAGCCGAGCATCGTGTAGTTGTCCCCGATGAATTTAAGGAATACGTAGATATGGCAACCAGACCTCATACTGGTCACGTCGAGCAGTATATGAATTTCCTTACTCTCGGTGCCGCATTCTCAATATCCTTCTAAGAATCATTTCCGTTTTAATTGCACGTTAATTATCAGCTTATGAATAACTTAAGAATGTTATCTCTCACGCTTGTACTGGGCGCGTCAATCGCCGTTTCTGCGCAGGACAAACCGTATATGCAGGATCTGCCGTATTATGTCGAGAACCTGAGTGTGTTCGGTGAGGGGCAGGAGGAAGGCAGAGCCTTCCATATACCGGAAGGGGGAGTCTCTCTTAACGGGACTTGGAAGTTCCTTTACTGTGAGTCACCGTACGATGTGCCTCAGGATTTCTTTGCCACCACATTCAACGACCGCAAATGGTCCGATATAGAAGTTCCGTCAAACTGGGAGATGCAGGGCTTCGGTCAGGCTTTCTTCAGGAACACAACCGCTGCATGGATGTCGTTACGGCCGCAGTCTATGGGCTTTGGCCGGAATGGTGCCGGTGCGCCGCAGAACCGGCCTGCCGATGTGTTTGCGGCGACTCCTCCCGAGGTTCCGATGGATTACAATCCTACTGGTGCGTACAGGACGACATTCAATATCCCGTCATCGTGGAAAGGCGGACAGGTATTCCTGCGTTTTGAGAAAGTCGCCTCCGCATCGTTTGTATGGATTAACGGACAGCAGGTGGGCTACAACGAGGGTGCCCAGGAGCCATCTGAGTATAATGTGACAAAATTTGTAAAACCCGGTAAGAACCAGCTTTCGGTTCTTGTCCTGAAATACTCCGACGGCGGCTATCTTGAGATGCAGGATTACTGGCGGCTTGCAGGCATTTTTGATGATGTCACGATTTATCCCACGCGCAATGTGCGTATATACGATTATCAGGTGATAACCGATTTCGATAATTCGTTCAAGGATTCTGAGGTGAGTCTTGCTGTCGATCTGCGGACCTACACGCAGGCTGCCGAAGGACTCAAGCTCACTGCTGAGATATCGCGCAATGGGACGGTGGTTGCCGGAATGGAGCAGACAGGCATTTCGGTCGCAGCTGATGGCAAGAGCACCGTGAATTTCAAGACAACGGTATCATCGCCTTTGAAATGGACGGCCGAGACCCCGGATTTGTATGACTTGACGATGACGCTGTACGATGCATCGGGAAACAGGATTGACGCGATGACCAAGCGGATGGGTTTCAAGAAGACCGCGATTGTTGACGGAGTCTTTTACCTGAACGGCCAGCCTATCAAAGTGAACGCGCAGTGTTCGCACATGCAGCACCCCCTGCTGGGTCACGCTATGGACGAGGCTACTGTCAGAAAGGATTTCGAGATTCTCAAGCAGTTCAATTTCAACGCTGTGCGAACATCGCACTATCCACCTGTAAACGAGTATCTTGACCTTGCTGACGAGTATGGACTTTACATCATTGACGAGACCGGCGACGAGGCTCATGCCACAGAGTGGGTGTCGAATATGCCCGACTGGATTCCGATGTATCAGGATAGAGTGCGTCAGATGGTGCTGCGCGACCGCAATCATGCGTGCGTGCTGTTCTGGAGTGCGGGCAACGAGTCGGGCGAGGGGCCGGATATAACCGAGGTTGTCAAAGAGGGCAGTAAGTATGACCCTACGCGCTATTGGATGTATGGCGGAAATGCCGCAAAGCATGCGGCCGAGGACATTGTCGGACCGCGTTATCCTCTTCCGATTGAGCACGAGCTGAGATATGGCCTGGAGAATTCCGACAAGCGCCCTTCGTTTATGGACGAGTATCTGTCAGTGGCAGGTAATGGCGGCGGTGCTTTCGATGACTTCTGGCGTGAGATTGACGATCACCCGTCACTTATGGGCGGCGCGGTATGGGATTTTGTCAGTCCCGGCCTGCTGGAGCCTGTCAGGACTCTTGTTGACAAGAGCCCGTACGCTACAAAGGCTAATATCATGGGCAAGGCGAAGCTTGTGAAAGGACGCACAGGCAAGGCCATCGACTTGAACAGAATGGAGCAGTGGGTGCAGGTGTATCGTGCCGATAATGTTGAGATCAGCGGAGACAAGCTTACTCTCACTCTTGATATTTACCCACGCAAATACAATAAGTTCGGCGGATATATGATTACCAAGGGCAGCAACCAGTTCGGTCTGAGGCAGAGAGGTGCTGACAGGATTGAGTTCTATATCGACAATGGCTCAAGGCAGACTCTGTCCGGAAATCTTCCTGCTGATTGGGTTGACAACTGGCATAATGTCACGGCGGTATATGACGGCAGCAGCATGACCATCTACATTGACGGCGATTCTGTGGCCAGCCAGCCGGCAAGCGGCCGAATCCGCAATCTGCCACTGTCGGTCTGCATCGGCAGGGACGAGGAGAAGAACGGGCAGGACACCAATGAGTGCATAGCCGACGCTATTATAGATAATGTGGGAGTGTTTGCTGCGGCAGTCACTCCGTCCGACGGGTTCAATGCAGCCGATGCCGCTCTGTGGCTCGATTTCGAGGAAGAGAAGAACGAGGGTTCTTTCTGGTCGTACGGCTTGGGTGCCAGGACTTACGGCAGTATATGGCCCGACCGGACGCCACAGCCCGAGATGTATCAGATGAAGAAGAGCACCCAGCCGCTGCGTTTCAATCTTCTTGATCCTTATAACGGAATAGTGGAGATTGTAAACCGGAATTATTTCGTGAACGCATCGGTATATGATATTGCCTGGACTATAACCGAGGATGACAGTGTTGTCGCGTCGGGAACGCTTGATGTTGACATAGCCCCAACTGAGCGCGGGGTTGTGGAAATACCATTCGTGAACGTGAATCACGGTGTACCCGGCAAGATGTACAGATTGAATATAAGTGCCTGCCTTGCGCAGGATGAGATCTGGGCTCCGAAAGGTCACGAGGTCTGCTGGGAGCAGTTTGAACTTACGGACTGGAACTGTCCGGCTGCCCCAAGACAAATGACGGCCGGCGGCAGCGTGACCATGACGTACGATGACAGCCTTATAATTGCCAAAGGTGCGGGATTCGAGTATGCTTTCGATAAGAATACCGGCGTACTAGTCTCTATGATAGTGAAAGACAACCAGATGCTTGCCGAGCCTCTCAGACTCAACTTGTGGAGAGCTCCTGTGGCAAACGAAGTTGACGGGTGGAACTCGTACAATGCCCGTCCTGCTACAGGACAGGGCAAAGGCGGCTATGGCGCTGTAGGACACAGCTCTACCGTAGCATCGATGTACTATTCATACGGACTTGACAAAGTAACATACGTTCCGTTGAGCGTGCGTGCGCGTGCTGTTTCCGGAGCTGTGTATATCGACGTAAGGGAACTTGCCATGTTCGGTTCCCAGAGTGAGAGGCAGCTGGACGCATATATCTACGGACGCTCCAATTCCGGAATAGAGAGCGTATATTCCTATCGTATTTCTGCTGATGGTACAATCACAATACATCATCTGGTGAATCCTCAGGGCGATATGCCTGCCTGGTTCCCCAGAATCGGCGTTACAATGAGTCTTGACGGAAGTCTTGACAACGTCGAGTGGTACGGCCGCGGCCCTCAGGCCTCGTACCCGGACCGGAAGACCGGATACCGTATGGGCATCTGGAATACTACCGTGCAGGATATGTACGAGCCGTATCTCATTCCGCAGGACTATGGACTGAGAAGCGATACCAAGTGGGTCCGCTTTACCGATGCCGAAGGCTTCGGACTGGAGTTCTCCATGAATGAGCCTTTCGCATTCAACGCATATCCGTTTACAACCGGGAATCTTACAAAGAGTGTCTATCAGTATCAGCTTGAGAATTCCGGGAATATCACTCTGAATCTTGATTACGCGACTTCGGGTGTGGGTTGCACGGCGCGCAGCATCTTTGACGCGTACAAGGCCTATCCGTCCGGATACGGGAGAACTATCGAGATTGTTCCTGTATGGAGCAGATAAGAGCACAATCTTATGCAAGTAACATTTACAGTCCAGTACAACACTATATGGGGCGAGAATCTTTTTCTGATAGCCCGGGACGTCAAGTATCCGATGGAGTGGGGCAATGGAGGCGTATGGAAGGTAACTCTCCCGAAATGCACTGAGGCCGATCTGCAGGATTATACCTATGTGATGATGGTTGACGGGTCGATACGTCATACCGAGTGGAAACACCATTCCCGCAAGGCTCCGGCCAGGGCGAAGGTTCTCCTGTGCGAGGATGCCTGGATTGAGTGCCCGATAATGGGTTGCCCTTTCCCGCGTGAGCATCAGGCTGCCATTTTCGATAGCCCGGGATATCGCGGTGCAGGAACTGCAGTCCCGGTGTTCTCACTCCGTACAGCCGATGATTTCGGAATAGGTGAGTTCCGTGACCTGCGTCCGCTTGTTGACTGGGCTGCCGCTACCGGGCAGAATATTATCCAACTTCTGCCAGTAAACGATACAACCCGTGCTGGGGGCTGGCGCGACTCATATCCATACAGTCCTGTATCGACATTCGCGTTGCATCCGCTGTATATCCGTTTGCAGGAGATTGGCGTGAGAAAAACTGCCGGGTTCAAAAAGCTTCAGAAAGAGTTGAACGGACTGCCTGAACTGGATTATCCGCGTGTCTTCAAGGCGAAGATGGTTTACATCCGTGAGGCTTTTCTTGAGCATGGCGCGAAAGATATGGCCAGTGCTGCGTACAAGCGCTTTTACAAAGAGAATGCTTTCTGGCTTGAGGAGTACGCGCTGTTCTGCGCTCAGCGGGACAAACTTGAGAAAGAATATTATTTCTGGATGCAGTATCATTTGGACAAACAGTTCTCCGACGAGGCCGCATACGCCCGCGCGAAGGGTGTCTCGTTCAAAGGCGACCTGCCAATAGGGGTGAGCGCCGACAGTGCCGAGGCATACTGGCATCCTGAATTGTTCAATCTTGACTCCAGTACCGGAGCACCACCCGATTTCTACAGCGCTGACGGTCAGAACTGGGGCTTTCCGACATATAACTGGGACGAGATGGCCAAGAATGACTTTGCCTGGTGGAAGAGCCGTCTGCGCAAGATGAGTCAGTATTTCGATGCATTCCGTATAGACCATATACTTGGATTCTTCCGTATATGGGAGATTCCTGTTGAATACAGGAGCGGTTTGCACGGTCATTTTAATCCGGCTCTCCCATACAGTAAGGACGAGATTGATAATCTGAATCTTCCTCTTGACGGTCTTTTCCACGATGACCCGCGCAATCCGGGTATGTACCAGCCGATGATAACGCCCGATACGAAGAATCTTTCTGATGGGCAGCGTGCACAGTTTGACGCTTTGTACAATGATTTCTTCTACCATCGCCATAATGAGTTCTGGAGGCGGAATGCTGAGCGCAAACTGCCTGAGCTTCTCAGTGCTACAGGAATGCTGGCCTGTGGCGAGGATCTTGGAATGGTGCCCGATTGTGTACCGGGGGTGATGGAGCATGAGAGAATATTGTCATTCGAGATGGCCAATATGGATAAGGGACGTCCATGGCCGTATCTGTCAGTATGCTCGACTTCAAATCACGATATGCCGACACTGCGTATGCAGAATGCGGATAGTCTGGGTGATACAAGTGGCTCTGATGCTGCCGATCTGACACCCGAAGATGTGCGCGGAATCATCAACAGGCATCTTCACTCAGCTTCGATGCTGGCTATTATTCCTCTTCAGGACTGGCTTGCTCTTGATACAGGGCTTCGCCGCAAGGATTATATGAACGAACGCATCAATCAGCCTGCCGATCCTGATAACCATTGGCGTTTCCGCTTCCATTTTGACATGAACGTATTGCTGTCTGAGCAGGCATCTGTATTCACGGCCGAGGTGGGCAGACTTTTGCGCGAATCGTACCGTTGATTATCTGGCCCACTCGAAGTTGTCTTTGCCGGCTCCGATTTCAAAGTGCAGCTTGGCAATGCCGAGGTCCATTTGTGTGAATCCGATAAGTGAGAATTTCTTTTTTGCGATGACTTTAGCTTTCCTGTACGGTCCACAGTCAACATATTCAAAGTAGAATTTCTGCTGATTCACGGCTGTGGGGGCGAACAGGGCGGCGCGTAATCCCCGGCGGAACCAGTAAGGGCTGGTTTCGTTCACGTTGCTGACCTCTTTCATAGTCTTGATGCTGTGACCGGTTCCCTGGGTCTCACCATAGCCCAATGCGATGTAGCAGGCTATTTTGTCTTTGTCTCTCAAGGTGTATGTGCCGGATATCTTGCTGTAGCTTATGCCTACCCAGCAGGTGTTCAAACCCAATGTCTGTGCAAGAAGTACAAGCTGCTCTCCGTAGTATCCCACACGCTCGTCAAGATCGTCACTTTTACGTCCAGCCATTACCAGATAATTGGTGACACCTTTGAATTTGCCGTATCTGGCAATAATCCCGAGAAAAGCTTTCGGCTCTCCGGTTACAAGTTGAATGTTCAAATCGCCTGCGGCATTGACTTCGGCAATCCTGGCATTCAAGGTGTTGATGATTGTGTCAGAGAGAGGCGTGTCTTTGTAAGCCCTTACTGAATGACGTGACTCAATGGCTTGATCTATTGTTGATCGCAGAGGTGGCAATGCTGTCTCGTGCCGTAATTTTATTTCAGAGTTCTCTTCGCTTGAAACTGATATTTCCGGGAATGTCTCGTCTGCTATGATTGCTGGAGGCATTGCATTTTCCAATTGAGGAGCATTTTCCACCTGCGGTATGCTTTCCTGCTTGAGGTCTATCGTTTCCTCATCATTGCCGAATATGATTTCCATTTGTCTCGGTACGGGCATAGGCGCAGGAGCTTGTGCCGGCTTGCGGACATTGGCTTTGCGTGATGTCCTGGCTTTTGGCGATACTTCCCAATATCCGCCTTTGTCCGGCCCGACTCTTGTCAGTAATCCCTCAGCCTTCAGCTTTGCCAGATGCTTTTCGACGGCAGTGTCGCTTATGCCCAGCATCTCCGTGAGCATCCTGGTGGTTGTCTTGCCGTCTTTCCTGAGAGCTTTTATGATAATGTCTCTGCTATTGGGCTTAGTGCCATTCCCAGTCCCGCTGTTTTTACCGTTACGTTTTTTTGCGGAGCTTCCGGTGGATTTGTCAACTGCTTCCAATTCCATATAACAGAAATTTCTTGCAAAGGTATTCTCTCAATGCATTAATTATGCCTGCAATTCGTCTTTTGCGTACAGATAATCAAAAAGCGGCGAACCATAGTCGAAGTAATCTTCGGGAGCGAAGAATCTGTCTAACTCTATGCGTGCATTCTCTATGGAGTCGGTTGCGTGTATGATGTTCTCCTGATGGCTCATACAGAGATCTCCGCGTACAGTTCCAGGTAGGGCTTTGCGGCCATTGGTGGCACCTGTCATTTCCCTCACTACCGCAACGGCATCTATTCCTTCCCAACAGCAGAGAATTACAGGTGCTGCCATCATGGATGATTCGATGATAGGGTAGAATGATTTCCCGACCAGATGCGCATAATGCTCCGCGCATTTGTCTTTGGTGAAGCGGTACATCTTGAGGGCCACAAGTTTCAGCCCCTTCTTCTCGAAGCGTGATATGATTTCACCAACCAGCCCCCTTTGAAGGGCACAGGGTTTGATTATTACAAGAGTCCTTTCCATAAAATGTGTTCTTATAGACGGTTGAGCCATACTGTCATATTGCCGCTGCCGCGATGGGCCCAGGCATAATATGGAATCATCTTCAGCACTGTATTGCGTGCTGCGGCAGGGTTGCCGGCGTAGTTGTCCTTGGCGCAACCAAGATATATGTGATTCATCTTATATTCTTTACCCTGTACTGTCATGCTTGTCGGCACAATCTCAATATCTGACAGGCTGGCAGGAATCTGTGCGTCCAGAACATTGCAGCCGTTATCAACCCATTCGGCACAATAGACTATCGGACCACGCTCAACTGCTACTTTGCCCCGGTCCTCGCGAACCTGGCGGTGGGCTTGGACAACGCGCACGTCCATATCGAAATGTACATCCACTTTGTCGCCTTTCTTCCATTTGCGGTCTATTACGAAATAACCGTCAACGAGTGTGCCATCGACTTTCTCACCATTGACACTGACCGAATATCCGGGAGTTTTTCCATCGGCGTAAGTGTATAAATCGGTGGGGACAACTTGATTCCGTGCCCAGCCCGGTATGCGGACTTTCAAAGCGAACTGACCGGAAGGGGCCTTGTCAATTGCTATGGCAATGTCACCGCTCCACGGATAATCTGTAGTCTGTGTCAATTCCAATTGTTTCCCGCCTACTTTGGCCGAGAGTGAGTTGGACATAAAAAGATTTACAAACACCTGATTCTCCCTGACGGCATATACGTAGCCTGGAACCGATGGTATGAAACGGCATATGTTGCTCGGACAGCAGGCACAGCCGAACCAGGCCTGACGCTGGTGCTGGCCGTGAGACTCCAGCGGATTAGGGTAGAAGAAACCGCCGCCGTCCAGACTGACACCGCTTATTACACCATTATACAGTGCGCGCTCCAGCACATCAATGTATTTGGAATCGCCGTGAAGGAGGAACAGACGGTAGTTGGTATATACGTTGGCGATGGCCGCGCAGGTCTCGCAGTAGCCGTTCATATTCGGCAGGTCATAATTGTCGGAGAATCCCTCGTTGCTGCCTGCCGAGCCTATGCCCCCCGTCAGGTACATCTTCTTGCCGACCATATTGTCCCAGATGCGGTCAATGGCATTCACATACGACACATCGCCGGTCAATGCGGCTACATCGGCCATACCTGAGTACATATAGCCTGCGCGCACAGCATGGCCTACGGCCTCGTCCTGCTCTATTACTGGCAGATGCGACTGGTCGTACTTGTCTTTGCGCGAGGTTTTTCCCTTGTTGTCGAGGAAAAGCTTCGCCTCGTCCAGATATTTCCTGTCGCCGGTTACAAGATAAAGCTTTGCAAGTGCCATCTCGGCAATCTGATGGCCTGGCACACGGATTATCTGCCCCTCGCCGTAGCCTATCTCGCGGCATACACAGTCTGCGTAACGGATGGCGATATCCAGAAACTTACGGCTGCCTGTCGCCTGATAGTGGGCGATGGCTCCTTCAATCATATGTCCCAGATTATACAGCTCGTGGCTTCCGCTCTCCTCACCGGCCCATCGCGTGGGACCGGACCAGTCGTGCGGATGGGCGGGGTTCATCGTTCTTGCGGTATAGAGATAGCCGTCAGGTTCCTGTGCCGCAGCAACTATATCCAGCACGCTGTCTATGTATGCCTCAAGCCGTTTGTCCGGGTATGTCTGCAACAGATAGCTGGCACCCTCGATAGTCTTATAGACATCGGTGTCGTCAAACGGAAACTGTGTGGGACGGTAATTGCTGGAGCTGTCTCCACGTGCTGTCTCGGCCATCTTTGCCGCCGCGTGCTCGAAATTGGTGTAACGGTCTGTCTCTTCGCATTTGCTGAAGGCCAGAGGAATGGTTACATCGCGGCTCTGGCGTATGCGGTCTCCCCAGAAACTGTCTGTTGATACTTTGACCGATGTGAATGGAATACCATTTATGGGATATCCCGGCGTGTTCTGCTTTGATGCGGCTCCTGCCGATGCCGACATTATCAATGCGCATACCGATGCTGCCAATATTCTGCCTTTCATATTGCTTTTTCCTTAAGTAATCTTCAATTAATACTTCTATACACAAAATTACTGTTTTTTGTTTGTCCGCTGAAGCATATTTGGAAATTACTTCCTATTTTTAGGCGTATGAACAAAAATCGATGAATATGATACTTTCAACAACACCAACAATCGCAGGCCGGGAGATTGTCGAATATAAAGGCGTGGTTTTCGGCGAGGTTATTACCGGAGTGAATTTCATTAAGGATTTCGAGGCCAGCATACGCAATCTGGTCGGCGGCCGTGCCAACTCGTACGAGGATGAACTGGTCAGAGCCAGGACGAGTGCTATGAAGGAACTTGAATATCGTGCCTCATCGCTCGGAGCCGATGCTGTCGTTGGAATTGATGTCGATTACGAGGTTCTTGGCGCAAACAACGGAATGCTGATGGTGACTGCCTCGGGAACTGCCGTCAAACTGCAATGATAAATAGGGATAATGACTTTCACTGACCGTAATATGATGCCTGTTTTTGCTATAATACTGATTGTCGCCGGGGTTGTTCTGTTTGCGTTGACATACTGGCCCTCCGGCATTTCCATTGACGAAGACAACAATATCAGTATGAATGTAGTGCTTGGAAAAGCGCGCAAGGTCCCTGCTGATGCCGTTACCGTAAGTGAAGTGCCCGACGGCCTTTTGTCGCACTTGATAAGGACAAACGGCCTGAGTATGGGCAAGTATCAATATGGCCACTTCAGGAACGTCAGGAGCAAGCAGAAAATGTTTCTGTATCTCACTGGCAGAGAGAAGAAAGTCTGCTTTGAATACAATGGGCTGCTCTATGTCGTTGATGACTGGCGGGACTAGCTCAGTTACACATATTTATATGGAACATGTCTGAGACTTTCACTAAATTTCGCTAATTTCGCGTTCTGTTCAAAAGTTTCTTACAAATGAGGTATGCGCTAGTGACAGGCGGTTCCCGAGGGATTGGAAGGGCAATTTGCATTAAATTGTCCAAGATGGGAATTCCCGTCATTGTCAATTATCGCTCGAATAGGGAGGCGGCTGAAGAAATTTGCGGTGATATCTGTGGTAACGGAGGCATTGCCTCTGTTCTCGGATTTGATGTCTGCGATAAAGAGAAAGTCGCGTCTGCCCTTGGTTCGTGGGAGCAGGAGCATCCCGATGACTACATCGCTTATTTGATAAACAATGCCGGTGTAAACCGTGACGGGCTTATGTTCATGATGAGCGACGAGGACTGGAACTCTGTGCTGGATGTGTCGGTAAACGGATTCTTCTTTGTTACCAGACAGCTGCTGCCTAAGATGATGATGCGTGGACACGGGGGCAGGATTGTAAATATATCTTCGCTTTCGGGATTGAAAGGAATGGCAGGGCAGGTCAATTATTGTGCGGCCAAATCGGCTGTGATAGGTGCTACCCGTGCATTGGCTTTGGAAACTGCTTCCAGAAATGTTACAGTCAATGCGGTTGCACCGGGCTTTATTGAGACCGATATGACAAAGAGTTTGCCGGTTGATGAGTTGCGCGGGACAATACCGATGGGGCGTTTTGGAAAGCCTGACGAGGTGGCATCGCTGGTGGGCTTCCTCTGCTCGGACGATGCCGCGTACATTACCGGCCAGGTGATAAGTATAAATGGTGGGCTTCTATAATTTTGATTGAGAATGAGACGGGTGGTGATAACAGGCATAGGTATTTGGTCTTGTCTCGGAACTGATATATCCGAGGTGAAAGAAGCCCTTTATGCGGGGAAATCAGGAATCGGCATAGATGAGCGGCGGCTGGAATATGGCTATCAGTCGGCTTTGACTGGAATAGTCCCGAAACCGGAGCTGAAAGGTCTGATAGACCGTCACCTGCGTCGTGGATTCTCCGAGGAGGCAGAATATGCGTATATGGCCGGCTCGCAGGCTTTGAGGATGGCAGGAGTCGATGACCAGTATCTCTTGAATAATGAAGTCGGTTGCATATTTGGAAACGACTCATCATCGAAACCTGTAATCGAAGCCGAGAAGATAATGGCCGAGAAACACGATACCGAGCTGCTTGGACAGTCATTTATCTTTCAGGCTATGAACTCTACTGTGACGATGAATCTCAGTACTGTGTTCCATTTGAAAGGTATCAATTTCACATTGAGCGCAGCCTGCGCCAGTGGAAGTCACTCAATAGGCCTGGCCAGTATGTTTATCAGGAACGGCTTGCAGGATATGGTATTGTGCGGAGGAGCGCAGGAAACAAATTTCTATTCTATGGCTACTTTTGATGCTCTTGGCGCATTCTCGAAAAACATGCAGAGTCCGACAGAGGCAAGCCGGCCGTTCGACCGTGACCGTGACGGGCTTGTCCCGAGCGGCGGTGCCGCGGCTCTTGTACTTGAGGATTATGAGCATGCCGTAGCCCGTGGGGCGGGGATATTGGCAGAGGTCATAGGCTATGGCTTCTCGTCCAATGGTACATCGGTAATCAGTCAGCCCAGTGATGAGGGATGCCTGCGTTCTATTAAGCGGGCATTGGATGACGCGGGTCTCGATCCGTCGGGAATTGATTATATCAATGCCCATGCTACCAGTACCGTTCAAGGTGATATGTACGAGGCTATGGCTCTTGACAGGCTGTTCAGGGGCGAGCATGCTCTTATCAGCAGCACGAAGGGTATGACCGGACATGAATGCTGGATGGCAGGGGCAAGCGAGATGGTCTATTCGTTGATAATGATGCGCGACAATTTTGTTGCTCCTAATATCAATCTTCATAATCGCGATGAGTATTCCGAGCATCTGAATATCGCCACAAAGACTGTTGAGACGGCTGTTGATACCGTGCTCAGCAACTCATTCGGCTTTGGAGGTACCAACAGCTCCTTGATAGTAAGAAAATTACATAAATAAACAGAATGATATGAACCGTGCAGAGATTGAGGAGAAGGTAAGAAAATTCCTTGTTGAGGATCTTGAAATTGATGAGGACAAAATTGCACCGGATGCCTTGCTTAAAAAGGATTTGGGCATAGACAGTCTGGATTTTGTAGATATTGTTGTGGTGGTTGAGCGGAACTTCGGCTTTAAAATCAAGCAGGAAGAGATGGCCGGCGTGAATACCTACAAGGAATTTTGTGATTATATCGAGAGCAAACTGAATTAGGTCCCAGCCGTTGCCGGCCGGGTCTTCCCATAAGGGAGTATGTAGGAAAGGGTCATTATATGTCTGAGCGTCAGTGGGCAGGTACTACATTTGGAAACAGATGGATGCACAGAAGCCTTGTATGGATTCTGAGGCATATCAATACGCGTATCATCTATCTGTTCTCTGATATTTTTATCGTGCCGGTCTGTCTGGTGATGAATCCCAGCAGAAAGACTGCATATTCTTTCTTCCGTAACAGAATCGGGTATGGCCCCTTGAAGTCGGCGATAGCTACGTACCGGAACCATTGCAGGTTTTCGGAAGTGGTTATTGACAGGTTCGCGATGTATGCCGGCAAAATCTTTGATGTCGAGGTGGATGGTCTGGAGCTGTTCAATGAATACGCCTCGGGCAGTGACGGTTTCCTGATGCTGAGCTCTCATATCGGCAATTATGAGATTGCCGGTTATTCGCTGGTATCCGGGCGCAAGACGATAAATGCAGTTGTCTATGACGGCGAGAAGGCATCGGTGACGGAGAATCGGGGAAATATGTTCGCGAAGACGAATATCAGGATGATAGCCATTAAGTCCGATATGAGCCATCTCTACGAAATAAACAATGCTCTCGGCAACGGTGAGATTGTCAGCTTTCCTGCTGACAGGTGCGCTGGCGATGGCCGTATGGTTGAGCGCGTTTTTATGGGACAGAAGGCCGGATTTCCGCAAGGCCCGTTCTCCGTGGCGTTGATGCGTGGGTTAAATGTCCTGGCGGTGAATGTGATGAAAGAGAGTTCACGTAAGTATAGGATTTACGTGACTTCACTGCAATACGATAAGTCGCTGACGCGTATGGAGCAGCTCGAAATGCTTTCCGGGGCATATGTGTGTGAACTGGAGAGACGTGTCCGTCAGTATCCTGAGCAGTGGTATAATTTTTATGATTTCTGGGCTTGATGGAATGTGAGCGGTTCACGGAGGAATATCTCCGTTCAATAGATATTCATACAGTCCTGCCGCAACAGGAACCATTTGTGATGGTCGGCAGTCTGGTGGCTTTCAGTATGGACAGTTCCGTTACAGAGACAATTGTACGTGATACCAATATATTTGTTGACAACGGCGTGTTCTCGGCATCAGGAATAATGGAGAACATCGCCCAGACTTGCGCCGCCAGGATTGGATTCTACAATAAATATGTCCTTCACAACGAGGTTCAAATAGGTTTCATCGGTGCGATACGTGATTTCGTAATACACAGTCTGCCTGTTGTGGGGGCTGTGATAACAACGAAGGTCGATATAATTGAGGATGTTTTCGGTATGACTCTCGCCGAGGCTTCGGTCACGTGTAAGGGGAAGAGTGTAGCCGAGGCTGAGATTAAACTGTCTGTCAGAAATATTGCGTGATATGGAACAAAGGACATTGTCTGTAGAGAAGAAGCTTTCAATAAGGTTCAGCGAGGTCGATATGATGGGAGTAGTGTGGCATGGCTCGTATCCTTTGTATCTGGAAGATGCACGCGAGGCGTTTGGAACGGAATACGGATTGTCGTACAACAGATATATAGATGAGAATATCTTTGTTCCTATCGTTAAGCTGGATATAAGCTACAAGCATCCGGTCCGTTATGGAATGACTCCTTCAATCCGGATTACATACCGCTATACCGATGCGGCCAAGATAATCTTTGATTACGAGATATTCGATTCTGACAGCGGTCTGGTGTTCATTACGGCCCGCAGTATCCAGGTGTTTATGGACAGAGACTATAACCTGATGTGGTACTCTCCTGATTTTTATATGGAGTGGAAAAAAGCTATGGGTCTGATATGATAAGTGTCCTTTCTACAAATATAACCTCTCCGTCCGGATTTACTGCCAGACAGAACTATGAGGCTCTCAGAAAAGGATACTCTTCATTGTCCTCTTATTCAGACTGGCAGAACCTGCCGGTTACTTTGACTGCCTCACAATTTACCGATGAGCAGTGGAACAGTATATCGGTTGACGGGTTTACACGCTTCGAGTCGTTGGCTATATCCTCGGTCAGTGAGGCACTCTCCCATATCCGGATAGATGTCGGTTCGTCCAGGACATTATTCATACTGAGTACTACCAAATGTAATGTCGAGCAGTTGTCTGACGCTGAGGAAAATGACAGCAATTATCTCTCTCCCGGTCAGACGGCAAGGAAAATCGCATCGTATCTAGGATTTGTCACTGATCCTATTGTTGTCTGCAATGCCTGTATATCCGGCGTGTCCGCTCAGATATTGGCGGACCGTCTCATAACATCGGGCTTTTACGATTATGCCGTAGTCTGTGGAGCTGATTGCCTTACTCCGTTTACTGTAGCCGGATTCTTCTCATTCAAATCTTTGTCACAGGATGAATGCCGGCCTTTTGACATCGACCGGAACGGATTGAATCCCGGTGAGGCTGCTGCGACTATCGTATTTGGGAAAAACGGCCGGAGCGGAGAATGGAGGCTGTGTAACGGCTGTCTCAACAATGATGCTTTTCACATCAGCGCGCCTATACCCGATGGTGACGGCGTGATGAATGCGATATTGAATACAATCGAGGGCTTTGACATATCTGAACTGGCTGTAATCTGTGCTCACGGGACTGCGACGATGTTCAATGATCAGATGGAGTCCATGGCTATTGAGCGCGCCGGCTTGTCCGATGTGCCTGTAATGTCGTTGAAGGGTTATCTCGGACATACGCTCGGGGCGGCAGGACTCTTGGAGACGATTGTTACTATGATGGCCTTGGATGATGGAATAATTCTGCCTACAAGAGGTTTCCTTGAGCCAGGCGTGAGTGGCAGAATCTCGGTCGTTGATAAGGAAACTGCTACCTGCAAAGACACATTTCTGAAGATCATCTCCGGCTTTGGAGGCTGTAACGGAGCGGTGTTGTTCTCACGGCACGATTGCGCTCATTCCGGAAGTACTGTCCGCAGACGTATCGGAACTTCACATACAGTTCATATAGATGCCGGGTCAGTCTTGATAGACGGTTCTCCTGTGGAGATAGCAGGACAAGGGAAGGAGCTTCTCACGGAATTGTACAAAAGCCGTATAGGCGATTATCCCAAATTCTACAAGATGGACTTGTTCAGCCGTCTGGTTTTTGTGGCGTCAGAATTGCTGATACAACAGGAAAAAGGGACTTTGCCTGATGGCGACAGGTCTGTTGTCCTGTTCAACAGCTCCTCGTCTGTGCTCGCCGACAGACAGCACATCTCGACCATATACGGCAGGGAAGGTTTCTATCCGAGTCCTTCAGTGTTCATATATACTTTGCCGAATATCGTTACAGGCGAGATAGCGATACGTAATGGCTATCAGGGAGAGACTTCGTTGCTGATATTGGACAAACGTGATGATGAACTGATGTCACGGATAGTGGAGACAAGCTTCATGCAGCCGTCTTCCGGCAGTGTCCTGACAGGTTGGGCCGACTGCAGCGGGGAGAATGGTTTTGTGGCGGATTTGAGTATAATGACATATTTGGAATAAACAAGTTTATGGAAGAATTGAAAAGACAACTTAAAGAGCAGATTATAACAGCTCTCAATCTTGAGGAAATGACACCTGACGATATAGATGACAATGCTCCTCTCTTTGGCGGCGGACTTGGTCTGGATTCCATTGATGCACTTGAGATTATTGTAATTCTTGATAAGTATTACGGTATTAAGCTGAGCAACCCTGCCGAAGGTAAGGATGTTTTCAAAAGCATTGATTCCATAGCCGGGTTTGTCCAGACTCACAGAACAAAATAATGTCGGATATCATTTCCATAACAGGCTATGGTATTGTCTGCGCTATAGGCAATAATGCGCAGGAGGTGCTCTTATCGTTGAGAAACGGCGAATCGGGTATAGGCCGGATGCGGTATCTTGAGACTCGGCATTCCGATATTCCTGTGGGCGAGGTCTCTTTGTCGAATGAGGAGATGAAGACTATGCTGGGTATATGTGAAGACTCTCCGGTCAGCCGTACATCTCTTATGGGCGCGATAGCCGTACGCCAGGCTTTGCGCCAAGCCGGTATCAAAGATCTGAAGTACAAGCGTGTAGCCCTGATATCCGGTACCACAGTCGGGAATATGGATATTACCGAGAAATACTACAGCCGGATTAAGAGTGACGCACCGTTTCCTGAGGTTCCTTGCAGTAACGAGTGCGGCCAGAGTACGACAGAGATAGCCCGGTACGGCGGAATTCCTGATGCGATGGTCTGCACCGTCTCGACAGCGTGCTCATCGGCACTCAATTCCATTATCATCGGAGCAGAGATGCTCAGGAACGATGAGGCTGATGTCGTGATTGCCGGAGGCGCGGAGGCGTTGACCCGCTTTCATCTGAATGGCTTCAACACGCTGATGATTCTGGACAAGGAGCGTTGCCGTCCTTTTGACGATACACGTGCTGGTCTGAATCTTGGCGAGGGAGCCGCGTTTGTGGTGCTTGAGAAAAACTCTACAGGCGGTCTTGCTTATATAGGCGGTTACGGGAACAGATGTGACGCTTTTCACCAGACGGCATCATCGGATAACGGCGAGGGGGCCTTCCTCGCAATGAGAGATGCCATTGGGATGGCAGGGTTGGAAGCCGGTGATATTCAATATGTGAATGCGCACGGAACCGGCACACCAAATAATGATTTGTCCGAGAGCCGGGCTTTGAAACGTGTGTTCGGGGATAATATGCCCGAGGTGTCAAGTACCAAATCGCTCACCGGTCATACTACATCCGCGTCAGGCTCAATAGAGACGGTTATTTCCATATTGGCGATGCGGAATGGCTTTACGCCTGCCAACGTCGGTTGGAGCAACCCTATGCCGGACGGGATAATCCCGACGCAGGGCAAGTCCGATATACGGATTGACAATGTGCTGTGTAACTCATTCGGATTCGGCGGGAATGATTCATCGTTGGTGATATGCCGGAATGCCGTTGCCAAGAGTCTTTTGGGAAACCGTAAATATAAGTCAAGAATAGCGGTTGACGAGCGGATAACGTCTGTAGATGAGCTGTCCGGATTGCGCGAGTTCTGCTCTCCGATGGAGTCACGCAGAATGGGAAAACTGATGAGAGCCGCTCTCTTGGCGGCCTTAAAGGCATTGAAAGAATCCGGAACCGACTGCCCGGGGGCAATTGTTGCGGCTACCTCACGCGGAATGTTGGAAATCAGCCAGCAATTTATGGATGATATGGACAACAATAATGAGGAAACATTGAAGCCTACTTTGTTTATGCAAAGCACACATAATACAATAGCTTCTGCAATTGCTATCAGAACGGGCTGCCACGGCTACAATGTTACATATTCGCAGGGCGATGACTCAAAAGAGTGGGCTATGCGTGATGCGTACCGTCTTGTAGAGAATGGTGTGGCCGACTCTGTGCTGGTTTGCTCATTCGATGAATCGACTCCTGTTCTTGACTCAATTTGTGAAAGACGTGGCGTGAAGCCGCCAATGGGCATCTTTGCTGAGAGTTTTGTTATCAAGAGAGATGATATATGAGAATAACCGCATTATTTCCGCTTGCCATTATACAGAGTCTGTTGCTCACTGCCGGACAGGTGCTTTTGAAATATGCGCTTGCCAGAATGCTGCCTTTCTCAATGACGGCTCCTTTCTGGAAGTCTGTGTTCGTAAACTGGCAGTTTGCCGCCTGTGGTTTATGCTTCGGCGCAGGCAGCCTTTTGTGGTTTTATATAATTAAGAATTTTCCGTTCAGTATGGCTTATCCTATGGTCTCGTTGAGCTATGTCTTTGGAATGATAGCTGCCATGGTGTTCTTCAACGAGCCGGTCAATCTGACCAAATGGATCGGGGTGCTGGCTATAATGTCCGGATGTTATCTGATTGCGAGATGAGAGCACGCTTGATTTGTTTGCTTTGCCTTGTGCTGATGCCTCTGGCGATATCTGCCTCAGACAATTCAAAAGACGGGATAATAGCCGGTATTGTCAAGTCTGGCGCCAATCTGGAGAGTATGGATTGCGTCTTTACCCAGACAAGACATTCAGGACTTCTTGACGGAAACATAGTGACCGAAGGACGTATGTGTTACGTCAGGCCTGACAGGCTCAGATGGGAGTATAAGGGAACTATGCCGTTCGCTTTTGTGCTGAATGGCAACAAGGTAAAGATTGTGACCGATGGCCAGGGCGGCGTATCCGGAGGGCAGAATAAAATGTTCAGGGAGATTGCCCGTATGATATTGGGCACAATATCCGGCAGCAGTCTTACGGATACTGGACTGTTTGAGACAAGCATAGATGAGAATGGCAACAATTGGATTGTGACACTTGTTCCTGTCCGGAAAGATATGAGACAGATGTGGACAAATATAATACTGACATTCAATCGTGAGAAGGATTCTGTGGTTGAGGTCGGCTTGTATGAGGTTACAGGAGACTATACAATTATCAGGTTTGACAGCATAGTAAAAAACACTGCCATTGATGATTCATTGTTCAGTGTCGATTAAGATTATTTTTGGGGAATGAGATTACTTGACAGCTTATACAGGATTGTATCAGAGAGGCAGATTGACTGTGGATTTGAATATACGATACAATTGAATCCGGAGCATTTTATTTACAAGGCCCATTTCCCCGGAGAACCTGTTACTCCCGGAGTCTGTATAATGCAGTCGGCTCTTGAGTTGCTGGAGAGAGCCTCGGGAACTGTACTTTCCCTGAAATGTGCCGGAAACGTGAAGTTCCTGCGGATAATCAGTCCGGTCGGGAATACGATTCTGACTTTCACTATAAAGGGAATTGTCCGCGAGGAGAGCCAGCTTAAGGCTCAGATTATCGTGGCTTCCGGGAACGATGTGTTTTCTAAACTATCATTGGTATGTCGGACAGGGGCATCTGTGTGATTATTCCTACATACAACAACTCGGCAACGATTGTTGATGTGGTGTCACGCTCAATGGCGCAGATTCGCAACGTCATTGTGGTTTGCGACGGATGCACGGACAATACGCTTGAGCTTCTTTCCCAAATGCCTGATAAACCGGATATTATCTCTTTTGATACAAATAAGGGAAAAGGAGCTGCATTGAAGGCCGGATTCAAATATGCCATAGAACGCGGTTTCTCGTATGCCATTACTCTTGATGGTGACGGTCAGCATTTTCCCGAGGATATTCCAGTTATGATACAGGCAAACAGGGATTATCCGGGAACATTGGTAATAGGTGAGCGCAAAGGACTGAAGGATGTCAATCGCAGCTTTGGAAGCAAGTTCGCTAATTGGTTCAGCAGTTTCTGGTTTACGTTACAGACTGGCCGCAGAGTGAGGGATACTCAAAGCGGATTCAGACTGTATCCTTTAAGAAGATTGCGCGGATTATCTTTGCTGACATCCAGATACGAGGCTGAGCTTGAGTTGCTGGTGCTTGCCGCATGGCACGGTACGGGAATTGCAAGTGTGCCGGTGAACGTATATTATCCTCCGGCCGGTGAGCGTGTATCACATTTCCGGCCCGTCATGGATTTTATCCGCATATCGTGCCTCAATGTAGTATTGTGCATTCTGGCTGTAGTCTATGGATATCCGCTGTGCTTATTGCGCTTTCTGGCGGCATTGTTGCGTACTATATACTCTCTGGTAGTATTCATTATTGTCACAATGCTGCTGGTGACTCCTGCGGTCATGCTGTATATGTCTGTAGGAAAAGATGTAGAGTCCAAAAAAAAGAATCTGCATAAGCTGATATACAAACTTGCCGTTCTTGCACTCTACAAGCATAAGATACCCTGTGTCCGATATACACTGAGCAATCCGTACAATGAGGATTTCTCCAAACCTGCAGTAATAATATGTAACCATCAGTCCCATTTTGATCTTTTGCCGATATTGGCTCTGACTCCGAATCTTATTGTCCTGACAACGGACTGGGTGTGGAACAATCCGTTTTACCGGGTTGTGATAAGAAATGCCGATTATCTGCCTGTATCGTCCGGCATTGATGCAATAATGCCTAAACTCCGGACTCTGACTGACAAAGGTTACAGTGTTGTGGTATATCCTGAGGGAACACGCTCTCTTGACGGAAAAATCGGCAGGTTTCATCAGGGCGCGTTCGAGATTGCCCGGCAGTTGCGGATAGATATTCTGCCCGTCGTATTGTACGGTTCGGGCAAGGTACTGCCAAAACACGGGAGGCTGATGCGTAAATGGCCTATGCATCTTGCCGTTGATTCCCGAATTCCGCCAGAGAAGCTTGAGACCATCGGGACATCATTGAAAGAGCAGGCCTCATATATGAGAAAATATTATATAGAGAGGTATAGCGGTATTGCCGATGAGATAGAAAGGAATGTCTGACGTCGTTATTATAGGATCCGGACTTGGGGGCCTGACTTGCGGATATATACTGCAGAAGAATGGCTATAATGTTACAGTGCTCGAACAGGGTACTCAGACAGGCGGCTGTCTTCAGTGTTTTACACGCAGAGGTGTCAAATTTGAGACCGGTATGCATTTTATCGGTTCTGCGGCTCCGGACGAGATAATGGACAGAATGTTCAGTTACTTCGGACTCTCTGATTCCATCTGCCTGAGCCGGCTTGATACATCGGCATATAATACTGTATCGTTTGCCGGTGACAGGTTCCGTTTCCCTAACGGCAAGGAGGCGTTCATCGAGAGGATGTCTGAATATTTTCCGAGTGAGAGGGATGCACTGCGAAAGTATGTCGGTATTGTTGAAAGTATAGCTGAGGCTTCCGACTTGCGGAATCTTGCATCGTCGCATAGGAATATGGCTATTGACAGCGAATATCAGACTCTGTCCGTGAATACCGTGCTTGACGGCTTGTTCCACGATGAGATGCTGAAGAATGTGCTGGTAGGGGACTTGCCGTTGTATTCCGCACGTCTGGACAGAACTCCGTTCTCTCTGCATGCCTTTATAATGGATTTCTATAACAGGAGCGCATTCCGTATAGTCGGTGGCAGTGATGTGATTGCAAAGTCATTATCAGATTCTATCCAGCTTATGGGCGGGCGTGTATGTACTCAGAAGAAAGTTGTACGGATACTATGTGACGGAAACCGTGCTACCGGTGTCGGGACTGCTGACGGGACATTTCTTAGTGCTGATTATATAATCAGTGCGATACACCCCTGCCGAACGCTGGAGATGTTGGATACCAAACTGATACGTCCGGCATTCCGCTCCCGCATCAACGGAATGGGACAGACAGCTTCTGTTTTTTCATTATATGTGAAGTTCAAGCCTGATACGATGCCGTATATGAACACCAATCTGTTCTCGTACCAAGGCAGGACTCCATGGAATTGTGAGGATTATACAGACTCGGAATGGCCAAAGGCATTGCTGTATATGCACATGTGCCATCAGGAGAATGCCAGATGGGCAGAGAGTGGGGTGATACTGGCATATATGAGTATGGATGATGTCAGAAAATGGGCTGGTACTGAAGTCGGGCATCGCGGCAGTGATTACGAGTCTTTCAAGAAACGGCATGCCGAAACGCTGATTGCCGCTGCCGACAGGCTTCAGCCTGGATTCTCATCATCGGTGGAATGCTATTATACATCCACTCCGCTCACATATCTTGATTATACGGGAACACCCGAGGGCTCTTTGTACGGTGTAGCCAAAGATGTGACACTGGGTATCGGAGGGCGTGTCCCGTATCGTACCAGAATACCAAATCTTTTTCTGGCCGGCCAAAATGTCAATTCACACGGAATTTTGGGTGTAATTGTTGGAACTGTTGTAACTTGCAGCGAGTTTCTTCCTGAAGAGACGATGTACAGGCAGATATTCTGTCAAAAGTGACGAGGATGGAGAAAAGTGTTGTTATTATAGGCGGAGGACTTGGAGGGCTTGCTACAGGGGCTATTCTTGCCAAAGAAGGTTTAAGGGTGACCGTCATAGAGAAGAATGCGACTGTAGGCGGAGGACTGCAGAGTTTCAGGCGTTTCGGCGAGTTGTTCGACACCGGTATGCATGTAGTCGGCGGTATGCGTGAGGGTGGAAACATACGTCGTATATGCGAGTATCTGGGTATTGTTGACAGACTGCATCTTGTTGATGTCGATGATGATACAATAGACCGTATATATTTTGCGGAAGACAGGAGCAGTTACCGTATTGCGCAGGGTAGGGATATGTATGTCAGGACGCTGGCAGAGTCTTTCCCGGATCAGGAGGAGAATCTGCGCTCATACGTTGATGCGATGTATCGTGTGGCCGGCGAGGTTGATCTTTTCTACCTCAGACCATCGTCAGATACTGATATCAAAACACATTCCGACGACTTTCTGATGCCAGCCAATGTCTTTATCGCAAAATATATATCCGATGAGCGCCTGCGTAGTGTGGTAGCTTATATGAATCCGTTTTACGGTGGCCGCAGAAATGTCACACCTGCCTATATTC
This sequence comes from Bacteroidaceae bacterium, assembly GCA_045597365.1. GTDB lineage: Bacteria > Bacteroidota > Bacteroidia > Bacteroidales > Bacteroidaceae > Colenecus. The sequence continues at coordinate 49,968 of JAZLKB010000075.1, read as the reverse complement.
ACGCTCTTATATCAATATCGTATATCGAAGGCCCAAGCCGTTTCGCCGGCGGAAGTTGTCTCTTTGCTGAGACTCTCAGTGATTTCATCACCGGGCATGGCGGTACAGTCAGGACAAACGAGCGGGTGGTGCGTATTGCATCGTCCGACAGGCATATTACAGGTGTGGATACAAATATGGGTAATACATATTCTGCTGATTATTACATATCTGATATCCATCCCTGTACAATGGTCGGACTGCTTGATCCGCCTTCTGCATTGCCGAAACTGTACAGGACCCGTCTTGATTCCATTCCCAATTCATATTCCGCGTTTACGGTTAATTTGAAGCTCAAACCCGGTTCTTTCCCATATATCAATCATTCTGGGTATTATATGAGGAAATATGCCGATATCTGGAATTTCGGCAGCCGGCAGGATAATTGGCCGTTGGGATTCCTGTATATGACTCCGCCTGAGCTGGAGCAAGGTGAATTCGCGCAAAAGATGATTGTCTCATCGCCAATGCTTTGGGATGAGGTCCGTCAATGGGAAGATACATCGGTAGGTCATCGCGGCCAGGACTATGCCGGGTGGAAACAGGAACGCGCAGACCGCTTGCTGGATTGTATGGAAGAACTTTATCCCGGGTTCAGACAATGTGTCGAGGCTGTCAATACTGCCTCTCCTCTCACTATCCGTGATTTCTATGGAGTAAAGGAGGGCGCTATGTGCGGATTCTCGAAGGATAGCGGCAATATGATACTGTCGAATGTCCCGGTCTATACCAAGATTCCGAATCTGCTTCTGACTGGCCAGAATTGCAACCTGCATGGCTTTTGCGGAGTTTTCCTGACAGCGATAAATACTGTTGAGGCTATTCTGGGACAAAACTATATTGTCAATAAACTTTCCGGGAAATCCTGTGATGCCGGTATCCCGAATGAATTTGACGATATTCGCCCGTTTTATGATTCCGAGATACCGGACGCTATGCGCCACATCGCGGATAACAAATCATTTGGCGATATCGTATCGTATGTCTTTCCCGATGCCTGTCCCGGTGAAATCAGAAAGAAGCTTCTTTCCATTGACAGCATACGCGGTTTCCAGATTGGGATAATGTACCCGGCTCTCAATAAAATAGTCGACAAGACGATGACATCGTTTACTCATGGAGGCCGGGAGTATCTGGATAGAGACAAGAACTGCCTTTTTATTTCGAATCACAGGGATATAATGCTGGATGCCTCGTTGATGAACCTGATTCTTGCAGATAACGGATTTGACACTACCGAGATTACTTTCGGAGCGAATCTGATGCAGGGAGATATAGTCATCAATATAGGAAAGTCCAATAAGATGTTCCGTGTGGAGCGTCCCGGCGGCAGCATTCAGAACTTTTATAAGTCGTCATTGCACCTTTCACGGTATATACGTACCACATTGCTTGACAAACATCAGTCCGTGTGGATAGCCAACCGGAACGGACGTACAAAGGACGGATTGGACCGTACGGATCAGGGCATTGTTAAAATGCTGGGAATGAGTGGAACGGATGATATTGTCCGCTCAATCTCCGCACTGAATATTCTTCCTGTAGCAATTTCGTATGAACTGGAGCCTTGCGATTTCCTGAAAGCGATGGAGCTGTACGCGACTTTGTCAGGACCATATCATAAAAAGGACGGAGAGGATCTGAACAGCATTCTTACAGGTATCAGACAGATGAAAGGACGGGTGCATATTGAATTCTGCCAGCCTCTGTCAGTAAATGATCTGGAGGCTTATTCCACACTGAGACCGAATGAATTCCACAAAAAGGTTGCCAGTCTTATTGACAGCCGTATATGTTCTGCTTACAGACTCTTTCCGAATAACTATATTGCTCATGACATCAGGTCTGGCAGCGAGGCTTATGCTTCGCAATATACTCCGGAGCAAAAACGTGAGTTTATCTCAAGAATGGCTCTACTGGACGGATATGCGTCTGGTTGCAATATCGAAAAACTTCGTGGAATATTCCTTGATATATATGCGAATCCGGTTGACAGCAAGAACCTTTTTATGAAAGCAGATGAATCCTGTTAAGATATACGATCATTTCGCCGGCAATAAAAAGGGACTCTGGATATCGCTGGCATTGCTGACAATACTTCTTGCATTGTCTGCCTTGAGGCTGGACTTTGATGAGGATATAAGTGATTTCCTGCCTTTGGGAACATCGGACCGTGAGGCCATGTCGGTATATCAGAATGTGTCCGGGGCCAATGGCCTGTATATTCTTTTCTCCAATACGGTCGATGAGGATTATACCACAGATGCGGTGGATTGTTTTGCGGCCGCTGTCAGTGAGAGCGATGCTGAAGGGTGGTGCCGGGAACTGACGACCCGGTTCGATATGGAAGCCATTCAGAATCTGACAGACTTTGTTTATGATAATATACCGTTTTTCCTGACAGAGGCTGATTATTCCAGAATGGACAGCCTGCTCGCCGTACCGGATTATATCCCGTCACAGTTGTCTCGCGACAGGCAGTTGATGATGCTGCCTTCCGGCGGGCTTATTACATCGAGTGTATCGCGTGACCCTTTGGCCCTGTTTACTCCTGTTATCTCTGATTTGAACAGTTCTGACAGCCAGCTCAGGTTCGAGATGTATGATGGCTATATTTTTACTCCGGATATGAGCCGTGCGATTGCAATGCTCAACTCTCCTTTCGGAAACAGTGAGACCGAGAAAAACACTCAGCTGCTGAATATCCTGAACAATGCGGTCGAGCGTATGCAAAGTGAGTATCCCGATGTCAGTGTGCATATCATCGGCGGTCCGGAGATTGCCGTCGGCAACTCCAAACGGATAAAGACAGACAGTATTATAGCCATTACGCTGTCTGTAGTACTGATAGTTCTGCTGCTGGCCTATTCATTCCATTCCTTCCGCAATATCGTGCTGATTTTCCTGTCGATAGGCTGGGGATGGCTGTTCGCGGTCGGCGGCATCTCTCTCTTTGCTGATAAAGTCTCAATTATAGTTATAGGTCTCTCCAGCGTTATCCTGGGCATAGCTGTCAATTATCCGTTGCATCTGATAGCGCATATAGGCCACAAACCGCAAGTCAGAGATACCTTGAGGGAAATATCCGCTCCTTTGGTAATCGGCAACATAACAACGGTAGGCGCATTTCTCGCGCTGGTTCCCATTAAGTCAACTGCTTTGCACGATTTGGGAATATTCGCGTCGTTACTGCTTGCGGGGACAATTCTTTTCGTTCTTGTGTATCTGCCACATATGGTAAAGTCACGCTCTGTCTGCAATATACAGGAAAGCCGGTTGATTGACAAGATAGCCGACATCTCGCCCGAGAAGAACCGGATATTCGTATCTGTGGCAGCGCTTCTCACTGTAATTCTGGCAGTGGCGGGTCGCAGGACAGGGTTTGACCCAGACATTGCCGGTATCAACTATATGACGGAGGAACAGAAAGCTGATGTGCAGTACTTCCAGGATATGTTCTCCGATGCGCAGTCCGGCGATACCAGTGAACTGTATGTGCTTTCTGCGGGAAAGACGTACGATGATGCCGCTGCTGTCAATCTCTTGCAGACACGGGTTCTGGATAGTCTGGCTGCAGAGGGAAAAGTGACCGCATATCAGGATGTCCGGCGTTTCATCGTCCCACGTAGTGAACAGGAGCATCGCCTGTCGCTGTGGAAGGATTTTGTATCCCGCCATCAATACGGGCTTACTGCGGCTCTTCAGAAGGCAGCATCTGCCAATGGCTTCGCGCCATCGGCTTTTTCCCGCTTCAACTCACTGGTTGAAGGTTCAGATAGCTTGAAACCCCGTGACATCAACAGCTTTCCGCCGATTACAGAGATGCTGTTTACAAGAAACCTCACCCGATTGGATGAGACAGGACTTTGCTACGTAGTCAACGTAGTCAATGTCAGAAAGGATTGTCTCGATGAAGTCAGATCACACTTGCGGCACAGTTTTCATGTGGAGGAAATGAACTGTGCCCTGTCACAGAATCTCTCCGATAGCTTCAATTATATCGGATGGGCATGCTCGTTGATAGTCTTTCTGTTCCTATGGTTCTCGTTCGGCCGTATAGAGCTTGCTGTGATATCTTTCCTGCCGATGGCCGTCAGCTGGCTGTGGATACTTGGAATTATGGGGATATCCGGCATCCGCTTCAATATAGTAAATGTAATACTGGCCACCTTTATTTTCGGTCAGGGCGATGACTATACTATTTTTATGACCGAGGGATGCCAGTATGAATACGCATACCGGCGGCCTATTCTGGCATCGTACAAAAGCAGCATATTCAAATCTGCACTGATTATGCTGATAGGAATAGGAACCCTCATAACCGCCCGCCACCCGGCTATGCGCTCGCTTGCGGAGGTCACAATTATCGGTATGCTATCGGTCGTGTTGATGGCATATCTGATACCTCCGCTGCTGTTCCGATGGCTTACAACAAAGAATGGGGTCACACGCCGTTATCCCGTTACGCTCCGGAGTCTTTTCTGCGGTGTCTGCCCGGATCCGGTATCAATAGTGCGAGGCCGTTATCTTTATAAAGGAAAGGAAATCCAGCATTCCGTTGGCAAAAGTCTGCGTAAATATGATTTCTGGATGGCGAGTCTCGATCTGAGGGGGAAAAAATCGGTCACTCTGACTGACAACGGTTATGGAGAACGGGCCTTGCTGCTGGCTTATATCAATCCCGGTGTCATGATTACTGTGATAATGCCGGACGATGACCGCAGGCGTGTGGCAGAGGTCTCGGCAAAAGATTTTGTTGCAAATATCAGTTTTATAAACGAATAAGGATAAGCGATGAATAGACAGGATATTTTTGATTTGTTGTCGGACGCACTCCCTTCGGTTGATTTTGAGTCGGATTTTCTTTTTTCTGAGCTTGACTCTTTAAGTGTAGCTACAATATTGCTTGTACTATCCCAGAAGTATGATATACAACTGGATTCAACCGATGCTACCCCGAGAAACCTGAAATCAATAGACTCGATTGCAAAAATGGTTGACAGAAAGTGCCGTATGAGATTTATGGCCGGTCACCATACTTTGCTGGAAAGCATCCGTGAATACGCCTCGTCACAACCCGGCAAGCCTGCCGCCGTGTGCGGAAGTGACAGCATTACATATTCCGCACTGTGGGAGAGAATCGTCGCTAAAGCCGGACAGTTACGTGAGGACGGACTTTTGCCTCACCGTCCTTTTGTGTTCCGCGCATCGCAGGATATAGAGTTCCTTGTCACATATTGCGCTGTCCATTATCTCAATGCCGTTGCCGTGCCTCTTGAACATAATGCCTCGGAAGCCAACTTCAGAGCCGTCTGTAATGAGGTAGACGCTCACACCTTTGCTGACGATATAGCTGATACGTTATATACTACAGGCACCACAGGCAAATCGAAGGGCGTAATGCTGTCGGAGATTGCACTGGTATCGTGTGCCGACAACTTCATAGCGGATCTTCATTTTACTTCCGATCTGCTGTTTATTATAAGCGGTCCTCTGAATCATATAGCATCTTTATTCAAGATTCATCCCGTGCTGACAGTTGGAGGTACGATCTGCATTCTTGACGGATTGCGTGATATGAATGCTTTCTTTGATGTTTTCAATCTTCCATTCAACAAGTTCGCCACTTTTATGGTCCCGGCGAGTCTGAGACTTATAATGCAGTTCTCGTACGATAGGCTTGCCTCTGTTGCCGGTAAAATGGATTTTATCGAGACAGGGGCAGCTCCGATTACCCGTGCCGATATGGAGCGGCTCAGTAAGGCCCTTCCGGATACCCGCATGTATAATACATACGGCGGTACCGAGATAGGGGCTGTCTGCACCTACAATTTCAATGACGGCAAGTATATGGAGGGCTGTATAGGGCGTCCGATGAAGAACTCGTCGGTAAAAGTTACTGAAGACGGCAGTGTGGTAGTGTCCGGCTGGACTATTATGAGCGGCTATGTGGCGGACAGCGTGGAAACTGCCAAGGTTATTCAGGACGGCGAGATACACGGAGCTGATCTGGGTTATCAGGATAGTGATGGCATGATTCATCTTACCGGCCGTAGCGGCGATGTGATAAATGTGGGCGGCTTTAAGGTAAACCCCGTTGAGGTTGAGAATGCGACAGCCTCGCATCCGTCGGTAAAGGAATGCGTCTGCATTGAATGTCAGCATCCTGTCATAGGAACCGCATTGAAATTACTTGTCGTTCCTGCCGATGGATATGTGTTGGACAAGCAGGCTTTGGCCCGACATATCAAATCATTGCTGGATTCGTATAAAGTACCGTCATTTTACGAGCCGGTCAATTCCATCAACCGTACATATAACGGAAAACTGGACCGTAAATCGTACAGGCAGCAATGATACGGAAGTGACAAGCTTGCCGGATATTCTGCCCGCGATAGGCTTTTTATATTCTTTTCAGGTCCCTGAATTTGGAATTTTTTATATATGTTTGCAGAATACGCAATTGTGTAAGCATATATAAAAAATATTTTAAGTACTTGGCTACAAGGAAATAATCAAAACAAGACCGTATTATGGGACTGAATAGCAAAGGCAAGGCGCCATTTAGCCTTTTAGTTGCGGTGATTGCCGTAGGAATATGTTATCTGCTCACTGTCTTCAGGAGCAATGATTATGCTGACATACCTGTTATGAAGGCATCAAAAAACGCGGTTGCTGATTCCGAAGAAAGTGTGAGGATAAAAGCTGGCGAGGAGTTCTCGATTCTGGGCTCAAAGTGGATGAGATCCGATAGGGACGGCAAGGATCAGCTTATGCTTCTGGCTCAGAATTCCGTCGGTGAGCGGGCTTTCTTCAATCCGGACCTTATATCCGAGGAACAACTTCGGGAGATTATGCCCATTCTTGGCAAAAAGTCATACGATGATGCTCCGGCATTCTTCAACCGTAAGACAATCACTAAGGAAATGTTCGATTCCATTCCGTCAGGCTTGTCAATAGCCCAGATTGATTCCATTTTTGTACCTGCCCGCAAGATTGTCACTGAAGATGGCTTTCAGGTGGCAAAATATCAGCGGATGGATGTATTTGACAAAAAGACAGGTATGTTCTATGTTCCCAGTATGAGATTCAAGGATGGCAAATACTGCGGGAACGACCTGACGGAGATCAGGAAAAAACATATGAATGCCTGGTTGCTCAGAATACTGCCCGGTACGAATTTTGTTTATGGGCACAACGTGTTCAATCCTATGTTTCAGAAGAAGGCATTCGGTAAACTTCATGAGGATCCGATAGAGATAAAAGGATTTTTCGGGAAACTGATGGGCATTGCGATATTCTTCTTCATAGCAATAGCGATATTGGTATTTTATGCTTTTGTTCCTGCGATTCCGGCATATGTGTTCTACGGACTTCTGTTGTTCCCACCGTTGTTCAAACCTTTCAACCGGACTTTGACTTCGATAATGGTTGTTGTACTGACGGTATTGGGCTGCTACTATTGCTGGCTGGCATTTATGCCTTACCTGTCGTTCTTCCTGATGCCTTTGCTTTTTGTACCTGCTGCGATTTTTGCTGTTAATCCGCTGTTTGATGATGATATTTGCGAAAAGTGCAGGTATATGAATACCGTCAGCACGGGCGTTACGGAGCAGATAGGCGAGTATGACTCAGAGAGAATAGAGACTGAAGAGACGATAGAAGACAGTGTGTTGACAGATACAGGCAAGGCCTGGGACGAGGTGACCCGGACCATCAACGGCGTGAAACATGTATCAAATGAAAATGTAAGATACTATAAAGTGTTTGAGGATACTTGCCGCATTGACAAATTCAATTGCAGATATCGCGTAAAGAAATACAGGAATTACTGCAAGTGTGGGGTGTGCGGTAGAGTTATCTCGTATAAGGACAGCGAGGTGCCGAAACTGGTTTCAAAGGAATATCTGGATTCAGACACAGTTACAAAAACCAGAAAAGTGTGGGACTGATGGCGACAAATACCAACGTCCGGGTCCGTGAGGCTGTGCGGCAGAGAGAATCTGAACGGAAAACCGCTTCCGGCGTGAAATGTCCGTATTGTGGCCGGACTGTTGCTGCCGATGATGAGATTTGTCCACACTGTGGCGTCAGACTGACCTCTGACTGTACGTTCTGTGGAAACCATCTGCTGCCTGGCGAGAGCGAATGCCCTGAATGCGGAATGCCCGTAGGCGGAGTCCGTTGCCAAAAGTGCGGCACGCTTAATTATCGTGCGTTTTGCAGGAACTGCAATGCACCGCTTACAAGGGCCGCTGTGAAAGCCGTCGAGAAGGCTAAGTCAGACCCTTTGTTCCAACAGTGCGAGGCTATGGCTGGGAAAGTAGCTGCCATTGAAGAGGCAATGGCAACTGCATCTCCGGACGAGGCAGAAGTTCTGAGAACGGAGCAGAAAAAAGTGGTATGCAGTTTGAACGATATGCTCAGGAGTATGCTTCCGCCTCCTGGAAGTACCCCGAAGGAGCAGATGATATTCTATTCAGCGCGCAAAGTGGCGGTAAAAACTTCATACATTACAACCCGCAGGGTAGGATGGGTCTGCAATTATTGCGGTTGTACCCACGACAAGCCTGCTGAATGCACCAAGCCCGAGCTGGGAGGCAACTGGATATACGAGGAGACAGAACAAGAGTTCACAACATACGAATGAAAACAGGTAAGGACGATATTCAATGTACTTTGGCTGCACCACAGAGTACTGCGGTTGCTTCCCAGGGTACTGCCGTAGCTCCTCAGGGTACTGCCGTAGCTCCTCAGGGTACTGCGGTTGCTCCTCAGGGTACTGCGGCCGTTCCTGTATCATCTATACCGGGCGCATCATACGGTAATAGCGGGAAACTGATCAGCTCCGGCTCTCAGGCTGAGATTATCCTCACTGAATACAATGGTACTGAATGTGTGATGAGGTTGTTCAAGCCTGGTTACGGTCCGAATGCTGAAGTGGGCAAGGCTTTGCGGAGACTGTACGGCAAGGGACTCGTCACGGAAGTTCTTGAAACCGGCACGAGGGATGGACGAATGTATGAGATAATGCCCTACTATGCCAACGGTTCGGTGGCTGACTATGATTTTAGAGGGAAGGCCACGGAGATTCTCACTATTGCCATCAAGACTGCGATGTGCCTGGATGCCATGCACAAGGCGCACGTGATGCATAAGGACATCAAACCCGCCAATATACTTGTTGCAGATATCTCATGCTTGGATACTGTGATATGTGATTTCGGCATCGCTGACATTATATCCGGAGGTAAAGTAGTAACAAAGCAGTTCAGGACACCGATTTACGCCGCCCCTGAATTGTATGACCCGAAGAAGGTTGTCGCACGGTTGGACGGACAGGATTTGTTCGAGATAACTCCGGCTGCCGACTTCTATTCGCTTGGAATGACTATTCTATGCCTGTGGTATGGTGAAAAGGCATTCTCGCGGAAGGAGCAGGAAATGGCAGTGGCAAAGCTCAAAGGCGGTATCAAGGTCCCGGACGATATGCCAGACAATCTTGCGACCTTGGCTGAAGGCCTTTTGCAGAAAGATCCGAACAGACGCTGGGGATTCAAGGAAATTCGGGATATGCTTGTCCCTGAGGTTTTGGGAGAGTATGGAATACGGCTGTTCCTGAACCCTTTATGCGATATGCGTCTTAATCCGAATCCGAAGAGCCCTGACTACATAGCTACAGGTGAGCAGATGGGCAAGTTCCTGAATGATGTATATCTCTGGCATTTTGCAGGGGCTGAGGCTCCAGCCGACAAGTCACTCTGCTGTCTCGTGCTTGACAGCTTCAAAAACTATAAGGACTCTTATCTGCAGGTTTATTTTGACAGGAAGGGCGACTTTTTCAAAGAGTATGCCGACTGGACCCGGAAATGTATCGGGAACGATTACGATACCAGGAAGATTGCCACGACTGATCCACAACAGCGTTTCCAGATATCAATGATGAAGACCATCAAAGGGCTTGGCTTCAAGCCTGTATATACCTTCAAGGATACCGGTGAAACAATATCTGACATTGCCGGATTGAAGAAAGCCGGAGCTGACAAAAAACAGGCTTTGGAGTCCGGTGGACTTCGTGGGTGGCTGGCTGTGCAGTATCAGGAAGATCCTGAGGCGGATTTTTCCGGGCATTTTGCATATGAGAATGCTCTGATGAGCTATCTCGAGACTTTGACGGAATGTGACCCGACTGCCCGTGAGGCCAGATGTTTCTCGCGTGCCTGCAATGAACAGGAAGAACTTGCCGGTAAAGTCAGAAATGCCATACGCGGCAAGATTGTCCGAGGTTGGCTGCAGTTACTTCTGTCTGTCATCGCTTTGGTCGTATCTGAACCTCTGGTAAGGTCATTTGTCGGGATGGCAAAGGCCGATCCATCCGTAGGTTCGGGCATCCTTGATCATATGTGGATATTTGCCGTTATAGGCATTATTGCGGGAATCTGGATCTGGTTGGAATCGGAGAGTTTCCTGCTGGGTATCCTGACTTTCGGCGGTGTCTCGTTTGTAAGCATTTTCATTGTTAAGCTGGCAACCGATTATATGATGTGGATAATGGCTGCCTTAGCCATTGCTGCCGGTATCTTCGCCTTTGTTACACTCGTCATAGCATTATGGCCTGACAAAAATGCAATGTCTCCGTCGGACGTACATACCGATGATGAGAATGCTGTGGTGGAATGTCTTGACTATGCTTTTAGGGAACCTGACAAATTCGACTCGTCGTTGAACGGCTTTCTTACAGACGGACGTATGTACAGATGGAAGAACCGTCTTGATGGGAATCGTAAAAGAATAATCATCTGTTTCTGCTGCATTGCGCTTTTGGCTGCGGGGAACATATTATTTGCAAAAACGACCACTAACGACGTTACGCAGGATGAGACAATTGAGGAAGTGCTGTAAATGTAATACCGGGAACAGGCCAGAGGCCAGGTTCTGCCGTCATTGCGGGCAAGTCTTGCCTGTAGATGACAAGTTTGCGGAGTTCTTCGGAAAGAAGAATCTGAAACAGCTGTTCGGTAAATTCGAGGGACGCGCGGCTGTTGCCGCCAGACTGCGCAAACTTGGCGGTAACTCAAAAGTCGGTATGGACGCTCTTGTGCTGGGCGATGCCGGCACAGGGAAAAAGTTCATAGCCGGCAAGTTGTTCGACATACTCCAAAGGGAGAAACTCACCACCGAGGCAAAGCCGACGGTGATTGATGCTGCCGATATGGATAAATGGATGGAAGCCTTCGATACCAATATCGGGAAAATCTCCGATGGGGTACTGGTCATCACCAATGCCCAGAAACTTGTTCCTGATGAGTATTCTTCCAGTGTCGGTGAGCTGGACAAACTCTTTGCGCGGATGAAATCATACCCCGCATCCACTCCGACCGTCATTCTATGCGGACTGAGAAAAGGAATGGAGGTGTTCCTTGCCGCCAATCCCGATGTATCTTCGCTTTTCGAGTTCCGTTTCGATCTCAGCGCCCTTTCCGAGCAGGATATCTGTGATTTGTGCAGTTATAAGCTGAAAAATGATTTCCATATAGGAATCAGCGGTGATGCGCTGTCAAAACTGCAGAAACATCTGGTATGGTTGAACCGCGAGGGTGAAGGAACGTACGGCAACGGACATATTGCAGGAACATTGGCCGAGGAGCTGGCTGTGAATGCCGTATCGTGTGACAGAAAGACCGTCGCGCCCGAGGACATTACAGGTAAGATATTCGAACCACGTACCGAGGATGAGATATGGGCGGAGCTTGACGGATTCATCGGACTTCAAAATGTCAAGGATGAGATACACACCATCATCGATGGCATACGTGAGGCCAGACTGACAGGCAGTGAGATGAGGATTGAGGACCATTATGTCTTCACCGGCAATCCAGGTACTGGAAAAACCACCATCGCGCGCATTTTCGCTGATATACTCGGAGCCCTCGGCATATTGCCAAAGGGACAGTTCGTCGAGGTGGCCGGGAAGGACCTTATTGCCGACATCGTAGGCGGCAGTGAGCGCAACGTCCAGGATGCCGTAGATAAAGCAATGGGTGGCGTGCTGTTCATTGACGAGGCATACGGCTTGAACCAGAGTGAGTTCGGGCAGGCAGCCATTAACAAACTGCTGCCAATTTTGGAGAACCGTCGCGGGGAGTTCGTATGCATATTGGCGGGCTACAGCCGCGAGATGCGTGATTTTATGAAAGCCAATTCCGGCCTTGAGTCCCGCTTCAACAAGTCGATAGATTTTCCTGACTATAATGCTGACGAGCTTGAGCGGATATTCCGTATAATGGCTTCAAAGAAAGGATATACCCTTGACGGCGAAGCCGATTCCAAACTCCATATGGAGATGGAGAAGATATACAACCGTCGTGGCGAGAATTTCGGCAATGCCCGTGACATACGTAATTTCCTGTCAAGAGCCGAACAGCGTCGCCGTGAGAGGCTGCGCGAGGCAGATGATTCCATAATCACGGAAAGCAGGACGTTGGTTTACTCCGATATCGCAGGCAGGAATGCGGATGAAGAGGTCAGCGTGAAGGATGTAATGGCCGAACTTGATGCCCTTACAGGACTGAACGGAGTGAAAGCCAGCATACGCCGCCTTGCCGCATCAGTCAACCGTGAACTGAGACTGGCCAAGGCCGAAGGACGTACTCCTGACGTCAATGTGGGCCACTACCTGTTCTTGGGAAATCCAGGCACAGGTAAAACCACCGTGGCAAGGCTGATGGGCAGGATGCTCTATGCTATGAGGCTGATTCCGCGTCCTGATGTTACAGAGGTACTCAGAGATGATCTTGTTGCCGGTTGTGTGGGCCAGACTGCTCCCAAGACTAGGAACGTCGTTATGGACGCTATGGGCGGGGTACTGTTCATCGATGAGGCTTACTCTTTGTGTATTGGCCGTGATGACAGTTTCGGACAGGAGTGTATCAATACCCTTGTGCCGCTGCTTGAGAAGTACAAGGGAAAGTTTGTCTGCATAGCTGCCGGCTACAGCCGCGAGATGCAGGATTTTCTGGATGCCAATTCAGGAATGAAATCGCGTTTCCGCAACCGTATTGAATTTGAGGATTACAATCCTGGGCAGATGCTCGAGATTTTTGAAGGAATGTGCCGCAAGCAGGAACTGATACTGCCTGATGAGTCGCGTGAGGCGGTGAAACGCAAATTGCAGGAAATATACAACCGCAGGGATTGGGACTTTGCCAATGCGCGTGAGGTCCGCAACCTGATGGATGAGGTAAAGAATAATATGGCTATGCGCCAGTTGCTGGATGACTGTTCTGATTTGCAGGAGCTCAAGACTATCAAACCTGAGGATGTAATATGAATATGACTTGTCCATTTTGCCGGGCAGAGATCCCGGATGACAGCTGGTTCTGCGACCAGTGTGGCAAAGAACTGCATTTCTGTCCTGAATGCGGCAAGCCCAAGCGTGGCACCCAGTGTGCAGCCTGCGGTTCCGACCTTGTAAATGCGGAGAAGTTCTTTGCTGTCGGGACGGTTGTCACAACTGATGCTCTCGTCTCTTCCAACTCATTGTACCTGACCGCCGCCGATGTCAGGATAGAACTGCGCGAAGGCATCTTCGGACGTACGCAAGGTGTGTATCCTGAGTTCTCGGGAGACAGGTATGTGTCAGGCCGTCACGGAGAATTCCGTATTAATAATGGCGTGTGGCAGATCAGAGACTTGGGAAGTACTAACGGCACCTTTGTCGGTGGCCGCAGGCTTGCCCCGGATGTGTGGACTGATCTGGCAGCGGGAATAGAGGTGAAAATTGCGGTAAAAAGCTATATGTTGTCAGTATGAAACTGAACGTCAATGCTATATGTGATTGCGGAACCGTCCGTTACAATAACGAGGATATGGTTTCCATCGGCGGCATAATGCTGCGTGATGACAAACTGTCCATTCCTGTCGTGTTTGATGATGACGGTACGTTTTATCTCTTTGTATCTGATGGCATGGGAGGACACGAGAAAGGCGAGGTGGCCAGCAGTATGCTGCTTGAGCACTTGAGGGACTGTTTCACAATGGGCGATATATCTGCCGGGGAATTCACCGGGGACATTACCCGTTCCGTGCGTTATGTAAGCCGCAAACTGAATTCCCTATCCCAGAGCGAAGGACTGGTCAAGGGTATGGGGTGTACACTCACAGGCGTTGTCTGGATCGGTGGCCGCTTGTGGCTCGTGAACGCCGGCGACAGCCGCACCTATCTTTATCACGATGGACTGATAGAGCAACTGACTGTTGACGACGAGAATGACGGAGGATTACTGACCAATTGTGTAGGGGCGTACTGCGACACGACACTCAATGTGCAGGACATTACCGGCAAAGTGCAGGACGATGATATCCTTCTTGTCTGCTCTGACGGGCTGGGCGATGTCGCCAATACCGATTATCTTGAATATTTTCTGATGAACTCGGAAACCCCGGCCGAAGATCTGCTTGAATGGGCTGGGAACGAGGGTTCATCGGACAATATAAGTGTGATAGTGGCCCGCATAGGCGGAATGGAATTCGGATCTCCGGATGAATGTCCCGACGATGACGGACGTTTCGATGCCTGGGCATGATGATAATTTCCGACAGAATATGATGGATAATTTAAAGAAACTTGGCGGCCTCTTTGCCGGGATAGTCAGAGACAGCGAGGGCTTCGGCGAAAGATGGAGAACTATTCCGCTTGCCCGTCAGGCATATACCCTTATGCGTGACAGTCTGCCGATGCGCGTGAAGGGGGAACTGACTCCATACACACGGATCGTCTTGCTGAACAAAATGATGGACTGTATGCCGGAGAGGGATTGCGCCAGATTCCTCAAGGAAGTGAAGGAGTATCAGCTGACATTGTTCCCGCTTATAAGTGACGGGGATATTGCCGAGGATATGGACATTGACGGGTTTGAAGGAAATCCTGAAAAATATGTAAGGGCGTACAGTGTGGAGGAGCACGAAAAGAGCCTGCAGAGAACATTGGATTATCTCGATCCGGAGATATCTATGGAAGAATGGTGCAGGAAGTATGGCATATGCTTGAAATTCGATCCCGTTGAGAGGTCTCAGGAATGGGAGGATTGCATTTGTGATGTCGAGGCGGAATGTGCAGTGAAACTTAAGAACGAGATAAAGGGTATGGGCTTCTGCTTCTTATATTGGAGTACAAAGAAGGCTGTACTTGCAAAGTATGGAATTGAATGGCGCAGTCCTGGCTTGATGAATCCGCGTGTAATGTTTGACTGAATCAAAAATAGAATTGGATGAATATTGATAATTACAGTTATCTGTGTGGCTATTTCTTCGTGCCCAAAGATTGCAAAGAATTACCTGACGGCCTTTCGGATCCGTGGATTCAGTGCGGATATGATGCCGATGCCAGGCAGTTGCTATCAAATTTCTATTATCCTGAATTCGTAAAGTTCTGCTCGGAATACAGTACCCGATATCGTCTGGAAATCGGAACTGATGTGAGCGTACCGTTGAGGAACGGGAGCGGGGACTGTGTCTTTCACGTGGATGACATAACATTGGGAATTTATCCGTATGGAGTCGTTATCTTCTCAATAGGTATGGCTTTCAGTGATACTGCCGAAGAACAGGTAATAGAGACATTGGGCAAACTCCGTGGCTGCTGTTTCTATGACGGTACTGTGATGCGGGATTTCCTGACGAAGGTTATTCAACCGATTAAGTGTGTATATAAGGCTTTCGGCCGTGAGATATCTTCTGACAGCGCATCGTGTCCATACCTTGTGGAGACCGGCAACAAGTTCAAGATTTTCCAGATAGTCCGCGGAAAGGATATTCCTGCTGATGATGCCGAGATGGACAGGAAGTTGTTCGGAATGGGCACATTGAGCGTCTATGACGAGCAGGCACTGTATTCCTCAAGCAAGGAATATTACGGGCTGCTGCTGAAACAAGGCAAACTGTCGGTGTTCAACAACTGGAAAGCGCTGATGCTCCTGGATACTGTGACTTTCATAGCGGTGGATGTATCGGATTTCCAGATTGGCATCTGGAAGACAGATTATTTTGAAAAGATATATCTGTATGAGCTGTTCCGCAAGATATATCTGTATCGTCAGAATCTGCTTTTCAGAAGCGGTGCGACAAAGGCCGAGAAACTTCAGGATGAGCTGAAGGAATTCGAAAGAAAATACACTTTCTCGGCAATCAGCTATAATTTCCTGCCGAACGAGATAGATTCCAAAATAGGAGCCAACCTTGATTTCAAGAGAGAGATGGACGATGTGTATCACGCCATCAGTCAGGATGTCAAGGCCATTGAGAACGAGCGCGAGGACCGGTTCAACAAATTCCTTACGTTCCTTACCATTATGGCCTCACTGTCAGCTGTCTGGGATATCAGCAGCATGATGGATGCTGTGGTGGATTACGAACATACAATGTCTTCTGTGATTATCGGCTATAGGGTGACCGTATCCTTACTTATCGCTGTCATCCTTCTTGTAGCGTTGCTCTCAAAACATAAAAAGTCAAAATAATGTCACAATTGCCATATTCCTTATCACACCCTGTTGAGCAGTTTCACTGGCATATGGAGCAGGGAAACTGGTCGAAGGCGATGAATTATCTGCTGGACAGCTTCGAGGCCGGAACCCAGTACGTATCCATAGTCCTTCTGGGAATGTTGCGGGACAATGTGGTGAATACAGGGCGTGAGGCTGGCCCGATTCTAGCCAAAGTGGTGTCAAAGATTGACACCAAGCGACCCTTGTCTTTCGGTGACTGGTGCAACGACATACTTCCGGTGCTGGTTCAGGAGGCGATAGCTGTACTTCCTGAAAATGAGTTGGCACAATCCATATACGGCATAACAAACAAGAAACATAATATATTTCTTGGAGGAAAAGGCTCCCAAAGTATAGTCCAGATAAGAAATGAATACAAGGGGCACAGCACAACGCTCTCGGAGGAGATCTACAGGGAGGCTGTGATGATGCTGTATCCGCGCCTTCAGGAATTTCAGGAGGCATTGACACCGCTGGAAGGATATGAAGGTGAGGAGGGGCTGTATCCGCTCATACATAAGGACGGGGCCGGTCATCCCTATATATTCCAGTCCTTGAAGGAGGAGAGTGTTTCCTTCATATCTGTGTCCGAAGATGCCCTGACAATCATTACTGACAAATATAATGATGCGTTCGATTCCTGGATGAAAGCCATCGTGCCATCATTCGATATTGCAAAGGATCTGAACTGGGATGAGTACACCCGCCTTCTGTGCGGCGTTTCCACAAGGTATCTCGGCCGTATATATGCCCAGAAGAAGTACAATCGTGAATTGTTCGTTGAACGTGATGCCCTATCTTCTGCTTACAGCGGTTTCATCGCTTCGGACAAGACACTATTCCCATTGCTCGGCGAGGCCGGACAGGGAAAGACAAACCAGCTTTGCCACTGGACGGAGTATCTTCAGGAGTCTGGCGAGGCAGTCATCACTTTCAGCGGTAATGATTTCTCCGACATCACTCTGCCGGAAATGCTCAGAGGGCTTTTCGGCCTGTCAAAACATAAGGCCTTGAACCGCGCTACGGACCATCTGCATAAACTTGCAGTGGAGAATGGCAGATATGTGTATGTCTTTTTTGATGCCATCAACGAATGTCTGACATATCCTGGAGGAAACGATGTGGATGAGGGCGTAGTGAAATTGTTCCGCGACATTTATGATGTTTTCGGGAATAAGGATTATTCACGATTCAAAGTCCTTTTGACCTGTCGAAGTTACACCTGGCATCAGACGGTTGTTCCAAGCATTGCCGATTTGAGTACGGAGTGCCTGTTCCGTCCATCGGATGGAGATGTTGAGGTCGGAGGCTTTTCCGATGCCGAAGTTGAGAAAGCTTACGGCATTTATGGCGGCTTGTATCAGATGGAGACCCCCTTCAGGCAATTGGACCGAAGGTGTGTCATACGTCTGAAAGACCCTTTGATGTTGAAATTCACCTGTACTAATTTCCTGGGCAAGTCTTTGCCTGCAGATAATTCCAATTATTGCTCTATCGCTCTTTTCCGCCGGATGATGGACGACATATCGTCATCGTACGCCGGCAAGCGGCAATGTCTTATTCTTGAACATATCAGCAGGAATTTTCTGGAACGCTACGAAAAGGGCGAGGCGGCCGATTCTCTGGCATTGGAGTCGTTGAAGAAGGCCTCCGGACACTCTGACGACTCTCTGTGTGAGACTGCATCCCTGATATTCCAGCGGGACGGTATATCAGTTGCTTATGGCGAGTTGCTCAACAAACCGGAGCGGCCGATTCTCAGACAGACTGAGGATGGCAAGATCCAGTTCGTATATGAGCGTTTTCTGGAGTTCCAGCTGGCCTGCCGCTATTTTGAGCGCGAGACAGCATCTCTGGCCAAAGACGAGGGCATTACGGCTGCCCGTGTGCTCCAGACACTGCATTGTGCCGAGACAAACGAGGTCTTTCTCAAGGCTATGAACAATGTCCTGATTATGGACTACCTCCGTACTGGCAGTGCCGATACGATTCTGTCGTTATGCCGTGACTATGGCGATGACATCATCGTGGCCGGTTTGGTACGTGACGTCATTCATACGCTGGTGGTCGAGAACTACGAGGATGACTTGTTCAACCTGGAGAATATGCTTTTGTCTGCATCGGACCAGAATACGGACAAACTCGTTACCGAATATAATGCAGTAAATAAAAAAATCAGTGGGAACAGTGCAAATCCCGAAGATCTTGTCCGACATAAAGAACTTTCCAGACAGCTGGCTCCGATAATAAGGCTCAGGGAACTGGCATCGCTGACCATCATAAACGGAATATTCCTGTCCGATTACTACAGCGAGTCTCTGTATTCCAAAGACCCGTTCGGCCTTTTGTGGAAGCTGATGAGCGAGAAGATTACCGAAGTTGTGGGGAACGCCTGTATGTACATCTATTATATTTCAAAGAAGCACTATCAGGTTACGGAACAGATAATCGGAAGAATGTTCTCGTATATAAAAGAGGTCTCACTTGTCAGGACATTCGCCTCTCCGTCCAGAAGGCCTCTGGCCATATCATTCCTTGAGACGGGTGTGCGCTTGGATGTGCTTCTGATAATCGATCTTCTGCTGGAGGGCGGAAAGGACAACAGGGACAAGGTCCAGACCCTTCTGGGCGAGATAACCGGAATATTCGGGCATCTGAGTTGGAATTACCGTCTGATACGTCTGGTGATGCCGTTCTTTACCTGGATTATGAGGCGTCAGCTTACTTTCCAGTCGGCGTATGTGAACAATGTGATAGAGTATCAGACATTCTGGGAAGATTCCGTAGTCCCGGCTGTCTCGGAAGGAAACGGATGGTGCAGGAAAGATCTGCTCTCCATAGCTCCTTTTGTAGGCCTTTATTCCGGATATTATGCTCCTGACGCAATCCATAAGCCGTCCGAGGCAATGGATTTCAGACCTTTCATTCCGAAGGTGCTTGCCTGTTATGAGACAGGAGACAGCCTTTCGTATTTCGCTGTTGAGCGCCTGATGGTTGTCATTGCCAATTCCGACTGGAGTCTGGTTGAGCCGCTCGTGCGGGGATTGAAGGATGGGGAATACCAGAAATCCGAATGGTTCGATTATTCGCAGATGTCGGTTATTTACAGCCTTTACCAGATGGGCCTGAAAATGCCTGATATGCCGGATCTTGTGTGGAATATGCTTGAAGAGTGGTGCGTGGATTGGACCCGCAGGTGCCGCGGATATTTCAAGGGACACAACTCGCACAAAGCCAATCCCCTCCAGCTGTATAAGCGCAATGTGATGACTTGGTATGCCAAGGTTTATGCCTACAGGTTCGGCGATGTGAGCGATCCTGAACGTAAAAGCGTGCCGGCTTTCAGAATGCTCCTGGACGAGGCCGCCGCGACACGTGACAAGGAACTTATGGTTCACCTGATCAACAATATCTCTGAGATTGTCACCGATTCGGAATATATAAATACCGCGCTCGACCTGCTGAAAGAAGTCTTCATCATTATTGACAGCAGGGAGGTCCTGCAGGAATTTGAAGCCAACGCAAGTACCAGGTATCCCGACACCGAAGAGGATATCGTAGCTCTAGTGGGCAAGATTCTCGGAACTGCCAAGAACTATTTCCCGGCCCAGGTGGATCATTTCCTCAAGAAGGATGTCCTGAACTTGTCTTTCCCAGGACTTGCGGAATATCGTGACGAGATTCTTGGCTTCAATCCCGGTGGGGAAAAACTCTCAGACCTGTTCACCCATAAATTCGGAAATTTTGTAATTTGGGCTCTAATCAACGAGAAATCCGTAGATGATGTTGCCGTAGAGATTCTTCAGGCAACCGACGGAGTCGCTGATTGCTTCCAATGGTTTGATAAGGCTATCCGCATAGTCTTCAGAAATTTGTTTAAAGTCAAATTGTGAGTATGAAATCAATACTGTCTTTTATTCTTTCCTCTTTTGCAATAATACAGACAATGAGTGCAGATGTAATGGTCGTGGCGCACAGGGGTGGCGCTTTAATCGGAAATGAGAATACTCTGTCGGCATTTGCCAACGCTGTGTCCCTGGGTGTCGATATGATTGAGCTGGATGTCCATCTTACCAAAGATGGCCAGGTGGTGGTGTGTCACGATGAGACGATAAAACGGACTACCGACGGCAAAGGTAGAATCGAGGATATGACACTTGCTGAGTTCAAGAGAGCGCATGCGCTGGACAGGAAGACAAAGAAACCGACATCGGAAACCCTTCCCACCCTCGAAGAAGCTCTTGAATTGATAAAAGGACACTGCTCCGTACTGTTGGAGATGAAACGCTCGCGCAAGGACCAATATCCCGATATGGAGCAGAAAGTGCTGGATATCGTAAGCAAGTGTGGAATGCAGCAGAGTGTCGTATATCAGTCGTTCGATGACGCTGTGCTGGAAACCGTCCATTCACTGTCTCCCGAGAGCCGCATAGAGAAACTTATTTTCTGCCGTTTGCCATTCGGATTGTGCTTCGATGGAAAGTTCTCGTCCTTCTCATTTGAGAAATACAGCTTCTGTGCCTCGATAAATCCGATGCAGGCACTAACGTCCAAACGCTTTGTCCGTGCCTGCCACAAAGCAGACAAGCAGATCCGTGTCTGGACGGTGAATAACCCTGAACGGGTGCTTGAGGGGGTTGACGCTGTCATCTCAAATCGTCCCGATCTGTTCAAAAAACGTTCTATTTGAATTCGTGGAAACGGTATGTATTCGATAAGACTTTTGTTTTCAAAGACTTCCAGGCAGCTGACAGGATGCAGCAAGTGGTGGGGCGCTCCCGACCTTCCTGCCGGCTCTCCATATCCTGTGGTGCATGTGGCCGAAGACGGTGACGAGTGGGACGAGCCTCTGACTTTTCTCTGCCAGATACGCTGCGAGGATATCGCCGCCCTTGATCCCGACGGATTGCTTCCGCACGAGGGTATGCTTTACTTCTTTGCGGCAGTGGATTATTTCCTTGGTCTGGACTGCCCTTTGTATACACCGTTGGGACAATGGCCGTCAGAAATCGTGCGTGTTATGTACAGTCCGTCCTGTGAAGGTCTGGAACCGTATGAGATGTATTGGGACGAGAGTGGGGAGTCTGTCTTCATGCCTGCCGAGAAACTTGACTTTGAGGCGTGCGGCGCTTGCGACGAAGGCTTCAAACTGTTGGGCAGACCTTATATTATAGATATAAACGAAGAGTACGATGACGATTATGTCTCTTTGCTCCAGATAGACGGGAATGACGACTGGGGGCTTCGCTTTTACGACTGTGGAATGCTGTTCCTGCTGATACGGAAATCGCAGCTCCTTGGATGCGATTGGCAAAGAACTGTCGGCTGTCTGTATTCCTGCTGATTTGAGACCGGAACAGAATAACTGATAAATATACAATATGAATTACCGCTTTAACCCATTATTGAAAGAAGAGGACCGATTGGCTGAACAGATACATCAGGCTCTTGAAGGTCACATACTGGACCAGATTATGGATATGACCGGTATCATGGATAATTCTGATGATACGAGTATGCGTAACGAACTGGAGGTCAAGACTCTGCGTGTACAACCCGATATCCTGCCCCGTCTGTATGGACTGTTGGAGGAGGTTCGCCTGCGTCTGGGCTTCAATCAGGAGGTACAGGTATATATCACCAATTCCAAAGACGTGAACGCCTGTACATACTTTGCAACCACTCCAGGACGTCCTCTTATCGTAAACATCAATTCTGCCCTTGTTGAAATGATGAGCGAGGAGGAACTGTGTTTCGTCGTCGGTCACGAGTTGGGACACCAGATTGCGGGCAACTTCCGTCTGGAGAAACTCATCAGGTTCGTATATCCCGACTTGAGCATGGCTCCGCTGCTGTTCCAACTCAAGGTCCTTATGTGGAGGCAACTCTGCGAACTTGAGGCCGACCGGTTCGGCTATCTTGCCGTCGGTGACCTTAAGGTGTGCGTGTCAGCTTTCTTCAAGCTCCATACCGGATTGAACCTTGAGGGTATCCGTATTAATGTGGATGCTTTCATTGAACACAACAGACAGTTGCTGTCACACTACGAAGAGGGCGAGTTCCTGAGTTTTGACAACTTTGACCATCCGGCCGACTCCATCCGTGTAGAGGCCTTGAATGCCTTTGCCACTGCAAAGACGCATGAAGATCTGGACCGCATTATGTATCGCCTTATCTATGCCATATCGCGTGTGTCGAACACTAAAGTAGGCGATAACCTGCCATATTTCATCGCATCGGCAGGATTGCTCATCGCCAATGCCGACGGCAATATAAGTAAGGAAGAGACCGAGTATATCCTTCAGAAGATATCCGAGTTCAACCTTTTCCCGAAGAGCGTGCTCGACGAGGTTGCCGGGGGTGAGGTAAACAAGTACTTCCAGAAGTCCGTTGAGAACATCCTTACATTGGATCCAAGTAAGAAACCGATGCTGCTGCAGTTTATGATGGATCAGGTTATGAGCGACAACAAACTTAATGCCGACGAGGTGAATCATGTCATCAAGATGGGAGTGGAAGTCCTCGGCTATTCTTCCGAAGAGGTGATGGGGGCTTTCGCTGTCCGCATACGCGAGGTGTTCAGACCTTCGTTCGGAGCTATTTGTAACTGAAATCTTATTTTGTTTTCAATATGGGACTATTCAGAAGGAAATCCGCATCGCAGGACAGCGTATTGGATTCGATTGCCAAGAAGAAACAGATTATCAACACATACACTGCCGATGCCCCGGTGGTCTC
This sequence comes from Bacteroidaceae bacterium, assembly GCA_045597365.1. Taxonomy (GTDB): domain Bacteria; phylum Bacteroidota; class Bacteroidia; order Bacteroidales; family Bacteroidaceae; genus Colenecus. The sequence goes on along the minus strand of JAZLKB010000075.1, from coordinate 26,647 downwards.
CGAGCCGGAGACGGTTGATGTCAGACAGTTGTATGATGACGGCATTGCCGCATATAGGCAATGGACAAATAATCCCGCCGATCTACAGATGGCGCGTAAAGCGTACGATTTGCTGAATAAGGCAGAACAGATGGGCTACGAAGAGAAACCTTTGCCGGAACTGGCTTATCTGCTGGTGTCCGGCACCGAAGGCATACCTCAGGATATGCAGCGTTCCAAGAATCTGCTGCTCATTGCCGTTACGGCAGGAAGCATCTGGAGTATGAATAATCTGGCTCACATCTACGAGCTGGAGAAAGAGTATAAAAAGGCCTTCTACTGGTACTCCAGAGCTGCCGAAAAGGGATATTCACCAAGTATCTGGACACTGGCCAAATGTTACTGGAAAGGAATCCTCGGATTGGCTGCCGATCCTGACAAGGCGCGCGAATGGGCCGGTAAACTGCCCGACAACTACGTCTTTTCGGCAGCGGACGCAGAACTTTATGATGAGATATGCAATGATATAGAGCCTGATACCGACGAGGACGATGGGCTGGAAGACGGGACGGAAGATTCCGAAGAATGTCCACTGATATTGCAGTTGGTAAAGAACACTTTGTCGGCAGATGCGGCAGGTCGGTACGAAGAGGCTCTGGGATGGCTTATGCAGGTTATTGCCAACGGAGGCTTGTCAACGGGCGAGGTAGGCGGTGACTTGACGCTGGTGTTGTGCCATATCCTGTACAACTGGGCTACTCACCAGGATTATCCCGGATTTGAGAAGATTGAACTCGATATGGCGGGTATCGTATGCTACGAGACTCTACGGACATTATACGACAGCGACTTACTCAGCGGGATGAAATACAAGGAAGAGGTTCCGTACGCCATCGGAGACTGTCTTGCCATAGGTTATGGTACTGCCGAGAATGAGAACAAGGCTTGGGAATGGTACGGCAAGGCCAAGAAAATGGGCTTGGATGTGAACAACCGCACTATCTGGAAATAAACAATCTAAATCAATAACTACAATGGGATTTTTGGATGACGATGATATAATGGCCCGCAAGGCCAGACAGTTGTCTGAACTTTATGGCCCTCAGACAACGCAGGTCCCATCGGCGGAAGCTGCTTCGGACGAGGAGATTGAAGACGGGGAAGTAGAAGACGGGGATGCTGTAGAATGGAATGTTGACGGGGAGGAAGAAATGGAAGACGAAGGCATCGGGAATGAGAACATCGATGAAGACGTGGAAAGTTCAGATGATGGCGAGGATGAGGATTCAGCGGAATATGGCTGGAGGCATGCCCCTGCAATACTATATCAGCAAGTCATGAGAATAAACGAAGGACTCGAAAGTAATATGACCAAGGATGGCCGTGAGCGCAAACGCTTCATCCAACAGGCTCTTGACCAGCATCTGGACTACTTCAAATAAACTTGCCGGATATCGGATTAATGATTTTATCTTATATTGAATACTCCGATTCAGTGCTGTCGTTGTTTTCCGAAACTTCTCAATTCCTTATCAGGTACGAGGACCGTTATGCTCAGGCTCCTGCAGATTCGATGGCTGTCGTGAGGTTCTACCACGAGCGCAAGGGTAAGTATCTTGAGGATGCGCTGAATGGCAAAGTAAGAGATGTGCTGGTAAATGACGATATAACAGCTGTGCAGTTGTGGGATGCCATCAGCAGTTCGAAGGAGGGAAAACAATACCTGAGGGAACTGAACCGCCTTCAAATGATGCATAGTTCTGCCGAAGTCAGGAATACGATCAATAACACCATTGCCTTAATTGACAATTACATTCAGTAAATCTTCTGCTCTGATCCCGTTTTTTGCAAATAACCGGATTCGTTATTCCGTTTCGTATTCAAACCAATCTACGTCGGCGTATCCCTTGCCGGAACCTTGGGCGAAAATGCCCAGCATCACGCCGGTGAAGCCGCCGTTTGTCTCTGTCGAGAGAAAACGGTATTCCATTTTTGCCAAAGGGGTGAAGTCGTGGCCGTTGGAGGATGCCTCCATATAGTAGTATTGGGCATCGGACCATATTCTGAGATAGCATCTGGCTCCTTTCAATTCGATTTCCTTCTCGGTGTGCGATGTCTGTCCAAGACGGACATTTGATCTGGCGTATAGTTTGCCGTTCCTTTTCGCGGCAACAACATCGTAGTGTGTAAGGGCAGTCGCGTATGCCGTGATGCCGGTCTCAGTTCCTTCCTCAAGATGCGAGAGGTCGATACATACAGTAGCGGTGAAGTTGAGCTCTGTCTGCCTGCGGGCTGCAAAAGTGGGCGATGCCGCTTCGTCGATAGTTGTCTCGGTCGGCTTGAGGCGGAGATAGCCCTTGCGCTCGGTGAGCGAATAATTGGAATTTGTGGGATTGCACAGAGAATGCCAGCCCATCGGCAATCCGATGGAGGCGTAGCTCGCTGCGGGCACATCGCGCTTGATAAAGTTGAACTCCTCGCGTACAGGGTCCTGGGGCATAGGAACTGGTGGCAGGGTCGGACATCTCATATCGATGGCTATTGTGCCGTTGCTGTTTACTACCGGCCATGCGCCTTCGTCCCAACGGACAGGCGCGAGGAATGTCTCGCGTCCCATTACGTGCTGCAGATAGCCGCTTGTGCGATATCCAAGGCAAATCATCCACCAGGAACTGTCGGGCGCCTGTACAAGGTCGGCATGTCCAAGTCCCTGTATGTTGCTGTTCTGCATCTCCATAGAGAAATGCGAGAGAATGGGGTTCGCCTTGTTTGGCTCGTAAGGTCCGAAAAGTGAGCGGCTGCGTAGGATGTTTACGTGATGTCCGTGCTCTGTGCCGCCTTCGGCAAGCATCAGATAGTAAAAGCCGTCCTTTTTATATATGTGCGGTCCTTCCGGGTAACGGCCTCCTAGGCCTACTCCAAGATGATGGATCTCGCCTAGCTGCCGGCCTGTTTCAATGTCTATTTCGCAAATCTTTATGTCTCCGTTTTTCCAGAGAAAATATGTCTTGCCCTCGTCGAAGAAGAGTGTCGGGTCGCAACTGCCAATGTCGAACGGAATGACAATTGGCTCGGACCATTCACCTGCGGGATTGTCAGTCCAGACATAGAAGTGCCTGCGCGATGGGAATACGGTTGTGACCATATAGAACCGTCCGTTGTTGTAGCGTATGGTAGGCGCGTATATGCCACTGTTGCCATCGTTGCCGGTCAAATCTACCTGCGAGGGGCGTGTAAGGCAATTGCCCACCTGCTCCCAGTTGATAAGATCCTTGCTGTGATATACCGGTACTCCAGGAAAGTATTGGAATGTGCTGTTGACCAGGTAGAAGTCTTCACCGGCACGGCACACGCTCGGGTCTGCGTGGAAACCCGGCAGAACCGGATTCCTGTATCCTTGCGGATATGCACAGAGTATGGGAATCAATACGGTAATGATTGACAGCAGTCTTTTATTCATAGGAATATTGATGTTTAGATATAATTCCCACGAAGATAGTAATTTTAAGTTGTTGTATCTTCCATTCTAGTCTGTATCTTTGTAGAACGAAGAGGATATGGGCTGCGAACTGCCGTGAGTGTCGTAATGCTAAGTTTTTTATGGATAATCATTATTTCGATTTTGACCGGATAATAGACCGGAAAGGAACCGGCTCAACGAAATTCGAAAAGGTCGCTGAGGTTTGCGGAACTGGTGATTTATTGCCTATGTGGGTGGCTGATATGGACTTTGCCACTCCTCCATTCGTAATGCGCGCATTGGAGAAGTGCATGTCGCACCGTATATTGGGTTACACCTGCGGCTGTGATTCATATTATGAGAGTATTGTCAACTGGTGCCGCGTACATTATGACTGGAATATCAGCAAGGAACAGATAAATTACATACCTGGCGTCGTATCGGGCATATTTCTGGCCGTGCAGTGCCTGACTGAAAAATCGGATAGGATTCTTATTCAGGATCCTGTCTATCATCCTTTCCATATTGTTCCAGAGACTGCCGGAAGATTGGTCGTACGCAACAGCCTTGTCAGGACAGACGATGGTTTTGACGTGGATACCGATGCCTTGCGTCGTGACCTTGAAGGTTGCAGGCTTATGATTCTGTGCAACCCTCACAACCCGGCCGGTATATGCTGGAGCCGCGACATATTGATAAAGATTGCGGAAATCTGCTATGAAATGGGTGTGACAGTCGTAAGCGATGAGATACATTGTGATATGGTGCTTGGCGACCGTAAGCACATACCGTTTGCAAGCGTAAGTGCGAAAGCCCGTGAAATAGCCATTACGCTCCAATCTCCGTCAAAGTCATTCAATATGCCTGGTGTCGTCTGCGCCCATATGATAGTCCAGAACGAAGCATTAAGGGAAAAAATGTTCAATTACATACACGGTAGTGATATGGATATGGGCAACGCTTTTGCTTTTGAATGCGCTTCTGCGTGCTATACTCCCGAAGGCGATGAGTGGCGTAAGGCTATGCTGGAATATATTACCGGAAATATAAAGACTTTAAAGGAGAGACTACTGCCTGTCAGCGACAAGATTCGGGTCATCGAGCCGGAAGCGTCGTTCCTGGTCTTTCTGGATTGCCGTGCCTTAGGGTTCACCGAAGGCTGTGAATATCAAAGATTCTTTGCTGAAAAGTGCAGGATAGGTGTGAATCCGGGTGATATGTTCGGCCCGGGCGGACTAGGTTATATGCGTATCAATATTGCTTGTCCGCGTTGTCAGGTCGAGGAGGCTGCCAGCCGGATCGTTTCTGCTGTCAGATCCGATTTTCAACATTTCAAAACAGATTCTAAAAAAATAAGGAAATGAAACTTACAAATTCATCGTTGTTTATGGCTGTTGCCGCAGTCTTGGCGCTGACATCGTGCGGCGAAGGTAAAAAATCGGACAATGGCTGTCTGCCCAGAGAGTCAACACCGGCTGTCATTCAGCAGGCGGTCGATTCAGTTCTTGCCGGTGATGCAGCCGACAAGTCGGTCAAGTTTGAGAGTCTGATGATTCTCAAGCACGGCAAGGTCATTTTCGAAGACTGGTATGGCGATGCCGCTCCGGACAAACCTCATGTGATGCATTCTGTCAGCAAGTCATTCACGGCCACAGCTGTCGGAATGGCAGTTGACGAGGGACTTCTCAAGGTCACGGACAGGCTCGTGGACTTTTTCCCTGATAATCTGCCCGAAGAGGTATCGGACAATCTTGCCGCCTGCACCGTATATGATCTTCTGACAATGAACTGCGGGCAGGAAAGCAGCCCTGACTACCGCCATACAGACAAAGAATGGGTTACCGAGTTTCTGGCCGAACCTTTCGTCCACGAGCCGGGCACATGGTACTACTATAATACTCTGGGTACATATATGCTTTCGGCAATCGTCACCAAAGTCACCGGTCAGAAAGTTCTGGACTATCTGACTCCGCGCCTTTTCGAGCCGCTGTGCATAGATATTCCGTATTGGGAGGAGAGTCCGCAGGGAATCAATGCCGGAGGCTACGGTCTTGAAATCAAGACTGAGGATATGGCCAAATTCGGTCAGCTTTTCCTTCAGAAGGGAAAGTGGAACGACCGACAGCTTGTCAGCGAGGAATGGGTTGAGGAGGCCTCAATGTATCAGGTTCCTTCTGTCCCAGCTGGTACCAGACCGGACAATGCCGCAGAAAGAGGACTCACCCCCGAGAACTGCACCTTCATGCTTGGCTACGGCTATCAGATGTGGCGCTGCCCGGACAACGCCTATCGTGCTGACGGAGCCCGCGGTCAGTACATCATGATATTGCCTGACTGTGATGCGGTTATAGCTTGCACCGCCGACACAGAAAATCTTCAGGCCGAACAGAATCTGATTTACAAATATCTGTTCCCGGCACTGGCTGCCATCGAATAGCCGGATTCGGCCGTGAGGCACTTTACTGGACATATTATCAGGAAAAGTAATGTACGTTGTGACCCTTCCCAGTGACGGAACCGGGATACTAATACTGGTAGCGGCGGCGGAAACCGGAAATGAGCGAGAATGTGAGGATGAGGGCGAGGCCTTCGGCTATGCAGACAGAGGCCCAGATGCCGTCAATGCCAAAGATTGCAGGCATAATGAATACTGCGGCGAGTTCCAGAACCAGAGTCCTTACGAACGATGAAATTGCTGATATTATGCCGTTGTTCAAAGCTGTGAACCAGGCTGAACAGAAAACATTGAAGCCGCAGGGAATGTAGCAGAGCATATAGATGCGTATCGCACGTTCGGTCAGAGCGCGTAGAGACTCGTCGTGACCGACAAAAACTGACGAGAGCCAGGGAGCGGATAGCTCTGCCAGACTTGTCATGATGAGTGAGGTTACTGCTGTGATCCACAGGCATTTCCGGAGAAGACTGCTAAGCTCGGCATTGTTCCCGGCACCGTAGTTGTATGCGATAATCTGGGTGGCGCACATATTGAAACCAATGGTGACAGCTCCGAATATGAAGGCAACATACATTATGATGCCGTAGGCGGAGACTCCACCCTGGCCGATGTAGCGCATCAGCTGGATATTGTATCCTATACTGACTATACTCAAGGCTATGTTTCCTACATACTCCGAAAGTCCGTTCGTGCAACTCTTGATGATGGATTTCCAGTCTATGCGCCCTGTCCTGACAAACTGAAGGTGGGTTTTGTTGCGTTTGGAGGCGAAGAAACAGACGGGGTACAGACCTCCAACGGTAAGGGAAACTGCAGTAGCTACGGCGGCTCCGATAACGCCCCACTTCAGGACAATGATTAACAGAGCGTCAAGTGCTATATTCAGAATTCCGCAGATGATGCTCGTCAATGTCCCCAGCTCCGGCTTTTCCGCAGTCATAAAAAACGACTGAAAGGCCATCTGAAGGATAAAGAAGGGAAGAGCCAGAACGACTATACGTCCGTATCTGACAGCGAGCATGACCATTTCACCCTCAGCTCCGAGCGCCAGTACTATAGGCTTCATCAGAATGAAGAACAGTACGGCAATGCTTATGCCAAGAAGCGTGCCGAGTATTATCAACTGGGTGAACACAGACTGGGCTTTTGGCTTGTTCCCCTCTCCCAATGTCTTGGAAACCAGAGCACTGCCTCCTGAACCTATCATCAGACCAAGGGCCGACATAAGGGCGATGGCCGGCCATATTATGTTAATGGAGGCAAAAGCCGTGGTGCCGGCGAAATTGGCAACGAACAGTCCATCTACAACATTGTATATCGATGTCGCAATCATCATACCTACAAGAGGAATGCTGGTCAGGACGAGACGGCGGATGTTGTAGTGTCCCGAGAGTTCTATCTTCATTTCAGGGACTTGGCAATAAGGTCAAGAACGACAGGCATTTGCTCTGCACTGACTAAATTAAAGTGATGTGCTGCAAGCATGTTAAACTCAGAGTCCGGGAAATGGGTACGGAAAAGTTCTTCGTTGCGATTTTTTTCCTTGCGGAATTCGTCAATCTCCTCATCGCTTAATGGGATGTCTGGCATTTCCACTAACTTTTGGAAGAGTTCCTGCGTGGGGAAGAAGAAAGTGCACTTACCTTCGTATGACGGATTCTGCATCGTGCGGCTGAGTTCGTCCGAAATGGAATACTTTTCAACGAGCGAGGCATTGTCCCGGATTATCTCTGGAATGCCTAAATACTTGTTTCTTTCATAAATGGGGTCGAAGGCCATCAGGGGATAGGCTTTCCCTGTTTCCCTGAGCACTCTGTTTGCCAGAGCGAAGGCGATGTCCGCTCCGAAGCACACACCCATGATGAAGGCTATCGGCCGTTTTTTGTTAATATACTCATTGATTACCGACCAGTAGTCGTCCATAAGGGCATCTATGCTGATGCGTCGTCCTCCATTTGAGCTTCCCTCAAGGGTCTGGACCAGGTCTTCGGCATCGAAATTATTGATGAACTGATCGAACACGAGGATGGAATAATCCTTCTTCATATATTCAAAGGTTTCATCAAAGTAAGGATTGCAAGGCACGTATCCCGAGACGAATAGAACAATGGGCGCAGCAGGATTTTCGCTTTCGATAAAGTCAACAAACGTTCTGCCTTCCTTTCTGAGAAGTGCCTGTACGGTTCTGGCTGTGTAGATGTCTGAAACTGAAATCCTTATTCCGCTCTGCTCCGCAAGGTAAACGAATTTGATTATCTGCAGGGACGAGATGCCTGTATCGTTTATCAGGTCATCATTCACACCGATGCGCTCAATCCCCGTCATGGACGAGAGAATGTTGCAGAGTATCTTCTCGTTTTCGCTTTCGGGAGCCTTGAATCCGACGCTTCTCAGGTCGGAAGAATTCACCGGCAAGGCCTTGGTGTCTATCTTGCCGTTAGGAAGATGGGGGAAGGAATCCACTTTCGTAATGACATCAGGAATCATATAATGTGGAAGTTCTCCGGCGAGAGCGCGGGAAATCGTCTCGGGCGATACAGAGTCTTCGCCGATAAACCAAGTGCACAGCGTGTCTCTTCCAGCTAAAGTCCTGACTCCGGTTATGCTGGAATGAACTCCGGAAATGTGTGAGACGCGACTGTCGATTTCGCCGGTTTCTATGCGGAACCCTCTTAACTTTATCTGGGAGTCGATGCGACCGGAATATTCGAGTTCTCCCATCGCATTGTATCTGCCAAGGTCACCGGTGTGGTACAGAACAACTCCTGGAAGGCATTTCTCCGCTTTGAACCTGGAGGCTGTCATTTCATCCCGATTCCAATAGCCGGCGGCAATCTGTGAACCAGACAGGCAAATTTCTCCGACGATTCCCTGAGGGGCAAGACCTCCCATTCTGTCGAGAATCCAGGCGCAGCAGTTCGGCATCGGCCGTCCGATCGGGATGACTTCCAAGTCGGTTTCCGCCGACAGCTCTTTGTAGGTCGCATCGACGGTGAACTCCGTCGGGCCGTAGGTGTTGATCAGCCTGCACTTGCTCTTTGGACGTGAAGAGAGATACTCTCCTCCGACAACAAGGTATTCAACCGGAAGATCCGGATAGAATTCCAGCAGTGAGACCCCGAACTGTGTTGTGTAGTTGCCGCCCGTGATTCTGTTGGAAACTATGAATTTATACAGCCCGCTCAGATTCTTTCTTAGGTCTTCAGGTACAATCCATACGCTTCCTCCGACTGTCAGGGCAGGGAACAGGTCCTCAATTGACGCATCGAAAGAAAAAGATGAGTGGCAGGAAATACGGCTGCGCGGGGACAGATGCAGGAGCTTGGCAATTGACTGGGTGAAATTGCTCAGTGCCTGATGCTGGACAACTACTCCCTTGGGCTTTCCGGTCGAACCGGAAGTGTATATCATATACGCGGGACCGTCAAGTGTCGATTTGTCCACAAACGGGGCAGTCGCGCTGAGGTCAGAGAAAAAACCGAAGTCAATAACAACCTTTGCTCCGCAGTCCTCTCTCATAAATTTGAGGCGTTCTTCGGGATATTCCATATCCAGAGGAACATACGCTGCGCCGGCTTTCATCACTCCGAGAGCTGCCATCACGAATTCCTTGCTGCGGCTGGTCGCGAGACAGACAAAATCGCCCGGCTGTACGCCCTTCGACAGCAGTTTCGCGGCAACTGAGCTTGATACTTCATCAAGCTGCGCGTATGTGCAGGTAGCGCCGTTCCCATCGGCGAGAGCAATCGCTTCCGGGGTCTTCCGGGCTTGGGCTGCAATCAGACTGACTAAGGTTTCGGACTGGATATCCATTGTCTCGCCAGTCGAGAGGGCTGTGACTGCGCTCCTCATTTCGTCGTCCAAAAGGGTAATGCCGCTGATTTCGGCCGAATTCATCATGGAGCGGAGTACATTGCGGTAGCACCGGGAGAACTGAAGGATGAACTGCTCATCGTACATATCGCTTCGGTAGTCGGTCTTGATTTCAAGCTGTCCGTCGTATTCTAGAACGTCAACGCTTAGAATCTCTCCTGTCGCGTTGAAGGGGAACTTTTCGTCAGTCAGGGCTTCGCCGCCAATCGAGGGCATTTCGAACATATCGCCCTGATAGGTGAAGATTACGTCGCTGCCGATGCCTTTTCCGGTCGCAAAATCAGAGAAACTGTATATGTCGTTAGCCATCGAGCCCAGAAGCTGTGTCTTGACGGCTTCCAGGTATTCCGGAATACTTTTCGCACTGCCGGGATTGCAGAATACAGGCAGAGCTTTCACCAGCATACCGACGGTTCTTTCCGTTCTGGCATCCTTGCGTCCGTTATAGACGATGACGAATGAACTGCGCGAATCCGATGTGTAAGCTGCAAGAAGGTATCCGAATGCCGCTGTTGTCAGGACATTGGGAGTTACGTTCATTGTGCGGCACCTTTTATTCAACTCTTCGGCAGAAAGGTCCAGGGGCAGGGATAAGGAATCAAAGCTTTTCTCTGGCAGCTTTATCGTAGGGCTCGGCAAGGACACCGAATTCATTTCGGCAAAGGTTCTTTCATACCACTCCCGCGCTTTTGTGTATTCCTCTCCGTTGCGGGCATTGTGCTCCTCCATTGCCAGTTCGAAACCATTCACCTTTTCCTTTGCAAGTGGAAAGCCGTTGTATGCCGCATCCACATCCTGCAGGAAGATGTGCATCGAAGTGCCGTCGAAAATGATGTGGTGGAAGTCGCAGAAAAGATATTTGCTGTCGGGACTCCTGAATACTCTGATTTTGAATAAAGTGTTGTTTTGAATGTCAGATGGCTTCAGCAATTCTCCTTTCAGGTAGCTCATTGATTCTTTGAGAACATCCATTGATTGCTCGGAAATATTCTCAATGGAGATTTCCGGAGATTCCGTTTCCTCCGGCCATCTCATCATCGCTGTTCCGTCTTCGGACATATAGATGTTGGCTGACAGCACGGGATGCGCTTTTACTGCCTTCTGCAAGGCTTCGCACAGACGCTGCAAATCCACTCCATCACCAAGCTTGAAAAGGAATGCGTTGTTGTACAGTTTTTCCCAAGTGTTGCGCATGCATTCGTAGAAAATGCCAGCCTGCATTTTTGTAAGGGGAACGGCATCGCCAGGGGCTGAATGCACAAAGTTATTCGTGCTCTTTTCCAGCAGCTGGGCTATCCCTCGCGGAGTCCTTGCCTGAAACACCATTGTCGAAGTCAGGTTGTGTCCGGTGTATTCCTGAGTCAGCGACATGACTCTGATACTGTCGCCACCAAGAAGGAAGAAGTCGTCGTCCAGTCCGGTCTGTGAAAGCCCGAGTACTTTGCTGAAAGCATCGCACAGAGCCTTCTCTGTCTCCGATTCCGGAGCCGCATATTCACTGACATAATTTCCGACTTCTACCTTAGGAAGTGAGCTTATGTCTATTTTTCCGTTGGTATTCAGCGGGATGGAATCCACACGACAGAAAAATCGCGGAACCATATAGGGAGCAAGACACCCAAGAAGGCTGTCCCGTATCTGATCATCCTTTATGGTACTGTCCGGGGTGAGTTTGTAGTATCCGACAAGATAAGTGCTCGAACTGAACTGGTCTGTAAAACCGGTTACAATAGCCCTCTCAATACCATCTATCTGGTTCATAGCGTATTCCACCTCGCCGGGTTCAACCCTCTGACCGTTGATTTTTACCATACGGTCTTTGCGGTTGGAATAGACTAGGTCTCCGTTCCCGTTGACATAACCAATGTCCGAGGTGTGGATAAGAGTCCTGCCATCGGGAAGGCGGCAGAAGGTCTGCGCAGTTCTTTCCGGATCCTTGAAATAGACAGTGTCAGATTCTACGATGATGCATATTTCGCCCTCGGTGCCATCTGTTAGAGGTTTACCGTCACTGTTCATTACGTTTACAGTGACACCTTCCATACCCTTTCCTATAGGGGTGTTCTCATACGGGCGGTCAATATTGAAAATAGCACCGACTCCCACAGTCTCTGTCATTGCGTACAGATTCACCAGTTCATATCCCTCTGGAGCAACGCCGCTGACTCTCTCTCCTACGGTTATCACGCGCTTAAGACTATGTCCACGATTATGGAAAAATCTCAGAATTGCCGGGGTGATGATACTTGTCGTAATTCCGTTCCGGCTGTAATAGTCGGACAGAGTGTCGGCTCCCTTGCGCACAGTATCATCCAGAATATGGCATACTCCTCCGGAAAGGAGTACAGACAGATATTCCAGAATGTGCAATATGAATGTGAACTGCGTACCGGCACCGTGAACCAGAGGCTCAACTCCTTGAAGGAGGGAGGCTCCCTGTTCTGTCGCTCTGAGAAGGTCAGCCGAGGATAGCAGAATCCCTTTGGGCGATCCTGTGGAACCGGATGTATATGTCAGTACTGCCGGTTCCGCTCCGTTTGCGGAATCGGTGAAACTCTCGAATTCATCTATGTCAGAGAAAAATTCACTGGTAATGACAAGCTTTGCCTCACAGTCGGATATTATATAATCCAGACGCTTCTGAGGGTATTCGGGAATAACTGGAACAACAACGCAGCCTGCCTTGAGAATGCCAAAATATGCGGCGATGTATTCCATGCATCGCCCTATGTTTACAAGTATAAAATCTCCTTTGTTACATCCCAGATTATGCAACTTGCCTGCAACGCAACCGCTTAGGCGGTCAAGTTCTGCGTAGCTTGTCTTGCGTGTCGCTCCATTGTCAACTATAGCTGTTCTGTCAGCCCAAGATTCTGCGCAGAGTCTGAATGAATCGGTAAATCCCATTTTATATTTTTAAATATGGACAGTAACACCTCCAAGTATGGAGAAACTTTCTCCGAGTACGGGCACACGGTCGCCTCCTAACCGGTACTTCTGATTTGTGATGTTCTTGGCTTTTATGAAAAATTCAAATGATGATAAACGGTATGTAGCTCCCATATCCATCAGGAATGTTGTAGGAAAGTTGAAATTAGTGTCCTCAACAGGCTCGCCACCAATCATAATATAAGGTGGAAGCACACACTTGGTCTTGCCGTTTAGATACATTTCGGTTCCTATTGTCAGTCCCTTCGCAACTTCCTTGGACAGATTCAGTCGCGCTGATACATTGGGTACGGAGAATATGCAGTCATCTTCTGCCTTGATACACTCCGAACTGAATAGCTTCTGCAGATAAAGCCTTGCTCCGGCATTCCATCCGTGATACTGGAAAGTAAGAATGTTCTCAAAACCGCCGGTATTCATCACACCAGCATTCTCATAATACCAGTCTCCGAGGACGATTATGTCCTTGACCTTATTGTAGAACAGATTCCCCTCGTAGGTCAGATGGACTGAAGGAATCTTTATTGTGGCAGTGAGCTGAATGTTGTTGAGGTATTGAGGATTCAGGTCTGAGTTTCCGTAATATATATTCCGGGAAGCCCTGTAGAAGAATGGCGCGTCAACGAATGAACGTCCGTATGAAATCTTGTAGTTCTGATTGGCTGTAGGGTTCCATATAAGAGCCACACGGGGGGATAACACGTCTTCCATCACGTCGTTGTACCTGTTCTTGTGGTCATAACGAAGTCCGCCGTTGAAAATCAGCGTCTGGGTGAAATAGTGTTTGAACTGGAAAAAGACTGAGTAGGTCGATTCGGAGGCATTTTCAATAAGAGAAGAACGCTCGTTTACCCTTGATACCAGAATGTGGTCGAAGTCAGCTCCCAGCAGCATATCGTTGTAATAGATGTTGAAAAAGTCGTACTGGGCTCCTAACAGGAAGTTTCCGTGACCGATGAAGTTGTAGTCCAGCAGGGCTTTGAGATTCGCACCGAGATTGAAGTTCTTCCAGCTCTGTCCCTGGAACTGACCGTTTGTATAATTGACGAATATGTTTGGGTCATCGTCCGGAAGCAGCCAGGTTTGATCTTGCCAGAATCCTATTTCAGAAGGAACAATGTCTCCGAAAATATTTAGCATGGCGGTGTTCTCGTGGTTGCCGTAGAGATTGCCTTCAAATCCCCATCTGTCCCATTTGTTGGAATACCTCACATTCATATTTGACGATGCCACGCCTCTGCCGGGACTCATATTGTAGGCCTCGCCGTATCTATCCACTGAATACGTTGACGGAACCAGAAGGTTACAGTAGGCATAGCTTCTCTTTCCGTAGGTGTGTGTAGCAAGAAGGTCTAAATGTTTCCATTTCAGGTTCATACCGAGGTCGTATGCAGGCGGTGTAGAATAGCCTCCCACCGTTATGCTGCCGTCAACTGGTACGAAACCGTACCCGTCAACAGGGTCGTCCGCTGCTATGTCATACTTGTGTCCCTTGCTATAGTACAACGATGCCCAGGCCAGAACCTCGGCGTCAGCAATCTTCTTGCCGAACATAAGGCTTCCTTCTGCTGTGGCGGGATGTCCGCCCGCCGCGCTCAACTCAAGTCCGTTCACATCCGCTCCGGACTTCGTGATTATGTTCACCACGGCCGAGAGGGCGACATTTCCGTAAAGAGATGAAGCAGAGCCCCTCAGAACCTCTATCTGCTTGATATTTTGGATGTTGAGCCTGTAGTCGGGAGCGAAGGAATGGGTGTTGTAACTATTGAGTCTGACACCGTTAAGAAGGAACAGAACCTCCTCCTGGGAGTAACCGAACATTCCTCGCATACTGAAGTTTGACTCTTCGCCTTCAACGGGGAAAACTCCCGGGACATAGAGATTCAGCAGTTCTCCGACAGTCCTTGCGTTGCTGCATCGGATCATCTCGCTCGTGATCAGGGTCACGGGCACAGGGGCTTCTTCGATTGTCTCTGCCTGCTGCGATGCCGTTGTAATTGTCGCACCCTTACCGGCTTTCATCTTTTCTATAAGGGCGGAAAAGCGCGGGGTGTCTCCATAGGCGGTGTAGTACGGGTCAATGCTTAGCAGTTTTGCAGCATATTGCTCGGCCTGATCGTTCCTGTCCAGAAACATATTGCTGAGGGTCAGCAGCCTGTAAGCGCGCACGGTCTGGGCACTTTCAAGTTCCAGAACATGGCTTGAGAGCAGGGAATCGACATATTCAAAACGTCCGATGTTGTAAGCTTTTTCGGCCTCCATAAAATAATCATTGCCGTTTTGGGCATTGAGGGATACCAGTCCGAACAGCAGGCAGACAAGCGCGGTGGACAAAGATTTTGTCGTGTTCATTCTAAATAACGTTAACCAAACTGTAAATTAAATTACGGAAATAGGTTTATAAGTCCATTTGTGCTTTAAACAAAGCGGATAATATATGTGCTGCATCGCGCTAATAAGCAGATGCTTTGACTGGAATAAGGAAGGTGAAAGTTGTGCCCTTTCCCAGTTCCGTCTCAACGAGTACCTGGCCTTTGTGCTCTTCCGTCACAATCTGGCGGATTATGCCCATTCCAAGGCCTGTGCCCTGGCCGACCGGTTTTGTCGTGAAGAAGTTCTCGTAGAGTTTTTCCTTGACTTCTGCGCTCATACCCATTCCGTTGTCAGTCATATCAATCTTCAGGATACTCTCCTGCTGATTGAATCCTACCTTCACGGCAATTGCCGGCTGATAGTCAGGCTCGGAAGAACTCATTCTGCGCTCATTGACGGTGTAGCAGGCGTTGTTCATAACGTTGAGAACGGCTCTGCTCAAATCCTGAGGAACAACCATCATCTTCGGCATACCATCCTGATACTCCTCGTGAATAGAGACGTTGAAAGTCTTGTCGTTCGCCCTTACGGCGTGGTAGCTCAACCAGACGTATTCGTGAATGAGCTGCTGGACATCGGTGGGGAGGAATTCTCCTTCCTTGCCGCGACTCTGCATCAGAATACCGCGAATGACGTTGATAGCCCTGTTTCCGTGCTCCTGAATCTTATCCATATTGTCCTTCAAATCCTTTATTATATCCTGAAGGTCAAGAGCATCGTTTTCGTCTATTTTATCTGTGCAGTCTTCAATGATTCCGTTCAGTTCTGCCAACAGACCATTGGAGAGCTTGCTGAAATTCAATACGAAATTCAGAGGGTTCTGCACTTCGTGCGCGATACCGGCACTCAGCATCCCGATTGATGCCATCTTTTCCTGCTTGCGCAGTTTTTCCTGCATCGCCTCGAGCTGTTCACGCAGCTGAGCTGCCTCCATTTCACAATTATCCATAAAAACGTTTATTTCAATTTGATGGAAAATTCTGTAAATTCATCCTTGCGCGATTCGAAGGAAATCGTGCCTCCGAAATCCTGGATAATCTGCTGGCTCATATATAGCCCGATACCCGGAGCCTCGCCAGTGGGTTTTGTAGTGAAGAACGGGTCGAAGACCTTGTCCTTGATAGTATCTTCAATTCCGATTCCATTGTCGTAAATCTTGACCAGTGGAGTCTCGCCCTTTTCAAGCGACAGGCGGACAACAGGCTCGTATGCCTGTTTCTCGAATTTCTTGCGTATTGCATAGATGCTGTTGCCAAGCATATATTTCAGGACATTTCCGAACTGCTCGGCAACAAGCTCGCACATGACGGGAGTTTCACATAGTTTGCACTCCACGCGGATTCTGCAATCCTGGATATCCTTTTCGAAATACTTGCTGAACACTTCTATGGTCTGCTGGCAGAGGCTGTTGATATTGGTCTGCTCGGTCTTTCCACGGCGGTCCTTGAGGAGCTCCTCCATAGCTTTGAGTATTCTTGTGGTGGACATTCCATGGTTGGCAATCTTGGAGAGATTACTGCCCATCATATCCAGAATGTCCAGAGAATCCTCATAGTCATCGGTGTTCATCTGGTCCTGGTTCTGCTCCAGATTGCCCTTCAAATCTCCCAGAAGACCCGTTGTGAGGTGTGAAAAGTTGTTGATGTAGTTCATCGGGTTCAGGATACGGTCGATAAGACCCTTGGTCAATTTACCGACTGTCGCTTCTCTCTCCTGCTTGATAAGGGCGTTCTGCGCGGCTTCAAGCTGGCTGGTGCGCTCCTTGACCTGGGCTTCAAGTTCTTTCTGCCTCTGTTCTGCCTGATGTATCCTGAGCCTGAAGATGCCGGCTATGATAAGAACCAGCAGTATGATGTACAGGATAATTGCATACCATCTGAAGTATATGGGGCGCGGAATCCTGAAGCGGACTGTCTCGCCTGTAGCGATGTTTCCGTGGGCATCGATGCTTCTTGCGGTGAACTGGTAATCTCCGCCCATCATATTGCTGAAGTTGAGATCCTGATTGGAGTTCCATGGAGTCCACTCATCGTTCTCGTGCATCCTGTAACTGTACAGGGTCTTTCCGAACGCGTCGATTTTGTCGTTGGCAAAAGAGAGACTGACATCGTTGCCGTTCTGGGTGAATGATCTGACTTGAAGAACTGGAGCGAAAGGATCTGTTTGCTCAATCTTTTCGGAATCCATACATATAAGTCCGAAGCTTCCTCCGACCCATATTCTGTCCTGTCCGACTTCCATCGCCTGGATGTCGTACTCCTTCAAGGGCTCACACCATTTTTTCATGCGGTCGGAAATACCTTCGGCGGAAAGGCCATGATTTCCATCGGCTGAGTGCCATACTCTTCCTTTGGAGTCCGTGAAAGAGAACAGCAGGCTCAGGGACTTGTTTTCTGCGGGCTCGAAAGAACTGCTCCCTGACTTCTTGCAGAAGGTCTCGTTTGCAAGAGTTATCGCCCAGATATTCCCATCACTGTCTTTTGAAAGATTCACAGTATTCGTGATCTCGGCAATAAGAACGTCATCCGTAGCGCTGTGGCGGTATATTCCGTTCAACTCGCCCGTGTACCAGACCGAGTTGGTGTCGTGTATTGCACAAAGCGTGTGTCTGTTGCTCAGGCTGTTTGCCTTATCTCCCTTTATTTCGTACAGACCTTGTGCCGTTGATGCAATCAGAGATCCGTTCCCCTGGGAAATCTTCCAGCAGGCTAGGGTGATTCCCTCTATTCTTGTGAATCGGTTGTCATTTCCAAGAAGGAATAAGCCCTGCAGGGTTCCGACGTACAGGTGACCCTCATACAACAGAATATCGGTTACCTGTCCGGTCAGTCCGTCTGTTTTGGTGTATTGCGTGAAGACAGGAGAGAGATTCACTACGAAAATACCATTGTCCGTGGCTCCCCAGAGGCTGCCCTTCCCGTCATAAGCCATTGCATTGATATTGTCGCTGCACAGGTCGTCGGACGATGACAGAGAGTACAGTTCTTCATCTTTTTCTGTCTTGATACTCAATCCCTTGTCTGCAATTGCCGTGGCTATCATACCGGTTCCGGCAATTCTGAGGACATCACTGCGCCCGGAAACCGGACTCTGGAGCTCGTCGTTCTCGACCACGCTCCCGTCTTTCACGGTCCATGACTGTCCGGAAGTGTTCGCAAAACATATTGTTCCGTCTGTCTCGTAGATATTTGAAATCTCTCCGAAACGGATCTTGATGTCAGTGTCGTCTGCTATATAGCTCGCAGTGTTCCCGCCGGGGGTGACAAAACCAAGCAGGTTGCTCCCGCCGAAATAGATTTTTCCGTCAGTTGCTGCAAGAAGGCTCGTCACTCTGGAAATTCCGGGGGTATGGAGGATTTCCCAGCCCGTTCCGTCGTAGATTGCAAGGCCTTCGAAGTTCGCAACGAAAACTCTGCCGGTAGTGTCGCAGACTATGTCGAAATTCCGGTTGTGGCCGCCATATTCCATTGCAGACCAGTTCCTGAAGAAAGGCTTGCCTACAACTGCTGCACTAGCGGTGATACTGAAGAGCAGCAGTGCTGCACAAATGGATGTCAATATCTTCTTCATAACCGTCTCTACTTGAATGTTTCATATGGAACGGAAGCTCCTATGTGGAGCTGCCACTCCTCTGGGGTCAGGTTCCTGGTTGTCTTTTCCAAAATGGCGTTTGCCATCTCGGAAGCGGAAATGCAGGTGTGGAAGACCTGCCCGTCGCTGAAACCGGCTGCGATGTTGTTGGAGTCTATGCCAAGGAGGCAGAGAGGCCAGCTGTCTGTGAGCTTCAGGTCTGCCGGAGTCTGCATGCTTTCGTTTCCGGATATTTCAAGCTGTTCCAGATTCCACACAAGAATACTCTTGTCGTACGAGGATGATACGAGAATGTTTTCGCAGATTTCCAGATCCAGCACGCTCCCTATATGACCGTGCAGGCTGACGACCTGTTCCCCTTTGGATACCATATCAATCACACCGTGCTTGTGTCCAAGAAACAGGTGCCTGCCATCATAGCAGGACGCCGTTACCGGTTCAGAAACGGCAGCATGGATATCCTTCAGGGCTCCGTCCGCTCCGTAGAGATTCCATTTACCGGATTCAAGGAATAGGATAGTTCCATTTTCCGTCTTCACGAACGAGAGTATTCCATCCTTGATATTCTGTGTCTCCATTACGGAAAGAGACTTCTTGTTGATGACAGAGATGCTGTGCTTTCCTATTGCGCAGAGGCCTTCCCCGGTTTCGAAAAGGCCGATATATTTGTCTTCGGGCAGGATGATGGAATTGGTCTGACTGGTGGCCGAGCATACTACAAGCGGCCCGTGCGCCGAAAGGGCATAAAGGGTGCTGCCATCAGCAAGAGCGGCCTTGAATTCATAGTCCGGGTTCTGTACCGGGGTGGACACCAAAGAACCGTCCTTTTTGTGGATTTCAATCTCGCCGTAGTCAGATACAATGGCATAACCGTCTGCAAAAGCGCACATTGCATTCACGCCTCCGGATTTTTTCAGGGAATAGCTGCGCATCATTCCCGAGCAGGATACAAGGGCTTTGAAGGATTCACTCTGATATGTGTTTCCTTTATATTTGTCCAGAAAATGCCAGCTCGCGTACGCAAGAAGTCCCGCAAGTTCCGTGTCTGAACTCTCCTGCCTTACGATTGCTGAATATCCGAGCGTTCTTCCGAGGGCTTTGTAGCTGAGAGTGTCGGATATGCGTCTGGCAAGGTCTGCCTGGTCTCTCTGCTCTTCAGCGAGAATCTGCTGCTCAACGGCTTTCTGCCTTTGCTCGGAGGCTTCCTGTGCCGACTTTACGGCGTTCTCCTCTGCTTGACGGGCAAGGACTTTCTCGTGCTCGGCCTGGTCGCGCATTTTTATTGCGAGATCCGACTGCTCTTCGGCACGGTCTCTCTGCTGGTCGGAAATCACTTTCTGCTGATAGGCGATTTCCTCCATCTGCTGGCTTACCCTCGTTACGATTGCAGCGTCCGCTTCGCTCTTGCGTAGCTTTTCCACTTCCGCTCTCATACCGGTGTCGCCAGCCTCTCCCTGAGCCCTGCCGACGAAATATGCTCCGACAAGAGCTCCGGTTGCGGCAATGGCGCAGACCAAATGCACAATATGCTGTTTTTTAGAGGTCATTTTCTTTTGATAACCAATTGGGTGATGTCGTCGCTCTGCTCGGCCTCTCCGGTAAATTCCTTGACTTTTGTCATAATCGTATTTACAACGGTTTGGCTGTCGCTTCCCTTCAAGGATGCCAGATCCTGTTCGAGGGTCGCTTCGGAGAACTGGTCGTGATTCACGTTTTCAGCCTCAGTTACGCCGTCCGTGTACATATATAATAGGTCTCCTTTTTCCAGGGTGGCAGTGTTGCTCTTGTATTTCAGGCCTCCAATTGCACCGAGAACGATGTTCTTGTCCGAAGGAAGCGCAGAGACTGAACCGTCTGCCTTGAGAATATATGGAGGGTTGTGCCCGGCATTTGTGTAGTCTATCTGGCCGGTCTGGGTGTCGATGATTCCGTAGAATGTCGTCACGAACATCGAATTGAGGCTCTCTTCGCTCAGAAGATTGTTGACCTTCTCCATGCAGTCACTGGAATTGATGCTCTTGGTGGAATAGGCTTTGATCATTGTCCTGGTCACGGCCATAAATAGCGCTGCAGGAACTCCCTTGCCGCTTACGTCCGCTATGACAAAGGCAACGTGACTGTCATCTACCTTGAAGAAATCGTAGAAGTCTCCTCCTACCTGTTTGGCTGCTACCATCTTCGCATGGATGTCCAGAGATTCCCCTGCTGCACCTTCAAGCACAAAATCCTTCGGCAGAATCGCATGCTGGATTCCCCTTGCTGCCGAAAGGTCTGTCTGAATGTCAACGAGTTCCTTGTGCTCCTTCATCGAACTGCGGACGTATTCTATCTGCTGGATTGCATTGTCTATTGTCCTTTGGAGGTCATCAAGGTCGATAGGCTTTGTCGCGAAGTCAAAAGCGCCGTTGTTCATCGCGGTCCTGATGTTCCCGAGGTCTCCGTAGGCACTGACCATAATGCATTTCTGTGCCGGGTTGCGCATCTCGTTGATTTTACCAAGGAGTGTCAGTCCGTCCATTTCCGGCATATTTATGTCGGACATCACAATGTCGATATCGTGATGCTTGTATAGTATCTCGAGAGCTTCAAGCCCGTTGTGGGCAAAAAAGAATTCATACTCTCCGTTTCGAATCTTTCTGCGGAAATACTGTCTCAGCAGCATCTCGAGATCAATCTCGTCGTCCACACTTAGAATTTTTACAGCCATTTCAGATATGTTTTTTTGTTTTTCTAAAATCACACAAATGTAAGTGCTTTTATGAATCTATGCAAACATATTATTGATTTGATGATAAGATTCATCGCTTTTGAGCGTGGTCATTCCGCACCGGAAATAATTCCGGAAACCACAATGGCAAAACGGGATAACTTGTCTCATCAGTCACTATGCCCGCATAGCTCCTTCTTCGACAAACAATCCGGTCACAAAATCTTTCGGTTTTCTTACCAACTTATTTAAATTTGCACAACTAAGTGACAATTTACAGTATGAAGAACTATTCTTTCCTTTTATCTGCTCTGCTGGTAACCGCTTGCGCCGGGAATGCGCAGGTGGTGATTGATGTGGATGCAATGCAACCGGGGCCTGAAATAAGCCCTGTCCATTATGGTCTCTTTTATGAGGATATCAACCATGCTGCCGATGGCGGTCTTTATGCGGAGCTTATCCGAAACAGATCTTTCGAGGACAACACTATGCAGCAGGATGATCTCTCAAAGGTACGGGGTGAACACTCGGAAATCAGCAACTGGTTTGCTGTAGGAGGTGCGCAGATGACCCTTACACAGCAGAATCTTCTCAACAATGTGCAGCACAATGCATTGAACGTGAAGTTCGCAGCGCCGGGTGACGGCGTGCGCAATGAAGGGTTCTGGGGCATGAATGTTGTTGCGGGTCAAAAGTATGAACTGAGTTTCTTCGCCAAGAGCGATAAGGGATTTGACGGCACTTTGACGGCATCGCTTGTCTCAGCTGGTGGCGGGAATCTGGGCAGCGCTCCGATAGCGGTGAAAAACACCGGTGTGTGGACGAAGTATTCTACAACTGTCATTGCCAAGGGTGATGACCCAAGGGGGCAGTTCTCGCTTACATCGGACAATGCGGGAGAATTGCAGCTTGATGTTGTATCGCTTTTTCCTCCCACTTTCAAGAACCGTCCGAATGGCATGCGTCCGGACCTTGCGCAGATGCTGGCGGATATGCATCCCAAATTCCTTCGTTTTCCCGGAGGATGCTTTGTGGAGGGGCAGGGAAGTCCTGACAACGCATTCCGCTGGAAACGTACCATCGGTCCTATCGAGGAACGTGAAGGACACCAGAATGTCAATTGGGGATATCGCACCAGCGATGGCATAGGTTTCCACGAGTATCTTCAGCTGAGCGAGGACATCGGTGCAAAGCCTCTCTATGTGGTGAACGTAGGCATCTGGCATGGCGGCTGCGATCCATACGACAAGATTGGCAGCTGGATTGAGGAATGTCTTGATGCACTGGAGTATGCGAACGGCGATGTCTCTACCCCCTACGGCAAGCTGCGCGCACAGAACGGTCATCCTGAGCCTTTCGGCCTTAAGTATATCGAAATTGGAAATGAGAACTACAATTACCACATGGATAATAATTCCGACCAGTCTGACCATTATCCGGAACGGTATATCCAGTTCTACAATGCCATCAAGGCCAAATATCCTGATGTGACTTGCATCGGCGATGTCCAGTCCTGGAGTACCGATGACCCCAGCTGGCGCAATGATTACCCTGTTGATATGGTTGACGAGCATTATTACCGTAACCCCACTTGGTTTGCCGAACGCTTCAACAAGTATGACAGCTATCCCCGTGACTCACATAAGGTCTATGTCGGTGAGTATGCTGTTACGAGTCAGTTCGGTGCTGTCGGAAATATGAACGCGGCTCTTGGAGAGGCCGTCTTTATGATGGGTATGGAGAACAATTCCGACGTGGTTGCGATGAATTCCTACGCTCCCATTTTCGTCAATGATAATGATGCCCGCTGGCGTCCTGATATGATCCGGTTCAACTCATACCAGAGTATGGGTACTCCTTCGTACTATGTGCAGAAACTCTTCCCGAACAATATCGGTACCCGCGTGGTCAAGACTGATTGCTCCTGGACGCTGAACAAACCTGAGCCTAAGCACGAAACGCAACAGCCTGTCCGGGTAGGTCTCGGTTCATGGAACACAAATGTGCATTTCCGTAATCCTCAGCTCATTGTCGATGGCAAGGAACTGCCTGCAGGTGACCTGTCAGAATGGAAGACTGTCAGTGGCAACTGGAGCATTGAGAATGATGAACTTGTGCAGCGCTCCAAACTTGAACCTGCCATAAGCGTCAGCCCCCGGCAGATTGATTCAAGAAAGTATTCTTACAAGGTACAGGCCATGAAGGAGAGCGGTATGCAGGGCTTTCTGATGCTTGTGGGCTATGCCGATGAATTGAATTACCAATGGTATAACGTGGGCGGCTGGGACAATGCCATCAACAGTGTCGAGCAGACCCTCAAAGGCAGCAAGAGTGGAATTGCTCCACAGAAGCGTTTCAGAGTAGAGAGCAACCGCTGGTATGACCTCCAGATAGATGTCGATGAAGACAGCCTGCATTGCTATATTGACGGCAGGCTTGACTTTGCCTGCAAGCTCCAGAAAGGCTTGATGATGGAGGGGGTGTTCGCATCAACAACCATCGATGAGCCGACCAACACTATGTACGTGAAAGTTGTAAATCTGGGTGAGGGATTCGCTCCCGGTGTCGTCAATCTGAAGAATTGCAAAGTTGACACCAAAGCGTCTGAGGCTGTAACTCTGACTCAGCTCGCCGCAGAAAACGGCACAGACGAGAACACGCTGGACAACCCTCAGCTCATTTATCCGAAATGCACGGAAATCAAATCCGGCAAATCAAGCGACAGGGTCAGTTTCGATGTAGCTCCTTTCTCGGTCAATATCCTGAAAATCAAGCTGAAATGACTACTCGTTATTTTGTGTCCTAAGCCATTCGGTATGGCTACCTATGAAGCCGAGATTGCAATGCCGGAACGCAAGGCAATGGATGGAACAAGTGGTAGCTTACTCTGAGCACGTCTTTGGCGGCAGGGCGGCGGGGCATACGCCGTTCGGCTGCTCGCTTACGCTCCGTAAGGCTAAACGGCTAACTCAGTCCTTTTAGCCAGCGCTGGTGCGCTGTCTAACGTCCTTCAGACACACGCCGTTCTTTACGCCTTGCGGAGCTACCTCGCTTAACGCCGGCCGACGGAATGCCCCGCCACCCTGCCGCCAAAGCCTCTGTAGGCTGTTGTAGGACCATTCTTGTGTGAATCCTTGGATGTGCGGTGTGATGTTGATTGTGCTTAATCGTGATTTTTCACGGGCAAGAGTCTCTTTTTCACGATTTTGACTTTCCTGCTTTATCCTTTTTGCTTATGTTTGCCGTGATAAATGAAAAACATTATGGAAGACAGGTACGTCAGATTCGACTGGGCGGCGAAGAGCATTCTTCGCGACAAGTCCAATTTCAGTATTCTGGAGGGACTGATAACGGTCCTTCTGGGTGAGGAGGTTCACATCATCGAACTCCTGGAGAGCGAGGGCAACCAGACTGCCCGCGATGACAAATACAACCGCGTTGACATCAAGGCCCTGAACAGCAAGGACGAGATAATCCTCGTTGAGATACAGCAGACGCGCGAGTACTATTTTCTGGAGCGCATACTTTACGGTGTAGCCAAGACCATCACCGAACACATCAGCCTTGGTGACCGTTACGACAAAGTCAAGAAGGTCTATAGCATCAACATCCTGTATTTCGACCTCGGCACGGGCGAGGACTACATCTATCACGGCCAGACGAGTTTCGTCGGTCTGAACAAGAAGGACCTGCTGAAGATAAGCAGCAGGGAGAAGGACGTGCTCTCGATGCGTACTCCCGCCGAGGTGTTCCCTGAGTACTATCTGATACGTGTGAACGCGTTCGACAAGATTGCCGGGAATCATCTTGAGGAGTGGATACGCTACCTCAAGACCGGCCAGATAGACGAGAACACCACCGCGCCCGGCCTTAAGGAGGCTCGTCGCAAACTGGAGTACATCAGCATGTCGCGCTCCGAGCGTCAGTCATACGATGCCCACATCAACGACATAATGATAGAGAACGACGTCATGTACACGGCCCACATAGACGGTTTGGTCGAGGGCCGCGAAGAAGGCCGTGCCGAGGGTTTGGCTGAGGCGCGTGCCGAAAGTAAGATTGAGAAAATGGAGATTGCCAGGCGGCTTCGTGCAATGGGAATGGACGTTGACTCAATCGCGCAGGCAACCGGTCTGTCGGCAGAAAATATAGAGCAGTAAGTTAGGTCCTTTTCATTACAATACAAGCACCTATAGGATCTTCGCAAGGAAAACCCCATCGAAACAATTCAAGACGTAATCAAAACATTTTTTCCTGACTTTGACTATGCGTCACCCTGTTTGCCAGGGTCGATTTTCAGGGCATCCAGCAGCGGCCTGAGGGACTCCTGCTGAGGGGTGGTGAAGAGGGTCTGGGAGTAGGTCTCGCCGTTCGGCAACTTCAGGCGTATCGTTGTAATGGTCTTCGCTATCCATAAGACCCTGTCCACACTCATTCCAAGTCCTATTGAACGTATGACGCGTTCCAGTTCCTTGTAGACCTTATAGGCCGCGAAGCAGATGCAGATGTGAGCCTCAATGCGTTTCTCCGTGAAGTGGAACATCGGTCTCATCTCCAACGTACCCTTACCGATTCTGAAGGCCCGCTCCACTACCCAAAGACCGTGATACTGGGATATGACCTCCTCCATGGGTAGGTCGGTGTTCGTGATGTAGCCCTTCAGACCGTCCCAGAGCATGTCCTCCTCTATCTTGTCCTCGTTGATGGATACGATGATGTCCTTGCTGATGTCAAGGAACTTGTTGTAACCGCGCTTGTTCACGTTCTCCTTTGTGAGCGTGCCCTTGGCGTAGGCCTTCCGCAGTCTCTCGACGCCTTTGCTCCGGTTCCAGGCGTTCTTTCTCGCCCTTGTGTCTGAGTAACTGACGATGAGCCTCTGTGTGTCGCTTTTGCTGTATTCCTCCATATGCCCGTCTGTCCGGTCGACCGACAGGATCCAGTCCTTGATGGCCGGTGATTCGCTGCGTATCCTCGCTCCGAGGATGTACTTGTAGCCGGCGGTCTCCAGCAGGGCGACGTTCTTCGCGCTCATAAGCCCGGAGTCGGCAACGACGACGAAGTCCGTCAGTTTGAACCTCTGCACGAAGTCGTCGATTATCGGTATCATCGTGCGCCCCTCGTACTGGCTTCCGTTGAAGATTGAGTAGGACAGCGGATACCCGTCCTCGCTCACCAGCAGTCCCAGCACAATCTGAGACTCTGCCGTCTTGCCGTCCTTCGAGAACCCGGCCTGGCGCAACTCGTCATCAGGCTGCGGCAT
>JAZLKB010000074.1:0-15263 GCA_045597365.1 Bacteroidaceae bacterium | reverse complement strand
AAAAAATAAGTTGGTAAGAAAGCCGAAAGATTTTGAGGCCAGATTGATTGCCGAAGAAGGAGCTATGCGGGCATAGTGACTGATGAGACAAACAATATGGGCGCAAAAGATTCGGAGAGATTACCAAGTTATTTTTTGAAGATTACTAAAAACCGAATTAAAGTTTTAATAAATAATTGACTAAAAATGATTGTAGTTCCGGTAAAGGAGGGTGAGAACATTGAACGCGCCCTGAAAAAGTTCAAGAGAAAGTATGAGAAGACTGGCGTTATCAAGGAATTGAGACGTCGTCAGCAGTTTGACAAACCATCTGAGCTGAAGCGTCTCCGTATGGAGCATGCTGTTTACGTTCAGAAACTGCAGCAGGCTGAGGATTAAAAATCCTTCCTGGAAATTGCTTTTTCCGGATTTCTTCAATATATTCGTTGCCGAATCATTTCGGCAACGATTTTTTTATCTGTATTAGATAGGCTGATATGTACATAGACAAGTTCTGTGAGTATCTGGATTTGGAGAGGAATTATTCCGACCGTACTATCCAAAGCTATCGCAAGGATCTGGAACTCTTTGAGTCATTCTTCCTCGGGATTGACCGGCAACTTGACTTTTGTACGATTGACCGTGATATTGTCCGCTCCTGGACAGCTGGGATGATTGAGAATGGATGCGCTCCATCGACTGTCAACAGAAAGCTCAGCACGTTACGCTCGTTCTATAAGTTTATGTGTGCCCGTGGATATACGGTGTCATCGCCTGCCTATGGCTTGAAGGGACCGAAGGGCAGTAAACCGTTGCCTCGGTTTGTGCGTGAGTCCGAGATGGACAGGCTGCTTGACGAGACCGACTTGGGCAGTGGCTTTGCCGGTGCGCTGAACAGGGCGGTAATAACTGTTCTGTATGAAACGGGAATGCGTCTGGCAGAACTGGTTGGACTCAATGATTCCGATATAAGTTTTGATACTCATACTATAAAGGTTCTGGGAAAACGTGACAAGCAGCGGATCATCCCGTTTGGTGACGAGCTGGAGAATGTATTGGGAGCTTATCTTCAGGAGAGAGGCTCTGTTATTCGCAATTGTCCTGATGCCTTTTTCATTAATCAAAAAGGTAACCGTATCCAGCGGCATCAAGTCTATAAAATAGTAAGAGACTCATTGTCGTTGGTTTCTGTACCGGGAAAGAAAAGCCCGCACGTGCTTCGTCATACATTTGCTACCACAATGCTCAACCACGATGCCGGTCTGGGCGTGGTGAAGGAATTGCTAGGCCACGAGAGCCTTGCGACAACTCAGATATATACTCATACTACATCCGAGGAACTGAAACGTATATACAGGCAGGCGCATCCAAGAACCTGATATCCGTTTTGTTTCTGACGAGTGACAATTTAAATTATAAAGTCTATGGAACTAAAAATTCAAGCTTTGCATTTTAATGCTACGGAACAGTTGCAGTCTTTCATTGAGAAGAAGTGTTTGAAACTGGAGAAAGTGCATGACGCAATCAGTAAGATTGACGTGATTCTGGAGGTGGTAAAACCCGAGACCTCTCTTAACAAGCAGGCCAGAATATCCGCAATAATTCAGGGTGGCGAGGCTCACGCTGATAAAACGTGTGACACTTTTGAGCAGGCTGTAGATGATTGCGTTGAGGCCTTGATCAGGCAACTCAAGAAAAATAAGGAAAAACAGCGCGAAAAATGACAGCAATAATTAAGGTCAAACTAAAATTTATCAAAAATCTTTGCTGGATTAAAAAATAGCCGTATCTTTGCACCCGCTCCGCTCAAACGAGCAGCGGGTGCATGACGTTCTTATTGCCGCTATGGCTCAATGGTAGAGCAACGCACTTGTAATGCGTAGGTTGTTGGTTCGATTCCGACTAGCGGCTCGAGTTTTTGACAGATTGGACGGGTGAATTCCAGAGTGGCCAAATGGGGCAGACTGTAAATCTGCTGTCTCTCGACTTCGGTGGTTCGAATCCATCTTCACCCACGCAAGTAGGCGGAAGCGGCGAAAGTTGTGCTTGTAGTCCGTATCTATAATTAAATAGGTGCTGACTGACTTCCGTGGCAAAGTTGCGGGAATAGCTCAGTTGATAGAGCATTAGCCTTCCAAGCTGAGGGTCGCGGGTTTGAGTCCCGTTTCCCGCTCCATTTTGTCGCTGTTATAGCTCAGCTGGTAGAGCGCATCCTTGGTAAGGATGAGGTCCCGAGTTCAAATCTCGGTAACAGCTCGAAACGGGAAGATAAGAGGGATAAAACCCTCCTGTTGCAGATTGATTAGGTTTAGAAATATCAAGTTTTAATCAATTAATAAAGAAAACTATGGCAAAAGAAACTTTCGTGCGTACCAAACCGCACGTAAACATCGGTACTATCGGTCACGTTGACCACGGCAAGACTACTCTGACAGCTGCTATCACCAAGGTTCTGGCTGAGAAGGTATCAGGTAACGCTGACAAGATCAAGTCATTCGATCAGATTGATAACGCTCCTGAGGAGAAAGAGCGTGGTATCACTATCAACACTGCACACGTTGAGTACGAGACTGAGAGCCGTCACTACGCACACGTTGACTGCCCGGGCCACGCCGACTATGTAAAGAACATGGTAACCGGTGCTGCTCAGATGGACGGTGCTATCGTAGTTGTTGCTGCTACTGATGGTCCTATGCCTCAGACCCGTGAGCACATCCTGCTCGCCCGTCAGGTGAACGTTCCACGTCTGGTTGTATTCCTGAACAAGTGCGATTCTCCAGATGTTGACTCAGAGATGATTGACCTCGTTGAGATGGAGATGCGTGAGCTTCTTGACGCATACGAGTTTGACGGTGACAATACTCCTATTATCCGTGGTTCTGCTCTTGGCGCATTGAACGGTGTTCCAGAATGGGAGGATAAGGTTATGGAGCTTATGGCTGCTGTTGACGAGTGGGTTCCACTGCCACCGCGTGCTGTTGACAAACCATTCCTTATGCCTGTTGAGGATGTATTCTCAATCACTGGCCGTGGTACAGTTGCTACCGGTCGTATTGAGACTGGTGTCGTAAAGGTTGGCGATAAGGTTGAGATTCTTGGTCTCGGCGAGGAGAAAGAGACTACCGTTACCGGTGTTGAGATGTTCCGTAAGCTTCTTGATCAGGGCGAGGCTGGTGATAACGTAGGTCTGTTGCTGCGTGGTATTGAGAAGACTGAGGTTAAGCGTGGTATGGTTCTTTGCCATCCGGGTCAGATTAAGCCTCACACCTCATTCAAGGCTTCTATCTATGTCCTGACACAGAAGGAAGGTGGTCGTCACACTTCATTCCGTAACAAGTATCGTCCTCAGTTCTATATCCGTACTATGGACTGCACCGGTGAGATTTCTCTTCCGGAGGGAACCGAGATGGTTATGCCTGGTGATAACGTAGAGATTAAGGTTGATCTTATCTACCCGGTAGCTATCAACGTAGGTCTTCGTTTCGCTATCCGTGAGGGCGGCCGTACCGTAGGTTCAGGTCAGATCACTCAGATTCTTGACGATTGATTCAGATAAGTTAAATCTTGTCTCAGATAAGTCAGCCCTTCAATGGGCTGACCACTGTCTAGGGGTGTAGTTCAATGGTAGAACAGCGGTCTCCAAAACCGTCAATGTGGGTTCGATTCCTGCCACCCCTGCAAAGTAATATTGACTATGTTTACGAATTTTATAAACAACTGTAAGGAATCTTACAACGAGCTTGTCCATAAAACGACATGGCCTTCGGGCAAGGAACTTACAAGCAGCGCAGTCATCGTATTAGTTGCTTCCCTTTTGATTGCTGTTGTTGTGTTCTTGTTGGATAAATGCTTCCAGGGTATAATGACACTCATTTACCCCTAATCAGTAAGACAAATGGCTGTGGAAAAGAAATGGTATGTTCTCAAAGCCATCAGCGGCAAGGAGAGTAAGGTAAAGGAATATCTTGAACTCGATGCACGCAACAATGGTCTTGAGGATAAAATTTCAGAAGTACTGATACCGACTGAGAAAGTCGTGCAGGTACGAAACGGCAAGAAGGTGGTTAAAGAACGTAGCTACCTTCCTGGCTATGTGCTTGTTGAGGCTCAATTGGATGCCGATATCAAGCAACGGCTTAGAAATTGTCCCAATGTTTTGGGTTTCCTTGGAGGAATGGATAATCCAACACCTCTCAGACCTTCCGAGGTCAGCCGCATCCTAGGCTCTGCTGAAGAGCTGGAGGAGCAGCCGGAAGAGGTTGTCGTACCTTTCATCGTAGGCGAGACGGTGAAAGTTACCTTCGGACCGTTCTCAGGTTTCAATGGTACAATTGAAGAGGTTGACAACGCGAAGAAGAAGCTCAAGGTCACTGTCAAGATTTTCGGTCGCAAGACACCGATAGATCTTGGTTTTATGCAAGTTGAGAAAGAATAATCCTGTCGGTGTTTTTCCGTCGGGATGTCTTTTCTCATATATAGTGTTCACTTTTATATTGATTCACAATGGCTAAAGAAGTTGCTGGAATAATCAAATTACAGATTAAAGGAGGCGCTGCAAATCCATCACCACCCGTTGGCCCGGCTCTCGGTTCAAAGGGATTGAACATTATGGAGTTTTGCAAGCAGTTCAACGCCAGGACCCAGGATAAGTCCGGCAAGATCCTTCCTGTCATCATTACTTATTATGGTGACAAGTCGTTTGATTTTGTCATCAAGACTCCGCCTGTGGCCGTTCAGTTAAAGGAAGCATCGAAAGCAGCAAAAGGTTCTGCCGAACCAAACCGCCGTAAGGTTGCTTCTATCACTAAGGAACAGGTTGCGGCGATTGCCCAGGACAAGATGCCGGATCTCAATTGCTTTACTCTCGAATCGGCTATCTCGATGGTTGCCGGTACTGCGCGTAGCATGGGTATAACAGTGAAGGATTAACCCGGTAGTCACATTTAAACTTTAATCAAATGGGCAAACTGACGAAAAATCAAAAGATTGCAGCCTCTAAGATCGAGGCTGGCAAGGCATATACCCTCAAGGAGGCATCTCAATTGGTCAAGGACATTACTACCACTAAGTTCGATGCATCGGTCGATATCGATGTCCGTCTTGGTGTGGATCCCCGTAAGGCCAATCAGATGGTTCGTGGCGTGGTGTCACTTCCGAACGGAACCGGAAAGGTTGTCAGAGTTTTGGCTCTGGTAACACCTGATCAGGCTGCCGCTGCTACGGAAGCTGGCGCAGACTATGTTGGCTTCGAAGAGTATATCGACAAAATCAAGGGTGGTTGGACCGACATTGATGTCATCATTACGATGCCGTCTATGATGGGCAAACTTGGTCCTCTTGGTCGTATTCTCGGTCCTCGCGGACTGATGCCTAACCCAAAGAGCGGTACTGTTACTATGGACGTTCCAAAGGCTGTCAAGGAAGTCAAGCAGGGTAAGATTGACTTCAAGGTTGACAAAACCGGTATTGTTCATACTTCTATCGGCAAGGTTTCATTCCAGCCTGAGGCAATCAGACAGAATGCAAAGGAGTTTATTGATATGATCAACAAGCTCAAACCAGCTGCAGCGAAGGGTACTTATATCAAGAGTATTTATCTTTCGAGTACTATGAGCAAGGGTATCAAAGTTGATCTCAAGAGTCTGGATGAAATTTAAACCTGAGGCGAAATGAAAAAAGAAGATAAAGCGATTGTAATAGAGAACCTGAAGCAGACTATCCAGTCTTATCCGTGTTTCTACATTATCGACGTTACAGGACTTAACTCAACTGCAACAAGCAATCTGAGAAGAAAATGCTTCAAGCAGGA
Organism: Bacteroidaceae bacterium; assembly: GCA_045597365.1. GTDB lineage: Bacteria > Bacteroidota > Bacteroidia > Bacteroidales > Bacteroidaceae > Colenecus. Next base: position 9,475 of record JAZLKB010000074.1, on the reverse strand, counting down.
GGTTAAGATGGTGCTTGTCAAGAATACGCTTCTTGAGAAAGCTTTAGATCAGCTTGATACAGATTATTCGCCTTTGTATGGCTCTTTGAAGGGTACATCGGCTCTGCTGCTGTCTAACGTAGCAAACGCTCCGGCAAAGCTTATTAAAGAGGCTGCTGACAAGAAAACCGGTATTCCCGGTTTGAAGGCTGCTTTCGCGGAAGAGAGTTTCTATGTTGGTGCGAACCAATTGGAGGCTTTAGTAAATATCAAGAGCAAGAAGGAACTTATTGCCGATGTCATTGCATTGCTGCAGTCGCCGGTCAAGAATGTTGTTTCTGCTTTGCAGTCGGGTGCGAACACCCTGCACGGAGTGCTTAAGACTCTGGGCGAGAGAGAATAATACTCAAACAAAGTAATAAACCAATTAAATTTATACTAAAATGGCTGATTTAAAAGCATTAGCAGAAGAGCTGGTCAATCTGACCGTTAAAGAGGTTAACGAACTTGCTAACATCCTGAAGGATGAGTACGGCATTGAGCCTGCAGCTGCCGCTGTAGCTGTAGCTGCTGCCGGTCCTGCCGCTGCTGCTGAGGCTGTAGAGGAGAAGACATCATTCGATGTAATCCTCAAGAGCTTTGGTGCAAATAAGCTTCAGGTTGTAAAGGCTGTGAAAGAGGCTTGCGGTCTTGGTCTGAAGGAGGCTAAGGATCTTGTTGACGCTGCACCTAGCACAGTTAAGGAAGGTCTTGCCAAGAACGAGGCTGAGTCTTTGAAGAAGACTCTCGAGGAGGCTGGAGCTGAGGTTGAACTTAAATAACAAAGACCTGCTGGTCAGGTAATGGTTAAGTGGTCCCGTCGGCGGCAATTGGGCCGTCGCGGGTGCTTAACCTTTTTGTGCGTTTATTTACAACATCTCCAATTCATTTACCTCTATATATGTCTTCAATTACTGACAGCCAGAGAATTAATTTCGCATCCGTCAGGAATCCTATGCCGTGTCCGGACTTCCTTGAAGTCCAGCTAAAGTCATTCAGAGATTTCCTGCAGTTGGATACACCCCCGGAAAAAAGGAAACACGAGGGTCTTTATAAGGTATTCTCAGACAATTTCCCGATAGCTGATACTAGGAACAATTTTGTTCTGGAGTTTCTCGATTATTTCATAGACCCGCCACGTTACTCAATTGAGGAGTGCCTGGAACACGGTCTGACCTATAGTGTGCCCCTTAAGGCAAAACTGAAACTGTATTGTACTGATCCTGATCATGAGGACTTTGATACAGTTATCCAGGATGTCTATCTCGGTCCTATTCCATATATGACTGAACAGGGTACTTTTGTTATCAGTGGTGCTGAGCGCGTTGTAGTATCGCAACTGCATCGTTCACCTGGTGTTTTCTTCGGCCAGAGCATCCATTCAAACGGAACTCCTTTATACAGCGCTCGTATTATACCTTTCAAAGGTTCTTGGATAGAGTTCGCGACAGATATCAATGAGGTCATGTACGCATATATTGACCGTAAGAAGAAACTTCCGGTTACAACTCTGTTGCGTGCTATCGGCTTTGAGACTGACCGCCAGATTCTTGATATCTTTGATTTGGCTGAGGAAGTAAAGGTTAACAAGACTAATCTGAAGAAGTGCGTGGGCCGGAAGCTTGCAGCACGAATTCTTCATACATATCAGGAGGATTTCGCCGATGCCGATACCGGCGAGGTAATCTCAACCGAGCGCTTCGAGGTTATACTCGAGCGTGAGACTGAAATCCAGCCTGACAATATCGATGCTATTCTTGAGTCTGGTGTAGAGACTATATTGCTCCATAAAGAGAATGCCGGTCTCTCAGACTATTCAATCATATTCAATACATTACAGAAGGATACCTGTAATTCCGAGCGTGACGCGGTCATATTCATCTACAGACTTCTCCGCAATGCTGATCCTGCTGATGAGACAATGGCTCATGATGTGATCAACAATCTGTTCTTCTCGGACAAGCGTTATGATCTCGGTGAGGTTGGCCGTTATCGCGTAAACCGTAAGCTCGGACTCTCGACCGATATGTCGATAGGAGTCCTCACAAAGGAGGATATAATTGAGATTATCAAGTATTTGATTGAGCTTGTAAACTCAAAGGCTGTGGTTGATGACATTGACCACCTGAGCAACCGTCGTGTCCGTACTGTAGGTGAGCAGCTGAGCAATCAGTTTGCCATAGGTCTGGCCCGTATGGCCCGTACCATACGTGAGCGTATGAACGTCCGTGACAACGAGGTATTCAAACCTACAGACCTTATCAATGCCAAGACTGTATCTTCGGTAATAAACTCATTCTTCGGAACGAATCCTCTTTCACAGTTCATGGATCAGACCAATCCTCTGGCAGAGATTACCCACAAGCGCCGTATGTCGGCACTTGGTCCTGGCGGTCTGTCCCGTGACCGTGCCGGATTTGAGGTCCGTGACGTACACTATACACATTACGGCCGTTTGTGTCCGATTGAAACTCCTGAGGGTCCTAACATCGGCCTTATTTCTTCTTTGTGTATTTATGCAAAGATCAATGATCTTGGATTTATTGAGACACCGTACCGTAAGGTAACTGACAGTCATGTCAATTTGAATAATGACGAGATTCTTTATCTCACTGCCGAGGAAGAGGAGAACAAAATTATCGGTCAAGGAAATGCTCCATACGACGAGAACGGAAAGTTTATCCGTACAAAGGTAAAAGCCCGTCGTGATGCCGACTTCCCGGTTGTACCACCTGAAGAGGTGGAATTGATGGATGTATCTCCCCAGCAGATTGCATCTATCGCTGCCGCATTGATTCCTTTCCTTGAGCACGATGATGCCAACCGTGCCCTTATGGGATCCAACATGATGCGTCAGGCTGTTCCGCTTATGCGTACCGAGGCTCCGATAGTCGGAACCGGTATCGAGAGACAGCTTGCCGAGGATTCGCGTACCCAGCTTACTGCCGAGGGTGACGGTACTGTGACATACGTCGATGCAGCTACCATACGTATTCTGTATGACCGTACAGAGGATGAGGAGTTTGTCAGCTTCGAGCCTGCCGAGAAAGAATACAAGATACCAAAGTTCCGTCGTACAAACCAGAATATGACCATAGACCTTCGTCCTATCTGCGAGAAGGGCGATCGCGTAAAGGCTGGTGACATTCTGACTGAAGGATACTCGACCGCCGGCGGTGAGCTTGCTCTTGGCAAGAACCTGCTTGTGGCATACATGCCTTGGAAGGGTTACAACTACGAGGACGCTATTGTACTGAACGAACGTGTTGTCCGTGAGGATATCCTGACTTCTGTACACGTTGATGAGTTTGCCCTTGAGGTGCGCGAGACCAAGCGTGGCATGGAAGAGCTTACGTCGGATATTCCTAATGTAAGCGAGGATGCTACAAAAGATCTGGATGAGAATGGTATTATCCGTATCGGCGCATACGTTGAGCCTGGTGATATCCTGATTGGCAAGATTACTCCAAAGGGAGAGTCAGATCCTTCACCTGAAGAGAAACTGCTTCGCGCTATATTCGGCGACAAGGCCGGCGATGTGAAGGATGCCTCTTTGAAAGCGTCACCTTCACTCAAGGGTGTCGTAATAGATAAGAAACTGTTTGCCCGTGCCATCAAGACACGTGGCTCCAAGAGTGCCGATAAGGCTCGTCTGCCGCTCATTGACGAAGAGTTCGATGAGCAGATCGGAGCCTTGAAAGAGACTTTGGTCTCAAAACTTTTGAAACTGACCGAGAAGAAAGTATCACAGGGCGTATGTGACTTGCTTGGTACAGACATCATTCCGAAGGGTGCCCGTTTCAATAAGGAGACACTTATGGGCATTGATTATTCGTCAATCCAATCCAACGAGTGGACCAGCGATGAATATACCAATACTCTTATCAGCAAACTGATAGTTAATTATCTGCGCAAGTACAAGGAGTATGATGCCGAGAACAAGCGTCGTAAATTCGCGCTTACGATAGGCGATGAGCTGCCTTCGGGTGTCATTCAGATGGCCAAGGTCTATATAGCCAAGAAACGTAAGATTGGTGTTGGCGACAAGATGGCCGGCCGTCACGGCAACAAGGGTATTGTGAGCCGTGTCGTCAAGCAGGAGGATATGCCGTTCCTTGCAGATGGACGTCCTGTTGATATCGTTCTGAACCCGCTGGGTGTGCCGTCACGTATGAACATCGGACAGATTTTTGAGGCTGTTCTTGGTCACGCGGGGCGCGAGCTTGGAGTGAAGTTCGCAACACCTATTTTCGATGGCGCTACTGTTGATGACTTGAACGAGTGGACCGACAAGGCCGGTCTGCCCAGATATGGCAAGACCCAGTTGTATGATGGTGGTACCGGCGAGCCGTTCGACCAGTGTGCTACTGTAGGTGTGACCTATATGCTGAAGCTCGGTCACATGGTCGAGGACAAAATGCATGCACGTTCAATCGGACCGTACTCACTCATCACCCAGCAGCCTCTTGGCGGTAAGGCCCAGTTCGGTGGCCAGCGTTTTGGTGAGATGGAGGTATGGGCGCTTGAGGCTTTCGGCGCGTCGCATGTCCTTCAGGAGATTCTGACAATAAAGTCGGATGATGTGACTGGCCGTTCAAAGGCTTACGAGGCAATTGTCAAGGGTGATCCGATGCCGACACCCGGTATTCCTGAATCTCTCAATGTATTGTTGCATGAGCTTCGTGGACTGGGTCTCAGCATTGCACTCGATTAATTCATCTTTAATTCAACAAAGAGTATGCCTTTTAAGAAAGATATAAAGACAAAGAGCAATTTCTCGAAGATCACCATCAGTCTGGCCTCACCGGAGGAGATTCTGGCGAATTCCAGTGGTGAGGTGCTGAAACCTGAGACGATAAACTATCGTACATATAAACCTGAGCGTGACGGCTTGTTCTGCGAGCGCATATTTGGTCCTGTCAAGGATTTTGAGTGTCATTGTGGAAAATACAAACGCATCCGCTATAAAGGAATTGTCTGCGACCGCTGCGGTGTAGAGGTTACAGAGAAGAAGGTTCGTCGTGAGCGTATGGGACATATCTCACTGGTCGTTCCAGTTGCCCATATCTGGTATTTCCGCTCATTGCCCAATAAGATTGGTTATCTGCTTGGAATACCGACAAAACAGCTTGATTCCATTATTTATTACGAGCGTTACGTCGTAATACAGCCAGGTTGCTATGCCGAGATGGGCAAGGGCCAGCTGGGTTCGAGTAAGTTTGACTTATTGTCGGAAGAGGATTATCTCAACGTGATGGATGCACTTCCAAGGGAGAATCAGTCTCTGGAAGATTCCAATCCGGATAAGTTCATTGCCAAGATGGGAGCTGATGCTGTTTATGATTTGCTTTGCCAGCTCAATCTTGACCAGCTTTCAGCAGACTTGCGTGCCCGTGCCAACAGCGACACTTCCCAGCAGCGTAAGACTGAGGCTTTGAAACGTCTTCAGGTCGTGGAGTCTTTCCGTGCATCCGGTGAGTTGAACCGTCCTGAGTGGATGATTCTCAAGGTCATCCCTGTTACTCCTCCTGAGTTGCGTCCTTTGGTTCCTCTGGATGGCGGTCGTTTTGCTACATCCGATTTGAACGATTTGTACCGCAGGGTTATCATCCGCAACAACCGTCTGAAGAAATTGATTGAAATCAAGGCTCCTGAGGTTATTCTCCGTAACGAGAAACGTATGCTGCAGGAGGCTGTTGACAGCTTGTTTGACAACAGCCGCAAGTCGAGCGCAGTGAAGAGCGAGGCTAACCGTCCGCTTAAGTCACTGAGTGACTCACTGAAAGGAAAACAGGGACGTTTCCGTCAGAATCTGCTTGGTAAACGTGTTGACTACTCGGCACGTTCGGTTATCGTAGTTGGTCCGGAACTGAAGATGGGCGAGTGCGGTCTGCCGAAGCTTATGGCTGCCGAGCTGTACAAGCCATTCATCATACGCAAGCTTATTGAACGCGGAATAGTCAAGACTGTCAAGTCTGCCAAGAAGATTGTTGACCGTAAGGATCCTATCATATGGGATATTCTGGAGTATGTTATGAAGGGCCATCCGGTTCTTCTGAACCGTGCACCGACGCTTCACCGTCTGGGTATCCAGGCATTCCAGCCTAAGATGATTGAGGGTAAAGCCATTCAGTTGCATCCGCTTGCCTGTACCGCTTTCAACGCTGACTTCGATGGTGACCAGATGGCTGTTCACCTTCCTCTCAGCAACGAGGCTGTACTTGAGGCACAGATGCTTATGCTTCAGTCCCATAATATTCTGAATCCGGCCAATGGCGCTCCTATCACTGTCCCTGCGCAGGATATGGTATTAGGACTTTACTATATCACCAAACTCCGTCATTCTGTCAATGATGCCAACGGCAATTGCATAGAGAAAGTGAAAGGCGAGGGAATGGTGTTCTACGGACCTGAGGAGGCAATGATTGCATATAACGAGGGTCGCGTGGATATACACGCCATTGTAAAAGTTCTGGTAAAGGATATAGATGAGCAGGGTAATCCTTGCAGGCATCTTGTCGAGACCTCTGTGGGCCGTGTTATTGTGAACGAGCTTGTCCCGGAAGAGGTCGGCTATATCAATTATGTCATCTCAAAGAAGACTCTGCGCGACCTTATCAGCGATGTAATCAAGAAGGTCGGTGTAAGCCGTGCCTGCGAGTTCCTTGATGGAATCAAGAATCTTGGTTATAAGATGGCATTCCAGGGAGGTCTGTCGTTCAACTTGAATGATATTATCATACCGAAAGAGAAGGAAGAGCTTGTTGCCAAAGGTAACGAGGAGGTTGAGGGTATCCTTGCAGAGTACAATATGGGTCTTATCACTGATAACGAGCGTTACAATAAAGTTATCGATGTATGGACACATGTCAATGAGGATTTGTCAAAGGTCCTGATGAAGACGATTTCTTCGGATGACCAGGGATTCAACTCTGTATATATGATGCTTGATTCCGGTGCCCGTGGATCTAAGGAGCAGATCCGTCAGCTTTCAGGTATGCGTGGTCTGATGGCCAAACCACAGAAGGCAGGTGCCGAGGGCGCTCAGATTATTGAGAACCCGATTCTTTCGAACTTCAAGGAGGGTCTGTCTGTATTGGAGTACTTCATCTCAACCCACGGTGCGCGTAAGGGTCTTGCCGATACGGCTCTTAAGACTGCCGATGCCGGTTATCTTACCCGTCGTCTTGTTGACGTAAGTCATGATGTGATCATCACTGAGGAGGACTGCGGAACACTGCGCGGACTTGTATGCACAGCTCTTAAGGAAAATGATGAGGTCGTTGCGTCACTTTATGAGAGAATTCTTGGCCGTGTATCGGTTCACGATGTAATTCATCCTACAACCGGTGAGCTTTTGGTTGCCGGTGGTGATATGATTACCGAGGACGTGGCAAAGAAGATAGACGAGTCTCCGATTGAAAGCGTCGAGATCCGTTCAGTGCTGACTTGCGAGTCAAAGCATGGAGTCTGTGCCAAGTGTTATGGACGTAACCTCGCTACCAGCCGTCTGGTCGAGAAGGGTGAAGCTGTCGGTGTTATTGCCGCCCAGTCAATCGGTGAGCCTGGTACTCAGCTGACACTCCGTACATTCCACGCCGGTGGTACCGCGTCGAATATCGCTGCCAACTCACGTCTCGTCGCAAAGAACGACTCACGTATCGAGTTTGAGGAGCTCAAGACTGTTGATGCAAAGAAACAGGATGGCACACCTTACCGTATCGTTATCGGTCGTCTTGGCGAGGTCAAGTTCATCGACCAGAATACCGGTATCGCACTTTCTACTCATACTCTGCCATACGGTTCTTCACTCTATATCAGTGATGATGCTGTAGTAAAGAAGGGTGATTTGATTGCCGAGTGGGATCCTTTCAATGCTGTAATCATGACTGAGGTTGAGGGTAAAGTCAGTCTTGACTCTGTTATTCAGGGTGTCACTTACAAGGTCGAGTCCGATGAATCGACAGGTCTTGAGGAGATAATCATCACTGAGACTCACGATAAGACTAAAATACCTACTGCTCACATTATAGATAATAATGGGGAGATACTCCGCTCATATAACCTGCCTGTAGGTGGACACGTTGTAGTAAGAGATGGACAGCAGCTTGCCGCTGGTGATATTCTTGTGAAGATTCCGCGTGTTCAGGGTAAGGCTGGTGATATTACCGGTGGTCTGCCACGTGTAACTGAGTTGTTTGAGGCTCGTAATCCGTCGAATCCTGCTGTTGTGGCCGAGATTGACGGTACCATCAATATGGGCAAGATTAAGCGCGGTAACCGTGAGATTTCAGTAGTATCACGTACTGGCGAGGAGCGTAAGTATCTGGTTGCTCTCTCCAAACAGATTCTGGTACAGGAGGGCGATTATGTACGTGCCGGAACTCCTTTGTCGGATGGCTCAATAACTCCTTCGGACATTCTGGCCATCAAGGGCCCGACCGCTGTTCAGGAGTATATTGTAAATGAGGTTCAGGATGTCTATCGTCTGCAGGGCGTTAAGATCAATGACAAGCACTTTGAGATTATTGTCCGTCAGATGATGCGTAAGGTTGAGATCAATGATCCGGGTGACACCCGCTTCCTTGAGCAGCAGTACGTTGATAAACTTGAGTTTATGGACGAGAACGACCGCATTTGGGGCAAGAAGTACGTGGTTGATCCAGGTGATTCCGAGAACATGATGGCTGGCCAGATTGTGACCGCCCGCAAGCTTCGCGATGAGAACTCAATGCTGAAGCGTAAGGATCTCAGGCTGGTTCAGACCCGCGATGCCCGTCCGGCTACCTCTACTCAGGTACTTCAGGGTATTACCCGTGCAGCTCTCCAGACATCGAGCTTTATGTCAGCTGCATCGTTCCAGGAAACTACAAAGGTTCTGAACGAGGCTGCCATCAACGGCAAGTCCGATTATCTGCTCGGTATGAAGGAGAACGTTATCTGCGGTCATCTGATTCCTGCAGGAACAGGTTTGCGTGATTTCGATCGTATTATTGTTGCCAATAAGGATGAGTACGAGAAACTTCAGTCAAGTCGTGCCTCTGTTACTGACTTTGATGACTCAGAACAATAAAAATTTGATTGAGACTTGATAATAAGTGAGAGGATTGCCGGTATTTCCGACAATCCTCTCCGTTTATATAATCTCAGACTGCGGGGAGGCTGTTGCCGTTGATTTTTCCTGTTTTCCGCAATGGGACACCCATTTTAGCAGTTTGCCGAGATAAGCCCCAGCAGTTCGGTGACCTCCGGCTGCTCCTTGGTATGAAGGAGCACTGACTTGTTCTTCTTGTCATATGGGTTGACGTAGTCTATCTGGTATATTTTCTCGGCAAGGAAACGTGCTCTGTCAAGCGAGATCTTCGATCCGGCAGATTTAAGGATACGCTCCAACTCCAGCATGATTGTATAAGCAACGAAGCAGATGCAGACGTGGGCCTCTATCCTGTTGAACAGG
>JAZLKB010000073.1:0-20299 GCA_045597365.1 Bacteroidaceae bacterium | reverse complement strand
GCCGGCCGCCGGCAGAAAAATTGAATTGCCGTTGATCCTGCTAGTAACCTTGTAGCCTTTGTGACCGTCCTGGGAGGTCCAGGTCCAGGTGCATTTCTCCATAAGTTCGTCCTGTTCTGCGCTTGTCGGCATACGCCAGTTGCCACCCCAGTTGACAGTAGCCGCATCGTCACCCGGTTCAAGAGTTGTCTTATTGTCAACTGTACCGTATTTTTTGTCTGTACAATATTTAGTCATAGTTGACGAACTGCCCTTGCAATATTTGTAGGTACTCCAATCATAATTACTCTTTGGGCTGGTCTCGCCCCAGGCGAAGTAGTCACCGTAATCCTCTGGATTTTCCGCACCGATGTTGCAGGTGGCCCACTTCACAGACAAGCCAAGGTCAACATACTCGTGCGCAATTGGAGCAGATGTCACAGTGACAGTGCAGGTCGCGAACTTGCCACCGTTATCGGTATATACTGAAACCGTTGCTGTACCGACTGCTTTGGCTGTAACTTTACCGTTATCATCAACCGACGCGACAGAGCTATTGTCACAATACCATCTCACATTCTTATTCGTGGCATTTGACGGACTGACTGTCGCTATAAGTGCAGATTCTTCTCCAACTTTCAGTGTCAGTGAGGTGGAACTTAATTTTACTTCTGTAACAGATACATAATTAGCAGACTCTATGACAGGCCGTACTCTTTGGCAAGTGCTACGCATGCTGTATTCCCAGCCATCCTGACCCTCGAAATAGCAGTCGTAAGCGTGGTCGCTTCTATACCCACTGAGTGAAGATGACCAGTAGTTGCAACCGTAGAAGTCGTTAGAAAAGCTAGACAGAAATATGGATCTGTTCGTATAACCAGATTTCTTGCTCGTAATCAGATATCCCATCACACCGTTCTTGGTAGTCCAAATCCATGTGCAGTTATTCATCAATTCTTCCAGTTCATAGTGCGTTGGCATTCGCCAGTTCCCTCCCCAGTTGACATTGGCCGCATCATCACTAAGCTCAAGTACGGTCTTTCCATCAACAGTACCGTATTTGTTATGGATGCAGTATTTAGTCATTGAATTTTCACTGCCCTTGCAATATTTGTAGGTACTCCAATCACAGTCGCTCTTTGGACTAGTCTCGCCCCAGGCGAAACAGTCACCATAGTCCTCGGGCTTGTCAGCACCGACGTTGCAGGTCGCCCACATCACTGAAAGGCCCAAGTCCACCCACTCATGTTCGGTGTCACCGCCGATGGTGATTTCATCGAGTGTGGAAGGTTGGTTCCAGTCAGATATGCTTTCGGCAGTAAGCTCAAGATGGCTGCCCTCTTTTACGGTAACAGTAAAATTGTAACGCTGGCCGGACTCGTAGCCGATGTTTGGAAGTGCAACTGCCGGTTCCTTTCCGCCACCTGTCATCATTCTGACGGAAAGCGGCGATTTTTTATAATCGGAAGAACTGTGAGGAATTATCAGGAAATCCACTTCAATGACATCGTCCTTGTCTTTCAGTTCCACATTACCTGACGGATACGAGCTGATTGTACCGAATTCGCCTTCTGATACCATACGCAGCTCAGAAAACATATAATAACCCTCTTTAGAGGAACCATCCAATTTGAATTCCTTGCACGTGACATTTTCCTTGCAGTCCGCCCCTTTGCGGAATGTAAGGTGGATGCGTGACAGAGCGTGCTGGAAGCTGATGTTTACTTTGGGATTTGTGCCGAATCTGGCGTATGTGGTCTTGCCCGAAGCATCGACACTATGGCCAACCAGTACATCCCTTTGCCAAGAGTTATGTATATAGTATTTATCATTATCAACAGTCGGGTTATATTCGTATGGATAATATGCATATACACTGACATCAGCATCTTTTGGAAGCAGTACTGTGCCGTCTATCGAGCATTTGCCCTGCGCGTATGTGACGGGCACATTGTAACCGTTATCTATTGTCTTGTCGGTCTTATTATTTATCGCAAAGATGCCGAACACAGAATCCGACGGAAATGTGGTGCCCTCGATAATGTTTGCGCGTGTCTGAGACACTGTGGCCAGCCCAATCTGAAGTCTGTCGTTTGCTTCAATAAGAGTTTCACTCTCTTTGGAGCACGATGCCAGCAGCGATACGGCAGCAAGACAGATGAGCGGAAACGTATTGCAAGACTTTAATAGGTGTTGTCTCATATCTATTTCTTATTTAATCGTTAATTGAATATCTCAATATCGCCCTCATCGTGTCCGTTCCACGCTGTGACAGTAACATTCTCAATAACAAGCTCTACTCCCTGAGCTGTATAATTGACTGTGATATCGTAGGTGTAGGTGTTGCCGTCTGTCCAAACGAATGCAGGCATAGGCACACTGATTGGAGAGCTCACCATTGATGATTTCACATAGAAGCGCAGCTCAGCATCGCCCTCAGCAGCTGTGGCAGGAATAACGGCAGGGAAAGTAACTTTATATGTCTTGCTGGAGTTCAGCCATATATTCGCACTCGTACTGACTGTGGCCTTTGGATCTGCAACCCCAGTGATTCTGCCTGTCAACAGGTCGCAGAGACCTGTATAACAGATTGGAGCGGTCTTGACGCCGGCGGCATTCACCAGCGAGACCTGATAGATGTTGCCATCGTCAATATATCCGTCTTTCGACTTGCAGGTGACATTGAGATTGACCTCGCAGGTAGCACGACTCATTCTGCACTCGGCTGACGGGGCTGCTGAGCTGACAGTGGTGTGACCGTAATAGAACGCTCCGTTTGTCAGGCTTACACTGACATTGAAATCGGAAAGGACTTTGCTTTTGCTGTCAGAAAGCTGGCACATATATACATCGGCTTCCGAAACGGCTGTCTGAGTGTCTATGTATCTCATATAAGTTTTGTCAGACCAGCCGTCAAAAGGATGCCAGGTATAGCCCTCTACAATCTTTCCATCCTCAACAATCAAATAATCCACGAAATCGGCACCAGACTCCGAATCTACATAAATTCTGGCCTTTGCCGGTGGATTCTTATCGGTTTTAAACGAGCGTATCTCGCCTTTTCCTGCATACGTCTGGTAACCGTCGTATTGCAGTCCACCACACAGACGGTAATAGTATGTGGTGTTTGGAGTCAGTTCGTCCAACTTTATTGAGACTGTCTTCGCATGGTCCAAATCAGGATTTTCCATCTGGCAGGTCTCGGTACACCAATAAATGTACATATCGCTGAAAAGCGATACCTCGAACCATACATTGCAGTTACGCGGCGCGGCTGCCCCGCCACTCAGATAAGCCGAGTTATAAGTAATCTCTATCGCATCGCCGGTAGTGAGCACGGCATTGTCTATGTCGAGCTCAGTCGGCTCACAGGCTACCGCAAGGGCAGCCATTATGAATGGAATGTATTTTCTCATATAGCATCTGTTTTTTTAGAAAATATAACTGAGGCCGAAACTCAGCGCATCAAAACTCTTCATAGAGCCGGAAGGAAGCTGGGCATTATCTTCCGAATCGAAGTTTGCAATTAAATACGCGCCCTTCACATTGACCATGAAATGAGATATTCTGTACGACAGGCCGAACTCTAATGATATGCCGTTGCGCTCTGCTTTTGCAGACATGTGATTATCATAGTAATCATCAGAGTAATAATCATAGTAATAGGAAACAAATTCCTCATATACATATTTTGCTCCATACCTTAGACCGGCATCAAGATACAGAGATCTTATAATAGGAAAAGGTATCATTGCACCGGTACTTATGTAACATGCATAGGAATAACGCTGTCCTGTAAGCAGGTCTGAATAGGAATTATAATCAGTAGCGCTATTGACATATTCCGGAACACTTCCTTCACCTTGGAATGCCGGCAGAACCAAGTCGCAGTACCAGCCCCAACTGTTTTTCAGTACGCCAAGATTTATGCCCAGGGTAGGCAGGCGAAGGCTTTTCTCGGCAGTGGCAGCCTGCAGTCCCAGGAAAAAGTGTTTGCCGTAATTTGGCGAGTTGAAAGCAGTGCTTTTTATCAGCTTGATATTCATATCGGGTTGAACACTGTTTCTTCTCGGATTGAATCCGACAATGTTGAATGACAGACGGCCTGGTTTGTCAGGCAGTTCCAACACATAATGACCGTACAAGTCGGTAGTTGTATAAACACCGCTTTTGTCAGCCACACGGACACCGGCAATGGGATTGCCTTTCTGGTCCGTAACGGTTCCCCTGTATGTGGTTTGAGCCGAAAGTCCTGAGACAGCGGCACAAAGCGCAAGGAGAGTGATTGAGATTCTTCTGATTTGCATATTGTATTGTTGTTATTTACGTACAAGTTTGAATTTTTGCCAGTTGTCCTGCATTGAGGCTGATGGAGTCAACACCGGAGTCTGAGGTTTGTGGTTTATTACTATAGACTGGCGTTTGACCTGCTCAGTCACATAGTTACCCAATTCCTGCATAGTGACATCACCCTTGGTATCCTGAAGTTTCTTCAACAGATAATAGGTGAAAAGGCCGTGGCCTTTCTCATCGTATGGGAAAGCCGTCTCATCGCCAGAGGCCGCACTGAATGTTATCATGTTGCCGTGTGGCGGCTCAGGCTTGAATTTGATGGTGACTCCACGCGCAGATGCAATCATTCCGCCATCACGCCGTGCTCCGCTGAAACAGGCATCAAGGAACACGACCACCGATTTGGCATTCAGGCCACCCAACTCGCTATATAACTTGGCCAGCGAGTAGCAGACCTCGGTCTGACGACCGTCGGCATCAACCGGAAGAAGGTACGCATCCTTGGTGGACTCATCAGGGATGCCGTGACCGGCATAATAGAATATTACATTCAAATCTCCATTGTATGCTTCGGCAATACTGCTTATGTCACTAATCGCACTCAACATTGAGCCGTATGTAGCGTTCTCGTAAAGACGTATGTTGCTTGATGGAAGTCCAAGGGTAAGCCTGCAGTATTTGCCGAAAGTTTTTCCATCATTTCCGGCCATAGACACATTCTCTACCCTCTGGTAGTTCTCGTTTGCGATTATCACGGCAAAAGTGTTGTCATTCCTGTAAGAGGTCTCTGGAATATTGACATCTACATCGGATGCTCCGACAGTAACAGTGTTTCTATTCACCCTATTACGCTGGGAATTGTTTTGTGCTGTGATGCCGGAATAATCAATATCACCCAAGTTGATGTCAACCTGAGCTACTGTGTAGCTCAATGCTCCGGCATTGTCGTAATGATACGATTTGCCTGCAGGAGTGTTGAACGTCAGCGATTTTACAGCGAGCATATCCCCATCAATACAGAATTCAGGATTCACAAGCTGTACACCGCTCCAGTTTGTCTCAAACATACGGGCTTCGTTGTTGGCTCTCGGTACTGGTATGATTACCTCGCCAAAACGCGACTCTGCCAGAAAGACCTCGTTTTCGGCATCGTACGGTTTTAACGTAAAGTCACTGACACGCAGATTACCGGCATAACGGCTGATATAGCTGTTCTCCGCCTCTTTGCTGAGTTCGCTCACCTTTGCATCGCGTGTAGCGACATTCACTCTGGCCTGATATTCACTTACAGTCTCGTATGGATCTTTCTCCTGCCATTGCAATAAGATGCTTTCTATATAGTCACGCGCATACTCAGTGTATGTCGGAATCTCGTCCGGAGCTGTTGGTGCAGATGGGGATGGATTCGATTGACGGATATTCTGATTCTGAGCCAACGATGCGGAGGCGGAAGAACCGCTCAGACTTATCACGTCCGGTACTGCCGATTGTGACACACGCTCGTAGCCAAGGGCAAGAAGTTTCCTGTTTGTCTCTTCGAACTCCTTGCTGTTGCCGGTATAGTTGTACGAGACAGCCAAAGCTGTCACGAACTGTGTGGCCATAGGCTCGTTCTCAACAATATTCCGTAAATACGGAATGGCCTGTTGGAAGTATTCTCTTGCCTGCCGAGCCGCATTACTAACCTGTTTTTTACCGCTGGCTACGTCATACAGATCAGCACCGCTGTTTACGAGCATTGCAGCGGCATTGTAGTAGTTGACGGCAAGATGACGCGACACTTCCATACTGCCGGGCTTCAGTTGCAGAAGTTTCTTATATACAGTTACGGCATTCTCATACTGGCCTGTTTCCTCGTAGGCTTTGCCCTGTATATTCAAAAGGCTCGCATCGTTCGGCTTGACAGCCAGGGCCTTGGTGAGATACGGCTGTATGCTTGAGTTGTCTTTGGTGTCTATGCAGATATTGATGGCACGTGACAGCAGGTTGTAGTCCGACGGATATTCGGCCGATGCCCTGCTCAACACGTCAAGAGCCTCGGAATAGCGTTTCAATTCCGTATATGCCTGTGACATATACAGAAACACGTCGCGTCGGTGCTTGTCCTCGTGTGTGTTGATGTATTCCTGAAAATATCTCAGCGAGACATCATAGTTCCGGTTGTTGTATAAGCCCGAGGCCGCAAAATACACCATAGTGGGATAATAGTCTGTCTTCTCGAAATAATCACCTTTGAATATATCCATCATTGGTATATCAACGTATGCGCGGGCAAAAATGACTGCATTCGAATTCATTCCCTTCTGAGAGAAATAAGCCGCTCCATTCTGAAAATACGGCCACATATTTTTCAGATGGTCGCGTAACATCCGGTAATCCTCAGTTCCTGCGCGTACACTTCCTGCCAGTGCGATGTGTTGCTCGTAACATTCGTTCAAAGAATTATAGAGTGCCGCCTTATCGCTGCTGCCCCCTGCGAGAGCCGAGAACCTGACATATGCCTGCATGGCACTCTCTGCAGTCTGGGCCGCAGATTGCAGAGAGATGCCCAACATACAAATTACCATTATAAATAATGTCCGTCTCATCATCAGAACGCGTCAATAAAGGTGAAAGTAACTGTGATTCGGCGGAACGCTCCACCTGCGGCATCGGCCAGCTCAATATGGTACTCATAATCAGCATCCATACGGGCCAGCTCAGGTATATTGCGTACGATGTAGTCCTTTACACCGGCAGCACGGATAAATGCCAGCTGCTCGTTCTGTGATATACCGGTATTGCTGGTCACAGTAATGTTTTGAGAACCGTTTGCACTGTAAACGGGCTCATCTACAAACTCGCCATAGCATCCGTCGTATGGAAGAGCGCGGTTGATTCTCAGGTTATCGGCCATACCGGTAATGGAGATTATCACTTTCCTGCCTTCTTTCATGTAACTTGCAAACTCACCGGCAAAGGCTTGTGCTATAATCGCAGCCATTGACGAGGCAGCACCTGAGTCTGATACACGGAACTCTCCTGCCGAGAAATCCTCTTCGGCTGAGAACTGCTTGTCAACATCGTACGAGAATCCGACTCTGTAGTCCATTATCCTGTTACCACTCTCGTCGGTATCCGGTACGACTTTAGTTGTGACAGAGATGTTGGTATGCTCAAGCTTCATATTTCTGGACTGAGCCTCGGTGACGACATCGTTTCGGATGCTCTCAAGTGTCATTTCCTGAATATTCGACAACTGAATCAGGTCAAGAGGAACGTAGCTGTCATCAAGTTTCAGATATTCCAGAGACTTTCTTTCACGGTTGGAATAGGTATATGTGGCACCATTGATTTTATTTACGACCTCAACATAGACCAGCTCGAATTTGTCTTCGTCGGTAAGCGCATACCTTGCGTTGCGGAACTCAAGTTGTTCCACCGAAGCAAAGTTGTACAATTCGTTCTCCGGGACATTCAGATAGATTGACGGCATAGTTCCCAAATCAATTGAGAGTACTCCCTCATTGTAGTTATAACCTCCAAGAGTTATTTCCTCACTGTAAAGCCTATCCTCGGCCAGACGGGTTGCAATCTCCTCCTCGAACAGTGAAATCTGACGCGCACGGTTATCCTCGCTCACACGGAGGTTATACTCTTCGAGTGTCTCATCGGGCATACGCATCAGCCATTCCTCCATTCTCTCAGCCAGCTCATCGTTCAGAAGCTTACGGAAATTCGGATTCAGCTCAGTCATCTCGCGGAACACTATACTTCCTTTAGTATTGTATCCAAGCCAGGTGCTGTTATCGGCAACGAAACATACATCGCTGATGCCGGCCTCATCGTCAAAGACATACTTTCTGTCCTCGATGTCCATAGTATTGACTATGGCAACACAGTTGTCGGCGGTCACTACCGCTACGTACTTGCTGTTTGGATGAACAGCCATCTGACGGGCCAGACCAAGCGCACTTATTTCGGTCTTCAGTGTAAAGTCCTGAGTGTCGTACAGCGCCATATGTCCGTCGGTTGTAAGAATCGCCATATATGAGTTGTCGGCCGCGAACTCAACCGCAACGACAGGCATATTTGTGCCGATGGCTCTTAACTTGGTGCGGTTATTCAACGAGAGCACTTGGACCTCCCTGTCTGATGATGCTGCGACAAAATGACCATCACCGCTCACAGCCAGCAGAGAGGCGGCAATACCGATATTCATCTCATCAATCTGTTCCAATTTGCGCTTATGGTCAGTCCGTTTGCCACTTCTCAGTTTTCTTGCGCCTATGTCGTAGCTATGAATGATTCCCTGTGCATCTGCTACAAGAAGAGTTTTCTTATCCGATGCAAAGCAAATTGCCGTAGGAGTGGTTTTATCAGATTTCAAACCAGCCATATAGTCTCTTTTGGAATAAACTGCCTGATATTCATACAAACGTACATCCAGCTTGTCACCATTTTTCAGCAGTACCGCGTAACACGAGCCATCGGGACTGATTCGCGCATCAACAATATCGCCACCGGGCTTTAACAAGGCAGATGCCAGGTGGTTGTACACTTTAGTACTGTCACGGCCCAAGATGTCGTAACGGTAATTGTCAAACTCAAGCAATTCTGTATTCTGCTTAAAACGCCGATACTCCTGTCCATAGACAAGAGATGGCGGAGTAAGAAACAATAGAACTGCAATCAATGAAAAACTGCATTTTCTAATCATACATCTGTTTATATAAAAATTGTTATTCCGATACTCATTCATAGTACTTATTTCTTTCGCAAAAGAATTACCTTTGATGTAGCGTTGTCCATCTCTGGCATAGTCTCACCAACAGGTGCACCTATATATGTCGGGTCACATATTGTGTATTTTTTCTGATCAACCAACAGATAGTCGCCAGCGACTGGCTCGTTGAAATGGACTGCTGTAGCCAGATGCCCCGGATAATAGACCAGCAATACGTCCAAATCAAGTAAATCCCTCACCAGATGAGAGTACAATATGGATCTGTCCTCGCAGTCACAATAAGGATAATACAATGTCTCTTCGGCAAAGAACGCCCTGTCATCGCCCCAAATCTCATCGTCATATCCATATTCAAAAGCATTCTGCACAAAGTCGAGCAACATATCTGCGGCAACAAGCTCGCTCTTTCCGCTTACAATCTTTCGTAAATCCGGGTACAGTTGGTCCTTAACGCTACGGCTTACGGGGGTCTCTGCATATAAAGCCCATCGGGTCATAGCGTTGTCATTAATCTCGGCGGTTGGATACCCGTCGTAAAACTTGATTAGAGAGCCGTTGACAGAACAATCTGTGGATATGGCATATCTGTCAGATAAGAAATGTCTTGCGCCAAGGTTGCTTTCGTGGAGTCCCTGTTCCTGCAATATGGCAAGTGACATGTCCTGCTCGCCGGGAAATGCACAATCCGCAATATCCATATCATCAATGTCACCATCCAACACGAAGAAGTTTGTGCCGTCAATCTGAAAAAAATTCTTCTCATATATCACATACTTGGTTCCAAACAACATATACAACCGCCCTTTCGAGATACCAAGTCTAATCTTATAGCCAGACTGTGCATACAGATACGACATAAGCAATACCGCACTCTTTTCATCTTCGGTGAAAGATACGGCAAAGGCTTTCAGCATCTGCATATATGCCCAATCGCACAACGCATATCTATCTCTTATAGAGAGACAATCCAGAATGAGATTGTCATATTCGTGACCGGAAAGTCTTCTCCATGCATTTGATATGTCATGTGCGCTTAAGGATGGCAAATGAAATCTCAGTCCGTTACCTGCTCTGACTTTCAAACAGTTATCCAGATAATAGAACTCGAACTCTTCGGTCGCAACAACTGGAGTTTCCCTTATCGGCTCTACAGGCTGAGGCTGAGGAACAGTCTCAACCTGTGGAACGACATCGTCAATAGGTATTTCTCTATCTATTACAGGCTCAGAGTCGGGCTCAGGATTTGCCTCGTATATCACAGGGGGTATCTGCTGCTCATAGGGTTCAGGCTTAGCCTCACAGGAATTGAATGATTTCCAGCTGGTCTCCAGAAAAGCCGCGTAATCGCTATTGCATTTATCTCTGAAGCTCTCAAATTCATTGAATACTTTTCTGGAAAATTCATCGAATACATCCTGAAAAGTGCCCTGCGCATTCAGTGTCACCGATAATATGCAGACAAGACTTGATATAAGCAATCTTCTCATAACTCAATTTCTGCCAATCCCTATAATTCAATAATCGTATATTTATCGGATGTAAGATTCTGATTGGTGGCACCTGCAGGAGCACCGAGACAAGTAGGATCACATATAGTGTATATGCAACCAGAGTATCTCACATTCATTCCTGATATCCGCTCATTAAAACAGACGCCAGCGCAAATATGTCCCGGATAAACAATCAAAGCCGTTTTCAAACCGAGTATTTTCCTGACTAAATACGAAAAAAGCATCGCCCTATCCTCACAGTCATTATATGGGTATATCAGGTTTTCCTCAAGGAAAAACGGTCTCTCATATCCGAACTGACGCTCATCAGTCATATAACCGAAGTCGTTTTGCATAGTTCTCAGCAGCATATTGACTGATTCAATTTCTGTTTTACCTGCAAAAGCAGGGCTTATCCTCTCAACCACAGCCTCGTCGAATTTTGCCGTCAATGGCGCGGTCGCATATATATCCAGTTCCGTATGTGGATAAGAGGCATAGAACGAAGCTATCATATTATTGACAGGCAGCTCTATTCTCTTGTCTATTGTCGGAAAGTACTTTGATACAATCCTGACATCTTCATTATTGCAAGGCAGATTCATTCTGGACACAGTCAAATCAATGGGATTGACCTGATCGGAGAAATTATGTCGATATGTGTATATGTCGCGTAGCTTCGATACATTCAAAACCAGATAGAATGGTTCTGCGTCAATCTGGACAAGCCGCATTCCATATATTGTCTGACGCGCAGGGATCAGATAGGTCAGAGAGTTATCATATCGCGCAATTCTGGCATTCAGTCCCAATTGGTTCAAAAGGAAAACAGATAGTACAACCTGTTCAGAATTAATATTATAAGGATATATCTGCTGTGACAGATTCAGTATCAGCTGTAGAATTCCCCAATCATTCAGCTTCAGCGAATCTCCTATTGCCCGACATTTATCCGACAGCATTCTCATACCAATATCTGTCATGACGTGCCAGAAATCAGCGACATCACTCTCGCGTATTCCTGACAGATGCCGTGATGCAGCACTCTCAGGGATACGCAGATTGAGGGAAACGCCATAGAAATCAATGCTGATATTACTTGTTGAACGTGGATATGTAAGTGCGGTCCTGCTTTGGGTCATAAGATTCCGTGCCGAAACACGCTGAATAGATTCAGTGCTTGAAACGGTTCCGTACAATGATGGGGCTGCATCCGGCTTTTGCAAACCGGAATTCTCAGGCTGCACTTGAAAACAATCCCATTCAGTCCTCAACGTCTCAGCAAAAGCATTATTGATACTATCAGAGAAGGTAATGAAATCTTGCTGAGCTGATCCGAGAAAATCTTCGTATAATTTCTCAAATCCAGCCTGTGAATGGCATATCTGACAATATGCCACCACACATAGCAAGATGAAGCAAATCCTTCTCATAATGCTTTGTTACTCCTCTATGTTATCAATCTCAAACTGATTGACAAGATTGCCAAATCCGAGAAGAGACTCCAACTGTGCTTTGTTTTCCTCGGAATCTTCTTTCAAGTCCTCCAAAACGGCAGCACGCATAATATTCATCGCAGATTTCATATCATACAGTACTGTATAGCGTACAGTATATCCGTTTTTATCCTGTTTGTACATTGACATTACAGGTATTGTCCTACCTAATTTCTGGGAAACAAGATTCTTGGCATTCTCAACAGTTTTTGTAAGTGAGGCCGCTACATCCGGTGAAATCTCATTGCTTGCCAATGCTATATCTGTGAGTGAAGCGACAGACGATGCAATATTGCTTGCGATACGTAACTTTGCCACATTATCAGCTGTGGATTGGGCTGCAGAGAAACTACCGCCTGTAGCTTGTGCCGTCACATATATGTATTTGGGATAGCCATCTTCATCAGTAAGAACGATTTTCTCATACATACGTTCCAATTGCTTCTCAATTGGAAGATCCATAGTCTTCCATCCTTCTTTTTTCAGTTTGTCAGCCTCTTTCCTTACAAGTTTATCAGGTTTCTGATAGAAATCCTTTATCTGCTCACGGACTGTCTTCTCTGCCTGACGACGCTCTTTTGCAGAATTTTGTGCATTTACAGGATTGGCACACACAATAATGGCAACGATTGCCAAAACATTCAAGATACATTTAAGGGTTCTCATAATTGTAATTTTTGAATTAATAATCATTTGAATTTGCATTTCTGATATTATATAGATTTGAACTTATCCGAATCTATCAACGTACTTCAGTTTTTTTGAATAGTAATGTCAAATTTAAGCACGTTCATATCTCGGTCTCTCTTGCGAATTTTAAACAGCCATTCCTGGAATGCCTTAAATTTCAACGTGTTAGGCAGAATATAGCCATCCTTAGCCAATTGGTCTGAATGATAATTGTCAAGAGGTTTATTGAACTTCTCCGGTGAGAATAATATGTAGATTCTGTTATATTCAATTTCCCTGGATGCAGTGAGACAGATATTGTCAACCTCATCTGCATCACATTCAAGTCCGTTCGATTCGGGTGAAAAAAAGATATATTGTTTTCTGGCTTCAACCTTGGCTGCACCATCATCAGAATTCCTATATGGTAGCAGACAATATACATCCTCCTCAAGATCCCAAAGATATATCGCCAGATAACCTTTGACAGGCGATTTAAAAGACACATACAAGTCATCGTTGTCTTTGAATGAAAGACTCTCGAAATTGTCACTTATACCATTCCTCAACAATTTTGCATCAATATCCAAGCGATTATTCTGCAGCTCACGAGTCTTTATCTTAATTGATACCGTTATTGCTAACATATCATTGACAATGCCTCGCTTTATGATAGGCTCACCGACTGTCTCAAGATATTCTCCCATTACCTCTCCTTCTCCTATCTCAAAAGAGCTTACATCGGATATGCCTTCGGTATTTGTGATGGAAGTAGTGGATAAAGTTCCCATTATAATACCGTATTTATCAGCCAGCATCCGGTTTATGGTATATTCCACGGCAGCTTTCTCAGCCTGCTCCATAGACATATACGATGGTGGATAATATGTTTTACTATCAGATAACACGTCAATCCCCTGAGCATATCCAACCAGTGGGATAAACATCCAAAACGACATTAGGAACAATGCTTTTCTCATCATATTTTGATTATATTGAATAATCCGGTCTTTTGGGCAGTTGTCCCATCGGAGTACCTCACGCTCAAATGCCAGACAAGATGATTGATATCGTGTATGTTGTCAATACATATTTTGAATTTGTCATCATCGATATTCTTCACTTCCATAATAGTATTGTCCGTATCGTCCTTTATTACGATGTCTGCATATTGGACACCGACTGCTTTCCATTCGAGCAAATACTCGAATCGTGATTTGTTGACAGATACATTACACGAATCAGTATCAGGTGCTATCATAACAATCTCACGATTGAACACATCCGCAGCAGCATATTGGGACTCCACAATTTCTGTAGGAATACCGACACCACTTTCGGCATACAGGTTTGCTTCATCTCCTGAATTACTGCGAGTGAGGATAAGTACGGCTGCCATAATGCTGGCCGCACAAGCCAGCATTATACCTTTTATGTAAGGTCGAGAATTCGTACGCTGCTTATCCGGGCCAACGACACCAGATACAAATGCCTTGGCCCTCTCTTTGGAAAGTGTCTCGGCAGGTTCCTTATCAACGAGTGTCGAAGCATACAGTATCTGCCTCATATCTGTTTCAGATAATCCATCCGAACGAACTTCTTTCGATACCATATCTGTATCAGGAATAGTACCTTCTATGATTTCTGCAATTTTACTATCTTCCATAAAAAACAAATGATGTCAGCCTTTAAGACTCTTTCTCAATGATTTCAAAATTCTATTCTTGACAGTGTAAACATAATCCACAGTCATACCAAACTCCTCTGCCACTTTCTCAAAAGGTTTATCCTCTATGAAAATTCTTTTAGCAATCATCCGGTCTCTGGCATTACTTATCCTCTCAATGGAATCATTAATGTCTATTACGGATTCCATATCAATGCTCTGACACCAATCACCTCTGAATGCCTCCCACTGATCACTTATAGTGATGAGACCATTGAAATCTATCTTTGTTTCCTTATAGTTTCTGAAAAAACGGAATGATACGACCGATATCCAAGTACTTAGCTTGACACTGCCGCTATATGTACGTAACCTTCGCCAATTATCCTCATACATGTATAAAAAGAACTCGTCAACCAATTCCGCCACATCTACTTTATATGGAAAGATACGGTATATGTGATACTGGAATGTTGATGAGAATTTCTCATAGAAAAAATAGACTATGGCATTTTGATTTCCATCTATGAGAGCAGACACGAGTTTATCGTCTGACCATAACCTCATATTAAGCATAGCCAAGTTCGCCGTAATCCCATTTATCGCCATTGTTCGTTACCTCTCTCTGCCAGTTTCGTATGGACACAAAAAATGCGGGATTCAATCGCTTGTCATCCCGCTTCCGTGGCCATCGAACTTGCCTCTAACAGGAGATAACAATGACGAAGCCCGCACTATACAATTGCCGAACGAGGTCAGCGTAGCTGATATCTACAATTGTACGGTGGGGCGTCGCTCACTGCCTTTATCGCGCTGTTAGCTTGTCTGGAGTGTTCGATGTTCCGGAAGCCGCGGATAAAGCGTAAAGTCAACGCCTTTCCTATGTCAGCCCCTGCCTGATACAGCCTCCGTATCCTACTTGCAGGAACGACATAGTATCGGCAGTGACTTTTGCAAAATTAACTTGATTTTTACTTTTTTACAATAATCGGAAATGTTTTTTCTGTTTTCCGCAATGGAAAGTAAGATGCGTTCTGTGTGGCAAACTCAGCAGGAAGTGACATATTGCCTGTATGGCAGTAAGCGTAATATGATGTTGAACATCTTCAACAGTTCCAACAGTCCATTCTATCGTTTTGGACAACAGAACAGCAAGCTGCCGGGATATGCGATATTACGGAATAGGCAATCCCAATACGATTAACAAGAACAAGAAGATTCTCCGCAACAAGGACATTCTCGAATTGCATGACGATGGAACGCTGGATATTATAGATCCTATATTCAAACTGTGGCTGTCTTCACAAGGCAAATCCGGGAACCTGCTTTGAAAGTAAGCATTCCGGGCAGTCCCCTGCGTGTTAAGTAAGCGAAAAAATAAGTTGGCAAGAAATGCTGACTGAAGCGGAGTTGAGGGCTTTCTTGATTTCCTTGCCTCGTGTCGGAATCTACTCCAAAAGTTAAAAATTCAAATTGTGTTCAAAGATGTGATTCTCTTGGATCAGTTCTGTCTGCCTTCGATGTACCTTCGTTATTAGAAATGCTTCAGGCATCTGTAACTCGTGGCGTGAAACAGTATCATTATCAGCATAATCTCTGCTTTGGACATTTTGGACTCTCTGTGATACTTACGCTTGGATGAAGTTTGATCAGGCAACGTGTATTTCTTGACTTGGGAATCGAAAAACTTGCAGAAATCATCGGCAAGACAGAATATTTCAGTAATTTTATCGTCGGTGAACATAACGGGTATTTGTTGTAGTTTGTCGTTTAGTTCACTATAAATTTACAACAAATCTCGCTAATCACCAAATTATCAATTAGATATATTTCATCGAACTCACGTTAATGTATATTTGCAGATAGACAGTATTAAACACAACGAGATGAAAAGAAGTTTTTTAACACTTGCCCTTGCAGTCCTCACGCTGGGACTTCTGGGCTCCTGCAAGGAATACAATCCCAATCAGGAATGCGATTCTGTTGCTGACCTTGTGGTTTACGGCACAATTTTCACCTCAGTAAAAAATGACAAGGATAAGGTCGTCATTGCCGATGCATTCGCAGTGAAGGACGGCAAATTCGTCTATGTGGGAGACGAAAAGGGAGTTGCGTCCTACATAAAGGAAGGAACGACCCGGATCATTGACCATAAATACAAGGGCATCATCATCCCCGGCTGTTACGAAAGCCACGCTCACTATCTGATGGCCGAGGGTATGAAAATTATGGGAGGACCTGCTCCTACCATCAATACCTCTGTAGAGCAATTCAAGCAAATGGTAAAAGATGCCTATGACCAGGCAAAGGCTGCAGGCAAATCTTCCATATACGGTTTCGGATGGATGTATCAGATATTTATGAATAATATGCCTACCCGTCAGGAACTGGATGCCATCTGCCCGGATATTGCTCTCTACGTGAGCGACGCTGAAGGGCACAAGGGACTTGCAAATACCAGATGCCTGCAGAATGCCGGTATTCTGGACAAGGACGGCAATGTGCTGATTTCACAAATCCGTGGCGGTGAAATCAGTATGGATAAGAACGGAAAGCCGGATGGACTGCTCAAGGAACAGGCAGGTACATACGTCCGCACCAGAGGCATAAAATTCAACGAAATATTCCCTCAGGAATCCGCTCTGCTGGCTTTGGAAAATGCTCAGCGGATGCTTCTGAAAAACGGCTACATCTCATATATGGACGGCTGGTCAAATGTTTTTGGAACAAATGCTTATTACGAGGCAGCCAAGTCATTGGACGAGAATGGCGATCTCCATATGTTGCTGGGGTTGAGCTACGAGTTCGAGAGTTCCACAGAGATAGGTATTGAAGCCGAAATCGAAAAGGCCAAGGCAACGAAAAAATACACCGGCGGCCACATCAACGCCAACTATGTTAAAATCTTCATCGACGGCACAGTGGAGAGCGGAACGGGATTCACAACGAAACCCTATAGGTATAAGCAATTCGGCAACGGCATCGCTAAATGGGAGCAGGATGAGGTCAACGATATTACCGACAAGGCCAACAGGAATGGTATGACTATGCACATTCATACGATGGGTGATGCTGCCGTACACCGTGCTGTGAATGCTTTCGTAGAGAAAGGAAAAAAGGAACTCCGCAACACCGTAGTTCACGCACGCAATGTGCCTGAGGAGGATTTCCAGCATATGGCCAACAACAATATCGTGGCTGTCAGCGGAATACTGTGGCACTGTATGGAGTACAAGGTCGCGATGGCTCTTGCTGAAGCTCTTCCGGAAAACCTGATTGACGAATATGGCTGGCCGATGGCCTACCCGATGAAGTCGTTTTTCAATGCAGGAGCCGTTATGACCTCCCACTCCGATTATCCTGCCACATCCGGTTCGCCGTCAGATCCGTTCGGCATTATGGAGATTGCCGTCACAGGGCAGGCTCGTGCCGATGGTAAACTTACCGATCCTTTCTGGGCGAGTGAACTTATCTCCCGTGAGCAGGCACTTCTGGCACTTACCATCAACGGAGCATATCAGATGCATGTTGAGAACGAACGTGGAAGCATCGAGGTAGGCAAATATGCAGACTTTGTGCTTGCCGACAAGAATGTGCTTACTTGTCGCGAGTTGGACATTCATGAAGCGAAAGTCCTTTCCACCTGGTTCGAAGGAAAGATGGTTTACCCGACGGACTAGAAGAAGCGGTTTTGCTGTAAACTGTCCGTAGTCAGAAGATGACTTACACGCTTGCCTGTGCAGTCAGCAGCCACACGACAGCAACGATTACAGCAATCACTGCCGCAATTATCAAGGCTATGATTCCAGGTCTCTTCTTTTTTGGCTTGTCGTCTGATATAAGCTCTTCTCCTTCAACAGCGGGGAGCATGGCAAGGAAATCGGCAACTGTCTGCAGCCGCTTTTCCACCATAGGCTGCATCGCCGCCTTAATCGCATCGATGCTCTGCTGGCTGACATCCTTCTGAACGAGCGGAAGCGTATTTATGCCCGTATTGACAAGTTCCACAGCATTTGGAGGCGTACAGGCAGTAAGCATCTTATAGTACGTCGCAGCTAAAGCATATACATCGAGCGTAGGTGCAAATACCAGACTGCACTCTTTGGACGACTGCTCGAGAGGTGCGAATCCCGGGGTGCCAGTCCCCAATCCGTCTGTCGATTCCGGCTCTCCATTGTTCTCATACTGTTGAGAAAGACCGTAATCTATTATCTTCACCTTATGATTGTCATCAAACACGATATTGGCAGGTTTGATGTCGAGATGCAGCATCTTCCTGTCGTGCATATACGACAGCGCGCTGCCTACCTGCCTTATGTACCTCAAGGACTCTGCCTCTGGAATTCCCCCTCTTTTCTGTATGATTTCGCTCATATTTCCTCCCGGAAGATATTCCATTGAGTAATAGCACGTATTGTTCGCGACGAAAACGTCCAGCACACTGACTATATTCGGGTGCGACAGCGTGGAGAGTTTGTCGGCCTCAAGGTAGAAACATCGTGCAAACGAAGACACCTCGTCATTGTTCCAGTCACGGTCAACCGCATCACCGTTGCGTTTCATACGGCCATCCATGAAGAACTCCTTCAGAGTGACGCAGACATTGACATTTATTTCGCCCAGTTCACCGCGAATGGCAACTTTGGTGGTGGCAAGATACGTTATGCCGTACGCGCCGGCACCGAGCACATGCACTATTGTGTAAACGCGACTTGGACTTTTTACCTGTGTACCTGATTTAAGCGCATTCTTGTGTTCCATTGTGTGGGCTTATTTTTTAGTGATATTCGAAAATCGGGCAATCAGTCTGCCGAAGAATCCGGGCTCCTGCTTTTCGTCTGCCTCATCGTATGTGACGGGCTGCCCGTCATCAGTCATCACCGTCTCGACTCTCACAATCCATGCAGTGTGATTGTCCTGATTGTCCTTGCAGAAATTGAGCAGAATCTGCACTCGCCTCTCGTCGGTATAGTTCGGATTTGTGAGCATGGCGCAGAGGTCCTCATCGTACAGATCTTCCAGCATACCGTCCGAGCAGAGACAGAACACGTCGCCGGGCATGATGTCGGCAGTCTGGTATATGTCGGGCGCAACACGTTCGCGCTGTCCGGCCTGAATAGCTTTTAGCAGCACGTGACGTTGCGGGAAATGCTCTACCTGCTGGAATGAGAGTGTCCCGTTCTTCAGCAGCAGGTTGACCAGCGAATGATCTTCTGTGCGGAACAGTATCTCAGCACGTTTCCTTCCGTGCGGAATACGGAAATGATATACACGGCTGTCTCCGATGTGAGCTATTGTGGCACCCTCGCTGTGCAGTTTGAGCAGCGTCATCGTCGTGCCCATCTTCCGTTCCACGTCAGAGTCATCCAGTGCATCGAGTGCGTCGAACGATTCATCTACTGCCGTACGAATCATATCGCTGTCAAAACCGCCCTTCCTGGCCTCGGACTCGATAATGGACCTGCTCATCACGTCACACACCGTACGGCTGGCGACTTCGCCATTTTCGTGTCCGCCCATACCGTCGCACAATATAAACAGAGTGTCATCTGTGTGCGGAACACCTTCATAATAAGCCTCCTCCCGCTCTACCCCATCATAGTGGCACACCTGTATCATCGGAGGATAAAATGAATCCTCCTGATTCCTGCACTTACCTATGTCGTGAATAAGGTATGCCTTCAGAGTGTAATACATCGTCATTTGCGGCAGACCAGTCCGCAATCCACCTGAACGCGTGACTGACACTCGCTAGGATGCAAAGTAACAGTCTTTTTTACTTCTTTGCAAATAAAAGCAGCCGATAATATCCTGCTAGTTTACATTAAAATCGTAAGTGTAACGTGAGTTCGATGAAATATATCTAATTGATAATTTGGTGATTAGCGAGATTTGTTCACCGACGATAAAATTTTTCACTTCGTTCAAGCGCAAGCGTAGTCCTGAAATATTCTGTCTTGCCGATGATTTCTGCAAGTTT
>JAZLKB010000072.1:0-3683 GCA_045597365.1 Bacteroidaceae bacterium | reverse complement strand
GCTGTTCAGGGAATGCTTTTCATCGTCGTCAAAGTTCATGAAATGGTGTGCCGAGCAGTCATACGGAGCATATGTCTTCCACCTGCTGACAATGCTTGGAATCCAATTCGCCACCGACGGCATCTGGATGGGAGCCTTCGGGAAATTCATGTTCATCGGCATATCAACGACGATTGTCTCCTTTGTGCTTACCTGGCTGGTCCGCTTGATACCCGGAGTAAAGAGAGTCCTGTAAATTTATGTTCAAGTATTCAATACCCTTACCATAAAGACTCACAGAAAGCACCTGCGCCGCAGGTGTTTATTTTGTTTTCCCAACGTAGCCAGTTTTTTCGGAGGTACTCGTTTTCCTCCCAGATGTGACGGACGTATGATGCGTGACGCAGCAAGCTCGCACTGATTTTTGTGCAAAATATTCAAAAACATGCACTAATTTCGGTGTGATTTATTATATTTGCGAAAATAAACGCAAATGGAAAGTCTTTTCAATACATTTCGAATCAAGCTCTCGCTGACTCCAATGAGTTATTTCCGCAGTTTTCACGATATCATTAACTGGGATAGCCGACTCATTTGTATCATGGGTCAGAAAGGTGTAGGTAAATCGACATTGATGCTGCAGCACATCAAGAAGCATAACGATTTGAGTGAAACGCTTTATGTTTCTGCCGATAATATGTATTTTGCCGGACATACCCTATATGAACTTGCCGGGAATTTCTTCCTACAGGGAGGCAAGCATCTTTACATTGATGAAATTCACAAATATAAAGGCTGGTCCACGGAGATAAAGAATATCTATGACGATTATCCGACCCTTCAGATCATTTATTCCGGGAGTTGCCTCCTTGCTCTCAAGAAGGGCAATAAGGCTGACCTTAGCCGTCGGAGCATCCCTTATGAAATGCCCGGACTGTCCTTCAGGGAGTTTTTGAATATACGTAACGGCTGGAATCTAAAGACATCGACTCTTGAAGAAATTCTTCACGGGAAGGTTGACTTTCCATACGGTGAACACCGCCCGCTCAAATACTACAAAGAATATTGCAAGGTAGGATTCTATCCGTTCTTTCAAGAAGGCGATGCAGAGATTCGCCTGCAGAATGCAATTCTGGCGACCGTTGAGGATGATATTCCAGCCTATGCAGAAATGACCGTCGCCGCGACTGTCAAACTCAAGAAACTGATGTACATTCTTTCCAAGAGCGTCCCATTCAAACCAAGCAATGACACTCTCGGTCGCGACCTGAATCTCAGTCGTAATACAATTCCCGATTACATCGAATACCTTGAAACATCCGGACTTTTCAACGCCTTGAGGGAACCGGGGCACAGCGACAATCTGCTTGCAAGAATCGAGAAATTATATCTTGGGAACAGCAATATCGCTTTTTCACTGTCTGAAAATGGGATTATCGATGACGGTAACATGCGTGAAACAAACTTTCTTGCGTGGACCAGTCAGGTATGCACGCCTACGTCTTCCAAAATCTCTGATTTTGAAATTAACGGAATTACATTCGAAGTCGGTGGTAAGAATAAGAACGGCTCGCAAATCAAAAATGCAGAAAAAGGCTATCTGATAAAAGACAACCTTGAATATGCTTCCGGGCAATCAATACCCATTTGGATGTTTGGATTCCTTTATTGAGTGAAACTCATAGACTTAGCGGACAATAAACATATCTGTCTTGGCATACGGATGATACAACTTATGCTGAAACAGCGTTCCAAAAGAAATACCTTTTTTATTGCCATCATTTCATCTTTAAGCATGGACTTTCAGCGGAAAGTGTCAAAAAATTGGACGATTTTCTGGTAAAAAGTACGATTTGCGCATTTTTGTTTGCATCGACCTTTGGCATCATGATATTTTTGCTTTGAAGACAAAAAGCATGAATCATGTTCGGACATTACCTCAAAATAGCCTTTCGTAACATGCGCAAGTACTGGCTGCAGAACGCAGTGAATGTGCTGGGCCTTGCCCTGGGTTTTGTATGCCTAAGCCTGTCAATCATCTGGATTCGGTACGAGAACAGCTTCGACACATTCCACAAGGATGCGGACAGGATTTTTACCGTATCGATTTACAACCTCAACAACGGACAAACATATCACGGTACAATGTTAACGGCCAGAGAGTGGGCAAATCTGAAGGAACTGCCGGAAATTGAAGAATACACTCAGTTCGATGATTTCAACGAAGATACTGAAGCGGTTGAATTCCTCACTGACAAGGCGTTTTTCGATTTCTTCGACATAAAGGTTGCCGAAGGGTCCGACAAATTCAAATCCGACCCGAATCTGATTGCCGTCACGCGCAGTTGCGCTGAGAAGTATTTTCCCGGTCGCAGTCCCATTGGCGAGACTCTGCACGACAAAACCATTGTTGCCATACTTGAGGATTTTCCGGGAAGGACGGAACTGATGTTCGATGCCCTTGCTTTGTCAGACGACAGACTTGATGACGATGGTCACCTGACAAACCCTTATGGCATGCATGGAACGGCTGCCGGACACAATCAGTTCTTCAAAGTACGCAAGGGCACAGACATCGGGGCTTTCATTGAAAAGGCCGATGAGATTATCCGTTTTCAGGATGCAATAATATTCAAGGTCCTTCCAATCACTGACATCCATCTTAAAAAAGCGCAGAAGGATATGTACGTGAAGTATGAGCACGTACAGATGTTCTGCCTGGCGGGAATCGTGCTGTTCATCTGCGCCATGGTCAATTTCATTCTGTTCTCGCTGGTACGCCTGGACTACAGAAAAAGGGAAATGGCACTGAGAATGGTCAACGGATCAAGTCCCGGTAAGCTGTTTGCAATGCTGATGGTGGAATTCGGTATTGTACTGCTGTCCGCCATGGTCATCGGACTTGTCATGAACATACTGTTTGAGCCCACGTTCTCCACCATTTCAGCCATCAGGCGTGAAGAGATTCACATCATATCAGGCAGCATCAAGGTCATGATTCCGGTTCTGGCCTTATCATTGGCCGTCTGCGCAGTATCAATATGGTCTGTACGACGACGCAGCATGCAGACATCCATTGCCCGTGGACATGGCAACATCTTCCGCAAGGCATGCATCGGAGTCCAGCTTTTCATAAGCGTCCTTTTCATTTTCATTGTGGCAGTCATGGCCAGACAGTTAGGCATGATAAGAAACCACGACTGGGGTATGAGGGTCAAGGATACGGCTGTCCTGACAATCTACAACCCTGCACATCCTGACAGGAAACAGAACGCGCTCAGTGCTATGAATATGTATTTTCCGCCCGATGACGAGTCAGGCAAGGCAAGAAATGCATCATGGTTCCGAAGTGTATACGGGCAAAACTACAATTATTCCGATGGAGAGGAATATCTGAATAGGATTGACGGTCAGCACGGACTGACATCCAGTCTCAGACAGCTTCCATACGTCACAGGCTTGTACACCGGATTCGGTGACGGATACAATCTGAACCGTATTGCACAGCAGGAAGCCTCCATCAATGAAAAGACAGTGGAAGGCGTTCGTTTCAAACCGACCAATCCTGACTTTGACAGCCTAATTTCCCGATCTTTGTAACTCACTGAAAATCAACTATGTTAATAAAACGTCGCGGTGACGCGGGTGACGCAAGCCTGAAAATTCTTACCTTTATGGTATGTTTGTGCGCAGAAAGGCCAATC
>JAZLKB010000071.1:0-10167 GCA_045597365.1 Bacteroidaceae bacterium | reverse complement strand
GCCCTGTTCAATTCCTTTGGCAAGACCTTCTTTGCGACCAACGGCAATGCCTTCCTCGCGGCCTTTGTCCAAGGCGGTGTCCAATTCGCTGTTGCGGTTCAGAATCCAGCGCAGCTCGCTCTCGTACATTTCCTGATCTTCCTCGCTCATACTGGCAAAGTTAATCACGCCGAACAACTTATCAAAATTTTCAGAACTGAATTCATCCGGGCGGGCAGACATCCTGCCGGCGTTCTGAATCACATACAACTGCTTTTCCAGCGCATTGAGACGGCCAGGGTCATTGCCAAGTTTGGGCAGTTCGATGGTTATCAGATGCAGGTCATCGAACAGCATTCCGTGGGGATGCACATCATTGCGGATGCTGTAGCGGTTTATCACCCGGCCATTGGGCTCCACACCGTGTATTATGAAGTCCATTATGCCTATCACATACACAGGGTCGAACTTGTATTTCCTCTCTCCCGCGCGTACCTGCTGGCGCAGCTCTACCTTGCTGATGTGCTTTTCCGGAAGGATGGCATCAATCAAACTTAACAGCAAGTCCTCGTTGCCTGGTGAGCCATCATTCATGCAAAAATGGTGCCGGAATCGCTGCTGACCGGACATGACCTGATTTGCGGGATTGAAATACCCCGCAATTCGCAGGACTGGATGATCATCTATGGAGAATCATGATAAGTGTGGGGATTATCGGACAATAACGGCATTTGGTACAATCCGCTGTCCGGTATGGTCATATCGGCGGTTATCACAAGGGTATGAATTCACACCCTGAACATCTGTCCATAAGGTACTTGAGCCACGTCCGTCAACTACAATGAAATATACCTAACCCTTATCGTCCGTTTCCAAAATTGAACGCGGATGACGTCCGGTGAAAAACGAATCTTCAGGCCATTCCTGTCTAGCCGGCTTCCCTTCACTTACCAGTACAGGTCCGGAAGCAAGTACTTCTCTGTATTTTTTCTGAACCGATTTATACTGCGATGTGTCACACCGCAAGACAATCACCTTGTGACGCCCTTTGAGTGCCACGATACCATCGGTTCGATAGCTCTCTGCTTCCAGCGTATTGCCTTCAATCTGGCCGTCATCTTTGACGAATGTCGCCGGTGTCAGTTGTTTGACATCAAAATAGGAGCCGTTCAGCGCACCCACAGCATGATATCTCTTTCCCAGTGCCGATACGCTGTCGGCCAGTTGTGCAGGATCGTTGACAATGCCAGTCCTATGGCTTGATGCCCTATATCGCAATATTTCAACGCTTTGAACGGAATTGATCATCTCAAACTGGACATGACAGCTCTGGATATTCCTGCCGATATCCTGCCAATTCCATTCCTGCCCGTATGTACTACAGCTCAGTACCCATGCAACTGCTGCGAATAACAATCTTTTCATATGTGATAAGTGTGAATTGTCTCCAATTGAACTATCCCTATCTGAGCCCGATAGTTTGCAAGAGACGAAGTCCTGACAAGTTTTTTCCAAAGTTTGCGGTCGATGGTGTTTTCCAACGGACGCCAGAATGACTGCATGTGAGTCAGAATCTGTGCATCGCCCTGCAGGGTGGCTGATGCGTGGCTGAATATCCGGTCGTGAATTGCCATTATCATCCGTTGGGATTCCGCTTGCGTGAACTGCCTGCCTTCGCGATATTCCATCGCCAGGCATGGATCCGCCATCAGTCCCTGACCTATCATCACCGCTTGCAATGACGGGAAACGCCGCTCCAGTTCCTGAATGTCTGCAGCTGTCGTAATACCGCCGTTGAAAATGACCCGATGCCGGCATTGCTGCAGGAATGCATCGAACGCCTCCAGATCTGGAGCTCCGCGATACATCTGTCGCGCTGTTCTTGCATGGAGCGTGATATGCTCCAACGGCGTATCATTCAATATATCTATGAAAGATCTCCATTCATCGGGATTATCCATGCCAAGCCGCATCTTCACGGAGAACTTTATGTCCTGAATGCTGGCAATCCCAGCCATTATCTCCCGGACAGCATCCGGACGTGCGAACAGTCCCGCACCTCGTCCGTGCCCTGTCTGGGGCGGATGCGGACATCCCATATTCAGGTCAATGCGCCGGTAGCCGCAATCTCTGACCACATCGGTCAGCAGTCTCAGCTCCTGAACATTGGCAGCGATAATCTGAGGTACCAGCGGCACTCCGGTATTGTTATCCGGAGAGATATCACGGATGTCCCTGCGTCTCACTTCGCCGTGTTCCAGACGTATGAACGGAGTGTAGTATGTGCTGATACCTCCCGCCAGTTCATGATGGGCATTGCGATACACACAATCCGTGTATCCCTGTATCGGCGCAAAATGAATATCAATCATACTACATCCTTCCGAGAAGACTGCAAATATAAATGACAAATACTACATATCAAATCAAAATGTTCGGATATCCCGGACACGCTCGACGGGCACACCGTTGTAAATTAGCAACTATATTGATAAACCGATAGAGCACTATGACAAATCTGGGTCTTGATTTTTATTTCAACGGGCGTAAAAGACGAGGATTTTATATAAGTTTGCGGTATTGCATGAAAATACTTGTTGGAATGAAAAGAATCTTTATGATTATGGCTATGGTACTCATGCTATGGCCTGTGTACGGACAGAATACTGAAACTGACAGACTGAATGATGGTGAACTGACATTGAAGGATGCCTATGCCGGTGCTTTCAAAGTAGGCTGCGCCGTTAATTCCGGGATTGTATCGGGGCGGAACTCACGCTCTGCCGCTATTGTCTTGAAGCACTTCAATGCCATATCGCCTGAAAACGATTTGAAGCCCGAGGTAATACATCCAACCGAAGACCGTTGGAACTTCGGTCCTGCCGACCGTTATGTCCAGTTCGGAAAAGACAATGGTATGTTTGTTCTGGGTCATACACTTATCTGGCATAACCAGACACCGTCTTTCTTCTTCAATCACAGCGATGGCACTCCAAAAAAACACGAGGAGATGCGCGAGGTATTGCGCAGCTACATAGAGACTGTGACAAAGCATTTTGCTGGAAAGGTCGATGCATGGGATGTCGTCAACGAGATTGTCGATAATAACGGAAAGTATCGCAGTACAGTCTGGACTGACAGCTTTGAAGGTGATGGCGATGAGATAGTGCGTCTGGCGTTCAAGTATGCCAGCGAGTATGCGCCCGGTACAGAGTTGTATTACAATGATTTCAATGTGTGGCGTCCGGAGAAGCGCGATGGCATAGCCCGATTGGTGCGGATGCTTCAGAAAGAGGGAATACGCATTGATGGAGTCGGCATTCAGGCACACTGGGGGCTTAATTATCCGAAGAACGAGTACATAGAGGCTTGTATCGACACCTTGGCCGGTCTTGGAGTGAAAGTTATGATTACAGAACTTGATATTGATGTGCTGCCTGTTTCGCGCGAGGGGCAGGTGATAGGGAAGTCCTTGAATGACCCGCTGTATCAGTTGGAGGAATTTGAAACATATCTGGATCCGTACAAGAAAGGCTTGCCGGATGATGTCCAGCGGCAGCTCACTGACAGATATCGTGAGATTCTTCAGATATTCTACAATAAACGCGATAAAATAGACCGCGTAACATTCTGGGGCGTAGATGACGGTATGAGCTGGAAAAACGGCTCTCCTGTGCCGAACAGGACAAACTATCCGTTGCTGTGGAACCGTGATTTGACTCCCAAACCGGCTCTTGATGCTGTTCTGGGCATTCCTTCAAAATGATGCGGTACTGAAAGCTGAATATATTTATCCGAAACAAATGTTATTTACACAGTAAATACATACCTTTGTAAATTGTTTTGAACAGCAGTATGATATGAAAAATATGAGCAGCAAACCTGATTACATCTTTTCTGTGAGTTGGGAGGTTTGCAATAAGGTGGGGGGAATATATACTGTCTTGTCAACCCAGGCTAAGACATTGCAGCAGAAGACAAAAGCTACTGTGATATACATCGGGCCGGATTTGTGCAAGGATAGTGATAACTCTCTTTTTGACGAGGATAACACGCTTTTTCCCGAGTGGCAGACAGCCGTATGGGAAAGGGAAGGACTCGCTGTGAAGACCGGAAGATGGAGAATTCCGGGAAACCCGATAGTATTTCTGATTGATTTTATGCCGTATTATCCTATGCGTAACTGGATATACGGAAAAGCCTGGGAATTGTTCCATATTGATTCGCTGCATGCATACGGTGATTATGACGAGGCCTCAATGTTCTCGTATGCGGCTGCTATGGCGGTCAAGACTTTTTACTCGTTCTATCTGAGTGATAAAAATGCCGTAGTGTATCACGCTCACGAATGGATGACCGGTATGGGGGCCTTGTTCCTGAAATATTATATTCCGGAAATAGCTACCGTTTTTACGACACACGCCACATCGATAGGCCGCTCGATAGCCGGAAACAATAAGCCTTTATATGATTATTTCGAAGGCTATCACGGTGATCAGATGGCTTATGAGCTGAATATGGAGGCTAAGCACTCGGTTGAGAAACAGACTGCCCATCAGGTTGATTGCTTTACGACGGTAAGCGATTTGACGGCCCGTGAATGTCGTCAGCTTCTTGAGAAAGATCCCGATGTGATTACTGTCAATGGTTTTGAGGACGATTTCATTCCTGCTGCGAAGAATTTCAGCAAGTGCCGCAAGGCTGCCAGAAAGCGTTTGATAACCGTCGCAAACCAACTTTGTGGGACATCTTGGGATGATGATACCGTAATTGTCGGCATCGGCGGACGTTATGAGTTCCGTAATAAAGGCATTGATATGTTCATTCAGTCTTTGAAATATCTGAGTGAAGACGAGCGTGCAAAAGGTCATCATATTCTGGCATTTATCAATGTCCCGGGTTGGGTGTCCGAGCCACGTCCTGAATTGCAGGAGCGCATCCGCAGGAACCGGAAGACGAAAACAGGTCTGGACAATCCTTTCATCACACACGGACTTCATAATTTTGATAATGACAGTGTGATTGGTATGCTCAAGTCACTTGGACTGGATAACGGGGTTTCCGACAATGTTCACGTAGTTTTTGTTCCGTGCTATCTTGATGGTAACGATGGCATTTTCAATATGGGTTATTATGATTTGCTCATAGGACAGGATATAGCTGTCTTTCCATCGTATTACGAGCCTTGGGGATACACCCCGCTTGAGAGTGCCGCCTTCCATGTGCCGACCATCACTACCGATTTGGCAGGTTTCGGCTTATGGGTTAACAATGTAGCCGGCGGATATGCCGGACTGAAGGACGGCGTGAAGGTTGTCAAAAGAACTGACAGCAACTGGCACGAGGCTGCCGGGACAATCAAGGATGCGATTGTTGAATGGCTGCTTGCCGATGGGCACCAGCGCGATAAAATGTGCGCGGCAGCCTCGGCTCTTGCAAAGAAAGCATTGTGGAAACACTTCATTGTCTATTATGAGCAGGCATACCGGATTGCCTTGGATAAAGTGTGGAAGCTTAAATCAGATACAAATAACAACAAATGAGTGATTATATGAAAATCAGAACCAGTAATTCAAATGTGCCGAATTGGCACGAGATCAATGTCAAACCGAATGTGCCTGAATCATTGCGAAAGATGGAAGAAATCTCGCACAATCTCTGGTGGTCATGGAATACGTCTGCGAAAGACCTTTTCAGAAACATTGACATTGATTTGTGGCGTAAGGTGCAGCATAATCCGGTATTGATGCTTGAGCGTCTCGGCTACGAGAAACTTGACGAACTGAGCAAAGACAGAAGTCTCATCAATGATATGAACTCTGTATATAATGAGTTCCGCGAATATATGGATGTAAAGCCTGACAAGACGCGTCCTTCTGTGGCATACTTCTGTATGGAATACGGACTTACCAGTGCTCTCAAGATTTATTCCGGCGGCCTTGGTATTCTTGCAGGTGATTATCTGAAGGAGGCATCCGACAGCAATGTCGATATGTGCGCAATCGGTTTCCTGTATCGTCACGGATATTTCACCCAGACCCTGTCTATGGACGGACAGCAGATTGCAAACTACGAACCTCAGAATTTCAATACACTTCCAATCGAGAAGGTTCTGGACGAGAACGGCCAGCAGCTTGTCGTAAAAGTTCCTTATATCAACTACACTGTCTATGCTTCAATATGGAAAGTCAGCGTAGGAAGAATTTCCCTGTATCTGATGGATACGGATAACGATATGAACAGTGAGTTTGACCGTCCTATCACATCACAGCTCTATGGCGGTGACTGGGAGAACCGTCTTAAGCAGGAGATTCTTCTTGGCATCGGCGGTATGCTGACACTCAAGGCTCTCGGCATCGAGAAGGATATATATCATTGCAACGAGGGCCATGCCGCTCTGTGTAATCTGTATCGTCTTACCGATTATGTGAATAAGGGGATGACATTCAATCAGGCTATGGAGGTTGTACGTGCTTCTGCCCTATATACGGTGCATACACCGGTACCTGCCGGTCACGACTATTTCGATGAGGGTCTGTTCGGAAAATATATGACAGGATATGCGCAGCAGCTGGGTATCAGTTGGGCTGAGCTTATGGATATGGGACGTACAAATCCTGGTGATCCGAACGAGCGCTTCTGTATGTCAACATTTGCCTGCAACACTTGTCAGGAGGTCAATGGCGTAAGCTGGCTTCACGGTGAGGTGTCCAAGAAGATGTTCTCAGGTATATGGAAAGGCTACTATCCGGAGGAGAGCCACGTAGGCTATGTTACAAACGGTGTACATATGCCGACTTGGGCTGCCTCTGAGTGGATTGACCTGTACAAACGTTATTTTGACAAGTCATTTATGAGAGACCAGTCAAACGAGCGCTTGTGGGAGTCTATTTACCGTGTTCCGGACAGCGTGGTATGGAAACAGCATTTGGAGCTGAAGATGAAGCTGGTTGAGTTTATCCGCGCTCAGTTCCGTATAAACTGGCTTAGAGACCAGGGGGATCCAACGGTTATCGTCTCTCTGATGGAGAAGATCAATCCGAATGCCCTCATTATTGGTTTCGGCCGTAGATTTGCCACATACAAACGTGCCCATCTTCTTTTCTCGGACATTGACAGACTGGCAAAGATTGTGAATAATCCTGAGCGCCCCGTTCAGTTCCTTTATACAGGAAAGGCCCATCCACACGATGGCGCAGGTCAGGGACTCATTAAACAGATTGTAGAGATATCGCGCCGTCCAGAGTTCCTCGGCAAGATTATCTTCCTTGAGAATTACGATATGCATCTGGCACACCGTCTGGTCTCCGGCGTTGACATCTGGCTGAATACTCCTACACGTCCATTGGAGGCATCCGGAACATCAGGCGAGAAGGCTTTGATGAATGGTGTCGTTAACCTGTCAGTTCTTGATGGCTGGTGGTACGAGGGATATCGCAAAGGTGCCGGCTGGGCATTGACCGATAAACGTACATATCAGAATCAGGAATATCAGGATAAGCTTGATGCCGCTACTATATACAATATGCTTGAGAACGAGATTGTTCCTTTGTATTACAAGCGTAACAGCGACGGTATGTCCGAGGGCTGGGTACAGGTTATGAAGAACTCAATCGCCCAGATTGCTCCTCATTATACTATGAAGCGTCAGCTTGATGACTACTTCAGCAAATTCTATTGCAAGCAGGCTGAGAGATCGAATTATCTGAAGGCCGACAATTATGCCAAAGCTAAAGAGCTGGCAGCATGGAAAGAGGCTGTTGCAGAGCGTTGGGACTCAATCGAGATTGTAAGCTGTGAGAAGAGCGATCCTGTATCACAGGGTGCTATGTCCTGCGGACAAGAGTATTCGGTCAAATATGTAATAGATGAGAAGGGACTTGAGAATGCCATAGGTGTTGAGATGGTGATGATAAAGATGCAGGATGGGCAGGAGAAAGTCGAGCAGGTTGTTCCGTTCGAGCTAACCAAGCGCGAGGGCAGTCTCTATACTTTCGAGGCAAAATTCAAGAATGATATGTCCGGTGTATTCAAGGTTTGCTACAGAATGTATCCGAAGCATCCGGATCTGCCTCACAGACAGGATTTCTGCTACGTCAAATGGTTTTATTGAAACCCAAGGTTTCAATAAAACCATAGATACCTCTTTTTAGTTCACTTCGTAATTTATTATATGACAAAGAAAATATTGCTGCTCGGATCGGGCGAGTTGGGTAAAGAGTTCGTAATTGCGGCAAAGCGCAAAGGACAGTATGTTGTAGCTTGTGACTCTTACGCAGGTGCGCCGGCTATGCAGGTTGCTGATGAGTGCGAGGTCTTCAGTATGCTAGATGGGGATGCTCTTGAGGCTGCTGTAAAAAAACACAATCCGGACATAATTGTCCCGGAAATTGAGGCCATACGAACCGAACGTCTTTACGATTTTGAGAAACAAGGTATCCACATCGTTCCGAGTGCCCGTGCGGTGAACTTCACGATGAACCGTAAGGCCATCCGTGATCTCGCGGCCAAGGAACTTGGACTCAAAACAGCGAAGTATTTCTATGCAAAGACTTTCGAAGAACTGACTGAGGCTGCCGATAAGGTCGGCTTCCCGTGCGTAATCAAGCCTTTGATGTCTTCTTCGGGAAAAGGACAGTCTGTCGTCAAGACTCCCGAGGACTTGCAGCATGCTTGGGAGTACGGATGCAGCGGCAGCCGTGGTGACATCCGTGAGTTCATCGTTGAGGAGTTCATAGATTTCGATATAGAGATTACTCTGCTCACCGTTACACAGCAGAATGGCCCTACACTTTTCTGTCCGCCAATCGCACACGTTCAGAAGAGCGGTGACTACCGCGAGAGCTATCAGCCTGCGCCAATATCACCGGAACAGCTTGCCGAGGCTCAGCAGATGGCTGCAAAAGTTACTGCAGCTCTTACCGGAGCCGGAATCTGGGGTGTGGAGTTCTTCCTGAGCAACAAGAACGGCGTGTATTTCTCAGAGCTCAGCCCGCGTCCGCACGATACCGGTATGGTGACACTTGCTGGTACTCAGAACCTGAGTGAGTTCGAGCTTCATCTCCGTGCTGTTCTAGGCTTGCCAATCCCGGAGATCACACTTGAGCGCTTTGGCGCAAGTGCCGTTATCCTCTCTCCGATTGCCAGTCATGAAAAACCGCAATACAGCGGCGAGGAAGAGGTCTGTGCCGAGACAAACACATATCTGCGAATATTCGGCAAACCTTCAACCCGCGTGAACCGCCGGATGGGTGTTGTTGTATGCTATGCCCCGAAAGGCAGTGACTTGAATGCTCTCCGCGACAAGTGCAAAGCCGCAGCTGCAAAAGTCAAAGTGTTTTGATTCTATTATCCAACAGTACTGGAAAGGATCAATATGTCGTACAGCGTTCTGCGCCGCGTCCGCAGGCGGAGCTACGGGAATCGGAATCAGGACTTTATAAGTCCTTTCTCAGTTAGTCCATCTTTGATTTCCAGATTGATGACATAACGATGTTGACGAAAAAATCAACATTTTGACTTGCCCGTTCACAAATAATCGCATACATTTGCCGCCGTAGACTGAGGTCTGCAAAACATTTTGTAAAAAGCAAATTTTTCTGCAACAATTTTCGGAAATTTAACATTCCGCATATTTCGGCAATATGGATTCTGCATATGATTGCCGATTTTTGTGTTAAACGTAAGCTTTTGCATCCAAATAACCGAATAACTATGTTAGCATCCAAGGAATGATTATCTTTACAGAAATAACAGAAGCAATGAAGAAGCCCCTTTTACTCATACTCACATCCATAATATGTTTTGCTGGCTGCAAGAAAGAAGACCCAGAACAGGTGGCAGATGGCTTTGAGATGGCTGTTACGCCTTCAAATGTTATGGATAACGAAGGAAAGGTTATGGAGAGGCACACGGTCTTGAAGCTGCTGAAATAGCAGTAATTGTAAACCCCATCAAAACGCAATGAGTATGAATGAGAATTCGCGCAGTCTGTATCTTGACAACTTGAAGCTGTTTCTGACAGTTCTGGTTGTATTCCATCATGCAGGCCAGGCATATGGAAACGGAGGCGGCTGGGCTTATACACCAAGCAATACCGCTGAGTTCCTGCCCTGGATCTGGCATTTCTTCTCCGTAAATGCCGGCTTCTTCATGGGCCTGTTCTTCCTGATCTCAGGATACTTCGTT
>JAZLKB010000070.1:0-2883 GCA_045597365.1 Bacteroidaceae bacterium | reverse complement strand
TGGACTCCCTATGGGCGTTGTTGTCCACGAGGCGAATATTCATGACAGTGTCGGTGCTCATACAGTTATAGATTCTATGAGAGGCAACTTCCCACGACTGAAGAAGATTCTTGCAGACGGAGGATACAAGGGGCAGAAACTTATTGATGATGCCAGGACAAAACTCGGTGCCGAGTTCAAAGTCGTCCTCAGACCTGACGAATCCTCAAAGAAGTTCGCGGTTCTTACCCTGCGATGGATTGTGGAGAGGTCTTTCTCGTGGTTGGAAAACTTCAGAAGGATTGCCATGGACTACGAATTTTACTCAGAAACCGGAGTGGCGATGGTTCAACTCGCTTTCTGCTGGCTCATGTATAACAAAATTTACGATTGAAATTTAAACAGCTTCTAAATGTCCCAATTTATAATCAGTACCATCCATCCTTATAACATTTCCCTTGGGCTTTTGCGTTTAGTCCGCACTCTTGCTATTTATGCGCAATGTGGACTAAACTTATTCTTCTTTCGCAAGAACAACGATGTTTACTGGCGAAAGGAAAATATATCATGATAATTCTCTGTTTAATGTTTGTTTCAAGTGTTACTTGTTATGGTGAACATTTATTATATGTCGTCAGAGTGATGTAACGAGCAATGAAAGATTGACATCGTCCTGGGCTATGCTGCAACAGGTGTCTGCATAGTTGAATGCACTTTGGTTGTCCGATACATTAGTCTCATGGCCTGGCAATATGAAACCGATGGCAATCCCGACTGCCATTGCGGCCATGGCTACCCATGACGGGATTCTATGTCTAAAAATTCCAGTATGGTTCTCTTCAATGTCAAGCTTTGGCAGTGTCATTTCCCGGTCTTGCGCATCGGCCTTGGCCTTTAATGTGGAAAGCAGTTCCTGACTGTCTTTCTCAAGTTCTTCAAGTTTGTCCATATTTTCATTCATTTGTTTTACAATAATTGCGTACGGCTGTCAATGCTGAGTAAAGACGCGATTTGACTGTACCTTCTGGGATATCGCAGATTTTTGCGATTTCTGATACTTTAAGTTCCTCTTCATATCGAAGCATAAACACCGCCTTCTGCTGTTGTGGCAGTCTCTGAACAGCATCTTGTATCATTTGGCTAAGTTCCTGCCGCTCTATGACATTGGACTCAGTTGTCGGTTCATTATCATCAAGACTGTCGGCATACTCCATTACTACGGTTTTGTGACGGTATTCGTTCTTCAGCATATTGTTTGCAACGGCAAACATCCACGTTCTGAACGGCTTGTCGAAATCGTAGCTGTCCCGTCTGGCCCATAGACGCATGAAGAGATCCTGCGT
Source organism: Bacteroidaceae bacterium (assembly GCA_045597365.1). Classification (GTDB taxonomy): domain Bacteria; phylum Bacteroidota; class Bacteroidia; order Bacteroidales; family Bacteroidaceae; genus Colenecus. Next base: position 1,561 of record JAZLKB010000070.1, on the reverse strand, counting down.
CAGGTCACGTGCCAGTTCCTGGTCATAACCTGTCATCCTAAGAAAGAAACCCAGGGCACGGGGGCCGTGCTCAATGTACAGACGTCTGAAATTGTCAGCGTTCAATCTCATCATAATAGTATTTGAGCGTTTCGGCATCCACCAATCCCTTGCACTTGGAAAGTATGTTTGTCATAAGTCCGTGCAGTTCGTCGTATTCCTTTTTCATGCCTTCAGCCTTGTAGAACTTGAGAAGGGATTTGAAACATGGTATGTAGTTCAGATTAAGTTTATAGGCCGATGCGTTATACGTTTCCGGCACAAATGTTTCATAAAGATAATCCGTACGATATACTGATTCAAAGTTCCTCCGTTTGACGGCCAGATTGTCGTATTTTTTGGGACTGTAGCGTATTACAAGACCTTCAGAATACATCTGGTCACTAAGTATTGGATGATTGTCCAGACTTGAGATATAAAGCGGCCTGCCGGTTTTCTCTGAAATCGTTGTAATCAGATCGGCTTCCCATTTCTGCATTCCTTCATCGCTTCTGTCAACAGGTCCTTCAATTGGGCTTATTCCAAGTTTTCCGCATATTGATTTCATGTACTCCGGAATAATCAGCAAAGTTTTGTTGATAATCAGTATGTCTTTGAACATGTCTTTTCCATATTGGACAAGAAGGCTGGAATAAGTCGGGACATCCCCGTAAGTTAAGAAAATACCGTTCTTTTCCATTCCGGCTAAAGAATTGAAAGCATATGACAGAATCACGTATGAATACTCGCCAGTATTGTACCAGCGTTTCAGAATGTCTGCCATCATATCTTCGTGCCCGTTTTGCCAAAGGTATATCACATACATAGGGTACAGTTCTTCAAAGTCCGGGCGCATCCTGATGGCCTCAAGCATGTGATCCTCCAGACCATCACAATCATGCAGTTTATGACGGCATTCATTGTCAATATAATAGCGTGCAAAACTATTTGGGCGTTTCCTGTGAAGTCTGTATGCAATATCTTTAAGGGGAGTTTCATCAAATTCAGTATTTGCATTGCCCTTTTCCGATGCATGGAACATCAGTTTATAACGTGTTGCGGCGAACCAGAATATCCAGGCGTCATCATTTTCGGGATTGCGTTTCACCTCCTTTTCCCACAGGTCGGCCTGATGTGCATACCACTTTGAGTCATGCTCGGTCTTGACAAACGTGACTATCCGTTCAGGCTTCTCGGTCTGGGAATGTACTGCATTGGGAACTGACAACAGCATGACAAGTATTGGAACTAATAACTTATTCATCTTTTCACTTCGTTTTGAATTGGAAATATAATTTTGAATTGAAGCTTCATGTATGTATACACTCCAAATCAAAAATAGTTCATTTGTTTCAAGCATTTTTTTTGATGGACAATAAGAACCTGTTTTGAAATGTTCGATTAAAAATTTTATGAAAGATTTTCGAGATGAAAATCCGGTTATTTGAAGGAGCAATGGGGATTCCATTGTGACTGAAAAGAAACGAATTTTCAGCCGGAAAGATTTTATAAAAGGTTAATTGGAACATTTCAAAACAGGTTC
>JAZLKB010000069.1:0-25783 GCA_045597365.1 Bacteroidaceae bacterium | reverse complement strand
ATGAACAGCCTGAACAGCCATACTTTATAGATATAGTTGGGTATGCTGAAAAGCAGTTCCAATATGCGGTTGTCGGCATCGTTCTGAATGCCGAAACAGGCCGGATAGAACACCAGCAGCAGTCCCGGTATGATAAGCTGGCTATATACCATGCTGTGGCTGAGTGCCGTGCCCTTGGATGCCGCCGTGAACATAAGGAAGAAGAACAGGGCCAGACCCAGCAGCAGGAACCAGATGAACTTGCCTGAAAATATTATCCTCATATTGTAGCCGCATACCTTGGCATAGGCTTTCAAATTCTGTATGACTGACATCGCTCTACTTCATTTAAAGATTCTTCAACAGGCAGAGGTAAGCATCCTCCAGGTTAGGTTCGGCCGGCTCGGCTCCGGGAACGGGACAAGTGGGCGATATGTAACGCACCTTGATCATATCGCCATCCTGAATGTGATTGGCTATCAGCTTCTCGTCCAGTTCACCCAGGCGCGATGCCTCGATGTCGAACAGCCACACCTTGTCCTTGGCCAGATGAATCATATCACCGGGCTCACCGAAGTACTTGAGCGCCCCCTTCTCGATGACAACGACCTGGTTGCAAGAGCTGGCGATATCCTCAATGATGTGGGTCGAGAATATGACGATGCGCTCACGGCTCAGCTCGACCAGCAGGTTGCGGAAACGTATGCGCTCACGGGGATCCAGACCGGCAGTGGGCTCATCTACGACAAGTATGCGCGGCAGGTTGAGCAGAATCATGGCGATTCCGATGCGTTGCTTCATACCGCCCGAGAAGGATCCGATCGCGGAGTTCCTCTGCTCGTACATATGAACTGCAGAAAGCACGTACTCAAGCCTTTCGCGACGGACTTTCTCGTCGGTCACACCCTTAAGGATGGCCTGATAATCGAGGAAATCCCACGCTGTCATAGCCTCGTACATACCGAACTCCTGAGGCAGGAACCCTATAAGGCTCTGCAGCTCCTCGCGGTACTTGAGCGTGTCCATACCGTTGATGAACACCGTGCCATAACTTTGGCGCAGGATGCCTGTAACGATGCGCATGAAGGTAGATTTGCCGGCTCCATTGGGGCCCAGCAGACCGAACATACCGCTGTGAATCTGGAACGATACGCCACGCAGAGCTCTGAACGGCTTCTTCTGCTTGCCTATGACGGGAATGTTCTTGACGAACACGAACCAGGTCCGCTTCAGACCGGCCTTCTGTCCCTTCAGACGTTCCACATTGATATCGTTCTCATAGAGGTAATCCGATGTACGGCGGATGAGGAGTCCCAGCACCCAGACCACTGCTATGAACACCACGAATCCCTTGCTTTCAAGGCGTCTGCTCAGGAAGAACATAGTCAGAACGGGCAGAACCCAGAAGAGTACCCGCCTGATCTTCTGCACAGTACCGGGATTGCCGGACTTGTAACCAATGTACTCGGTAACGGCCTTCAGTATGTTTTTGACACCAGCCAGCGTGATGATGGCCATAAGCAGTATCCAGAAGTTCTTCTCAAAATACCAGCCGGCCAGATAGCCCGTGAATCCGAACACCACGACCTGCCACAGAAGGCCCACGAAGTCCTTTGCATGATGGTAAGTGCGTGCCAGTCCCAGCCTGCGGCGTATGTTGAGGCCGCTCCTCCACTGACGCAGGAACAGTCCCGGCCAATCGTAAACCTTGACCAGGTTACGTACCTCAATCTCGATAGGCTGGCCCGGAGCGACGATGTCCTCGCGTGCAATCCTCACGGAGCTCTTGATGAAGTATGTCACTCCCGGAATAGCAAACAGAAGCACAATGATTGAAAGCAGAATACGGAAGATTCCGCTCAGGCTTGTCAGGATCACCAGCAGGCCCACACCTAATATAACAGCGTGCAGGATATGCGTGTAGCGGCCCAGACCCTTGTACCAAGCGCGCATATTCTCGAACGAAATGAAGAGCGTAGGTATGAGCAGCAGCGTCAGGATGGCCGAGAACGTAAGGCCGCCTATAACAGTCAGCGCAAAGGGCGCACCTATGGCACCGGCATATTCGCTGTCGCCCATCGCCATCGGGATAAGCGTGACGATGGTCGTTATAGTCGTTATGCAGATAGGTCTGAGACGCGAGTAGCCGCTGGTCATGATGGCCCTCATTCGGCCGTAACCACGCTTGCGCAGAGTGGTCGAGTAGTCTATCAGAATGATGCCGTTGTTGACCACTACGCCCAACAGAATCAGGAATCCGGTCAGGGTGTTGGCCGTCATCAGACTGTTGCCCGACAGAAGCAGTGCCAACAGCGATCCTATGGCTGCCAGAGGTATGGAGAACAGCAGCACAACAGGTGTGGTCAGCGACTCGAACGATGCCGCCAATATCATAAATATCAACAATATCGATGCCAGAATCAGGAACTTGAACTCGCTGGTCGAGTCATCACCCCGCTGTGTTTCCAGAGCCAGTCCCGAGGGCAGGTTGTAATTGGCTATAAGGTCATCGATCTGGCCGTGATAGCCGTCCAGCACATCCTTGGGCAGTTCCTCGCTCTGCGATATGCCATAGGTGACGTTGATGCGGCGGTCACGGTTCACGCGACTGACCTCGGAAGGTCCACGGCTCAGACGTATGCTGGCCAACTGCTGCAGCTCATGCACTCCGCCGTTCTGGTCAGTTATGGTGACGCGGCGCAGGTCGTCCATCGTCTTCTCCCAACGGCCGGCCTCTTCCTCCTCTTCGGTCAGGTCGTCCATAATGACGATGTCATACTCATCGGTACCAACCTTGAAGCTGGCATCTGTGCTGGTAGAGCGGTTCAGATTGTTAAGGGCCGTGGTGATGTTCTGGGGCGTGATGCCGTACGATGCCAGCGACACGGGATCGAAGGTCAGCTGGACCTCGCGGCGGCCACCGGGGTTATCAACGTGGACATCGCGCACGAACTCCATCTGTTCCAGATTGTATCTCAGTTCGTTAGCCACGATACGCATAGTCTCGGTATCGGAGCCCTTGACCACTATACTCTCGGAATTGTCGCCCACACCGAGCACACTCATAAAACTCGCCAGCCTGTTCAGTCCGTTTGCATTCTGCTGTCCTCCGCCGTAACCCGGGGTGACGCGCACATCGATGTCATCGTCCAGAGTGAGCAGATCACCAAGTTGCTCCACAATCTGGCTGATGGTCGGGCCTCCCTTCTTGCTGTAGTCATCCTGAAGGGTAACAGTGATGGAAGCCTGATCTTCCTCGATGCGGCTTATTACATCTTTCTTATGCGGGAAACTGTCCAGACGCGACTCCAAGGTAGCCGTAGCCACATCTGTGTTCTCGATGGTACTGCCTGTGGGCATAGTTATGCTGACATTGACACGGTCGCTGTCGATCTGACGGTTCTGACCGGTATTGCGCGCGAGAGCGACTATGAATGCGATGACCAGGACGACAACTGCGGTACCGATGGTCGGTCCGGGCTTTCTGAGGCAGGTCTTGAGTAGCGTGGAGTAAATCTGCAGCGGCCGGTCGTGTATTGACATCTTGCTGAACGGGGTACTGCCACGCCAGCTGCTGCGTTCCATCATGGCGGCTGTTGCCATCGGGATGAACGTAACGGCTACAAGAAGCGAGAAAAGCAGCGTAGATATGATGGAGAAGCCAATATTCTGGCCAAGCAGCTTGATCATAGGTTCCTCGGAGAACACGAACGGCAGGAACACCGTTATCGTGGTGAGCGTCGATGCAATGAGGGCCTTGCGCACCTCTCTGACGCCCTGAAGAGCCGCCAGCCGCGGGGGCATTCCCATAGAGGCCAGACGGTAGATGTTCTCCAGCACGACTATACTGCTGTCCAGCAGCATACCTATGGCCAACGCCATACCTAAAAGCGTAAGCGTATTGATGGATATGTCTGCGGCATAGAAGATGTTGAATGCAGACAGAACCGACACTGGGATGGACAGTGCGATGAGGCACACCAGCCTGATGTCGCGCAGGAAAAACCAGAGCACGAAGATAGCCAGCAAGCCGCCCAACAGCGCCAGACGTACTATCTGCGACATGTTATTGCTGATCTGGTCGGCCGAGTTGGACTGCACAACCAGCTGCAGGTCCTGCGGAGCCAACTCGCGGTTAACCTCGTCTATACGTTTCAGGCATCTTTTGGACAGTTCCAGAATGTTCTCGCCGGACACATTGACCAGCGATACCGAAATGGCATCCATACCGTTAACCCTGCTGATGGTGGTCTCGTCCTTGTAGTCGAAGAACACCGTCGCAACATTCTTCAGATAGATGGGACCTGGCGCAACGACAAGGTTCTCCACCTGCGACACATCGTCGTAGTTGGCATCCAGCTGGACATAGTACTTACGGTCAGACTCGCTGATGAATCCCAGGAATGTACGCTCCTGATTGTACTGGTTCAGCGCCTGGCTGATCTGCGAGTTCGAGATGTTCAGGGCCTGCATTGCCTCAGGATTGGAACGGATCTCAATGGACTTGACACGGCCACCGTAAACCGTCACGTCAGCTATTCCATCAATACTCAGGAGACGGGGCACCACATCTTTGTCCACGATGGCTCTGAGGCGGTCCACGCCACCCGTTCCGCGCACCTGAAGCGAGATGAACTGATTGCCCATACCACCGATATTGGCCTGCTGGACATTCACGCTGACGCCTGTTGGAAAGTCCGAACGGATGGAACTGATTTTCTGCTGCAGTTTTACCGTGGTGAGTTTCAGGTTGGTTCCACGCTTGAAATCGACCCTGATGGTGCCCTGACGGCCCGACACGGTCGTTTCCATATTCTCCACGCCGCCCACAGCACTGACGGCACCCTCCAGAGGAATGACCACCTGCTGTTCCATATATGAAGGCGTCAGGTCACTCTGGGCCGAACAACTGATGTAGAGCTGGGGCAGTTCCGTATTGGGCAGCAGTTCAACAGACAGCTGCTTGTACGAGAAGTAGCCCATGAGCGACAAGGCCACCAGAAGCATGCAGATAGTTACCCTGCGGTCAACAAATGACTTCATTTCCCGGTTATTCTTATTTTGGCGCTCTCTAACACGTAATAGACACAAGGAATGACTATAAGACTGAGCAGAGTCGATGTAGTCAGACCACCTATCACTGCCACAGCCATAGGTGAACTGAGCGATGCCCCCTCTCCTATTCCCAGAGCCATCGGCACAAGAGCCAGGATGGTGGTGAGACTGGTCATCAGGATGGGTCGGATACGCTGCTGACCCGCCTCAGCAATGGCGTCGGTCATACTCAGGCCCGATTCACGGAGCTGTCCTATGCGGTCCACCAGGATGATGGAACTGTTGACTGCGATACCTACCAGCATCACCATACCAATGACACCCATAATGTTCACCGTGGTTCCCGTTATGAGGAACAGCAGTACGGATCCGACCAATGCCAGTGGAATGGTAAGCAGGATAGTGAAAGGATGCAGGAGCGATTCAAACTGCGATGCCATAACCATATAGACCATTATGATAGACAATACCAGGGCCAACAGCAGGCTGTTCATCGATTCTGCCCTGCGTTCCTCCTCGCCGGTCACGGTTATGGTGTAGTTCTGAGGCAGTTCGATGCCCGACACTGCCTGGCGCGTGAGCTGGGCAGCCTTGTCCAACGATACAGAAGCGTCAATGTCGGCTGTGACACGCGTCACGCGGTTCTGGTTGATGCGATGAACCTCCTTGGGGGCCGTACTCTCAGTTATCTGAGCCAGCTCGATCAGCCGGAAATCCTTCTGGTCCGATGTGATGACTATGCTGCTCAGTTCGGCAAGCGACACACCAGGCACCTTGATGCTGATATCCCTCATATCACCCTTGTATTCCATCTGTCCGGCTTCGCGTCCTGCCAGATGCTGCTGTATCTGCGTTATGACAGTCGATATGCTGATATTGTTCATTCCAGCCAAGGCACGGTCCACAGTGATGATGATCTCCGGAGCACCACCTGCCAGCGAACTCTCTATATTGTACAAGCAGTCAATGGAATCGACTGCAGAGAGGACATTTTCGGTAAGCACGGACAGCATATCCAGGTCCTCGCCCTTAATCTCTACCACTAGAGGAGCGTCCTGGGTGCCCATCATCGAATTCAGCGAATTGTCATCCTGAGTGAATGACAGTTCCATACCCTCCACGCCATTGGTGTAATCGGCCAGTACTTCGGTAAGAAGATCAGGTGTCAGGAGCGATGCCTTGGACAGTTGGATCCTCATCGTGGCAGTGTTCTCGCCCTGAAAATCCATATTCTGTGACGAAGCACCGGGACCGATGTGCGTGTAGATTACGCAGGCAGTATCCTCAGTCATGTCGAAAACCAGGTTCTCAAGGCTCTCCAATGTAGATGATGTACGCTCCAGACTGGTCCCTTCGGCCAGGCGCACCTTCACATTGACGGTGTTGTCATCGGCCTTTGGCATGAACTCGGTGCCGATGAACGGCAGCAGGAACAGCGTTCCCACCACAAGCACAAGCGAGCAGGCAATGACCAGCCAGCGTTTCTGGACAAGTTTCTTCAAGAATGAGCCGTACCCCTTGATATTCAGTGAGTTAACACTTGTCACAGGAGTTGCCTTCTTGCGTCCGAACAAGCGTTCGTAAAGCGTTGGAATGACCAGTATGGCCACAAAGAGCGACGAGATAAGCGAGAACGTGACGGTCCAGGCTTCGTCCTTGAACAGTTCGCCCGTTGCACCGTGCAGATAGACTATTGGCAGGAACACCACTATGGTAGTCAGGGTCGATGCCGTAACGGCACCAGCCACCTCGGACGTGCCGGTAACCGCCGCATCGCGGACGGAAAGCCCCCGTTCCTGATTGCGGAAGATGCTCTCTATGACCACAATCGAGTTGTCAACCAACATACCCGCGCCCAGGGCAAGTCCTCCCAAAGTCAGTATGTTGACGGTCAGTCCGCCGAAGTACATCAGGCTGAACGTGGCGATTATGGACACGGGGATGGACACAGCCACAATGAGCGTGGTCCCCACCCTGCGCAGGAACACGAACAGTACAATCACAGCCAACAGGATACCCAGAAGGGCGCTGTTCTTGACCTCGCCTATCGAGTTATTGATAAAGGTGGCCTGGTCGCTGATAACCTTGATTTCATATCCGGGCAGCGACTTGCGTATCTTGCCTATGCTGGTCTGAACGCCTTCCACTGCCTTGACTGTATTGTAGTCCATTTCCTTAAACACCGATATGCCGATGCTGCGCTTGCCGTTCACCCTGACGATGTTTTCCGGCTCGCGGTTCTCGAAATGGATTGCAGCAACATCACGCAGATAGATGGGAGCCATACTGGCAGACTGGAACTCGCTGACCTGACCGGTCTCTTCCTCGGTGTTGCGGTATCCAACGATGATGTTGCCGAATGCGGTCTCATCGGTCAGGGTATTGGATCCGGTCACCAGATACTGGGTGCCCTGCTCGGTGATCCTGCCACCGGTCACCCTCTGGTTACTCTCCTGAATGCGTGACGAGATGTTGTCTATGCTGATATTGAACGCCTCCAGCTTGTAAGGATCTGCCTCGACGACCAGATTCGTGAACTCGTCACCGGCAAGTGACACGTCGGCTATGCCATCCACCCTCATCAATTCGTTGCACACGTACGAATCGGCCACCTTGCGCAGCTCGGCCATGTCAGTGATGTCCGGGTTGGAGAAGCCCAGGATCATGATGGGAGCCGTGGTGGGATCCTTCTGGGAAATGCGCAGGTCCGTTACGCGGCTGTCCTGGGCAAAACTGCTCATAGCTTTTTCCAGGTCCAGGTACGCCTCGTCCATGTTCTTGCGCCATGCATACTCGACCGTGATGCGGGCCGTACCGACCTTGACGACGGACGACACCGAAATCACGTCGCTCTGACGGGCAATCTGCGACTCCATGTTACTGACGAACTGTTTCTCGATTTCCTCGGGCGGACGTTCGCCGGCATCTATCTCGACAAACAGGCGGGGGCTGTTCAAACTGGGGAGCAGCTCCACGCTCAGCCTGTCATACGATATCTTTCCGAGCAGCAGTATGGCCAGCACCGCCATAGTGATGGTAACCGGATGTCTGACTGCCCAACTGACCAGTTTCTTCATTGCTTCCTAGCGTGCAGTTTATCTTTGAACCTTGACTTTCGAACCGTCTCTCAGTGTCTCGAAACCGCGGACAATCAGCTGATCGTCTTCCTCCAGACCGCTCAGTACCTCCACATTGTTCTTTTCTTCGAGACCCAGCCTGATGTAACGGGCACGTGCTATGCCCTGGTCAACCACGAATACCAGGCGGCGACGGTTCTCGTTGCGGACAATGTTCTTGGGAATGACGATGGTCTGATCATGACTTTCAGTGATGATGTCGGCCTTCACGAACATACCCGGACGGATGAGCAGCTTACCGTTGTCAACCAGCACCTTACCCTTGAACGTACGGGTAGCGGTACTTATAGCAGGCGAGAGCTCGGTGACCCGGCCTATTATGGTGTCCCCGGGAAGCGTGTAGTGGGTGATGTAAGCCTTCTGGCCCACGACGACCTCGTTGATAGCGCTCTCGGGCAGGTTGATCTCAAGCAGCATCGAACTGTAGTCCATGATGGTGGCTATGGCCGCACCGCTGCTGACCTTGGCCTCCCTGGAATAATGCGGCAAGTCCACAATAACACCGTCGAACGGAGCCCTGATGTTCATCTTCTCAAGGTTCATCTCGGCATTCTCGTACTCCAGACGCGAGTTCATGATCTTGATGTCGGAGTTCTTGACCTCGGTCAGGGTAGCTCCGCCCTTGTCGTAGAGCGACTTTATCTTGACCTGCTCCTGCTCAGCCAGTTCCAGGTTCAGACGCTTGGTCTCGATGGATATGCCGTTCTCGTACGACTTGTCTTCGATTCGCACAATCAATGCGCCCTTGCGTACCCTGTCACCCAGTTTGTAGGGCTGACCCGTCGATGGGTTCTTCTGAAGGATGTACTTGCCTGCCATTTCGGTCGTCAGCTGAGCCTCCGAACTGGATACGGCGGTGCTGTTGGTGGTGAAAATCCTGCTGACGGTGCCGTATGTGATGTCGGAGACCGATACCGGTGTCGGTATCTCGTTACGGTTCATTGTATTCTCCTGCTTGCACCCTGCGATGAGGAGCGTAAGCACAGTCAGTGAAAGTGCGCAGATTCCTGATTTCATATGCTGTATCATTTCATTTGTTTCTTATTTGTTTTCTGCTCGTAGGTCATAGGGACCACAGGTTCGTCCTTCTCGAAATCATAGAGTGTCAGAATCTTGATGTTGAGAAGCTGGATCTTGTAGTTGATTAAGGCCTGGGTGTACGATACCTTGCTGCTGGACAGCTGGCTCTGGATCTGGTTCATCTGCAGACCGGTCAGCTCGCCGTTGCGGTAGCGCTCCTCGTTGAGGTCGTAGGTAAGCTGGGCGCTCTGGCGGCTCTGCTCGGCTATGGATATCTGTCTCAGCAGGTTATCCAGGCTGCGGCAGGTGCTGCGCACATCCTTTTCGATGCCCTTCAGTTCCTCTTCGGCACTCAGTTCGAACATTCCACGCTCAATCTCGGCAGCCTTGATGCGGGCCTTTCTGGCGCCCCAGTCAAAGATAGGCACGCTGAACGAGACGGCCACGCGCGGGTTGTTGGTGGGGCTGTCATAGACATGCGAGAATTCCGGGTTGTCACCCATGATACCCAGCGAAAGCGATATGTTGCCGTTGAAACTGTCGTTGTCCTTGACTTGAATCATGGACATCTCCTGTTGCTCGCGGGAAATTTGGCGCTGGCGAAGTTCCAGACGGGTGGTCAAGGCGCTCTGCAGGGCCTTGTCGAAATCGACCAGAACCGGCTCGGCAGCAACCTCGCATACCACCAGGATGTCTTCTTCCAGGGGAATGCCCAGCGACTGCTTGAAATTATCCTTGGCATTCTCCAGGCTCACACGCTGGTTTTCAAGGTTTGAGCGCGACTGGGACAGGTTCAGTTCAGCCTGGTAGTACTCGTCCTTGGTGGCCATGTCGGCCTCGACCTTGTCCTTTATTATACGGAAGTTCTTCTCTGCGTTCTCAAGCTCAGACTCGCTGATCTCCAGATTCTGCTGCGACATGAAAAGACTGTAGAACTGGCTGGTGATGTTGCGCTCCACGTTCAGCATCTGCAGGGCATAGCTGATGCGGGCATTCTCGTAGTTCATCTCGATCTGCCGCATGTTCATCTTGGTCTTGTTATAGGTGAAGATGGGCTGGTTCAAGCTCAGGTACAGTCGGTTGCTGAATGCCCGGTTCCTGTTGGTGGAACCGCCTATCGTAGACTCGTTGTCCTGCCATGACAGACTGTTGTTGAGCGAGAGTGTGGCATCGGTCCAGATGATGGGCTGGGTGATGGTGAACGTTCCCGACGAAGAAAGCGAGCGGTTGGTGTACCAGTCCGAGTAACGGGTGTCGAACTGACGCGACTGCGAGTACGATATGGGCTCCAGGTTCAGCGAGAAGCGGGACTTGAGCGATGCCCGCTGTGCTACCAGGTTCTTCTCATAACGCTCCATGCTCATTCGGGAGTTTATCAGGTCGGGGTTATGCTCGGCACTGTACTGGAGAGCCTGCTCCATGGTCATGAGAATCTGCGCCCGCGCCCCGTTCCCGAAGAACAGTGCCAGTGCAATCAATGCAATGATCAGCAGAGGTTTCTTTGTCATATCTTCTTGTTTGTATTATCTTTCTCTTTTAACCATTCGTACGGCATCAGCCACTATTACTCTGATGTCGGACTTGTTGTTCAGGGTGACCCTGACGGTGTCGGCCTCGAAGCGGAAGGTTCCCAGCAGGTTCCAGCCCTCATCGGCGCGGTTCATATTCATCGATACGCGGTCCACCGTTTCAAACTGAGCTATCTCAAAGTTGTAGCTATTGGCCTGGCGTCGGCCGTTGTTGTTATTGTTGTTCCACCAGCGGTTCCGGTTGTTGTTGTACATCCTGGGAGCAACATAGTAGTACACATCGTACGTGCCGGCATCTGTCAGGGGAACGCTCCAGCGTGCAAACTGCGAGCCATCGCCCTGCGATATCACGTAAGCCGAGCGGACATAATCGCCGTACAGATCCTGATCGGTAACCGGAATCCACTGGGGATAGGTGTTCCAGTCCTGGAAGCCCTCGTAGACAAACTCGTTTTCCTTTTCCCTGGCCTTGTCCATCCACTTGGACAGATATCCCGTCCTGATGGGTCTTGACAGGGAGAACAGGGCGGCATCCTCATTGTCCACGATTATCTCGCCAGACTCAGTATTGCGCACCCCCGTGCGGACGGCATAGACACCCTCGGGGGTCAGAGCTTCACCATCGTATGTACTCCAGTCGGAGCCGTCCAGTTCCACATCGTGCGGCAGGTTGGACGACATCATAGTGTTGACCAGTATGCGGTTGGGCGTATTAAGCCAGTGAGTCACCAGTTTCTGAGTCTCATGCGCTCCTATGCCCACCATAAAGGTCTTGGGCTTCTCCTCGTCACCGGCATTCTCCATATTCCAGAACTCGAACTGCACAAGCACATATCCCGGGTTGTCCGATATGTTCTCTACTGCGATTTCAGCCTGATACACATCGGCAGTGTCGGTGATCACTTTGGTTATGGTGGGCGAGCCGATCTTGTAGCAGGCCAGCTGCGCCCGTCCGTTCCAATCTTCCTTTCTGGCCTGCAGGTCAACTCCAGAATAGTCCCCAGCCCAGCTCAGGATGGAATCAAACGAGATGTTTGCAAACTCGCGTTCCCTGGTGTGGGCTACAATAGAGTCTATCAGAGCCTCGTAGCCCACCGCTGCCGATGCCGGAGCGAAGAGGTCCCTTGTCTTGAGTGACAGCGCATTGTCGGCCAGTTCCTCCCAGTCGGGATTGGACATCACACGGTCAAAACCGTACTTTCCCAAAAGGAACAGGGCCTTCTCATCCTCGCTCATACCGTTCATTCTTCTCATCCAGTCGCCCTCGAACGTATTGCCGCCGGTCACTGCCTCGACCATTCTATTGGCCATGGGCCAGTCAGACGAATAGACATTGTACCTGAAATTTGTGAACAGAGGCCGCATGTAGTAAGGATTATCCACAGCAGTCATCGTGAAACGTCCGTTTCTGCCACTGCCAGTGTAGTCCTGCTCTCCTGACATAAAATAGAGTGCATCTCGCAGGATGGATATCAGGACCTCTTTTTCGCTTATGTCTCCGCCCCCACGCATATACATGTCCTTTCTATCTTTAAGCTGAAATGTTCCGATGTCATAGGCTCTCTCGTGAATCAGCGCGATTTCGGGCTGCAGCTGCTCGTAAGCCGATGTCCAGACCCGTTTGAATGTCTTGAAATGCGCGGGTACCTCGACCAACGAGAGACGTTGGAACGGATATGCCATATCCATATTCCACTCCATGCCCCTGCGCACATCGCGGATCATCTGTGGAATGGTGTCAGCTATCGAGTCCAGAACCTGGAAGCCATCGTCCCAACGGCCCAGTTCCCATACGGTGTATGTAGTGGAATCGACGGTAATGGACTTGGATATGTAGTCGCCTATGGCAAGCGATACCGACGGCAGACGGGATTCGGGCTGGAAAGTGAACTCCGTGGAATCGGAGCTGGCAGTGCAGGCACCCTGCGATATTGGTGTCAGTCCCGGATTGGGCGTCACGCTGAGGGTGAAATCAGTGAAGTATGATTTCTGCCACTCGGGACTGGCATCGCTGTAAGCAACACCCGGACGCGGATACCAGTAACTCTCGGGGGTGAGAAGCGTGTAATCACGGTCCTGGAACAGATACTGCCTGCCTGTGTTGAGCATATCCAGCACTTTTGTATTCTCGAGCATCCTGTCGGACGGTATGTCCAGGTAGCAGATACGCTCATCTGCCACTCCGCCATACTCCAAGACGATGTCCACCGGTTCTGACTCAGCAAGTGCAGCATCGAAATCCATCACGATGAGATGCTTGAGCCGCTGGTACTGTATGGTGTAACCCGGAGAACTGACGCTGCGCAGGGCGAATCCGGGATTGAGGGTGAACACCAGCTGAGAGGTTTCGGCCTCGGGCCTTACGGTCAGTGTGGCCTTCACGTCGAGCAAATCGCCGTTCTGTGTCACATCGAGCCTGCAAGTATCAGCCACGGCACCTACTGTATGGACGTAACTGTTGTCCAGCCGGATCATGTCGGCCCTGAACTTCTCATCAACCTTGTACAAATGCACGTGCCTGTAGCCAGCGTACAGTCCGCCTGCCAGGAACAGCACCGCAGCAATGCGCCACGGCAGCAGGCTATACCTGGAGTTGGGAAGCCGGTGGAAGAGCGACACATCGGTCAGAATCAGGCCGATGCCCAGCAGCAGGTAACACAAGCGGTGGTTTATTAGTCTTCCCAGTCCGCTGAAACCGGTGACTACCGACTTGAGCATAGGCAGGTTGAAGCCGATGTAATCGAACAGATAATAGTACAGATCGTCAATGTAGAACAGCGTGGCACCGATGTACGCCAGCAGTATGACCATAGTTATGGCCTGGTTATTCAGGACAAGCATCAGTGTGGTTGACAAGCCCACTATGAACACCAGCGTAGGCACGACCAGCAGAAGGAAATACCAGATACAGCTCAGGTAGTCCAGATTGGATCCGTACTTGATCATACCCATTATCAGCCCTATCGCCATAACCATCGCATCCAGCACGAAGAACACCTTCAGCGTGGCCCACATCTTGCCTAGAAGGTACTCGGCATTGCTGAGCGGCCGGGTATAGAACACCTCCGACGTGTCCAGCTGCTTGTCGCGCTTCAGATACTCCGATGCCAGGAACACCGACACCACGGCCTGCCCCACGTTCATGACCAGCATATACATATAGGGGATGACCGAGCGATTGACCATAAGTGGATTCTGGTCGGGTTGGATTATGTAACTGGCTCCGAGTATGACAGATGCTAAGACCGCCAGGAAAGCAAAGACCTTGAAGAACCAGCCTCGGACAAGGAGTTTCGTCTCATATTTCGAGACGGTCAGTATGTCATATATGCCATGTCTCATCTGTCTTTATCCCTGATTTCAGTGAAATACACGTATGCATGCTCCAGATTGGGCGGATAGCTCACAGCATCGTATCCGGGAATGCTGTCTGCCACCACCTGTATGTCCCAGCCAAGTCCGTGCGGAATGGTCGAGATGACCGCATACTTCTGATTGATCTCGGCATACTGCCCGTTGGTGACCCTAAGACGCCAGACCTTGCCCTCGGTTTCATTGAGCATGCCGGCGGGTGACCCTCTGAACATGACACGGCCCTGATTGAGCATAGCCATCTCTGTACACGAACTGGAGATGTCACCTACTATATGGGTTGACAGTATGATTGTGGTATCCTTTGTGCTGGCCTCGGAAAGCAGATTCCTGAAGCGGATGCGCTCCTCGGGATCGAGTCCGGTGGTAGGCTCATCCACCACCAGGACCATGGGCTTGTGTATCAGTGCCTGGGCAATGCCGAGACGTCTTTTCATACCGCCAGACAGATTCTGTGCATAGCGGTCACGCACCTCGTACAGGCCCACCTGTTCCAACATAGCATCGACAGCCTTGCCGCGTGCCTGGGAATTGGTCATTCCGGAAAGTGCTGCCGCATAATCCAGGAACTCACGCACCTTGTACTTGGCAAAGAAGCGGAAGTCCTGCGGCAGATATCCCAGGATGCGGCGGACCTCCCTGCGCTGCGTGCGGATGTCATAACCGCACACATCAATCTGACCCTCACTGGGTTCCAGCAAGGTTACAAGGATACGCATCAGCGTAGATTTGCCGGCACCGTTAGGACCAAGGAGTCCGAACATACCTGATGGAATCTCCAGACTGATGTCGTCCAGGGCTTTCTTTCCATTTGGATAATAATGACTTAAGCCTTTAATCGATATTGACATGACTATTTTTTATAACCCGTATATGCCATAGCCTGTTTGCAAATATAAGCCTTTCCTTTCAAATAACCAATATGAAGATACGCCCGCACGGAACACCGTCTGAAAACATCTGATTTTTATCATATTTTCACAGCAACAGAGAAAAAGCCTTAACTTTGGGGAAAATACAAGACAGATATGAGCGTTCATTCCATCATCAAGACAGCATTTTCAGTCCTGGTTCTGGCAAATACGACACTTATTGCAGCGCAGAATCCATACTTGCCGTTGTGGGAGTACATTCCTGATTCCGAACCATACGTTTTTGAGGATCCGGACAAGCCGGGTGAGTACAGAGTGTATATATACGGCTCGCACGACTCTCTGATAAAAGAGTATTGCGGACGCGAGCAGGTCACGTGGTCTGCCCCGGTCAATGATCTGACAAACTGGCGGTACGACGGCATCATTTTCCAGTCTATATACGACCGCGACGGCAACCTTCTTGACCCTGAGGGGAAAGGTGATGTTCTCTATGCCCCCGATGTAGTTGAGAAAACAGACAAGAATGGTAAAAAGACATATTATCTGTACCCGAACAATCAGGCTGAAGGCAGGAAAAATATGGTGGCAGTCTCAGATCGCCCCGACGGGCCATTCAAGGCCTGCAACTGGAGCGATGAGGATCCGCGCAAAACAATCGGACCTCTTGATTTTGACCCGGGAGTATTCATTGACGATGACGGCCGTGTATATGCGTACTGGGGATTCGAGAAATCCTGGGCAGGCGAGCTGGATCCAGAAACTATGGCAACACTGAAACCGGGTACAACACCAGTCGAGGATATGGTCTCTAACAAATATCAGGAAGGAGTATTCCGTTTCTTCGAGGCGTCATCAATACGCAAGATTCAGGACAAGTATGTTTTCATTTACAGCCGTTGGACTTACGACGGGGAGTTTGGCTTGGGCGACACCAACTACACTTTGGCATACGCATACAGCGGCAATCCTCTCGGGCCATTCACCTATGGCGGAACTATTATCGACGGTCGCGGTAGGGACAAAGACAATAACGGGAAAACCATATACACAGCCCATCCTACCGGCAACACTCACGGAAGTATCGTAGAGATAAACGGACAATGGTGGGTATTCTTCCATCGTCAGACAGGGACAGACGAGTTCGCACGTCAGGCTATGGTTGCTCCTATACGGGTTTCTGTTGAGAAAGGCGAAGGTGGAAAAGTGACAATCACCGAAGGCGAATACACCTCCGAGGGCTTTGCTGTCAATGGACTCAACCCGCTGCACAAGACACCAGCCGGTATAGCCTGTTATTACACAGGACCGGAAAAATCATATAATGATTACCCGAAATTCATTTTCTCCGGCTCGTATGTACGCCCTACATATCTTGATTTGAACGGCACTGACGGTCCGTTCAATCAGAAACAGCCTTTCTGCCCGGTAGTAAACAATACTGACGGTTCGACCGTAGGCTATAAATATTTCAACTTTAAGGAATTAGAGGGTAACGATAATGCCAGGCTGACTTTTCATCTGATACCTCAGGGAGTTGCAGGAAAAATAAAGATAATGCTTGGAGGCAACAGTATGCTTGGCGGAGGCAGGCAGATTGGAGAACTGAGCATTTCAAAGGATGCGCCGGCAGAATTGACAGAGATTAGCACAAGAGTGACAATCCCCGCTTTCGAGACGAAGCAAGCCCTTTATTTTGAATTCGAATCGGATGTAAAGAAAAAATCAATCTGCGAGATATACGATTTCCAGTTCTCGGCAGACTGATTCAATTCCAACAGACAATATCGGGGATAAACTTACAGACAGTTTACCCCCGATATTGTTACAGAGTCATCATTTCAACATTCCAAATATTGTAGAGAGGGTCGAGATGGTATTTGCCACACCCTCGGTTTTCTCGGATATTGCAGAGAGTTTGCCTGAGGCATTTGAGGCAGCGGATGCCAACGAGCCTCCGATGTTTTTCGATGCCGCACTTGTAAGAGCCGACAGATTCTGGCTGGCAAGATTTCCAAGGATACCGGTTACGGCCGATGAATTGTTATCTGTAATAAGATTATTTGAACCCAGCACCAGGCCTGTAGCGAAATCTGTATAGAAAGCGGCCTTGTTGTCCAGTCCCTTCAGTCCCTGTATTGAATTTGCCAAAGTAACGATGTTCATCACATTATTCATATTCGACATATCGACTTTGCCGTCAGCCTTATATTGGGAATAGAGGCTTTTTAAGGCAGCTCCTGAGGCCTGACCGTTTGTTGTTCCTGCCGATGCTCCGGTTGACAGGCCGCCAGTTGTTCCACACGATGCCAAAAGTACAATCACTGCAACCAGTGAGAAAAGTTTTGCTGTTTTCATATTGTTATTTAAAAAGTTTGATAATTGTCCAAGTAAAAGGCCGATCTGATGAAGCAAGGAAATCAGATATTCTCATACCACACTATATCAGCAAAATGAAAGTATTTTAAAAATCATGTAGCCCAAATAGTTACCTACTGCATAGCCTACGATGCCGATTGCCAGACCTGCGGCCAGCACGCTTCTGTTCTTCATTGCAGCCGCTACCATCGGGACGAATGGAGGCGAACACAGACACGCCACACTGCTTATTATCATCACATCGGAATTGATATGCAGGATTCTTGACAATGTTACCTGTACTGCCATCGAGACAACCACAACAAAAGCAAGATAAGCCATAAGCCCCAGGCCTCCTATGAGATTCAGGCTCTTGGCATCGGCCATTGACGCTACGACAATACTGAAGATGTATATACAATACATTCCAATATCATAGCTGTATGGCAAAGTTCTCAATTTTGTGATGAACGATGCCGCAATGCTGAATGTAGTAAGAGACAGTATGAACATTGTCATTTGCTGTGCGTTCGGGAACAGCATCGAAATGCCGTATGAGACAGCACATAGTCCTGCCGACAGTAGAATCAGCACAAGTAACACGCCTAAGCCATGCCAAGTGCCAAGACCTTTGTACGGATTCTCCTCAACCTGTGCTTCAATCCGGTCATTGTGCGCCTCTTTATTACCCAAAAGGAAACGGATAACCTTGATACCTACCGATACAAGGAAAACTAAATAAAAGAAACCCACAAGCATATCATAGCCATTCAGCAGCAGATAGGTCTCGTCCGACACGGCCAGCATCGTCTTGAGAGAAGCCAGATTAATAGTGCCGCCTGTATAAACGCCAGCCAGCATACCGCCGATTTTTGCCGGGGTATCGCCATTGCCCAAAGCGCCGTTCTCCATTGAATGCCTGAATATAAAGAAACCCGCGAAAACAGCAATCATAACGCCGACAAGCCCGGTTACAAGAGCAAGGAAATGCCCTCCAGTCTCACCGCGCTTGAAAGTACAGCCCAAAAGCATCAGCGGAATAGCGAGAGGAACAGCCACACTGCTTAGAGCATGCTGAATATTGAATGCGCTCTCAGGCAGTGATACCCCGGGAATCACGCCAATATTCCCGATAAACGCCCCAATCAGATACAAAGTCAGCACCGGCCCCATCTTTCCTATAAACTTGACATTATTACACAGATAAAGGACTCCTGCGGGAGCAAGCAGGAAAATCAATATTAAAACTATGGAACCAAACATATTTTGAACTATTATTTCTTATTTGAAAATCCGCAATTCGTATTTTCCGCACAATGCCATACGGTCATCCTTTATGGCTAATGCAGCCAGAATATCAGAGTGTGTTGAGACCGATTCTATCACCGGCTGCAAATCGTCAGTACTGACAATGCGGTTGGCAAAGGCCGTGGCATAACTGTCAGCAAGAGAGGCATCCTTACATATTATCATTACGGCATCAGCACGGCCGTAACTGATTGAAGGACCCACAGTACCGCTGGAAGTACAGATACCGAGAGGAAAATCGGCCGACGGCAGATGCAGCCCTACCCTGTCAGACAAAGGTGACTGACCGGCAAATACTGACACGTCCATATCGGACTGCGAATCGGCATATATGTCGCCGCCATTCTCAACAATGACCTCACGGCAATTGTATTTCTTTTTCAGATTGACAGCCACGTATTCGGCAAAAGCACCGGCCACTGCACTCATAGGACCAATTCCTGTACGGTGGGATACTTTAGACATGTGCAGCATAGTGTCAGGGGCGTATGGAGCGGCATCGTATGGAACAAGCGAGGAGCGGTATTCCGGATCTGTAAGAATATACGCATCCATTGAACGGCGCAGGTCAACAGTCCAGCTCCTGGCATCATCCTCCATCAGGGAAGAATAAGATGCGGCATCAGTCTCAATCCACAAATCGGACTCCAGGAAGCTGACGCAAAAAGACTTGCGCCCTTCAGTAGCAAATCTGTTCCGGTAGCTGCGCTCCTTATACTCCATCAATCGTCAAATGATGAATGAAACAGTCTGAGAGGGCACGCTGTCAGGCACAACTTGCACAATATGCATTTATCCGGCTGAAAGACGACCTTCCAATCAGGAGCCTGCATTGACAATGCCCCTGAAAGACAAGACGACGTGCAGGCGCCACAACTTATACAACGCTCGCTGTCGTATGTAATCTTGCTCTCCAGCGGACTTACATCCACGCCACTCTGTTTCATATAATCGATGGCCTGAGCAATCTTCTCCCTGTCTGCATTGAACTCAAGTACGAGTTTTCCGTTACGACCGGCATCAATATCAGCTTTGATGATGCTGAACATAATATCGAACTTCTTTATCAGCTCGTATGTCAGCGAACGGCCTGCCGAACCGGCCGGGAATGTTACAACAACCTTTTTTATCATAACTCTGCTACCTGACTATTATTACAAAAGCTCTGACAGTCCTTTGAGACTGGTACCAGTCGGCATCGGACGTACCGGAGCAGTAAGCTCGAACTCACCGTTTTCTATCCATTGCTTCAAGACTGCTGCAATCTTACGAGCCTTTGCCAGACTTGACAATGGAGCAGTATGGATTTTCTTACCCATAAACTCAATCTCGCCACTGCGAAGCTGCTCATAGTTCACAGTGCCCTTCAGCTTACACTCATCACCGTAATCCTCAATCGCAGTTTCTATCTGACAGTTGCGTATTGATACTCTTGCCGCCAGATCCTCATCAAGCAAAGGAATCGGAACACCGACCCCAACGTACATCGTCACACCGTATTTCTCGAAATATGCGCCACGCATATATTCAGTACTCATCTGGCGCATCTCGCCCATAAGAGCCAGCGTACGGGCATTACCGACAGGAACATTATACTCATTGACAGGTTTCGAGCAATTGAACTGAGTGCCGTTCCAGACCACATATCCCTGGGCACCGCAAAGGAAAATACGCGTTCCCAGACCGATAGTGCGGCATTCCGGATCATTCAAAAGCGGCGACAGTTCGCCTGCGGAACTATACGATGCATTCCTGAGATGAGGAAGAAGAGTACCCATATAAGTATGGAGTATCCTGTCGGATGTATTGACAGCAACGTTGTAGTTCTGATATGCATTGCGCGGATTGCACATTATAGCCTCATTTATGGTATCAAGAGATATTCTGGTCCTGATGTGCTTACGCGGATAGCAGTCGGTACCTTTTCCCCACGCCTCAAGCACCAGTTCCTTTCCGGCAATCAAGTCCTCGATAATATGGGCTCCGCCGTATGTCGGATTCTGCACATTGCAGTCGGTAGCCCCGACAAAAGTATCAACCGCAGCAAGACCGCCGCTTACCGGCACCCCGTTTATCTCTATACGCTCCATACGAATCGGAGGATTCGCATGACCGAAATTCAGGAAAGCGCCGCTTGAGCACATAGCTCCGAACGTGGCAGTTGTCACGACATCAACTTTCTCAAGTATCTCTTTAGGCGACATCGTCCGTGCCATCTCCGAGACATCCTCGGCTGTAAGCACCACGGCTTTGCCCTTGCGTATTTTCTCGTTTATCTCCTCGTATGTCCTTACCATCTCAGTAATATTATCACATCAACATCTAATATCCCTCACATAGCTGCGACGGCGCAGATACTGCTGCGCGTCGTATCCATTGAACATAACCTGTACCTTGCGGTTATCCTCAAGCTGCGGGTTGACTATCATCTTGCTTATACCTCGTTTTATGCAGTTCTTATGCAGATATTCCAGAATCAGCACGCTGGCGCCGCACCCCTGATACTCAGGCTTCACTCCTACGACAAGAGCCTCAAGAGTGTCATTCTTCTTCAAAGCCTTCATGACTCTCAGTATTCCGAACGGGAACAGACGGCCTCCCGATTTCTTCACTGCCTTCGAGAGCATCGGCACACAGAAGCCGAAACCTATGACATCATCGTTTGGATTTATGAGCATACACACGAAATCAGGATCAAGAATAGCATCGTATGTCTTGAGATAACGGCGGATCTGGTCATCCGAGAACGGAGCATACTCATAAAGTTTCTCGAACGACTCGTTCACAACGTGAAAAGCAGAAAGTCCGTACCTGCGGCTCACCTCTTTCATAGACAAGCCTGTCACTGCGTGGATTTTGTACTTTTCCTCAATCTGACGGGCAAATCTGAGCATCGGAGGGAGTTCCGGCGGGATATTGATTAAAGTCTGTATCCAATCAGCATCCTTCACAAAGCCAAGCTCCGCCAGACGGTCATTATAATAAGGATAATTGTATATGCAGGTAAACGGAGACAACTTGTCGTAACCCTCGACCAGCATACCTTCCTTGTCAAAGTCGGTAAAGCCGAGCGGTCCCTTGATTTTTGTCATACCTTTGGCACGTCCCCATTCCGACACTGAATCAATCAGAGCACGTACCACATCTATATCATCGATAAAGTCAATCCAACCGAAACGTACAATGCTCTCGCCCCATTTTTTGTTTGCCTTATGATTGATTATGGCAGCGATGCGGCCTACAATCCGGTCTTTTTCATTCAGCGCCAGAAACAGTTTATACTCGCAATACTCCATAGCGGTATTCCTGTCACTCAAGGTATCATATTCATCACCCTGAAGAGGGGGTACCCATTGGGGACAATCCTTGTAAAGTTTATTGGGGAAAGTAACAAACCGCCGTAACTGTCTTTTGTTTTCAACCTCTACAATCGACACCATATTTTAAACCCACTTTAACAAAACTTCCTGCGAAGTTACGTAAATTTGCACAAAACATTGCATCGTATGAATAAAATAACAATCATCGGAGCGGGTAATATGGGGGGATCCCTCGCAAAAGGCCTGATAAGCGCTGAACCGGACGCAGACATAACAATAACAGCACGTCACACGGAGACCTTAAAGCGTTTCGCAGATTCTTGTCCGGGAATAAGAACCTGCCCAGACAATGCCAAGGCAGTACAATCGGCCGACATCGTGATTCTGGCGGTAAAGCCCTGGCAGGCTGCCGAAGTAATAAACGAAATCAAGCCGGCATTAAGCCCCGGTACCGCATTGGTATCCGTTGTCGCCGGAATACACATCGCGCAGATAAAAGATATGCTCGCAGGCAGTAAGGATATTCACGTTTTCTATGCGATTCCAAATATTGCCTCCGAGTTCGGCGCAGGTATGACATTCATCGCACCGGACAATGACATTCCGGAGAGCATAACCGGGAATGTCAAATCGTTATTCGAGAAAACCGGCCGTGCCCTTGTATGCAAGGAAGAGCTTGTCGATGCCGGAATGCTGCTGGCATCGTGCGGACTGGCATATGTAATGAGGATTCTCCGCGCCCAGACCGAGGCTGGAGTCGAGATGGGATTCAAGGCTGATGCATCATTGGACATAGCGATGCAGACGATGTTCGGAGCCGTCACGCTGCTACGAGCGACAGGCGAGCACCCGAGCCAGGCCATTGACCGTGTAGCCACCCCCGGCGGATACACAATAAAGGGTTTGAACGAGATTGACCACACAGGACTTCCATCGGCCATAATCAGGATTTTCAAAACCGGTTTTCAAAAGTAAGGGCTTATTTTTCCAAAAGCAGGCAGCGGAAAGTCAAAAAAAACGTCCTATTCCTTGCAATTACTCAAAAAAGCATTACCTTTGCACCGCTTTCAACGGAAAGAAGTTTTGAAAAAAATGCGGCAATAACCGACAAGCCGAGAGCAGAAGGGAGCTTGCTCACTTATGCCGAGGCGCGAAAGGTTATCGCGCAAATTTGAAAAATTTGCGGCAATAGCTCAGTTGGTAGAGCACGACCTTGCCCCAAAAGTCAATAAGGTCAACGACCTTGGCAAGGTGGTATCGAAAACGGTTCTAAAGCCGGAAATGATGAATGCGGCAATAGCTCAGTTGGTAGAGCACGACCTTGCCAAGGTCGGGGTCGCGAGTTCGAGTCTCGTTTGCCGCTCCTCAGTAGTTCTTTGAATGATTGGTTTAGTTGCCCAGCTGGCGGAATTGGTAGACGCGCACGTTTCAGGTGCGTGTGCCGCGAGGTGTGCAGGTTCGAGTCCTGTGCTGGGCACTAGTTTGGAGAGATGGCGGAATTGGTAGACGCGCTACTTTGAGGGGGTAGTGACAGTATTGTCGTGTGAGTTCGAGTCTCATTCTCTTCACCATTGCGGCAATGACCGACAAGCCGAGAGCAAAAGGGAGTTCGCTCACTTATGCCGAGGCGCGAAAGGTCATCGCGCAAATTTGAAAAATTTGCGGCAATAGCTCAGTTGGTAGAGCACGACCTTGCCAAGGTCGGGGTCGCGAGTTCGAGTCTCGTTTGCCGCTCCAAACATAAAAGCAGTCTGAAAAGGCTGCTTTTATTGTTTCTGTACTCTTCCACTCGAACTCGCGGCCCCACGTTTGCGAAGCAAACTAAAATGAGGACCGCGTTTGCCCACTGATCCGAAGGACAACGCCGTGGCCGAGCGTGTCAACAACACGATGAAGAACGAGCTTCTGAGGGATATGCGTTTCACGTCAACGGACGAGGTGAGGAAGGCGGTCGGTGCCGCAGTGCGCTTCCACAACGAGGAGCGTCCGCACCTGAGCCTTGACGGTATGACACCCGCCGAGGCCGCGCAGTGCACGGGCGAGATAAGGAAGAGGTGGCACAGCTTCAGGGAAAAAGCTTTGAGGGATATGGTAGCCTGATAAAAATTTGAGTAGCTTTGCGCGAGGAGCGCCGGAAATACCGCTTGCTGAGAGCGGGAAGACGCTCACGGGGGCTGTCTGCCCCCTGCCGCCAGGCTGCCCCTGAGTGTTTTTCATAGTATGGGCGCAAGTCGGAACAGGCTCTGTTTGTGAAACAAGACAACCTGATATGTGAATAACGACCAATATGGTCAACTGAGAATAAAAGTAAGTATTAACCGAGTCAACCTCACTTACAAATAGGGCTCTAAGTAGTCAACCAAAATCGTTAAACTACACTACATGTCAACAAAAAAGCCCCTTCTGGCGTAATTTCATTACAAGACTTGTAACGATCATTACAAGACCTGTAACGATGGTTCCAAGACTTGTAACGAAATCGCCCTAGCTACAGAAATTGGACTTGCTTTTGCTGTACGGTGGAGAGGTAGAGTTTGACTGGAACATCGTACGCGGACTCTCATTCTCAAACTCATTCTCCTACGTCTCAGGGCGATTCATCGGTGTGCTGGACGAGGACAGCAGGTGGCTGCCGCTGATTCCGGCTCCGCGCCTGAATTCGGAGCTGCGTTATGATTTCAGTCTCCATTCAGGAGTGGTTGACAGGCCTTTCGTCAAAGTCGGAGTCGAGAACTATTTCTCCCAGAATCGTGTCCATGCCGTCTTTAGTACTGAAACAAAGACCCCGGGATATCTTCTTCTAAATGTAGCAGTCGGAACAGACATCCATTTCGCTGGCAGGCGCTACCTGACGATACTTCTCAACGGCGTGAATCTGACCAATGCCGTCTATCAGAGCCACCTGTCGCGACTCAAGTACACCGATATCAATCTTCTGACAGGGGCACGGGGTGTTTATAACATGGGTGTAAATGTTGGTCCGAAACTTATCTTGAATATATAGTGAGATATCATTCCTTCCGTAATCAATAAGGCCTGTCAATACGATTACCGTTTTCTGACCGCTTCCACGGTCCAAAGATATGATTCTTTCCAGTTTTGATTGATTATTTGCCGTTATCGGCAAGAAATTCGCTATCTTTGGACGGAAATCATATATTAGTTTGCCGATGGAATACTTATCTGTTTCACAATTTGCGGAAATGCATGGAGCCTCTGAAAGGACTGTTCGCAATTGGTGCGCTGAGGGAAAGATTGATGGTGCTTTCCTTACAGGCAAGACATGGAATATCCCCGAAGATGCCAGCCTTCCTTCAAGAAAGGCTTCGAAAAAGGTGTCCCCTCTTCTTGGAATCCTGCGTGAACAGAAAGAATCAAAGCTGGGAGGAGGTATATATCATAAGACACAGATCGACATGACATATAATTCCAACCATATTGAAGGCAGCAGGTTGACTCATGATCAGACCAGGTATATTTTCGAGACGAATACCATAGGTCTTTCTGACGGATCTGTAAACGTTGATGACATTCTGGAGACAGTGAACCATTTCAGATGCATTGATTTCATCATCGACAAGGCTCAGGACAAACTTACGGAATCGCTCATCAAGGATATTCATCGAATCTTGAAATCAGGCACTTCTGACAGCCAGAAATCATGGTTCAATGTCGGAGAATACAAGAAGTTTCCGAATGAGGTTGGAGGAGAGCAGACATGTCCTCCGGAAGACGTTCACAGACAGATCAAACAACTCCTCTCACAGTATAACATGAAGAAGAGAAAGGGACTGGATGACATCATTGATTTCCATAAACGATTCGAGTCAATT
>JAZLKB010000068.1:0-42390 GCA_045597365.1 Bacteroidaceae bacterium | reverse complement strand
GTCTCGAACCAGTAGTAGTCTATCTCTTCTTTATAGAATGCGTTCAGCAGACTGAAAGGATTATAAACTCCAGGCATCTGCTCCTTGCAGAATCTGTAGCCGTCATAGTTCTCACGCAGCTCGGAATATGTGTCCTCGACCGACTTCTCCAGCTTTGCAGCCAGCTCGGACACCTCAATGCTGAAATTGTCGCGCAGCTCCTGCTCCGTTATTCCGCAGATGTCATAGAACTGCGGTATCATTGATATGTCATTCAGATTGTTCAAGTCACTGAACACGCTAACCTTTCCGAACTTGGTCACACCTGTCAGGAACGCGAAGCGTATGCAGCCGTCCATCGACTTCAAAGCTCCGTAGAAGCCCTTCAGCGTTGCGCGGTAGGCATCCTGCAGCTCAGGCTTGCCGATGGCTTGGAGCAGAGGCTTGTCGTACTCATCGACAAGTATCACAACTTGGCGGCCGGTCTTCTCGTATGCAAGACGGATTATCTGCGTGAAGCGCTCCTCAATGCTGCGGTTGCGGTACTCATCGCCGTAACGTGCCTCCCACATCTCAAGATGCTTGTTCAATTCTGCAATAAGACTGCTGCTGTCGGCATAGTTCCGCGTGTTCAAGTCCAAGTGCAGCACGGGGTACTCCACCCAGTCGCTCTCAAGCTCCGCGATGGCAAGCCCGTCGAACAGCTCACGTTTGCCAAGAAAGTATGATTCCAGAGTATTCAGCAACAGGCTCTTGCCGAATCGGCGCGGACGGGACAGGAAGTAGTAGCATCCGCCGGACACCATTTCGTATATCCTCGCTGTCTTGTCTATATACAGATATCCCTCTGACCTGAGTTTCTCGAAGCTCTGTATGCCTATCGGAAGTTTCTGTCCCATAGCCGCTCTTTCTGTTCGTTTTGTGAGTGTAAGGCAAAGGTATATATTTCTACGTTTTCAGCAAGAGAAACTGATTTTTGTCGCGCTGCGCGCTCAGATTTTCAACATCGAAAGCAACTTGGTAATCCTCTTTCAGTTGGTGATCCCGTTGGGATTCAAACCCAAGACCTTCAGAACCGGAATCTGACGCTCTATTCAGCTAAGCTACGGGACCAGGACAACGCAAAGCGCTGATATCGGATGCAAAAATAACAAATAAATCAATAGTATTACCAATCAATTGCAGTCATTCCATGCTGTTCGAGCCATTTGTTGGTCTGACTGAAATGATGATTGCCGAAAAAACCGGCGTACGCCGACAGTGGTGACGGATGCACGGAGCTGAGGACAAGATGCCGTGAGCGGTCTATAACAGCGCCCTTCCGCTGTGCATAAGCCCCCCAGAGAATAAAGACGAGGTTGTCACGCTCCGAGTTGAGTTTGCTGATAACGGCATCGGTGAATGTCTCCCACCCTTTTCCCTGATGCGAGCCCGCCTGATGCTGACGCACGGTAAGAGTAGCGTTCAACAGCAATACCCCCTGCCGCGCCCAACGGGTCAAATCACCGTTTGCAGGCACAGGCTTGCCGGTATCGCTCTCAATCTCTTTGAAGATGTTCTGAAGCGACGGCGGGAACTGCACCCCGTCGTTCACCGAGAAGCACAGTCCGTGAGCCTGTCCCGGACCGTGATACGGATCCTGCCCTATTATCACAACTTTTACCGCATCAAACGGACAAAGGTCGAATGCATTGAAAATCAGCCTGGCCGGCGGATACACCACACCCTGCTGATATTCCTGCCGCACAAAGTCGGTCAAAGTCTTGAAATAAGGCTTATCGAACTCATCCTGCAGCCGCAGCTTCCAGCTCTCATCAATCCGAACCTCCATTTATATTATATATATAATGTTCCAAATACAGATACCCGAGTGAATATTCCGTGATATCGCAGGAAATATAAGGTGATTTCCGAAGATATTACGGAATATTCACGACCATATACAAAAATACCACTCCCCAAGTGAATATCACATAGTGTCGTAGGAAATATAAGGTGATTTCCGGAGACACTGTGGGATATTCACGACCACACACAAATTTCCGCCCCAGTGAATATTCCGTGATATCGTAGGAAATATAAGGTGATTCCCGGAGATATTACGGAATATTCACTACTTGCTATATCAACAGGATTCCGGCTTTCCTGCAAGCCTCGCGCTGCTCCTCCGGCCAGATGCTTGCCTGAATCTCACCGATATGGGCTTTCTGAAGGAACAACATACAAAGCCGTGACTGCCCTATTCCACCTCCAATGCAAAGCGGCAGCTCTCCAGCCAGCAGCCTGCGGTGGAAATAAAGCTCCGCCCGCTGCTCCTGCCCGCAAAGCGCAAGCTGACGCAGCATAGCCTCGCGGTCAACACGGATACCCATAGAAGATAGTTCCATAGCCCTGTCCAATATAGGGTTCCACACCAGCAAATCTCCATTCAGGCCCTCGAAGCCATCCTCGTTCGGAGTACTCCAGTCATCGTAATCGGGTGCGCGCAAGTCGTGCGGCTCGCCATCGCCCAATCTGCAGCCTATTCCCATTATGAACACTGCGCCATACTCACGCGTAATGGCATCCTCGCGCTCCTTTGAAGTCTTGCCCGGATAAAGACGGCGAAGCTCCTCGGCATGTATGAAGAACACCTCGCGTGCCAGGAACGGCTCAAGCTCGGGATATGTCTCGTTGATAAGATACTCCGTCCTGAGCATTGCCGAATATATGCGCCGCACAATACGTTTCAAAAAGGCGATATTCCTGTCTTCGGGCAAAATGGTACGTTCCCAGTCCCACTGATCCACATACAGCGAATGCAGATTGCCCAGGCTCTCGTCAGCGCGTATTGCGTTCATATCGGTATATATGCCATATCCGGGCTTGACATCGTACTCAGCCAGAGTCAGACGCTTCCACTTGGCAAGCGAATGGACAACCTCGGCACGGGCATCGCCAAGATCGCGTATGGGAAACGTGACCGCACGCTCAACACCGCTCAGATCATCGTTTATACCCATTCCTTTAAGCACGAACAGCGGAGCCGTGACACGGCGGAGCTGCAGACCTGTTGACAGGTTCTGCTGAAAAAAGTCCTTTATCAGCTTGATACCCTGCTCGGTCTGACGCAATGACAAGACCGGTTTGTAGTGTTCGGGAATAATCAGATAACTCATATTACCTATATTAACAACCTGTTTTGAAATGTTCGATTAAAAATTTTATGAAAGATTTTAGAGATGAAAATCCGGTTATTTGAAGGAGCAATGGGGATTCCATTGTGACTGAAAAGAAATGGGTTTTCAGCCGGAAAGATTTTATAAAAGATTAATTGGAACATTTCAATACAGGTTCTAATACCATTTGGTACGGCTTACTGAGTCACTGCGTTTCTTGTAACGCAGCAAGTCGGCAACCATACTGGAATTGGCTTGGATTGACAGATTATACGATGCATACGGCTTCAACACAACGCTGCACGACAGGTTAAAGCAGTGAAGATCGCGGGTTATATTCATCGTAGTGGTAGTAAAATCGTGCCCCTTGAAATCCCAGCCCGATGAGAAGCTGATGTTCCATTTGTTTGTCAGCTTGAGATTTCCCGACATGTTCAGGCTGTGTGTAAATCCGTAGGGATAGCGCATACGGTCAGGATTTATCGGAGCTGACTTATCCTCACGCATATTGATGCCATACGAGAAAGACAGAGACCACGTTGGCGCATATTTCACATAACCGTCCTCGTCAAGTTCCGGACCGTTCTGGCCGCCGGATTTTCCGTTACCGCCTTTGCCTGGAGCTGATGCGGCAGTCTTGCCCGACGCTTTTGGGATACCTTCTTCATCATCTTCATCATCACCGTCCGACTTATGCCGAAGCTGTGCTATCTTGTCACGCCATTCGGCAAAGGTTCCATTGGAGAATGTATAAGAGAAGTTCTGGCTCATACCCTGGAAACGACCGAAACGGCCGTAGGAATACTCGGTCCGTTCGCCAGTTATGACACGTCCGTTTTCGTCAAACTCATACGCGTATGTTGCGAACACGGCATTCAGGCTGAAGGTATATTTCTTGGTCAGTTTAAGTCGGATATTGGTCGAGAGGTCACTCCAGGGTCTTACCTGGGCAGCCGTATTGTACGACATACTGGCACCCAGCTGATCAATAAGGCTCAGTTTTCTTACACCTGTGGTATCGCGGTCGGAACGGACCTTCATCTCAAGATTATTCGATATACTCATTGATATGCTGCCCGATTTTCCCTGAGGCGCTGTTCCATAAAGCATACCCGAATATGGCGAATAAGTAACACTACGCACCTCGCCTTTGTCATCGGTATAAGTATAAGTGTCGTAAAAGCCGTATCTAGGATCGCTGAAATCGGGAGTCAGACTGTACGACACCTGCGGAGAGAACACATGGCGAACCATAATAAGCTTGTCTCCGAACATTTTATTCCAAATCTTGGACGGCTGATAGAAGCCATACAGTTTGGTATTGGCCGACACGGACAAATCGTAGTTATATACACGGTTGAAGCCATATACGGTATCACGGCGCGCTACATGGGCATTCTCGTCCCACGATTGGTTAATGCGGCTGGTGTACCAGCGCGAGGTATAGTTGAACGACGGAGTGACATTAATATTCTTAAGTATCTGGAACGTTGCGCTTACAGGAATCGAGTGCTTCACACCATTGTTCCAGTCACGCACCAGACTTTTATGGAAGAACTGGTCCTCTTTGCTTGTAATGCTGTTGCTCAGAGAGCCGTTGTATGTGAACGATATTTTCTCGTACCACTTACTGTCACCTGCCGCGTTCTTACGTTTGAAAGGATATATACGGTTCAGCGACAATGTGAGTGAAGGCAGCGTTACCGAAAGTGTCGAATCCCTCATACTCTGCGACAGGTTGAAAGACGATGACAACGACAATCCTATGCGCGGGAACGTTCTGGAATAGCTGATACTGGACGTTCTTGTGCTTTGCGATGAGAGGGCCGGGTTATACAAGCTGGACAAGTTGGAACGCTCATAACTCGATGTGGCGAAATTGACACTGGCCGAGAAGTTGCTGTTCGGATTCTTCTTGGAATCCTGACGATGGCTCCAACGGACTTTGAAATCCTTGCTTGCAGCAAAATCCGGCAAGCCTTTGTCACCGGTTTTGGTCACAAGATAGCTTACATAGAAATCGCCGGCGTATTTATAGCGTTTTTTATAATTGCTCTCGCCCGAAACGCCCCATGAGCCTTTTGTGAATATCTCACCGAGAAGCTTGAAATCAATCTTGTCCGAAATAGCGAAATAATAGCCGCCATCCTTGAGGTAAAAACCACGCTGCATCTCATCGCCATACGTAGGCATTATTATACCCGATGCATAATCGCTGTTCGTGAAAGGGAAGAAACCGAAAGGAAGCACAAGCGGCAATGGCACGCCTAACACTTCAAGATAGGCCGGTCCGAATACCACATCGCGGTTCGGACGGACTTTGGCACGGGTTATCCTGATTCCGAAGTGCGGATCATCGTGGTCATCGCAGGTAGTATATAGTCCATTCTCAATGAAATACTCCCCGTCCGGCCCCTTCTTTGCATCGCGGCTGGTCATATATCCCTCGCCCTGCTGGGTTACGACGTGATTTATGTATCCTTTCTTTGTCTTGATATTGTAGCTCATGTGGGTTGACTCGTATGGAGTGTCACCCTCGGTAAAGACAGGCGCACCGACCCACTCGCCCAACGAATCCAGAACGCCATCGGCATATACAAGGCTGCTGTCAATGCGCATACGGATTACCTCGGCATCGAGCGTAATATTCTGATAAACGACTTGGCTTGAGCCATACAACGACGCATCGCCTCCCATTATCCATATCATCGAGTCGTTAGACTGATACGACACGGGAGCGTCCAACGGTTTGTTGCCACCTGTGGTATCGGCCATAAGGGAATCTACCAAAAGTGAATCGGAGATAATGGAATCGGGCAATACGTAATCGGAAGGAGCTGCCAGACTGTCAGGCAAAGCTTTTGCGGGCATGTCTGAACGGACAGAATCCTGCGCCTGACGCAGGAAACGGCCGCGAGCCCCCGCCGTGACACAAAGTAACGACGCGGCAAATGTCAGAATTGCATATAAAAAGACTCTTGCGGCTCTCATTTACCCGTTATTCCCCAAATATTGCAGGAATTTGCAAATTTAGACAATAATATTAATAAAATATGCCCCAAGCAGCAAATATGAGTCTTGTCAAAGAAAGCGGAGGCACCATTCGCGGAACTTCTGCAGACAGGGCTCGCCAAACTTTATGAGTCCGGACTCAATCTGAGCAACGGTCTTTTCCCTGTCGGGATGTGTCTTGGAATAGAATTTATCGGCAAAACAGACAAGAGTCTCCTCGACAGACACGGGACACATATCACGATGAGGCACAGGAAGACCGCGTGTCACGATATCGTCCAAAGACAGACCGGTTCCCGTATGACGTTCGCAAACCAGAGCGTGCCGCGGCAGCCCTTCGGAGCGCAGCAGCTCGGCGCCAAGGTATCCGTGAGCTATGTACGGATTGGTCCCGAAACAGTGTATCGGGGCAGCATCCGTAAGAAATATTCCTATATCGTGAAGCATGGCCGACTCTTCAATGAAAACATTGTCGGCGCAGAGTTCGGGATGTGCGGCGGATATGGCGAGAGCCTTGTCCGCCACACAGCGGCTGTGGGTCTGCAGCAAGTCGTAAAGAGGCTTGTTGTCTGTGATGTATTTATCGTACAGCGGAATCCAATCAATCATTGCTCAATATGCACGGGCTTGATACGATACTCATAATCATACTGTCCCGGATGCAGCTTGTACGCATCGAGGGTTGTCGCGCCCCAGCTGTTCTGGCAGGCGAGTCCGTACTGGACCTTGTCAATGTGGACTACCGTGAAATCGCGCGGTGTGAGGTCGCCGGAATGGCGGTTGTGCTTGTTCTGGCCGTCGTCCAGATCGGAAGTCAGATAGTTGAGCGAGGACATCGACAAAGGAGCACTTCCCGCGAACTCCAGTCCGAATCCGTCGGCATCGAGAACTCGCCAGTAACGGATTCCGGTCTTGTTGCCGGACTCCTGCGGACGTATGTACGGGAAATACTGATCAGCTACTTTCCCGCGGTACAGACCGACCTGCTCTGACGAGTTTCTGTCAGAATAATTCTCATGAGGTCCTTTGCCGTAATACTCTATGCGGTCAAATTCGCGACCCATCACAAGCGTCATTCCAACGCGGAACATATCAACGTTTGCGCCCGCCGCATCAAGTTTCTGGCTCACCACAAGACTTCCGTCGCAATTCAGTTTATAGATCAGGTCCAGATGCGAGTTGAGACCGTTCAGATCGTACTTGGCAATAACACATACCGTTCCGTCGTCGTTCCTTTCGGTCTTGAACTCACGCAGACGGTATGAGGGCTCTTTCCAGGCAGCCATCCTGCGCTGCAGGTTCGCACCGAAATCATTGTCGGTCGGAGCGCGCCAGAAGTCGCTCTGCAGGCTGTAGCCGCTCTCGGTGTATTGGCGGCCGTCAACATCGATATAGTCAATCCACCCTGTACGTTTGTTGAAAGTGTATGCCGCGCCGCCAGCCCCGATGGTAACCCAGGCTAAAGCCTCGTCTATCTTGCACGGTTCACCGGCAGGCTGTAGCGTTTCAAAATCAGGATAGGTATATTCCCGCACCTGGAACTGATCCCTTGCCACGGCATAGCCGGCCTTGAGCAGAGCGGCATCCGATTTCAGGACATATTCAATGCCCAGCATCAGTTCTCCACATTCAGGAGCTGCGGCAATAGCTTTGGCAATAGCCGGGATTGTAACTTTTTTTGTTGTCTGAGCCGGGACAGAAGGAAGATTGTATGTACCTTCCGCTATGTTGATTCCATCGGAAGCCAGCACCCAACGCAACTGATAAGCCGACAAATCAACAAAAAAATTCTCGTTGAAGATGTTGAACTTGCCTCCGGCCAGAGCGGCTGGCGTTGTCCAGATATTCTGATAATAATATTGGACCTCGTAGGCATGAGGATTATACCTGCGGTCGGGAGCAATCAAACCGTTGCAATTGAAGTTCTGGTCCGATGCCGGATAGCGGCCGGCATCGCCTCCGTACTGGAATATGGGCTTGCCCTGCCGGTTGGTTCCATACACTGCCTGATCGACGAAATCCCAGATGAATCCGCCCTGCAGCGGCGCGCTGGAGCGTATGATGTCCCAGTATTCCTTGAAGCAGCCCTCCGAGTTACCCATGGCGTGCGCGTACTCGCACATTATGAACGGCCGGGTATTTTCGGGTTTCGAAGCATATTCGGCAAGCTCGTTGTAATCGGGGTACATCGGGCAATAGATATCACAATGGTCGGGAGAGAATCTGGCACCCTCGTATTGGACGGGACGTGTCTTGTCGTAATCCTTTATCCACTTGTAGCAATCCACAAAATTGGGACCGTCGCCGGCTTCGTTGCCCAAAGACCAGAATATTACCGAAGGATGATTCTTGAACGATATCACATTACGCTGATTGCGCTCCAGATGCGCCTTGGCGAATAACGGATTCCGTGCCAGAGTACCTGCGCCATAGCCCATTCCGTGACTCTCAACATTGGCCTCGGCAACCAGATATATACCGTACTCGTCGCACAAGTCGTACCAGCGGGGGTCATCGGGATAATGGCTGGTCCTGACAGCATTGATATTGAGCTCCTTCATGATACGTATATCCTGAACCATACGCTCCAAAGGCACTACATAGCCTCCTTCAGGATCCATCTCGTGACGGTCAACGCCTTTGAAAAGCACCGGCAGGCCGTTTACAAGCAGCTGTCTGTCACGTATCTCAATCTTGCGGAAACCGACTTTCTGGGGAATCACCTCGATGACTTTATCACCATCAGTCAAAGACAGATACAGTGAATACAGATATGGGGTCTCGGCGGTCCATTTCTTCGGAGACTTTATGTGCATCACAGCCTCGGCCGCACCGTCAGAGATTGCAGCCTTGCACTCAGCGACATTCCTGCCGGCGTCATCGAGCAGCGAAATCGAGACTGACTTCCCGTCTGCGTTCATTCCTGTCAGCGACACACGCAGGTCGGCATCTCTATATTGCGCGTCAAGCTCAGTCACGACCCGCACATCGTCAATCGAAGTCACAGGACGGGCATACATATAAACTTCGCGGGCTATACCGGTAAAGCGCCAGAAGTCCTGGTCCTCGAGCCACGAGCCGTCGCACCAGCGCATAACCTGCATCGCCACAAGGTTGTCCCTGCCGGGCTGGATATAATCGGTGACATCGAACTCGGCTGCAATCTTGCTGTCCTCGCTGTAGCCGACATACCTGCCGTTCACCCACAGGGACAAGTTCGATGTGGCAGAGCCCACATGTATGATAATCCTGTAGCCATTCCAGGCAGAGGGCACGGCGAACGACTTGCGGTATGAGCCTACATAATTGTTCCTCTCCTCGATGAAAGGAGGGTTGTTGGCAAACTGGGTTGACCACGGATATGAGACGTTGGTATATATCCTGTCTCCATAGCCGTTCATCTCAAAAAGTCCCGGCACTGGGAACTCAGCCCACCGGCTGTCATCGAAATCCGCTTTGTAGAATCCGTCGGGACGCTCATCCGCATTGGGTACGAAATTGAATTTCCACTTTCCCTCCATAGACAGGAAGAGGTCCGACCGGCTCTTGTCTCCGTTCACGGCAGACGCCATATCCCGGTATGCGAAATAATCGGCCACAGTCTCCTTGCGGTTAATCTGATTCACTTCTGTATCAAGCCACTCAGGCTGCTGAGCGCTGACGCCGGCATAAGCCAGGACGAGAGATGCAGCCAACAACAGTTTTCTCATAATTGTCAACATTTTGTTTTCGCCCCTAAAGTAGAAAAAAAACGTGTATCAACTTCCTTTTTGAAGGAATAAACGTACCTTTGTAGTAAATAAGCATATTCTGCAATGACTCAAAGCAAAAACGATATAAGCAAATCAGGCGATGCCGGGAGGCTGGTTTTCGCTGTCACACTATCGGTGTCGGCGGCAGTGCTGTGGATACTGCTGGCATTCCGCTACAGCGACGTACTGCTCAAGATTGAGAGCCGTTCACTGTTTCTCTCTTCATCAATGTATTTTCTGGAGCGTTTCCAGTGTGCCGGAGGATTACTCACGTATATCGCCTGTTTCCTGACATTATCCCTGCACTACCCGATAGCAGGAGCCCTTGTCACTGTACTGCTATGGAGCGGAGCCGCAGTGCTGACGCGCAGGGTCTTCAAGCTTGAGGGTGCGATGTCGGCACTGGCATTCATTCCCGCTGCATTGCTTGTTGCGGCAGATGTCGATTCAGGATATATGATATTCGAGTACAGGGCGCAGGGCTGGTTCTTCGTACCCACCTTAGGCTATCTGGCAGCTCTGGGAGCGACGTACTTCTTCGAAAAGGCAAAAGGACTTGGCGGACGCATCGCTTTTATCGTGATATGGGCAGCCGCCGGGTATCCGCTGCTTGGCTTCTACGCCCTGCTCGGACTTCTGGCTATCGCGGCAGGTCCGGTTGCATCGTCAAAAGGAAGCGGACGGGTAATCTGCCTTTCGGTATCGTTGGCATCGCTGATAGTGTTCCCGCTTATTTGGAGCGGAATGGTGCTGTATTCAGGACGTGTGGCAGACTCGTATATTGCGGGACTCACACCGATATTTGACGATTTTGAGAATTTCCACATACTGTGGATACCGTTTATCCTGCTCACGCTGGCTACGGCAGCGCTGGCTTATTGCGGTTTCCGCAGCGGGAAAGGCGGAAGCACGTCAAAAACGCAATCAGGCATTACGTTTGCGGTTCAATACGCATCGGCTTTCGCAGCCGCGCTTGTCATCGTGCTGGCATTCTGGTACAGAGATCCCGACTTCATTCCGGACCTGAGTATGGACAGTGCCGTAGAGAGACACGACTGGAAAGCCGTTGTCCGGCTGCACGAGCAGGTCACCAAAGGTTTCGAGAAACATAATGAGAGAGTATATCAAGCCAGGGAAAAGCAATTGCAGGGAGCATCGGACAGCAGGACTTACAATGATGTGATAAAGGAGTTCAAGCCGAAGTTCAACACCCCCACCCGCGCAATGGTCATGTACAAGAATCTGGCATTGCTGCGTATGGGCACTTCAGGACAGCAGGCATTCAAATATGCCGACGGTGACCATATCTCGAAAGGAGCCATCGTATTTCCCCTTACTGTACAATGCGGCAAGCAGCTGTATTACAACTACGGGCTGGTGAACTTCTGCTACCGATGGTGCCTTGAGGATGCCGTGGAATACGGATGGAACATCGAGAATCTGAAGTACGCCGTCCGCTCCACGCTGATAGCCCAGGACTGGAAGATTGCCGAGAAGTACATCAGCAAGCTTGAAGACGCCCCTATACACCGCAAATGGGCTAAAGAGCAACGCAAGTATCTGTATCACCCCGAGCTGCTGAAGGAATCGGATGAATACCGCGACGTGCTGCCTATGCTCTGCACGCTCACCCAGTCCAGCAGCGACGAGTCACTTATCGAGAAGTTCCTGCTGATGTATTTCTCCAGATACAATCTGGCGGGCGCCACTCCCGAGGGCTGCGAGGCATCA
Source organism: Bacteroidaceae bacterium (assembly GCA_045597365.1). Lineage (GTDB taxonomy): Bacteria > Bacteroidota > Bacteroidia > Bacteroidales > Bacteroidaceae > Colenecus. The sequence continues at coordinate 30,758 of JAZLKB010000068.1, read as the reverse complement.
ATGCTATGGGCTATGCAGACACAGGATATCCAGACGTTCTGGAACCAGCTTGCAAAATGGATATATACCCACCCGTCCGAAAAACTGCCGCTCTATTATCAGGAGGCCGCGTATCTGTACGGCAATCTTGAGAACGGCAGAGGGCTGTCGGGCATTGTATTCAGTCCGGAAGTCACCAGAAAGTTCAATGAGTTCATGCAATTCACCCAGAGGCATCCTGTACGCAGCATCGACGAAATGAGCTATCTGTACCAGAAGAATTTCGGAGACACCTTCTATTATTATTACTATTTCGTAAGGAATATGCGTTCGCATTGATCTTCAATCATTAAAAACCTGATTTGCAAAAGCCGACACGATGAGAAAAGTCCTGTTTTCCATAATAGCAATTGTTCTGACGGCCTGCTCGGCACACGCCCCGCAGCAATTCCAGCAACTCCCGGAACGGCCTGAAATATTTCCTGACTATACCGATGTGACTGTTCCGTCCAACATAGCTCCTCTCAATTTCAAGATACAAGGCAATGCCGACAAGGCCGTAACCGTGTTTACCTGCGGAGACTGCTCGGTATCTCTGAAAGGGATAAAGACCGATATGCCCATACGCAAATGGAGGGAGCTGCAGGAGGCAGGCAATGAGATCCAGATAGATGTTTATGTCTGCACGGACGGCAACTGGAAAAAGTACAAGCCGTTCCCCATTCACCTGGCAGAGCCGATAGACCAGTACATATCCTACAGAATCATACCGCCGTCGTACCAGAGTTACCAGCGGCTCTCACTGAACCAGCGCGACCTGAGCACATTCAAGGAGAAGATGATACTGTGCAATTCAATGATTCAGACAGCCAGCACTCACGGAAGCTGCATAAACTGCCACCACTACCGCAATTACAAGACAGACAATATGCAGTTTCACGTCCGAGAGTATCAGGCGGGTACAATCCTGTCGCTTGACGGCGAGCTGCGCAAGCTGAACCTCAAGACCGACTCCACGCGGTCGGCAGGCGTATATCCTGCCTGGCACCCGACACACGACTACATCGCCTACTCAAACAATCTGACCAGACAGTCCTTCCTGATGTCGGGGAACAACAGGATTCAGGGATTTGACACTTTCAGCGACCTTGTTCTATATGACATCAGGACAAACAGTGTGAGCATTATCGAGAACGATCCCGACGAGTTTGAATGCTACCCTACGTGGTCACCCGACGGCAGGACATTATATTATGTATCAGCCCATTATCATATAGACAATCCCAACGATGAGCAGTTGGAGAATGTTCTTGTACCCCATCTTGAAGAATTTCATTACGATTTGTACTTCAAGCCTTTCGACCCTGAGACAGCCACCTGGGGCCCGAGCATCAAAATCATTGATGCAGCTGCAATCGACCGAAGCATAACCCTGCCCCGCGTATCGCCCGATGGCAGATATCTGATGTTCGCCATGGGTCAGCACGGTGTGCTGCACTTATATAATAAGGATGCCGACTTATATATGATGGATCTGCGCGACGGCTCGTACCGCCGGCTCGACGAGATTGACAGCGACGAGGCCGAAAGCTACCACTCCTGGTCAAGCGACGGCCGCTGGCTCATTTTCAGCACACGCCGCGACAATGGTGTCGTCACACGCCTGTATCTTTCGCACTTGAACAGCGACGGGACATTCACCAAAGCATTCGCCCTGCCCCAGCGGGATCCCGATTTCGCCCAGGAATTCATGAACGCCTACAACATTCCTGAGTTTATGATAGAGCCGGTACGGATATCAGCGCACAAATTCGCACGTTTCATAAACAGGAACGAGGCCGAGCCTGTGAATTTCAGCGCGAAGAAAGAAGTCAAACTTAATCAGGAATAAGAACCTGTTTTGAAATGTTCCAAGTTATGACACGACTGAGCAGAATTCTCACCGTCCTGTTGCTGTTTTCGGCATTCGCGTGCGACATCAGCTCCCAGCAACCGTCAAAGCCATTCACCGTTGTGATTGATGCCGGTCACGGAGGAAAGGACCCCGGAGCTGTAAACGGCCGGAATCAGGAGAAAACGATAAATCTGAATGTAGCCCTGCGTGTAGGGGCATTGCTTCAGCAGAACTGCCCTGATGTCAAAGTAATCTACACGCGCAAGACCGATGTATTCGTCGAGTTGTATAAACGCGCAGACATAGCTAACAAAGCCGATGCCGATATATTCGTATCAATCCATACAAACGCGGCGAAAAGCTCTGCGGCACAGGGAGCGGAGACATACCTGCTTGGAGTCGAGGAAAACCGCACCAGCGCCAACCTGAGCGTAGCTATCGAGGAGAACCGCGCCATTCTGTACGAGAGCGACTATGAGACCCACTACGAGGGATACGACCCCCAAAGCACCGAGAGTCAGATAATCTTTGAGTTTATGCAGAACGAGTACCAGAAAGAGAGTCTGGAAATGGCCTCACTGGTACAGAAACAACTGGTCAGCACTGCCCACAGGAGTGACCACGGCGTACATCAGGCCGGGTATCTGGTTCTATGGAAAAGCGCGATGCCCAGCATTCTGATAGAGCTCGGGTACATATCCAATCCGACCGAGATGAAATATCTGGTATCCGCAAAAGGCATAGAAGAACTCAGCAAAGGTATTTATCAGGCTTTGGACAAATACATCACAGACAGGCGGGCATTGCAGACACAGACATCAGCAAAGCCTGTCACTGCCGTGAATACTGATCAGGCAGACGACAACGGTGTCATCTGCTTCAAAGTGCAGGTGCTGACCAGCGATACAAAGCTGAGCACCGGCAGCACACGGTTGAAAGGTCTGAAAGACGTGGATTTCTACCGTGACGGGAAGTTATACAAATACACCAGCGGCTCCACACAGAATTACGATGAGGCCAGGAAAATGCTCAGCGAAATCAGAAAGACACACAAGGACGCATTCATAATCGCAATGAGAAATGGCGTCAGAATGGATTTGCAGGAGGCTATCAAAGCTGTTGGAAAATAAGCTTCAAGTAAGCGCGGAATTTGCCGCAATTTAGAATTTATCTAAATAGCAGGCATTTCACGAATTCATAAAAAAAAGTTGTGAAAATTAGCTGAAACCTGTTTCCGCGCACCATCAAAAACGAGCGGCCTCAAAGCTTTTTCTTTATCAGAAAGCACCCATTCAATTGAAATTCAGAGCGTTGAAAATAGGCAAGAAAAAAAAGCAGCCCTTTTCAACTGGAATCTGCAAAAAAGTATATATCAGTCATTTACAAAGAGCAACTTTTGCACAAAGAGCGCTCCTATTGCACAGATAAAATAAGATTGCCAACTTTGCACTGCAATTAAGCAAATGGAGAGATTAATCACCGATATGAGCAACGACGAGTTAATGCAGAAATGGAGCGGTTGTCTGGGATTTATCCGCGACAACGTCTCACAAACCATCTTCAAAACTTGGTTTGAGGGAATAAAGCCCAAAAGCTATGTAAACGGCGAGCTCACGATACAGGTATCCAGCGCTTTCATCTACGAATACCTCGAGGCGAACTATCTCGACTTACTGAAAATGGGGCTTACCCGCAGTTTCGGATCAGACACCCGTCTGATGTACAGTGTTGTCACAGATCAGGCCAACAACATTCAGGCAGAATATCAGTCGGTCAATCACACACTGACCACTTATAAAGAGGTGAAAGGCATCGATAAATCTACGCCGTCAGTAATGGACGCCCCACAGGTTCAGGATCTGGACCCGATGCTGAATCCAAGCTACAACTTTGACACCTTCATAGAAGGCATCAGCAACAAACTGCCAAGAACTGCAGCCGAATCTGTAGCCCACAATCCGGGCCGTACCACCTTCAATCCGTTGTTTATATACGGAGAATCCGGAGTTGGCAAGACACATCTTGCAAACGCCATCGGTGTCAAAGTCAAAGAGCTCTTCCCCGAGAAGAGGGTACTGTACTTGTCGGCCCACCTTTTCTATATGCAGTTCAAGGATTCCGTCATACACAACACAACAAATGACTTCATCAATTTCTATCAGACTATAGATGTCCTGATTATTGATGACATACAAGAGATGGAAACCTGGACAAAGACTCAGAATGCATTTTTCCATATATTCAATCATCTGCATCTTAACCAGAAACAGCTGATAATAACCAGTGACCGTCCTCCCAAAGAGCTGACATCACTCGAAGACCGTCTGATAACCCGTTTCAAATGGGGACTTGTAGCCGAGCTCAACAAGCCTGACGCAAAACTCAGAAAGCAGATTCTGAAAGACAAGACCACCCGCAACGGCATAAAGCTCTCCGACGAGGTTTTAACCTATATTGCCGACAATATAACCGACAATGTCCGCGATCTTGAAGGTATCGTAGTATCACTGCTCGCCTACTCCACCACGTTCAACAAAGAGATAGACCTTGAACTGGTTCAGGAGATAATAGGCAAATATTCCAAGAACGAGGAAAAGTCCATCACCATCGAGGAAATCATACAAAAGGTATGCGATTATTACGGAGTCGATGTTGACAGCATACAGACAAAATCGCGCAAGCACGAGATTGTATTGGCTCGACAGGTCAGCATGTACCTCGCAAAAAAGCATCTGGACTACTCAACATCAAAAATCGGAATGTACGTCGGCAAGAGAGACCACGCCACTGTCCTTCACGCTTTCAGCGTAGTACGCGACCAGATGGACGTTGACCGCAGTTTCAAGGCCGATATGGAGAACATCGAGCGTTCCATTGCGCTCTGACAGCACGAAAGTCTGTCAGGAAAACGGTCCCGCTGACATCAAGCCAGCGTTTTTTGTCTCACAAGCCGAAGTCCACTTAACAGGAATCGGCAATCCACATACAAGTCCGGTTGCACCAAACGGAAAACTTTTTCAGTTTTCTAAAAATGCAATCATTTGAAGCATTTCAAGTTACGGTTTCAAATCGGACAACTTCCAAATTGTTGAAAACTCAATTTAAGAAAAATTGTACAATCATAATCTCTTTTATACTTTTGCCGCGTTGTTCATTTCTGACAAAAAACAAGCTAACAATACAAATGGCCACAAAACAGACTTATTCATTCGACGAGGCATATCAGGCCTCTGTTGAATATTTCGGAGGCGACGAGCTCGCCGCAAAAGTATGGGTCAGCAAATATGCCATCAAGGACTCTTTCGGCAACATTTACGAAAAGACTCCCGAGGATATGCACTGGCGCATTGCAAACGAGATTGCAAGAGTAGAGTCAAAGTACGGGAATCCCTTGAGCGCAGAACAGATTTTCGAGCTGCTCAAAGGTTTCAAATACATCGTTCCGCAGGGCAGTCCTATGACCGGTATCGGCAACGACTATCAGATAGCATCGTTGTCAAACTGCTTTGTTATCGGAATGGAGGGGAATGCCGACTCTTACGGTGCCATCATCAAGGTTGACGAGGAGCAGGTGCAGCTTATGAAACGCCGTGGCGGCGTAGGTCATGACCTTACGCACATCCGTCCGAAAGGCTCGCCCGTAAAGAACTCAGCCCTGACATCAACAGGACTCGTTCCTTTCATGGAGCGTTATTCCAATTCAACACGCGAGGTCGCCCAGGACGGACGGCGTGGAGCCCTTATGCTCAGTGTCTCAATCAAGCACCCTGATTCAGAGTCGTTCATCGATGCCAAGATGACCAGCGGCAAAGTTACCGGAGCCAATGTGTCGGTCAAAATTGACGATGCTTTCATGCAGGCAGCCATCGACGGCACCCCTTACACGCAAGCCTACCCTGTCGATGCCGCCGAACCCGTGTATTCAAAAGAGATTGACGCTACAGCCCTTTGGAACAAGATTGTCCACAACGCATGGAAATCGGCTGAGCCGGGAGTATTGTTCTGGGATACCATATTGAAGGAGTCCGTACCGGACTGTTATGCCGACCTCGGCTTCCGCACAGTCTCGACCAACCCTTGCGGCGAGATACCGCTCTGCCCGTACGACAGTTGCCGTCTGTTGGCCATCAATCTGTACTCGTATGTTGTCAATCCTTTCACAAAAGACGCATACTTTGACTTCGACCTGTTCAAGAAGCACGTCGGCGTGGCACAGCGCATCATGGACGATATCATCGACCTTGAGATCGAGAAGATTGACAAGATTCAGGAAAAGATTGCCTCCGACCCCGAGGATGACGACATCAAGCGTACCGAAAAGCACCTTTGGGAGAAGATAATGCGCAAGAGCACAATGGGCCGCCGTACCGGTGTCGGCATTACCGCCGAGGGTGATATGCTGGCTGCCCTGGGACTCACATACGGCACAGACCAGGCAACCGACTTCGCCGAGAAAGTACAACAGACGCTCGCCATCGAAGCATACCGTTCATCGGTCAATATGGCCAAGGAGCGTGGCGCGTTCGAGGTGTATGACTGGAAACGCGAGCAGAACAACCCGTTCGTAGGCCGCATAAAAGAGGCTGACCCGGAGCTATACAAAGAGATGCAGAAATACGGCCGCCGCAACATTGCCTGTCTGACTATCGCACCGACAGGGACAGTGAGTCTTATGACACAGACCACCTCCGGTCTTGAGCCGGTATTCATGCCGGTCTATAAGCGCCGCCGCAAGGTCAACCGCGAGGACGAGAATGTCAAAGTTGCATTTACTGACGAGAGCGGTGACTCATTCGAGGAGTTTGTGGTATTCCACCACAAGTTCGTCGATTGGATGAAAGCCAACGGCATTGATCCTGCCAAGGAATTCACTCAGGAAGAGATTGACGGGATGGTAGCCCGCTCACCTTACAACAAGGCTACGGCTCAGGATGTTGACTGGATTCAGAAAGTACGCATGCAGGGACGTATGCAGAAGTGGGTTGACCACTCAATCAGCGTGACCATCAACCTGCCGGCCGATGTGTCGGAGGAACTTGTAGGGCAGCTCTATGTCGAGGCCTGGAAGAGCGGCTGCAAAGGCTGTACCGTGTATCGCGAGGGCTCACGCGACGGTGTGCTTATTGATGTCAAAGGCGAGAAGAAAGAGACCAAAAAGGATGGTACAATCACAGCTCCGTGCGAGTGTCAGCCACGCCAGATAGTCGAGACCCGTCCGAAGGTTCTTGAAGCCGAAGTTGTACGCTTCCAGAACAACAAGGAGAAATGGGTAGCTTTCGTAGGACTTCTCAACGGACGTCCATACGAGATTTTCACTGGTCTTCAGGACGATGAGGAAGGCATCATGCTGCCAAAGACTGTGGATAAAGGCTATATCATCAAGAATGTCGATGAGAATGGCGTAAAGCGCTACGACTTCCAATTCACCAACAAGCGCGGCTACAAAGTCACCATCGAGGGTCTTAGCGAGAAGTTCGACAAAGAGTATTGGAACTATGCGAAACTGATATCAAGCGTACTTCGTTACCAGATGCCTATCGACCTCTGCATCCGTCTTATCGGCCAGCTCGATCTGGGCAGCGAGAACATCAACAACTGGAAGAACGGTGTTGAACGTGCTCTCAAGAAATACATCCAGGACGGCACCGCAGTCAAGGGCGAAAAGTGCTCAGTCTGCGGCTCCGAGAGCCTTGTCTATCAGGAGGGCTGCCTGATTTGCCAGAACTGCGGTTCATCGCGCTGCGGATAATCACAGGAATAACGGGAAAAGCCATTATAAAGGTCGGGACATCGTCGTATGTCCCGACCTTTATTTGTTCCGAATGCCAGGTTACGTAACGCAGGCGGCTGAAAATATGTAGTTCACCGATTATTTCCAGACGGATCTGTAGCCCTGCCCCTTTAGATTTTTGCCCAGTATGCTTCCCCCGGAATATGGGAAGCAACAATATAAACAGCTTTTTCATTATCGTAGTCTTAAAATTTCGAACATACTTACCTTACCACTTATTTACATATAATAGTATAATATTTTAGTTTTACTACAAATATGAACGCGCGCGATAAAACCAATGAAAATCAAAACAGGCAAGTTTCCGCATTTTTGAGGCAGAAAAGTACAATCCTGAGTCATCCGCTATCATCACATAGCTTTATAGCCTCGCCTCAATTCCGGCAATGCCTGCGGATGCTCTGTGTACAGACTGCCGGACAATTATCAACATCAGGACTTGCACAATAGGATGTACTGTCTTATATTTGCCGCCGAAACAATCATAATACCAATCAATATGAAAGAGAATAATCCATGCTGTGAGACACAGCGTACTTTGTGCGAATGCCAAGAGTGTAAGAGCAGGTTCATCGACCTGACAAGGGACTACGGCTTCAAGATTGTGATGGCGGACGAGGAACATCCCGATCTTATGCTGGAATTCCTGAACGCAGCACCGGAATGCTCTGCTGCGTCGCGGCAATTTCAGAATGGACGACAGCGGCAGCATAATGACGGACAAGGAGAACTTCATCTTCGTTCAACTGCCGGCCGCCAGGGAACCGACCGTAGATTCGACATTCATAGAGAAATGGGCCTGGTACGTACGCGAGATGGTGAATTTCAGGGAGAAGCCCTCCGGACTGAGCAGGTATTTCAACTTGCTGTTCGAGGCTTCCGACAGAGAGAATATAGAACAAGGCAAACTGTCAATATACGACAAGATGGTAAGAGACGAGATACAGATAGCAGCGGAACGCGAGTACGCAGTGCGCGAAGCACGAACAGAAGCACGTGCAGAAGCAAGAGCCGAGGCACTTGCAGAGGGACGCGCAGAAAAGATTGAGACTGTCAAGAAACTAAAGCAGGCAGGTGTTGACATTGCCATCATCAGCCAGTGCACCGGGTTGTCACTTGAAGAGGTTCAGGCACTGTAGGCAGATGACGGAATCGCTGCGTGCCTAGCCCGCATCCGGGCAATGCCTGCGGGCGCGGTGCAGAACAGCAACAAACAGCTACGGCGAAAAAACGCAATCAGTCAACCTTGACCGGAGAGTATTTCGGGACGAGCAGCTTCATCACGAGCCAGCCTATCAGATAGCAGACACCGCAGACGCAGAACACTATGAAATAGCCGGCCGGCTTGCCGGTGAATCCGAGGAAACTGATATTGTGGGTCCCTGCATAGTCAAACAGCAGGCCGGAGCACTTGTTGAAGATGAAGCAGCTGATGCCGCCCGCCATTCCACCGATGCCGGTTACCGTTGCCACAGCACTGCGCGGGAACATATCGCTGACAGTAGAGAACAGATTGGCGCTCCATGACTGATGTGCTGCTCCCGCTATGCCGACGATTATTACCGGCCACCAGAACGAATAGCTGCCCAGAGGCTGAGCAAGCAGGGCAAGCAGAGGGAAGAATGCGAAAATCAGCATGGCGCGCATACGGCCGGCGTATGGTTCCATACCCTTCTTCTCGACAAAAATCGTTGGCAGATACCCGCCTAAAATGGAAACCATGCAAATCAGATAGACCGTAAACAGGCCCCAGCGGCTCTGCGGGGTATCGGTCGTGTATCCGTAAACCGAACTGATATAGACTGGCATCCAGAACAGGAAGAACCACCAGACGCCGTCCGAGAAGAATTTGCCTGCCGCAAATGCCCAGGTCTGGCGGAAAGTCAGACATTTCCAGAAACTGATCTGCTTCTCGTCCGAAGACTTGACTCCGGCGGCAGCCGGCGCATCTTCGGAATCGCTGTGTATGTAATCCAGTTCCGCCTTGTTCACATATTTGCTGCTCTCAGGTTTGTCATACAGGTAGTACCACACAATCATCCAGACAAAGCCGAGGGCACCGATGACGATGAATGCCATCTCCCAGCCGAAAGCCTGGGCAATCAGAGGAATGCTGAGCGGTGCTATCAACGCTCCGACCTGCGCTCCGGCATTGTAGATACTGGTAGCAAACGCACGGTCCTTCTTTGGGAAATACTCGGCCGTGACCTTGTTGGCAGCAGGGAAGTTTCCCGACTCGCCCACCGCAAGCACAAAACGGGCAACGATAAACAGCCACATACTCACTGTTGACACAGCAAGAGCGATATTACCCGTAGCCTCAATCAAAGCCTCCTTCCCTTCAAGTCCGACCCACATCTGGGTAGCCATACCGCAGAAAGCGTGCGCGCAGGCACCTACCGACCATACGCAGATAGCGCAGAAATATCCCCACTTGGTATCCAGCTTATCCACGAATCGTCCTATGAACAGCATAGCACAGGCATACAGCAGTGAGAACCAGCCGGTAATGTTTCCATACGTAGCATCTGACCAGTGGAACTCAGGCGCGATAAAATCATTGTAAGTCAGCGAAAGTACCTGACGGTCCAGATAATTGACGGTGGTAGCGAAGAAAAGCATCGCGCACATCACCCAGCGGAAATTACTCATTGCCGGTTTGTTGCCAGTCTTATTCATAATCTATTGTTGTATTATTATTAATTATTCCGAGAAATACACACGTTTCACACGGGTCGAGACAGTAGAGATAATCTCGTAAGGAATAGTATCGAGCAAGTCTGATAGCACATCCACACGCAGGTTCTTGCCGAAAATCTCTACCGAATCACCCTCCTTGCAGTCAATGCCGGTTACATCTATCATACACACATCCATACAGATATTGCCCACATAGCGGGCCTTCTGCCCGTTCACCAGACAATAGCCGCGACCGTTTCCAAGATGCCGGTCCAGCCCATCGGCATAGCCTATAGGAATAGCAGCGATACGCGAAGGCCTGTCCAGCACGCCCTTGCGGCTGTAGCCCACAGTCTCGCCGGCCTCCAGACTGCGGATCTGGAGTATTGTGGTCTTGAGCGTACATACAGGCGACAACGGCTCGTTTGTAATAGGATCAATGCCATAGAGTCCCAGTCCCAGCCGTACCATATCATAATGAGCCTCGGGGAAACGCTCTATTCCCGCAGAGTTGCAGATATGCCGAATGATATGATGCTGGAACGCAGCCTGCAGCATATTTGAAGCCTCCTCAAAGCGCTGTATCTGAACCTTGGTAAAGTCATCGAACTTATCGCTGTCACTGCCGGTAAAATGCGAGAATACCGAACGCGGAATAACAGCAGAATGACGTTTGAGCCTGCGCACCAATTCCGGAATGTCCCCGGGCGTGAAGCCGAGCCTGTGCATACCGGTATCAATCTTTATATGGACAGGAAAATCGGTGATGCCATTGTGCTCGGCAACCTTTATGAACTCATCCAGCAGATGGAAGCTGTAAATTTCGGGTTCCAGATTGTATTCGAACAAAGTCTTGAAGGCCGAGCGCTCCGGATTCATAACCATAATGCCGGCAGTTATTCCGGCACGGCGCAGCTCAGCGCCCTCGTCAGCGACCGCAACCGCCAGATAATTGACCCTAAGGTCCTGAAGTTTACGCGCCACCTCGACAGCCCCCGAGCCGTAAGCCGAAGCCTTCACCATACAAACCATCCTCACGCCCGGTTCCAGCAGACTGCGGTAATGGTTGAAATTATCGGCAATTGCATTCAAATCAACTTCAAGGATAGTCTCATGGACTTTCAGCTCAAGTTTCTCGGATATAGTGTCAAAACGGAACTTGCGGGCTCCCTTTATAAGAATCTGCTCGCTGTGCATAGTATCGGTTATACCCGATTCAAGAAAGGCATCGGTACTCTCGAAGAACTGCTTGTCACGTATGTTGAACAGCTGTGCGGAAGCCGAGATATCGCGTCCTATGCCTATCAGGCGGTCAATACCCCTGCCAGCCAGCAGCTGGTCAACCTTTTTGTACAATGCCTTGACCGACATTCCTGTCTGCAGAATATCGGACAGGATAAGCGTACGCCTGCGGTTCCTGTCATCACGCCGCCTCGCCATGAAGTCGAGTGCTATATCAAGCGATGACAAGTCGGAATTATAGCTGTCATTTATTATTATACATCCCCTCTGCCCCTCTTTAACGTCAAGACGCATGCCTACGGCCTCAAGCCGTGCCATACGGGCTTTTATATCCTGTGGCGGAAGGCCCAGATACAGACAGACAGCAAGACAGTGAAGCGAGTTCTGCACCGATGCGTCATCAATGAACGGTATCACATACTCATTGTCAAGCCCAAGATATTTGTACTTGACCCTGGTAGAATCCTCAAGTTTCTCAATGCCGCTGATAAACAACGGCTTCTCGCTGTTGGTACGGGACCAGGCAATCTCGCGAACCGAAAGGACAGAACGGTTCACACAATCCTGGATAAGGTCGTTGTCACCGTCATAAATCACAACATCGCAGTTATGGAACAATTTGAGTTTCTCCATACATTTCTCCTGCAATGACGTGAAATTCTCCTGATGCGCCCCGCCGATATTGGTAAGAATGCCAATCGTCGGTGTTATTATCTTCCAGAGCGGCCGCATCTCGCCCGGGTCGGATATGCCTGCCTCGAAGATGCCAAGCTCGGTATGCTCGTCCATCATCCACACCGACAATGGAACTCCCGTCTGGGAATTATAGCTGCGCGGAGAGCGCGTAATGCGGAAATTCTCCTCGAGAAGCTGATACAGCCATTCCTTCACCACAGTCTTGCCGTTGCTGCCGGTAATACCTATTACGGGCACCTCAAACTTATGTCTGTGAACTGCCGAGAGTGTCTGCAGGGCATCCAGGGTGTTGCCTACAAGCAGGAAATTCGATTCGGCATAATCCTCCATCCTGTCGGGCAGACGGCTCACTACGAAGTTGCGCACGCCTTTGTTGTAAAGTCCGCGGATATATTCGTGACCGTCGGCATTACGTCCCTTCAATGCAAAAAACAAAGTCTCACGCGGAAAGCAGAGCGAACGGCTGTCCGTAAGAATCCAGGACACCGAAGCCGGGCAGAAGCCATGCCGGCGGGCCTTTATCGCATCTGATATCTGTTCTATCGGGTATGTCATAAACAAAACAATATTGATGCCGTGCATCAGAGTTTGCAAATGCAAAGTAAGCAGGATTCTTTTGAAAAAATTGATTCTTATATGGAAATATTGTAGTTTTGCCCGGATTAACCCTTATTATGGATAATGTGAGCAAGACATCCCTGTTGAAGCAAATTGACAGTCCGGCCGATTTAAGAAAACTTGACACCGCACTATTGCCCCAGGTATGTGACGAGTTGAGACAGATGATTATTGACGAGCTCTCAAGGAATCCCGGCCATTTCGGTTCAAGCCTTGGGACAGTCGAACTGACAGTAGCCCTTCATTACGTATTCAATACGCCCGATGACAGAATCGTGTGGGACGTAGGCCATCAGGCTTACAGCCACAAAATACTTACAGGACGGCGTGACACATTCTGCACCAACCGCAAACTGAACGGACTTAGGCCTTTTCCATCGCCCGACGAGAGCCCTTACGACTCATTCACGTCCGGACATGCCTCGAACTCCATCTCGGCAGCCCTGGGAATGGCAGTAGCCGAAAAGCGCAAGAAAGAGAACAAGCGCGTCATAGCCGTAATCGGTGACGGAGCCATGGGCGGAGGCTTGGCCTTCGAAGGGCTCAACAACGCCTCATCGACCGACAATGACCTGCTGATAATCCTTAATGACAACAACATGAGCATATCCGGCAGCGTAGGCGGAATGAGCAATTATCTCACGCAGCTGCACACATCACGCTCATACAATACATTCCGTTATTATCTGGCCCGCATACTCAGTAATATCGGATTGCTCGATGACAAGCGAAGACGCAACATCATCCGCAAGAACAACCGTCTGAAGATGAAGCTGACACATCAGCAGAACATTTTCGAAGGCATGGACATACGCTACTTCGGACCAATAGACGGACACAATGTACAGAATCTGGTCCGCGTGCTCAGCAACATCAGGAACATGCACGGCCCCAGAATTCTGCACATACATACCGTAAAAGGCAAAGGATACGCCCCTGCCGAGAAAGAGGCTGCAATCTGGCATGCCCCCGGTATGTTCGACAAGACGACCGGCACCAGAATCATCAAGAACTGCAACGGTCTGCCACCGCTTTTCCAGGATGTATTCGGCGAGACTCTGACCGAGCTGATGCGTATGAACGACAGGATAGTAGGAATAACACCGGCAATGCCGTTGGGATGTTCCTTGAACATTCCGATGAAGGAGTTTCCCGACAGATGCTTCGATGTCGGCATAGCCGAGGGACACGCCGTGACATTCTCAGGAGGTCTGGCTAAGGAAGGTCTCATACCGTTCTGCAACATTTACTCGTCGTTCATGCAGCGCGCATACGACAACCTCATACACGATGTGGCCATACAGAGGCTCGGAGTAGTATTGTGCCTGGACCGCGCCGGACTAGTCGGAGAGGACGGTCCGACCCATCACGGAGCCTTCGATCTGGCATTCCTGAAGCCAGTCCCGAACATCACAATCGCATCGCCATTCGATGAGTGCGAATTACGCCGTATGCTCTACACGGCACAGCTTCCGGGGAAAGGCCCGTTCGTAATCAGATATCCGCGCGGAAGAGGTGTCCGCACAGACTGGCGTTGTCCGCTGGAGCCCGTCGAAGTAGGACGCGGCCGCGTAATCAAGCAAGGCAACAGTCTGGCAATACTGTCAATCGGCCCTATCGGCAATCTGGCTCTCGATGCCATACACAGATTCGAGGATGAGCATCCCGATGCAGGCACAGTGGCGCTCTACGATATGCGCTTCGTAAAACCTCTCGACACAGAGCTGCTGCACGAGGTCGGGATGCATTTCAGCAAGATAATAACTGTCGAGAACGGATGTCTTGCCGGAGGATTCGGAAGTTCCGTAATAGAATACATGAGCAGTAACAGTCTGAGTCCCGAAACAAGACGCATGGGCATCCCCGACCGTTTTGTACAGCACGGCACTGTGCCCGAGCTTCTGGGCATCTGCGGTATAGACTCAGACTCCATTCTGCAGACAATAACAGAAATGCTTGTCTCACCAAAAACAACAAGCCTATGAGAATAGTCATAGCCGGAGCCGGCGATGTCGGCACACATCTCGCAAAGATGCTGTCGGGCGAGAATCAGGACATAACACTGATTGACGAAAGTCCTGAGAGACTGGGTAGTCTGGACTCGAACTTCGACCTTCTGACCATCGTATTGTCGCCGACCTCGTTCAAGGATCTGAAAGAGGCCGAGACCGACAAGGCAGACCTGTTTGTCGCCGTAACCCCCGACGAGAGCCGCAACATCGTGGCCTGCCAGCTGGCACACAGCCTCGGTGCACAGAAGACTCTCGCAAGGATAGACAATTATGAATATCTGATGCCTAGATCCAAGGATTTCTTCTCGTCGATAGGTGTTGACTCACTTATCTACCCCGAGATGCTTGCTGCAAAGGACATAGTTGACGGTATGAGAATGAGCTGGATACGGCAGTGGTGGGAGTTTGCCGGCGGAGCACTCGTAATGTGCGCCGTCAAACTGCGCGAGAACGCCGAGATACTCAATGTCCCGCTCTACTCGCTCGGTTCCAATCTGCCATACCACATCGTAGCCATCGTACGCGATGACGAGACGATTATTCCGGGCGGCAGCGATGTAATCCAGGCCGGTGATATGGTATATTTCATGAGCGCCCGGCAGGACGTTCCAACCATCCGCCGCATTGCAGGCAAGCAGGAGCTGCCCGACATACGCGATGTCATCATCATGGGAGGAAGCCGTATTGCCATCCGCGCAGCCCAGCTGATGTCCGACGCCGGCTACAACGTTAAGATTATCGAGCGCGACATGGCACGATGCCGCAAGCTCACCGAGATACTCAGCAGCAAGATAATGGTCATCAACGGCGACGGCCGTGACCCGAGCCTGCTGCTCAGCGAGGGCATTGACCACACCGAGGCCTTCATCGCCCTGAGCGAGAGCGACGAGAACAACATTCTGGCCTGTGTGGCTGCAAAACGCTTCGGCGTAACAAAGACCATAGCCGAAGTTGAGAACATCGACTACATTACGATGGCCGAGAAACTCGATGTCGGCGCCGTAATCAACAAGAAGAAGATTGCCGCCAGCCATATCTACCAGATGATGCTCGATACCGACGTGAGCAACGTAAAATGTCTGACCTTTGCCAAAGCCGAGGTGGCGGAGTTTGTCGTGAAGAAAGGCGCGCGCGTCACAAAGGCGACCGTAAAGGATCTGACAACGCCTAAGGGGGCTACAATCGGCGGTCTGATACGAGGCAACGAGGTCATGCTCGTATCAGGCTCCACACAGATACAGCCGGACGACCACGTGGTTGTATTCTGTCTTGACGGTATGATAAAAAGACTAGAAAAATATTTCACTTGATACACATTCGCAGTATATACAGGATTATCGGCGTACTTCTGGCCATCGAGGCGGGAGTACTTCTGCTCTGCTCCATAATTCCATTGTTGCACCGCGAGACCGATTTGTTCGCATTCCTGGCATCATCGCTCATTACCGGCTGTTCGTCGATATTCTTCAACACCTTATACAAGCGGGGCAAAGGCAGTGACGGAGTCTCGCGCAGGGACGGATATGTGGTAGTGACTTTAAGCTGGGTTCTGTTCTCGCTTTTCGGCTGCCTGCCGTTCCTTATCAGCGGGTACGTTCCCAATTTCACCAATGCCTTTTTCGAGACGATCTCAGGCTTTACCACTACAGGTGCAAGCGTGATAAGCAACGTCGAGGCCCTTCCGCACGGATTGCTGTTCTGGCGGAGTATCACACAATGGATAGGCGGCCTGGGTATCGTATTCTTCACAGTGGCTGTGCTGCCCGTTTTCGGAGTAGGTGACGTCCAGCTGTTCGCAGCCGAGGCCATAGGCCCCACACACGGCAAGCTGCATCCGCGCATCAGCGTCAGCGGCCGCTGGATTCTCACAGTATATCTGATACTTACAGCCGCATGTACCGTTGCCCTGAATTTTGTCGGCATGAACCTGTTCGACAGTATCAACCACGCTATGTGTACAATAGCGACAGGCGGCTACTCCACACGCAACACCAGCATCGGCTCATTCAACTCAGTAGCCATTGAGAATGTCATAACCATTTTCACATTCCTCTCGGGCATCAATTTCGGTCTGATGTTCTTCCTGCTGTTCAAAGGCAAGATTGGCAAGATGTTCTACGACCAGGAGTTCCTGATGTATTTCATATCGACGATGTCAATGGCACTGCTTATCGGAATAATAATAACACTCCATACCCACACCAACCTGTGGAAATCCATGCATCTGTCATTTTTCCAAGTCATATCGCTGATAACGACCACAGGCTTTGTTACCGACAACGTCTATAACTGGCCGCCGTATGTTTATATGCTGCTGAGTGTCGTGATGTGCCTGGGAGCCTGCGCAGGCTCCACCACCGGAGGTATGAAAAGCGCCCGGAGCATAATCCTGTTCCGTGCCTTGAAGAATGAGTTCAACCGAATACTCCACCCCAACGCCGTTCTGCCCATAAGGGTGAACAACAAAGTCATATCCGAGTCAACCAGGCAGACAGTGTTCACATTCACTATCTGCTACATAGGGCTGATGGCCATAAGCTGGATCATCTATATGATTACAGGATTGAATATGTCGGACGCATTCTATGCATCATCGGCCATAGTGAGCAACACGGGAACCGCAGTCGGCTCGTTCGATGCCGCCAATTCGTTCGATACCACACTGTCGTGGGACATACTGCCGCTGGCAGCCAAATGGTACACCTGCGCCCTGATGCTTGTAAGCCGGTTGGAAATCTTCGCCGTGCTTCTTATATTCACTCCGAATTTCTGGAAACGCGTTTAAGCAGACTTGCCACATCGGCACGCATACGCTGATACTGTGCGCTCTCGCGGTAATGAGTGTTCTCGCGGACAGCGTCGCCAAGCTCTGCCTGCGCGTGGCGGTATGAGCTCAGCTCGTTCTGCTTCTGCTGGGCGTGGACAGCCTGCCTTATTATCTCCTGCTCGCGTCCCCGCCTGAGATAAGCCAGCACGGGCTCCATCAGTTTCATCAGAACCCGCTCGTACAGGAAATGCCCCTGGATATACAGATAAGTCTGCGACGGCTCCACTCCCAATGACACCAGTTCGGGCTTGAGATTCGCGACCTGATCTGCCACATCGGGATATTTCTGTTCCAGAAATGACAGCTTCCGCGAAACACGCGTACGCAGACGTTCAAAGCAACGGGCAGGCTCGTGGACGTTCACCTCGTCTATCGCTATACAGTTGTTGAATTCCTGCATCGGGAACTCATTATGCCGTCCGTGACGGTAGAACCATATATTCCAGGCAAAAAGCGGAAAGATTGTCTCGGAATACAATTCGAAGAAAGCCTCGAAATCAACAGGGCGGTAATCGTTCAGACTGCACTGCACACACACCTGATTCAAGCTGCCGGAGTAGCACATATAATTCTCTATGGCGTAAGTATATGTGTGGAGAACAAATTCGCTCTGCAGGAATTCCTTCGAGAATTTTGTGCATCCCTGCATCAGATAGTCATAATCGCTGTCAACACAGGCTATCATACAGCCGCCAAGCCTGTCGGCTCCTATGCTCTCGGCTATCGCCGATTTTTTGCCTCGGAGCAGCTTGCCGTGCGAAGGAAGCATAATGCTGAATGTATATTGGGCAGACTCGAACTCATCGAGCAGCAAGCGCCAGAAAGCTATATCCTGATAGCTCTCGACATATGCCACAATACGTTTCCTGGTTCCTTTCGGGCGCAAGCGGTTCGCCGCCTCGATGAACTGTGAGTTGACTTCATGAACAAGGCGGTTCATTCCTCCACAGTTATATCAGCCACATCCGACACAGCATCCATCCAGCCGTTCATTATCACTGCCGGTGAATGTGTAGTCATAATGATCTGCACATTGGGATTGATTTCCAGAATACGCTGGATAAGCTGCTGCTGCCACTCGACATCAAGCGACACCTCGGGCTCGTCCATAAGGATGACCCCAGGCTTATTGTCCTGCACCAAAGCTGTGAGCAGCACCACCAGAAGCTGTTTCTCGCCCGAAGACAGACTATACGGCAACAGGCGCAGCCCGAAGCGGTCGAACAGAAGGTCATTGCTGTCACGCACCACCTTCTTGCCGCTGTCAGCGAAAAGGCGGTCAATCAGATCCAGGAACATCTGCTTTGGACGAGCCAGCTGGCTTGCCATATTGATGCTGTCCGGATTGCCCGATGTAAGGCAGGCTATCGTCCTGTTGCCTATGTTTACCTGATAGTCAAGATACCTGCGCTGCAGACGGTAAATCTGCCAGTCGAGCTCGGTCACGACATTCTTGTCGGCCATCTTCTCAAGCAGGTTGCTGCGGAGCAGCGGACGGTCAATACTGCGTATGACATCGTAGCTTATTGAGTCAGAGTCTTCGGGCTCAAATACAAAGTACACGTTCTGGTCGGCTGAGTTTACAGCCTGGCCATCGGCAATCCTGTCAAGCTGATCGGCCACCATATTGAGTATCGTACTCTTGCCGGCGCCGTTTACGCCACTCAGAATATTCACATCGGGCTGCAGGTCCCACACAATATGCTTGCGTCCCCACATAGCCTTTATCTCAATGCGGCTGATATATTTTCCTGTCATATATGGATATTATCAGAATTTCTTTCCGAAGATTATGCTGACAAATGTCTCCCAGAGGATTTTCAGGTCAAGGCACCAGGTTCTGTGCTTAAGATAATACAAATCCATATCCAGTCTGCGCAGCATCTTCTCCATCGTATCAGTATAGCCGTTGCGCAGTGTCGCGTACGATGTTACGCCGGGACGTATCTGATAGAGATACCTATAGCGTTTGTCGTGCTGCATTATCTTATCTATAAAATACTTGCGTTCGGGACGATAGCCTACGAAAGCCATATCGCCCGTCCACACATTCAGCAGCTGCGGAAGCTCGTCTAGATGATGCAGGCGCAGGAACTTTCCCACACGTGTAAGGCGCGGATCATCATCGCCATCGTACAGCGCAGGACCCGACGGCTCGGCATTGACCTTCATCGAGCGGAACTTAAAGATATTGAACGGACGGCCGAAACGTCCGATTCTCTCCTGCTTGTAGAACACGGGACCCCTGTCGCCGAGCTTCAACGCTATGGCGCAAATCAGGAACAGCGGGCTCAGCAGGACTATAAGTATTGATGACAGGAAGAAGTCGAAAATGCGCTTCACATTGCGCTCGAACGAGTTCATTCTATCCGGAATGAAGTCGGGATTGAAGCTGGCGGCGGATACTATCGCCTCGTCGGCAAAAGCCTCGTCATTGAATTTATCGTTCTCGCCCACCATCACTCACTGATTTCCAAGCTGCAAATATATAAAAAAAAACAATTCTTAACAATTAGGACCTGTTTTGAAATTTTCGGCTAAAAAACAAGATTACGGCTCATCTGCTCACGGTGATTGAGTTCGCGGATTATCCCGATGCAGAAAGGAACCGACATAATGAAAGTACAGGTATCAGCTATTGCCATTGTAGCCTGGAGCCCTGCCAGTCCCCAGATATGCGGGGCTGTCAGCAATGCCGGATAAAAGAAGATGCCCTGACGGCTGGCCGACATAAGCGTAGCCTTGACCGTACGGCGTATATTCTGCAGCAGCATATTAGTAGGCGATGTCACTCCCACAAACGGGAAAGCGACACACTGCCAGCGCAGCACCTTCGAGCCTATCCTGATAAGTTCGGGATCCTCGGAACGGAAAAACGCTATCACCTGGGGAGCAAAGAGAAAGCCCAGCACCGACATAACCAGTATGACGGCAGTGCTGGTCTTCATGGTAAACACGTATGCCTGCCGCACACGGCCGTACAGCCGCGCCCCCCAGTTGAAGCCGCATACCGGCTGGAATCCCTGGCCGAAGCCCAATATCACCGACATAGCGCACAGCATCACCCGCGACACCACCGAGAAAGCCGCTATCGTCGATGCCTCGCAGCCCGGGACCGCATATCTGGAAGCCGCCCAGTTCAGACACACAGTTGACAGGCAGCCCAGAGACT
Organism: Bacteroidaceae bacterium; assembly: GCA_045597365.1. Classification (GTDB taxonomy): domain Bacteria; phylum Bacteroidota; class Bacteroidia; order Bacteroidales; family Bacteroidaceae; genus Colenecus. The sequence continues at coordinate 9,848 of JAZLKB010000068.1, read as the reverse complement.
GACGCATGAGCGACGGCAGACCCACAGCCCCTATTTCCTTATATCTCTCAACCGACGGCGCGAAATTGCGCAGACGGATATGGACGTTCCCTTTGAACGATGTACCCCACAGCAGCAAGGTCCACGATACAAACTGGCTGATTGCCGTAGCCAGCGAGGCCCCGCCCACACCCATTCCGAGACGGAATATGAACAGAGGGTCAAGAAAGACATTCAGCACCGCGCCCGATGCCACTCCTATCATAGCGAAGAATGCGTTGCCCTGCATTCTGAGCTGGTTGTTGAGAGACATCTGCGACACAAGGAATGGAGTGGCAATAAGCAGATTGCGCATATAATCCATCGCAGGAGCCACAACCTGTCCGGTCGCTCCCAGCACGTGAACCAGAGGGGCAAGAAAGACAAGACCCGCTACAGAGACTATCAGCGCAAGGCACAGCGATGTCAGGAAACCAGTGGCAGCCATCTTCTCTGCCCCACGTGTATCCCTGGCACCGAGCGCGCGCGACAGATAATTGCCCGAGCCCGACCCGAAGAAGAATCCGATAGCCTGAATAAAAGCCTGGAACGCGAATGCCACACCTACAGCCGCCGTAGCCTCAGTGCTGATATGCCCCACAAAATACGAGTCGGCAAGATTGTACATAGCCGTCACCGACATACTTATTATAGTAGGAACGGCCAGACGCAGCACCAGCCCCGGAACCGGCGTTGCAGTCATCCTCTCGTATTTGGCCTGACGTTTCTGAATATCGTCCTGACTCTCCTCCATTATCTGTATAGCGCAAGACTCTCCGGTCTCAAGCTGGAGATATATGAATAATTCCCCTCGGCCCCGGCAAGAGCCCAGTCAAGGAACACCGCAAGCGGAGCAGAGAGCAGCCCACCGGCAGCTGCGGCATCCTGCGCCAGCAGCGAGCCCATCACGGCATAAGCCGCAGTCTCTACCAGACGGCGGGCACAGAACGCGGTCATCTCGGGTTGTCCCATTGCCGATACCGCAGCCACCGAGCTGTCCAGCAGCTCTCTCATACGGTACAACGCAGGCGAGTCCCCGCACTCTGTCATCCTGCTGTAAGTACCGTCCATCACATACCGCAGAGCCGAGGATACCTGTATCTGGGTAGTACCCTCGTATATCGATGTCACGCGGGCATCGCGATACAGGCGTTCGGCTACGGCTCCGCGAATATAGCCGTTGCCGCCGTGAACCTGTATGCAGTCGTAGGTATTCTGATTGGCGAATTCACTGCTGATTGCCTTCAGCAGCGGAGTCAGGGCATCGGCAAGACGGCTGTGGGCACGCGCCTCGGCACGGTCGGCCGATGTCTTTGCTATGTCGATATGACGCACCGTGGCGTACAGCAGCGAGCGCGAGGCCTCAAGCCGGGCCTTCATCACAACCAGCATCTGATAAACCGCAGGATTCCTATCGATTGTCTGTCCGGACTGGACACGCACGGCGGCATACGACACCGCACGGCGCCAGGCAGCATCGCTTATACCCACACTTTGGGCGGCTATACCCACGCGGGCACCGTTCAGCACAGACATCACATATTTTATCAGACCCAGGCGGCGTTCTCCAAGAAGCTCAGCCCGCGCATTACGGAAAGTCAGGCGGCAGGTCGGCGAACCGTGAATGCCCATCTTGTCCTCAACGTGAGTAACCACGGCCCCTCCGTCGCGCTTGTCGTAAATGAACAGCGACAGTCCGCGGCCGTCGGTTGTACCTTTTTCCGAGCGGGCAAGCACCAGATGAATATCGCTGTCTCCATTGGTGATGAAACGCTTCACGCCATTCAGACGCCAGCAGTCGGCATCACCGTCCCAGTCAGCACGCAGCCTGACATTCTGCAGGTCGCTGCCGGCATCGGGCTCAGTCAAATCCATCGACATAGTACAGCCGTCGCACACCATACGCAGATATTTCTCCTTCTGCTCATCGGTACCCGATTCATAAATGACAGCCGCGCACGATTGCAGTCCCCACACATTCTGGAACGAGGCATCGGCTCTTGACAATATCTCCGACACGGCACAGAAAACAGAATAAGGCATATTCCTGCCGCCATATTCCTCAGGAAGCGAGAGCCCCGAGAAGCCGGCCTCGCGCATAGCCTCCAAACCGCGCCTCGTACCCTCGGCAAGCACCACCCGGCCCTCATCGGAAAGGCAGGCACCCTCACGGTCAACCGACGGTGCGGCAGGAGCGATAACCTGCCGGGCTATACGTCCGGCCGATTCCAGCACACCGGCAAAATCATCCGGCTCACAACCGCGCAGCTCCGCTATCCGGCGCATAAGCGGATGGCGCATTCTGAGCAGTATCTCCTGTATATCGAAACTATTTTCCGCCATAGCAATACAAAGGTAGCCAATTATATGTTCACTCGGCAAGCGCAAGGGTAAAAACACTTATCCGCACATCGGCCGAGGCCGTCATCACGTCCATAAGCGACATAATCGTGGCACCGGTCGTCGCTACATCGTCAACCACTAGCACGTGACTGCCATCCAGAGCGCCGGCATCGGACACAGCGAATATACCCTCGGCATTCAGCCATCGCTGCAGCCGTCCTTTTTTGGCCTGCACCTGATTGCTTACAGTTCTCGCAACCACATCATAGCGTATCTCCAAGCCGGTAACAGACTGGATTCCCCGTGCTATATAGTCACATTGGTTGTAGCCCCTTTTCCGTTTCTTTCGGCGTGACAGCGGCACAGGCACAATATAGTCAATACCCTCAAAAAAGCCTTCGGCAGACAACGATACCGCCGCACGCCGTGCCAGGCAGAAACCCACAGCGGGATGACCGTAATATTTCAGATGATAAAGGATTTTCCTGTAATCACTCTCCTTGTCATATCGGAAATACGATGCCGCACGTACCAGACGCAGCTCACTCAGAAGCAGGGCTTCGGTCCGGCTGGGACAATCCCTTGAATACGGAAGTAGCGGCATTTTCAAAGTACACGGCGCGCAAAGATGCTCTTCGCCAATCGAGAGGCGACAGCCGCACACCTTGCAGTAACGCGGCATCAGCACGTCTGCAAGCGACTCCATCAGGCTCATTGTTCCCGGTCTGACTGAATATGGCTGATAATCTCACGGGCAAGCGACGGCTCTATCCCGCGCTGCGCCGCATAGCGCAGCAACCGGGCTGCCATGCCGAAGTCCTGAGTCCCGCCCATCTCACGGGCCTTGCGCTCCAGGACACCGGTCATCACCCTGCAATACTCATCGGAATCCATGGCATCGAGAGCCCGCGCTGCCGTCTGTTCCGGAATGCCTTTCTGCAACAGGGCATAGCGTATCTTGAGCCTGCCCCACCTGCTCAGCAAGAATTTGTCATGGACGAAAGCCACGGCATATCTGTATTCATCTATGAAGCCGTCACTTTCCAGTTGTGTCACGATACTGTCCAAAGAGTCCGGCTCCAAGCCGTCTTTCTGAACATACGCGGACAATTTTGCAAGAACCTCGCTCCTGCAACGCTCCGCAGCCGAGCAGTATGCCTCTGCCCTCAGGCGTGCCTCTTTCTCATTCATCATTGGTATAAGCTTTTGCCATACGCCGATGTCCCTGGATATCGTCACGGAATGTCACGGCAAAGCCGCGCGCCTCCAGAAGCTGCTCCAGTTGCCCGGCGAACAGCGGGTTAATCTCGAAAAACAGCGAGCCGCGTGCTGCAAGATGCCTCACGGCAAAGTCCGCGATGTTCCTGTAGAACAGCAGCGGGTCACCGTCGGGGACAAAAAGCGCCAGCCCGGGCTCGAAATCAAGTACATTGCGTTCCATATCAGCGCGTTCCGCCATAGTGACATACGGCGGATTCGACACTATAATGTCATACGTTCCGGCATCGTCGCAGTCGCCCAGAATATCGCGCCTTGCGAATTCAACGCCGGCATCATTCAGACGGCTGTTCTCCGAAGCCAGGGCAAGGGCATCAGCACTTATGTCCCACGCCGACACCCGCCACGACCTGAGGCGCGATGCCAGACTTATCGCTATGCAGCCCGTTCCCGTGCCTATGTCGAGCAGACTGCCCCGGGGCTGTGCCTCCTGCAATATCCACTCCACCAGCTCGGTGGTCTCGGGTCTGGGAATCAAAGCCCTTCTGTCACAGTTAATGCGATAGCCGAAGAAATACGTGTATCCTGTCACATACTGCAGCGGCTCACCGGCGGCGATGCGCCCGATCCAACCGTCAAGCAGGCTGTCGCGCACGTCATCGGACGGCAGCAGCGGCTCAAGATAATAGTCAGTATCACTGATTCCGGGAAGCGCCGCGCACAAAGCCCTCGCCACCTCCCTGGTTTCAGCCGCAGGCATCAGCCCGTCAAGACCTCTGCGTATCCGGTCCTTAAGCCTGCGCATAATGCTGTAGGATTATTTCACCTGAAAAGCACTCGATGTAGTGCTGGCCGTGACGCAAATCTGCCCGGACTCCATCGGCGTAGATGTATCGAGCGATACAGAGCAGCTTATCATATACTCTCCCTTCTCAGTAAGGACGAACGACTTATCCTCCAGACGGGGCTCGCCGGCCATAGGGTCAACAAGCTTCACCTCTTTCTTGATGCATTCCTTGCCGGCTTTGCTGACTGTCACTGTGTAATATCCGCGATAGAATCCGCTGCCCTGCTCTTTCACCTCTATGCCTACGGTGAACTGCTGTCCCACCGAAGGTGACTCCGGAATGACATACACTTTTCCATATACCGGAACCACAGGATAATCTTTCGAGCAGCCTGCAAGCGCAAAGACAGCCGCAAGCGCGAGTACCACAGAAATATATCTTCTCATAATACACCTTATTAATAAAGTCAAATCATTTCGAGCGCTATGCGTATCATATTGTCGAGCCCCGTCTGACGGCCCTCAACGCTCATACGCTCGCCGGTGGCCAGATGGTCGGTGACACTCAGTATGGTCAGAGCCTTCTTTCCGCTCATAGCGGCATTCAGATACAGTCCGCTCGCCTCCATCTCCACGCCCATCACGCCGGCACGCGCCCACTCTATCTGACGAGGCGCATCGTAGAACGAGTCGGACGAGAGGATATTGCCCACGCGATACTGAATGCCCATACGCTCGGCAGCCTCTACAGCACGGCGCAGCAGTCCGAAATCGGCAATCGGGGCATACGTCCCCGGCAGATTATACTTCTGCGCGAAATTCGAGTCGGTACAGGCACCCATCGCCATCAGCACGTCACCCAGATGCACATCGGTGGTATAGGCGCCGCAGGTCCCCACACGTATGATATTCTCTACATCGTAAAAGTTGAACAGCTCGTACGAGTAAATGCCTATTGACGGAATGCCCATACCGTGTCCCTGCACCGACACACGCTTTCCCTGCCACGTTCCCGTGAATCCCAGCATACCGCGTATATCGCTGTACTGCACAGCGTCTTCAAGATATTTTCCGGCAATAAATCTGGCCCGCAGAGGATCACCGCATACTATCACGGTCTCTGCAATATCGTCGTAAGCCGCTGCTATGTGCGGCGTAGGTGTCTGTTCCCTGCTCATTTCACTTGAATCTTTATGCTGACAAAACTAATGAATCTTTATGAATTTACCGTAGTAAGCGTAAAAAAACAATTGCTAACTTCGCGCTGGAAACAATAATGGTATGGACAAACCGAAGGTTGCTCTGATGTACGATTTCGACGGCACGCTGTCACCCGACAACATGCAGGAGTACGACTTTATGAAAGCCATAAGGGTCGAAGACAAGAATCTGTTCTGGGACGAGACCCACCAGCTTGCCGAATGCCAGCAGGCCAGTACGATACTGAGCTATATGAAGCTTATGATTGACAAGGCCAAAGCCGGAGGTGTGAGCATACGCCGCCAGCAGTTCGTGGAGTTCGGCAAGAGCATCGACCTGTTTCCCGGTGTGGAGCAATGGTTCGATATGATAAACCGTCAGGGCGAAGAGATGGGGGTATGCGTAGAGCATTATATCATATCATCGGGACTGAAGGAGCTGATTGAAGGAACATCTATAGCCCGCCACTTCAAAAAGATTTACGCCTGCTCGTTCATGTACGAGAACGACGAGGCCGTCTGGCCTGCGGTAGCAGTCGATTTCACATCGAAGACCCAGTTCATCTTTATGATAAACAAAGGAATATACGACATCTGGGACAACGCGCGCATCAATGACTCAATGCCCGACGAGACGCGCCCCATTCCGTTCCAGAATATGATATATCTTGGCGACGGCGAGACCGACCTGCCAAGCATGCGTATAGTCAAATCGGAGGGAGGCCACTCATTCGCCATATACAAGCCGGGAGTGGATGGCAGCCGCGCCCAGGCGCGCAATCTGGTAAAGCGGGGCCGCGTAAACTTTGCCTGCCCGGGCGATTACACCGAGGGCAGCGAGCTGCACCGCGCCGTTCTTGCCACCATCGCCAAGATAAAGACAGACAGCGAGTTCCGCGCTGCCGAGAGTATCAACCAACGAAAGATGAGGGTCAACCCGTAATTCTATGGACATCAGTAATCTGAGGATAGGACAGAATGCTACGGTCCAGGCGGTTGGAGGCAGCGGAGCACTGCGTCGGCACTTCCTCGATATGGGACTGATACCGGGCACCGAGGTCAGAATGGTAGGGGCAGCCCCCTTGGGCGATCCGGTAAAGATTCTTGTCCAAGGCTACTCGCTCACACTGCGCAAGGACGAGGCCCGTAACATACAGGTATCGGAAAACGTGCCGCCAGGCAATGCTGCAAGCGTTCCCGGCCCGCTGTCCGAGACCGGCTACAACCCCAATGACCACGAGGAGGACCCCCACCCAGGACTCGGCGAGGAAGGCAAATACCACACGCCCGACAGCGGCAGACCCCTGCCCAAAGACACCGTGCTGACATTCGCCCTGGCAGGCCAGCAGAACTGCGGCAAGACCACTATGTTCAACGTGCTCACCGGCGCCAACCAGCACGTAGGCAATTTTCCGGGAGTGACAGTCGAGCGCAAGGACGGACAGATAAAGAGATTCCCCGGCACAATTGTCACCGACATACCGGGCATCTATTCCCTGTCACCATACACAGTCGAGGAGGCTGTTGCCCGCCGTTTCATTCTGGAAGAGAAGCCGACCTGCATAATCAACATAGTCGATGCCAGCAACATAGAGCGCCATCTGTATCTTACCGTGCAGCTTATGGAGCTGGGTATTCCAATGGTGCTCGCCCTGAATATGATGGACGAGGTGCGCGGCAACGGCGGCTCAATCAGGGTCAACGAAATGGAGCGTATTCTTGGAATACCTGTAGTACCCATATCGGCAGCCGACAACGAGGGTGTTGACGAGGTGGTACGGCACGCCATACACGTAGCCAGATATCAGGAAGTTCCCCTCAGGCAGGACTTCTGCAGTCCATTGGACAACAAAGGCGCGCTGCACCGCTGTCTGCACAGCATTATGCACCTTATCGAGGATCACAGCACAGCAGCCGGCATCCCCACCCGCTTCGCAGCCGACAAGATTGTCGAGGGTGACGAGAGCATCATCAACGCCCTGCAGCTATCGGCCGAGGATGTCGATGCCATAGAGCACATCATCAGCCAGATGGAGAAAGAGCGCGGGCTGGACCGTGCCGCCGCCATTGCCGATATGCGTTTCTCGTTCATCCACAAGCTGTGCGCAAAAACCGTAGTCAAGCCCCGCGAGAGCCGCGAGTACCGCCGCAGCCGCCGTATCGACAGCGTTCTGACCGGCCGATGGACGGCTCTGCCCATATTCATAGCAATAATGGCCCTTATCCTGTGGGTCAGCATCGATGTTGCCGGAACACCCCTGCAGGAGATGCTCTGGAGCTGGATAAAGCGCGTATCCGCCGTCTGCGTGGCCGGTATGGAGCGGGCAAACGTCAGCCCGGCGATACAATCGCTGGTATCGGAAGCCATATTCAGCGGAGTCGGCGCGGTAATCAGCTTCGTACCTATCATCATATTGCTGTTCTTCTTCCTGTCACTGCTCGAGGACAGCGGCTATATGGCGCGTGTGGCATACGTCACCGACAAGATTCTGCGAAAGGCGGGACTGTCGGGACGAAGCATAGTGCCGCTGCTTATAGGTTTCGGCTGCTCGGTCCCTGCCGTCATGTCGGCCCGCACCCTGCCGTCGGACAAAGACCGCAAGCGCACCATAATGCTCACACCGTTCATAAGCTGCTCGGCAAAGATTCCCATTTACGCTTTCCTCAGCAATATGTTCTTTCCGGGTCACGGAGGCCTGATACTGGTATGTCTGTATCTGACAGGAATATTCTGCGGCATATGCTCGGCCCTGCTGCGCAAGTGGACCACACGGCATTCCGAACCTGCGCCTTTCGTTATGGAGCTGCCCAACTACCGGCTTCCGCGACTGACAAATGTGGGGCATCTGCTGTGGGACAAGACCAAGGACTTCATACAGCGGGCATTCACCGTGATTTTCCTTGCGACCATCATAATATGGCTGCTGCAGACTTTCGATTTCCGCTTCAATATGACCGTCAACGGCGAAGGCAGCATGCTGGCAGTCCTTTCGGGCTGGATAGCCCCGCTGTTCAACCCCATAGGATTGGGTGACTGGCGCATAGTGACAGCTCTGATATCGGGTTTCCTGGCTAAGGAGAGCGTGGTATCGACAATGGAGGTACTGGGCGCGACCCAGCTTCTCACCACTGTGTCATCGCTGTCGATGCTGGTCTTCTGCCTGCTCTACACCCCCTGCATAGCGGCAATCGCAGCCGTGCGGCGCGAGCTTGGCTGGAAATGGGCGGCGATAATGGTTGTTTTCCAATGCGCCGTAGCCTGGATTGCGGCTTTCGCAGTATATCATCTGGCTATGGTTACTGCAATATGAGCACTGCCGATATCATAATCACAGCGCTTGTCCTGGCAGCGGTCGTAACCGCCGTCTATGGCATAATCCGCATGCGCCGACGCGGTAACCGCTGCGCCGGCTGCCCGAAAGACTGCCGCTTCAGGCGGTGAATTTCTTTTACAACAACTGCCGATAGTTATTCAGAGCTTCGCGAAAGTCGGGACGGCTTTGTCCGGAACCGGAACGTTTTCTGCGCTTACACGGTTTGGCCGAGGGTCGCGCTGAAGGCAAGATTGAGAAGATTGAGACTGTCTGGAAGTTCCGCGCAATGGGACTGGATGTTTACCGCGAAGGCAATTTCATTACAAGTCTTGGAACCATCGTTACAGGTCTTGTAATGATCGTTACAAGTCTTGTAATGAAATTACGCCAGAAGGGGCTTTTTTGTTGACACAACATAAACTTTCAACATTTTGTCTTCTCTTTCACATTCCGAAGCCGTAACTTTGCTGGCACATCAGCAAGAATGAGCGGAGTGCGTCCGCCTTCACGCTGGTAATATTTTGGGACATTATTTGAATCTATTATCATGAAAGAGACAAAACTGAAACTGGGAACTGTACCGGTCTCAGCTTGGAGCAAATATCAGAACTATAGTTCCTTTGAGCCTGTATCAGTACGGCTTGTTTTGTGTTTTTGCTGCCCGTGTGCGGGAAATCCGCAGTAATGTGTATATTTGCCGTAAGTTGTACGAATAGGGACGGTTATGGGACAGAAACTGCCGATAGGAATTCAGAGCTTCGAGAAACTCAGATCAGAGGGATATCTGTATATAGACAAGACCGCGAGGATATACGAAATGGTGTCCGGTGGATGCTACTATTTCCTGTCCCGCCCGCGCCGTTTCGGCAAGAGCCTCTTGTTGAATACTCTTGAATCGTATTTTCTTGGCAAACGTGAGCTGTTCGACGGGCTTGCCATCGCGGAGCTTGAGAGCGACTGGGTGGAGTA
>JAZLKB010000067.1:0-43168 GCA_045597365.1 Bacteroidaceae bacterium | reverse complement strand
TTGACTTGATTTGGGAGCTGTACTTCATATCAAAAACGGGTTGTTTAACATCTAAAGATAGGCATTTTCTATGAATACAGCAAAGAAATCAATACTTATTTTTCTAATAATCAGAGATTTGTATTTATTCAGCAGACCCTACTTAATAAACTTTTCACAATAAATTATAATACTTTATGGAATCAGCATTCATCTTCGCCCACCGCCCAGCTTGCCGGAGTACGATGCCGCCGCCCTTTCGTAGGCCTCTTCGCTGGAATAGTCGTCCAGCACGCTGTTGTGACCGGTGAACCACTGCGAGCTGACAAGGGTCTTGTCCCTGGTCTTGCGCGTGTGAATCCACGAATATAGACACCCGGCATATTCTGCGTCAAGACTCACAGCTTCGGATGCGTGGCGGGCAAGACAGCCGGCGGCTGATGAGAAGCCTTCTTTGCCGCACAGGCTCCACAGTTTGGCATCGCAGCTTTTGTCGAGAGTATGGATTCTGCGCGTAACGGTATGCGCCAGCTACCGCACAAGTTCGCACGGGCGGCATCGTCGCCAAGCTCAACCCACATTGCGGTTGGTTTAAGTCGCAAAGGTATCAGATACGCGCTGGCGCGTCAAGATGTCTGAATTGGGCGGTTACCCAATAATACATCGAACTGTCCGACATCTACACTATCGCCTCAATCAAAGTGCGGCCATTCAGAACTATCGGTGGCAGCAAACCAGACTGCTTTGTCTTGTTGAAGCAGAAACTTACCATATAGCCGGTTTGCAGATTGTACCGTTCAAGATATTCTGCGAGCTGTTTCTCACCTCGTTCGTTATATGATTGTCCCCGCCATATCTTTAGCTCCACTATGTACTGCTGACCGAGATAATCTATAATGATGTCGGTGCGAGTGAGGTCACGTGTCTGGGCTTCACAGTAGTAATTGCCGATACCGTTGATAATAGGACGCAGGTAGGTAAGGAAAATCTTTCTGCCGTTATCCTCTACAAACTGATCATCGTGTCCAGGGCGGTAGATTTCATTGAAGTGAACGCAGAAACGCTCCATGAGAAGACGCATATCGATAAAGCCATCATGCACGAACTGGTTTTTGTCCATCTGCCCAAGGCTGAATATCTTTGAAGTCTCATTCTCTCCGATAAACAGATTGTACAGACGTGTTTCCATAAGGCGGCAAGCGATGGCAACGCTTCCATTGTTGTTGGCAAGAAAGTTGAACATCAAGCCTATCTGCAGATACTTCTCATCTGTATGGAAAGTTCTGGTTTTACCTTCAAAGAGGATGTTTCGCAGCAATTCTTTCAGTTCCGGGTACTGGTCAAGTTTCTTAACCATGTCATCGAACAACGTATTACGCTCAACAAGAAGATTATGAATTGCTTTCAATATGCCTTCCTTGTCCCATGTGTATTGTTCTGCATCGACAATCTGACAGATACGGCTAACAAGGAATGGATAGCCCGCGGTATAGTCACGAATCATCTGACCTACAAATACTTCATCAAAAGTCAGATTGTGGTCTGCCTTGTATTCGGCGAGCATATCAGAAATACCCTTTGCAGAAAGACTCATATCGACATCGAAGGGAACCGCTATATTCCATGGCGAGTTATACTGATGCTCTTCTTTAGTACGAATCTTCAGTTTGAGATTCTTTATGTCATAAACTCCTGCGAGGATGACGGATTGGAAGGTTGGTTTAACGTCTCTGTCAAGATACATCCTACGAAGCAAAGCTAAAAGTTTCAAGAATGATGTATAATTGCCAGCTTGATCAACCTCGTCAATCAACACTACAACAGGCTTTGAATTGCGATGGTTGACATTACTGATAAACTTAGCAAATTCCTTCTCACTGCATTTTTCATCATGAGATTCGGAAAAAGCTGTAATATATTCACCAGCCTCTTTGTCAAGCCCTTCAAGTGGAGTCCACGCGAATGCATCAGCCATCTGATAGGCAATGGCTGCATATAGTTTCTCTTCTTCTGCATATGCAGAATCTGCCAATCCTTCAAAACTCAGACTGAATACACAGAACTCGTCAGAGAAACTACTACTTATTGCTTTCAATGTGGTAGTCTTGCCATACTGCCTACCACGATTGATACAGAAATAGTTACCCTTGGCAACCATCTTACGAATGATTTCCAAGCGGTCGGTGATGTCCACCATATAATGTTCGTTCGGGCGACAAGTACCCGCTGTATTGAATGTTTTCATACTTGCAGTGGCGAAAGTGCATAACTTTTGCTTTGCAAATTTATGAAAATTTTCGATGATTCAAATGAGTCATCCAAGGCACTCTCTTTCTTACCCGCTTCCAAGAATATCCGATTTATTTTTCTCTATAAATCTACCATTTTGACATAACAGAAGACTTGTCTTTAACTAATCTAACATTGTGCTTGGTGTATATTCGGCATATCACGTTGTATTCGTAAATATCAAATCGCTATACTTCTTGGCTGAGACCGTTTCTGTCCTTGTCAATCAGACTCCGTATGCGGGTTCGGGCATCCTTGCGGGTTCGGTTGCAGAATATCAGAAAAACAATGACAAACAGGCTGGATAGATATGGCAGTGCATCGGACGACATCAGGAGTGAGTCGTATATGCCGTGAAGCAATACCGGTACGAAATATGCCTTGAGCATATTGTTCCTTCGTTGCGATGCCGATGTACTGGAAAAACATGCCAGGGATATGTAGTAGCCCATGACTACAGCGAAGAAGAAATGGCCCGGAACAGCGAACAGGCCCCTTACAACCGCTATCTGCACAAGGTTTTCAAGATTCCCGAATATGTATAGCAGATTCTCAAAGGCAGCAAAACCAAGCCCTACGCAAGTAGCATACACTACACCATCAAGATGCTCGTCGAAAAACGGGTTCTTACGCAGTACTAGCCACAGCATAAGTAATTTAGCAGCTTCTTCAGGGATTGCGGCCTCAACGAATGCAGTACACACCGCATTCATAAAATCGGACAATTGCAGATTCTGTACAAGCAATCCCATCAGCACAGCCGGAATCATTGCTGCGAATGCAGAAAGGATACCGTAACGAACAGCCTTCCACAACCACGTTGACGGCTCAGGCTGAATGCTGTCTTTTTTGTAAATGTACCAGAACAACAACCCGGCAGGAAGAAGAGCAGATATAACAGCAAAAAATAACATCTTACCTAACAGAAATTTCGACTGTGAATCCTGCAAAAATAAACATATTTTCACATTACGACACGATACGGATGACGATTTACCTGAAAATATCGGTCATATGCCACTATTACGTCAACGGTTTTTCTTGCCGGAGTACGATGCCGCCGCCAATTCGCAGGCCTCATCGCTGGAAGCTCACAGGCTGCATCACTATTGAAAATACCGCAAATTTGCCATGCGCCAAGCACAAACATTCGCACAATCAGCCGATTTTAACTATTTTTGCAAAAAAATAAATATAGCAACGATGAAAAGACCCGTTTTTTTCAATTTGGCAATTATTCTTATGGCACTAACTACTACTGCTGTGTCTGTCGAGAGCTGTGCAGACAAGAATCAGAATGATATCATCGGCAAGAGTGATATTCAGTTAACCAGCGGCAGGATGACACCCGAGGCTCTCTATGCAATGGGACGTATCGGCTCATTCAGTCTGTCTCCGGACAAGTCCAGGATTGCATACGAGGTTGCTTATTACAGCGTTGAGAAAAACGGAAGCCACCGCGTAATCTATGTGATGAATGTTGATGGCAGCAAAAACACGCAGCTTACAGCCACAGCATCGAACGAGATGGCCCCTGTATGGATAAAGGGCGGGACAAAAATCGCGTTTCTCAGCAACGAGTCCGGCTCATACCAGATTTGGGAGATGGATGCCGACGGCAGGAACCGCAAGCAGCTGTCCAACACAGAGAAATCCATTGACGGATTCAGCTTCGCGCCGGACGGGAGCCAGGTGCTGATGATTATGGGCGTTGACAACCCAATGGTAAAGCCAAAGCAATATGATGACCTTCCACTTGCAACGGGGCGTATCGCAGACGATTTGATGTACCGTCACTGGGACAGCTGGGTTGACGAGCTTCCCCACCCGTTCATCGCACCTTTCGATGGTGAGAAAGTGTCAAATGTAACATTGGATGTACTTGAGAATCAGGCATACGAGAGTCCGATGCTTCCATTCGGCGGCATTGAGCAGCTTTGCTGGACACCTGACTCACGGGGCGTGGCATACACTTGCAGGAAAAAGACCGGACTCGATTACGCGAAAAGTACCGATTCCGATATCTATTATTACGACATTCACGATGGCAACACAGTCAATCTGTGCAAGATGCAGGGTGCTTCCGACCGGAATCAGGGATATGATGTCAATCCGCAGTATTCACCCGACGGGCAATTCATCGCCTGGCAGAGTATGGAGCGCGACGGATATGAGAGTGACCGCAACAGGCTGTATGTAATGAATCTCGCAACCGGTCAGAAGGGCTCGGTATCCGAGGCTTTTGACAGCAATGTGGAGTCGTTCATCTGGAGCGACAACTCATACGAGCTGTATTTCATAGGTTCCTGGCAGGGACGCCTGTCAATATTCAAGACAAATCTTGACGGAGTCATGACTGTCATCAATGATGAGACCTGCGACTATCAGGCCATAGCCCTTGACAGCGATGCCAACAGAATCTATGCCACACGCCAGTCTATGACAAATGCCACAGAGATTTACGCTGTCGATATCAAAAGAGATATGGCAGAGAGGCTTACCCACGAGAATGACCATATTTTCGACCAGTTGTCGGGTGTGAAGGTCGAGGAGCGCTGGATTGCGACAAGTGACGGCAAGTCAATGCTTACCTGGGTAATTTATCCGCCTGAATTTGACCCGACCAAGAAATATCCTGCCCTGCTTTATTGCGAGGGTGGTCCCCAGAGCATCGTCTCGCAGTTCTGGAGCTACCGCTGGAATTTCAGGATTATGGCTGAGAACGGTTATATCGTTGTAGCGCCGAACCGTCGCGGACTTCCGGGATTCGGCAGCGCGTGGAACGAGGAAATCAGCGGAGATTACGGAGGCCAGTGCATGACCGACCTGCTTACGGCAATTGATGAGGTCAGCAAGGAACCGTTCATCGACAATGACCGTCTGGGATGCGTCGGGGCCAGTTTCGGCGGCTATTCCGTATATTGGCTGGCTGGCCATCACGACAAGCGTTTCAAAGCTTTCATCGCTCACGACGGTATCTTCAACCTGCCCCAGCAATCGGTCGAGACCGAGGAATTGTGGTTCACAAACTGGGATCTTGGAGGCGCATATTGGGAGCAGAATGACAAGACAGCACACTCATTTGCAACATCACCGCATCTGTTTATCGACAAATGGGACACCCCTATTCTCTGCATCCACGGAGAGAAGGATTACAGGATACTCTACTCACAGGCTGTATCGGCTTACAATTCAGCGATCATGCGTGGCGTTCCAGCCGAGTTGCTGCTATTCCCCGACGAGAATCACTGGGTGCTGAAACCACAGAACGCAATTTTGTGGCAGCGTACATTCTTCGGCTGGCTGGACCGTTGGCTTAAATAAGAAATGTCGGAAAGGATATACATATTCGATACTACCCTGCGCGACGGCGAGCAGGTACAGGGATGCCAGCTCAACAGCATTGAGAAGATCCAGGTAGCAAAAGCTCTCGAGGAACTGGGGGTTGACGTGATTGAAGCGGGATTTCCAATCTCAAGCCCCGAGGATTTCAACAGCGTGGTACGTGTGTCGCAAGCTGTCACCGAGCCTGTAATATGCGCACTTGCCCGTGCGAACGGAAAGGACATCGAGGTAGCCGCACAATCGCTTGAATACGCCAGGAGGAAGCGCATCCAGACGGGTATCGGAACATCCGATTTCCACATACGGTACAAGTTCAATTCCACCCGCGAGGAGATTATCGAACGTGCTGTATCCGCCACCAGGTTGGCAAGGAAATACACTGAAGATGTCCAGTTCTACTGCGAGGATGCAGGACGTACCGACAACGCGTATCTGGCTCGTGTCATAGAAGCTGTAATCAAAGCAGGCGCAACGGTGATAAATATTCCTGATACAACCGGATACTGTCTGCCCTACGAATTCGGAGAGAAGATAAAATATCTGAAGGAGAACGTTGAAGGCATTGACCGCGTACTGCTTTCAATTCACTGCCACAATGACCAGGGGCTTGCCACGGCAAACTCACTGCAAGGCATATTGAATGGAGCACGGCAGGTCGATGTTACAGTAAACGGTATCGGCGAGCGTGCCGGAAACACCGCACTGGAGGAAATCGCAATGATTCTGAAAGGGCGCAGCGAACTTGGTCTCACCACAGGCATAGACACCACACGCATATACCACACAAGCCGTATGGTATCAAGTTTGATGAATATGCCGGTACAGCCGAACAAAGCCATAGTAGGACGCAACGCATTCACCCACTCGTCGGGTATCCATCAGGATGGCATCATCAAGATGAGGGAGACCTACGAGATAATCGACCCGAAAGATATAGGTCTTGGCGACAACTCAATAGTCCTTACGGCACGAAGCGGACACGCAGCTTTGAAGTATCGTCTGGCGGCCTTGAACATCGAACTGACCAAAGAGGAGCTTGACATCGTTTATGAGAAATTCCTCCGTCTGGCCGATGTGAAGATGGATATTACCGATGACGATATATTACGGCTGACCGGAATAAATGAGGATAACTTGAAACCGGTTCATCTGAAATTCCTCAAAGTTGTATCCGGTACTGGCATCCAGACAAGAGCATATGTAAGGCTGTCTGTACGAGGCAGGATAACCTCTGCTTTCTCGCACGGAAACGGTCCTGTCGATGCCGCCATCAAATGTGTAAAGAAGATTCTTGGAAAGAAGATGCTTATCCGCGAGTTCTTCATACAGGCTATGGACAAAGGCTGCGATGATATGGGAAAAGTGCATATTCAAGTAGAGTACGATGGCAGCCAGTATTATGGGTTTGCCGCCGATACCGACATTGTGAAGGCCGCAGTCCTGGCATTCATCAATGCAGCTAACCGTTTTATTTAGATTTTATATGAGACAGACCGGTAACAGAAGGTCCGGACATTTTACTGCGGACAATATAAAGTGCTATAAAGTAACAGAAGAGACAACACTTCTGCCATTCCTTTTCAACGTACTGACCGACAAAAACAAGACCGAAGTGAAAAACTTGCTTAAATACAGACATATCGCTGTAAAGGACAAGGCTGTCACACAATTTGACACCCCACTGCTTCCTGGTGATGAGGTCAAAGTGAATTTTGGCCGCTCGTTTTACAAATTCAACAATCCCCAGGTCCGCATAATATATGAGGACGAATGGATGGTAGTAATAGAGAAGTCGTCAGGCTTGCTGTCGGTTGCGAATGACAATGAGAGGAACAATAATGCTTTCAAGATTGTACTAGACTACATTCGTTACGACAACCCGGATGCAGAGCTTTATGTCTGCCACCGTCTTGACCAATACACATCAGGCATACTGATGTTCGCCAAAGACCGTGATATGCAGCATGAGCTGCGTGACAATTGGGATTTCTATGTAAAGGAGCGCAAATATATCTGTGTGACCGAGCGCGTGCCTGAGAAGCCTGCCGATGAGATCCGCTCTTTGCTCACAGAGAACGACCGTCTTCAGGTTCATTCCACCAGCAACGAAGAAGAAGGCAAACTGGCTGTCACACGCTACCGTCTGATTCAGTCACGCGGACGATATGCCCTGCTGGACGTAGAAATATTTACAGGTAAGAAGAATCAGATACGCGTCCACATGGCCGAGATGGGATGTCCTATAGCCGGCGATATCAAATATGGTGCAGAGACAAATCCCGCCCGCCGTCTGATGCTCCACAATTACCGTTTCAGCATTATACATCCGGTAACAGGACAGCTGTTGCGATTCCAGTTGGCGACTCCACAGGTATTCACCAAACTCACCACGCCTGACGGACTGATATGAAAAAGGATTGGAAACCGGGTACGATGATATATCCGCTCCCAGCAGTACTTGTCAGTTGCGGAGCTACTCCCGAAGAATACAATATGCTGACAATTGCCTGGACAGGCACTGTTTGCAGCAACCCTCCGATGTGCTATATATCAGTCCGTCCCGAGCGTTATTCATACGATATCATCAAGCGGTCGGGCTGCTTTGTCATAAATCTTACTACCAGGCAGCTGGCTAAAGCCACCGACTTCTGCGGCGTACGTTCCGGACGCGACTGCGATAAATTTGAGTTGACTGGGCTGACTCCTGGAAAAGCCTCGGTGGTGAATGCACCGACAATACAGGAGTCACCCGTATCAATCGAGTGCAAAGTTACAGAGATAAAGCCGTTAGGCTCACACGACATGTTCATAGCCGAGGTTGTAAATGTGCAGGTCGATGAGAGATATATGCGCGAGGACGGCACACTTGACATGGCCGCGATGGAGCTGATAGCCTACACGCACGGGCAATACTTTGACGTAACTGACCCTACCGGCTTTTTCGGCTGGTCAGTACGTAAAAAGAAAGTAATCAAGCGTGAGAGACGGTAGTTACAGAACCTTATCTGTGCTCTTTATACCCTTCTATCACAATCGCTTTGCCGGGACAACGGTTCTGGCAGGTTCCACAACCGATGCATAAATCCTGATCTATCTCCGGATAGACTCTGTAATGGGCACGCGGGCGATCGACTTTGTCAGGCAAAGCATCGATAACCCTTATTTCCTCCTCGGTCAAAGGCTCATTGTAATTCGGCTTAAGTTTGATGGCGTACGCCAGACAGGATCTTGAGCATATACCGCATAGCAACGATTCCTTGCTGTTTACACAGTTTTCCTTGATGAATACGGCATAGCCTACGTGAGTAGCCTGTTTCTGGTCCGGCGTAAGACTCTTGATGGCATCTGTAGGACACACATCACCGCATCGGGTGCAGTCATAGTCACAGAATCCCTTTGTAAAGTCAAGCACCGGCTGCATAATGCCATCCAGACCATATTCATTTATGGCAGGACGAAGCACTTTGGTAGGACATTTGTCAATACACAGGTGACAGGCGGTACATTTGCTGTTCAGATGTTTGTGGCTTATACTTCCGAATGGCGACACCGGAGTGTGCGATGTCACAGGCTTGTCCTCAACAACACTCTCTATCTTCTCCACTTTATCCTTTGCCCAGATTCTTGTACTTGCCATACCGGCCATAGCCAGTACCGAGAGGAACTTTCTGCGAGACTCGTCCTCTGCACCCGACTTATCTCTCATATTGTCATTAATGTTTTTTGCAGTATATTTTATTGCACCGCGTGAGCAATTGCCTATACAATCAAAGCAATCAACACAACGGCTGTAATCAATGGCGTGATTCTGCATATCAATGCAGCTGGCACGGCATTTCTTTCCACAAAGGCCGCATCCTACGCACTTGGACTCATCAATACGGACTTTCAGCAGAGAATGGCGGCTGACCAATCCCAGGAATGAGCCTACAGGACATATCGTGTTGCAGTATGAGCGTCCGCCCCGGGCAGCCATATATGCGACAACGACAAAAGTAACTATCGCTACAGACAATGCCAACGAGTTGATTCCCACGTACTTCTCAATGATGAACCAGTCTGTGGCATTGGCTATCAGATTGTTTATCCATACTGACACCGGGACAAACATATGTGTCATTATCCGTCCGAATGCCGCATATGGGTCAAGCAACGCCATAAATGAGCCTACGCCGAGTATTACAGCAATCACATAAATGGCAAGAATTGTGTAGCGGAGAATGTTTTTAGGCCTCGAGTAGCCGAAGCGCATGCTTTTCTTTTTGCCCCCGGTTTTCTTTACCAGCCAGTTTATGAAATCCTGGGTTATACCCAAAGGACAGATAACAGAGCAATATATGCGTCCGAACAGGAACGTGACAGCCAGCAGGGCTGCCAGAACAATTATATTGGCTGACAACAAGGCTGGTATAAACTGGGCTTTGGTTAAAAACGAGAACAAGCCATACCCTGCCCGTGATGCGAATAACAATGTCATAATCAGAATAGAGACTGTAGCCAGTACTATTCTGATTATGCGTAAGCTGCTTTTATTCTTACTCATTTACTCTTTCTCCAATTCAGCTACCAGATTCTTGATCTTTGTGAGTTGTGAAGGTATGTCGATGTGCTGCGGACATTTGGACACACAGGCACGGCAATTGGCGCACTTGTCAGCCCTGATACCCTCGTCCAAAGCATTGTATTTATTCAGGAACGCACGTCTGTTCTTTGCGTAATCCTTATCATGCTCGCCACTTGGATTCGGCAGGCTATACTCATTCGCACTCTTGTCATACACCTGGAAGTTTGCGGGAATATCAACTCCGAAACCGCAAGGCATACAGTAACGGCAGGCGGTACAGCCTATAGCTGAGTTCTCACGCTGCATTCTTGCAATCTTTAGGAGCAGATTCTTGTCTTCCTCGCCGAAAGGCTTGAAATTGGTGAATGTAGCGACATTCTCGGTCAGCTGATCCATATTTGACATACCGCTCAAGACAGTGAGTATGCCGGGATATGAGGCGACAAACGACAATGCCATTCCTGCTGGACTCAGCTCGGGATGAGCCTCGGCCATCATTTCACGGAACTTGTCATTTACATTGGCCAATGCGCCGCCACGGACAGGTTCCATGACAACAATAGGTATATTGCGCTGATAGATGGCATTGTATAAATACTGTGCATCAGCATTTCTGGCGCTCTGGGCTTCCCAGTCCAGATAGTTCATCTGTATCTGAATGAAGTCCCAGTGATATTTGTCGTACAGAGACAGCATATAATCCATATCGGAACGGCTTCCGTGGAAAGAGAAACCGATATGCCTGATGCGTCCGGCAGCTTTCTCACTCTGGATATAATCCATTACTCCATTGTTCACGAAACGGTTGTCCATATCACGCTTGCTGCTTGCTCCGTGAAGCAGGAAATAATCGATGTAGTCAGTCTGGAGACGTTCCAGGGATGTACTGAACATCTGCCTGGCATCAGCAGCGGAACCGCCGTTGAAGTTGGACATCTTGGTAGCCAGAAGGAATGACTCGCGTGGATGACGTTTCAGCGCAATACCCATAGCGGTCTCAGAGCCGTTGTATGCAGGAGCTGTATCGAAGTAATTTATGCCATGCTCAAGAGCATAGTCAACCATTGCGTTCACCTGCTCCTGGTCAATCGCACCGCCACGGCCGAATCCACCGGTCTGACCGCCTTGTTGCGGAAGTCTCATACAGCCAAGACCAAGAAGACCTACGGTATCGCCTGTTGAGTCGATATGTCTTGATACTATCTTATCGTTTGCCGGTGCCGGACTTTTCGACACTGGGGTAGCTTTTGCGGAATTGCCCTTGCAGGAATTCAGCAATGAGCCGCCAAGTACTATGCCTGCGCCACTGGCAGCCATGATTTTCAATGCAGTTCTTCTGGAACATTTGCTGTCAAGAAGGTTCTTTTCGTTGTTTTCAGTTGACATATTTTTACTGTAAATTGTTTATTTCTGAATTAATGCGCTAAGATATGAACATTACAGATAATTATCGCTATTTTTGAGGAAAAAGAAAGGAATGACTGATAATAACGGCTTTTTTTCCAGAACTGAGCGTCTGGTTGGGGCGGAAGCAATGGACAGGCTCGGTAAAACCAATGTCCTGATTGTCGGTGTGGGTGGCGTCGGAAGCTGGTGTGCCGAAGGACTGGTACGCTCAGGAATAACAGAAATCACAATTGCCGATCCGGACATCGTGGTGGCATCAAACGTGAACCGGCAGCTTATGGCAACTTCCAGCACACTCGGGCAGCCAAAGGCCGCAGCGCTCGCCAAGCGTCTTATGGAAATCAATCCGTCAGCGTCCATCACTGTCTTGCAGGAAAAATTCACGGCAGAGACAGTCGGCTCTTTCAATCTCGGTCAATTTGACTACATTATCGATGCAATTGACAGCATACCCGATAAAGCTTCGCTCATACTCAAGTCTCTTGAGACTGACGCTACCCTATTCTCGTCAATGGGAGCAGCATTGAAAAGCGACCTTTCCAGAATATCGGTGGCTGAATTCTGGAAAGTCCATGGCTGTCCTCTCGCAAAGGCATTGAGGGAGAGATTCAGGAAATCAGGGCAGTTTCCATGCCGTAAATTCTATTGCGTCTTCAGTGACGAGAGACTCGTGAATCATCCGTCGGAAGATGAATCGGGCAACGGCACGTCGGTTTTCATTACCGCCAGCTTCGGTTTCCGTCTCGCTTCGATGGTATTCAACGATGCAGCTGGACTCTGAAAAGTCCGGTATCCATTGCTTCTACTTATTATCTGATTTATATCTTAAATCCTGATATACTGCACGCAAGAGTGTACCTTTCTCGTCGTCACAACTGTTCGGCCAGCACATTGCCCCTTTCAGTCCCTGTTCCTGAATAAAATCACATTTGTACCGGATGGACATTGTATCATCGTACGAATATGCCAGTGTTCCTGCCTTGTCCGTGAGATACGGAACTTTGGCGTCATCGTCCCAATTGTAAAAATAATTGCTGACAAGACGGGCTTCGGTATTCTTTACCTGCGGGAATCCTTCTATACCACGGCCGTAAAAAGGTATGCCTAGAACAATCTTCTCTCTCGGAACTCCCGCACGCAAGTGATCTTCGACTGCCTCACTGACAGACAGGTTCTGCACTTTTTCAGAATTGTACAACGGTGAGTTGTGATACGGCGGCAATCCCATATCGTAAGTCATTACATTGAAATAATCGACGTATTTCAAAACATTTCTGAAATCTATGTATTTGGCAGAGCTTATTGTTGCTACGGATATGATACGCTTCGGTCCGATTATTGTACGGAGATCTTTGAGCAACAGTGTAAAATTCTTCGTATCATCAGGCGATGCCGATATACCGGACTCATTCTGAGTGGGATACTCCCAATCGATATCTATTCCGTCAATACCCATATTCCAGATCAGCTTACGGCAATACCAAGAAAAAGCCTTTCTTCTGGCTGCATCAGCCGCCAGCTCACTGAAACGGCCGCCGCCCCACCCGCCAATCGATAGCACGACTTTCAGCCTGGGATTTGAGAGTTTCAGATCAAGCAGTCCTCTCAAGCGGCTGACATTCTCAATCTCGACACTGTCAAAAGACTCGCTTATCTGGGCAAAGGCAAAATTTATACAGTCCACCATCATCGGATCCGGCACGTCATCTGTCCAGGAAGTAACGTATGCTACTACATATTTTCCGGTCGGAGCCTTATACTGAGCGTATCCGCCCAATGCGGACAACCACAGGAACAGGATGGATAATGTAAGTTCTTTTTTAAGCACACGCATCTATTCTGACATAATATTCAACTGCAAAAGTAGCAATAAAGAGCAGAATCATTAAATTTGCAATGAAATTAAGTCAATCAAACTTGCATTTATTCCAGTTATGAGAAAATTTATTGTAGCGGCAACATTGTTGCTGATATTCAATGCCACATCAAATGCGGCAAAACACGTTACTGAAAACGGTGACATTGTCAAGACAGGATGGAATTTCGGACCGTTCCCGGTTGTCGGCTTTGATTCCGATCTGGGTTTCCAATATGGAGCGCGTTGTGACATATTCAACTTTGGGGACGGCAGCAGTTACCCATCCTATAAGTTTAAAATCAACGTTGAGGCTTCGGCTTATACCAAAGGCTCAAGCATACTCCGTTGCTATGGTGACTTCAACAATCTGATTCCTGAAGGGAAATTGTTTTTCGATATAACATATTTCAACGCACCTAAATTCGGATTCTACGGATTCAATGGTTTTGCCTCGGGTTACGATCCGGACAGAATAATCGGTACTGCAGCCGATGATGCGAAAAGCGGACTCAATTTTATGAGCCGCAAGCAGTTCCGTGTAGTGACAAGTGTCAAAAAGAAGATTATAGGAAATTTGAACTGGGCAGCAGGATTGGCATTTTACCATACAGCCACCGATTATCTTGACACGGAGAAGTATGACGCATACAAGGGACAGGAGACTTTGTACGGTCTGTATCGTGAGAGCGGGCTTATCAGGGAGAATGAGGCAGAGGGCGGCAATGTACTGCAACTTCGAGCAGGTCTTGTGTATGACAGCCGCGACCATGACAGTGACCCGACTAGAGGAATCAATATTGAGACGGCCATTATCGGAGCCCCCGATGTTGACAGGAAAGGATATGACAATCTTGGATTCACTTTTATCGGATCGCAATATGTTCCTATAGTAAACAGCAAGCTCACATTTGCATACAGACTTGGTTTACAAAGGAAAATATGTGGTGATATTCCATTTTACTTTATCAACAACCTGAACACAATGTTTTTCCACAGGATGTACACCGAGGCTCTTGGCGGAAACGCATCAGTCAGGGGAATAAACCGTAATGGAGTACTCGGTGACGGTATTGTCTGGCTGAATATGGAGCTGCGTTGGAACGTTTACAGTTTCAAGCTCATAAAGCAGAACTGGTCAATAGCATTAAACCCATTCTTCGATGCCGGTCAGGTTATTCAGTCACACAGACTTGATGAGCAGAAAGCAGCCATTGCACCGTCACATACTGACTATGATCTCTATTCGGGAAAAAGCGAGACGCTACACTGCACGGCAGGCCTTGGATTCAAACTGATAATGAACCGTAATATGATTGTATCAGTCGAGGCTGCCAAAGCAATGAGTGCAAACGATGGCAGGAAGCTATGGACAAACGTTGGTTTCAACTATATGTTCTAAGAACCTGATTCAAGATGATTTATCCCGACAGTTTTGAGCAGAAGACCGGTTTTACCGAGATACGCGATATGCTGTCCGCAAAATGCATTTGCGGACTTGGCATCCAGCGTGTAGAGCAGATGAGTTTCATGTCGGATTACAATGCCATATCCGCACAGCTGGATCTTACAGCCGAGATGATACGGATTCTGCAGGGTGACAAGGAGTTTCCCTGCGGAAATTTTCACGATGTGCGGGAATCTCTGTCCCATATTAAAGTGATAGGCACCTGGATGGAAGAGAGCGAGCTGCTCAGATTGTGGCATTCCTTGGAAGCAATCTGCGAGATAGTCCGTTTTCTGAATGATGACGAGAACAAGTCATCATACCCGAATCTGCACGCACTGTCATCAGATGTAAGCGTCTTTCCTCAGATAGTCACCTCCATAAGCAGGATACTGACAAAGTTCGGCAAGATAAAAGACAACGCATCGCCCGAGCTTTACCGCATAAGAATGGATCTGGCAAGTACCCAGTTCGGAATCGGACGCATACTCAACAGCATTCTCAAACAGGCTCAGGCAGACGGACTTGTTGACAAGGACGCGGCCCCTGCCTTACGCGACGGCCGACTGGTCTTGCCGGTAGCTCCCGCGTTGAAACGGAAAATACGGGGAATAATCCACGATGAGTCCGCATCGGGCAAAACAGTATTTATCGAGCCGGAGGAAGTCGTTGAGGCAAACAACCGCATACGTGAGCTCGAGGCGGACGAGAAGCGTGAGATAATCAGGATTCTTTCATCTTTGGCCGATTCCATACGTCCTGATATACCGTCAATACTCTCATCGTACGAGTTCTTGGCAGATATAGACTTCATACACGCCAAGGCTGCCCTTGCGATGGATATGGATGCCGTATGTCCTGTCCTTGAAAAGAAACCGGCCATAGACTGGGTACAGGCAGTTCATCCATTGCTCAGAATATCATTGGCCCGTCACGACAAGAAGGTGGTCCCTCTCGACCTGCGTCTGGATACAAAGACCAGCATCCTGCTGATATCCGGTCCCAACGCAGGAGGCAAGTCTGTATGTCTGAAAACCGCGGGACTGCTGCAATATATGCTTCAATGCGGCATGCCTGTTCCAATGCGCTTCAACAGCCACGTCGGGATTTTCAAGAGTATCTTTATAGACATCGGCGATGAGCAGAGCATCGAGGATGACTTGAGTACATACTCCAGCCATCTGGTCAACATGAAGCAGATGATGCGCTATTGCGACAGGAACAGCCTTATTCTGATTGATGAGTTCGGCAGCGGTACCGAGCCGAATATAGGCGGTGCCATAGCCGAGGCTGTCTTGATGCGCTTCAATCAAAGCCACGCTTTCGGTATCATTACGACACACTATCAGAATCTCAAGCACTATGCCGATTCAAACGATGGAATAATGAACGGAGCAATGCTGTACGACCGTCATTTGATGCAGCCGCTGTTCATATTGCAGACCGGCAATCCCGGCAGCTCGTTCGCGGTTGAGATTGCCAGAAAGACCGGCATTCCCGAGGACGTGATTGCGGATGCGACAAGCATCGTAGGCCGTGATTACGTCAATGCAGACAAATATCTGCAGGATATAGTACGCGATAAAAGATACTGGGAGAACAAGCGGCAAAACGTACATCAGCTTGAGAAACAGCTGGATGAGCAGATTGCACGGCACGAGAAAGAGATTGATGAATTGCAGAAAGAGCGCAAGAGCATATTGAAAGAAGCCCGTGACAAGGCCGACCAGATGCTCAGGGACTCCAATGCCGTGATTGAGAATACCATCCGTACAATAAAGGAATCACAGGCAGAACGTGAGCTTACCAAACTTGCCCGAAATGAGCTGTCTTCTTTCAAAGAGGGACTCAAGACTATGCCTGAGCAGGAAAACGAGGACAAGATCAGCCGCCAGATGGAACGCATCAGGCAGAGTCAGGAGCGCCGCCGCAAACGTCGTGAGGCGAAAAACAGTACGCAAGCGACAGACAAGGCTGTGAAATCCGGTGACAGGACGATTACCCATAACGTCCCATCAGCGTCCGACAGGAATCAGAACTTCAAGGCAGGAGATACAGTCCGTCTCAAAGGGCAGACCGTAATAGGAACGGTTGTATCGGTTGACCGTTCCGGAGTTACTATAGAGTTCGGTAACATCAAAAGCACATTGAAACCGGCTATGATAGAGCATTCCGAACCCGTAAAGAGCAGCGCACTGAACAAATCATACACGTATCTAAGCAAGCAGACAAGAGACAGCATAAACACAAAAAAACTTGATTTCCATACAGATATTGATGTCCGGGGGATGAGAGGCGACGAGGCGGTACAGGCTGTAATGCACTTTATTGACGATGCCACACTTATCGGAATGTCCCGCGTCAGAATTCTGCACGGAACAGGGAATGGCATCTTGAGAAAGCTGATACGCCAGTATCTCGGCACAGTACCGGCAATCAGTTCGTTCCAGGACGAGCATATCCAGTTCGGAGGAAGCGGTATCACCGTGGTGGATATCGGATAAACTCTGTCAGGCATCCTGCGGCTCACCGCTATCCTTCCCGGCAGTCTTCCGTTTTATGTATTCCGACGGTGTCATGCCATAATAGCTTTTAAATGCTGTGGCAAAATGGGCGCTTGTATTAAATCCCACCATGTCGGAGATTTCAGAGATGTTCAGACTGTTCTGCTCAAGCAGACGGGCAGCCTGCTTCAGGCGTATATTGTTTATAAACCTGCCGGCAGGAAGTCCGGTTATGTTCTTCAATTTGCGATGCAATTGGGTACGGCTCACACCAACCATATCGGCAAGCAACTCAACAGAGAACTCTGAATTCGACATGTTTTTGTTTACAACATCCATAACACGGGTCATCAGAAGCTCATCATTCGATTGTATTTCGGGTGTCTCAATTTTGTCTTTCTGTTCCTGCTCGCCAGAATATTTGCCTCTCATTATAAGACGGTTATTGATCAGATTGAGGACCTGGGTCTTTAGCTCGTTTACATAGAAAGGCTTGGGCAGATATGCATCAGCACCAGTCTCAATTCCATTGATGCGATCCTGCAATTCGTTACGGGCGGACAGCAGCAAAACAGGTATGTGGCTTATGTTCGGATTGTTTCTTAATGCTTTGACAAAACTTATTCCATCCATCTCAGGCATTACGACATCCGAAACAATCACATCAGGCATCTGAGACAAGGCCAGATGAAGCCCCTCCTTTCCATTCTTGCATGTTATTACTTTGTAATATGAGGCGCGAAGGCATTGGTTTATGTAATCCAACAAAGACTCATCATCATCAACTACAAGAACTTTGTATCCTCTGGCCGCACTCATACGTAGTTTGAGCGGCTCGTCGGTTTCTATCTCGATGCCTTTATTATACACAAATGATTCCGTAGAGTCCGGCTCCATCTCGTCATTCCTCAGATGACTGTTTCCCAGCGGCAGACGGAACCAGAAAACGCTTCCCCTTGTATCTTCCCTGTTCCTTGCCTTTATCATGCCGTGGTGCATCTCAACAAGTATTCTGCTATAATTCAATCCGATGCCGAGCCCTAGTGCCACAGAAGTCATAGTATTGTCGGCTCTATAGAATCTCTCAAAAACATCATTTACGTCATCCACATCAAGGCCGATTCCAGAATCAATCACAGAAATCTCCATAAAATGGTGAAGAGGGCCATTATCCGAATCGTCTGTGCCGCTGCGGACTTCAATACGGATTTCACCCCCGTCGGGAGTATATTTGAATGCGTTCGAAAGCAGATTGTTGATAACTTTCTCTATACTGTCACGATCCACCCATACAAGCAGCTCGTCAGAATTATGATGAAATGAATACTTTATATTATGTTGGCCGGCGCTATATATGAACATCTCAAAGATGCCCTGAGTAAAAGAAATCATATCAGTCTTCCGGCATTTAAGATGCATTTGCCCTTCATCGTACTTACGTATATCCAAAAGCTGGTTGACAAGATTCAGAATCCGTTTTGAAGCTTTACTCATCATTCTCAATGAATGTCTGGAGCCTTCGCTGATATGCTCATCACGGAGCAGCTCGTCCAGCGGCGATATGATCATTGTAAGAGGTGAGCGCAGTTCGTGTGCGATATTGGTAAATGAGTGCAGCTTCGCCTCGCTGAGCTCACGAATATGGTGCTGTTTATTGTTATAGGCTAAGATCATAATCACTCCGGACGCACATATTGCGTATGCCAATATCGCCCATGCACTCAGATACCAGGGACTCGCAATCCTGATAGTGTATGAACTTGTCTCTGACAGGTTGTTGTTGCTGACAGCACGGACACTCAGCAGATGCTTGCCAGGAGACAGACGTGTAAATGTTATCCTGTTTACACCTGCCGGAGTAGTATTCCACTGATCGTGATTGAAGGAATACTCATATGTGATGCATTCTTCATTGCCATAATCAAATGTACTGAATTCCAAAGTAAACGAATTGTCCTTGTATGACAAACAGAATTCGTCGGATACAGAGACCGGTTCTCTCATTACAAGTTTACGTCCTGACAACGTCTCAGGCGTAGCCTGGGTGTCATTTAAGTACAGCCCCGTCAACACAACTTTTCCTACCTTGTCCTTACCTGTTATTTCTGATGGGTTAAAAAAAGTAATACCCTGTCTTGACCCCCAGAACAACAGGTTCCCTGATTCATAGAACGCACAGGCTCTGGTATTATAACTTTTATCAAAAAGTCCATAGCCGGAATAAAAGCGGTCAATCTTGAATGTTTCAGTATCAATTCTGTTCAATCCGAGTCTGGTACTGCACCATATATTGCCGCCGTTATCCTGAAGCAATCCGCTTATTGAATTATTGGACAGGCCGTCTTCAGTTGAGATATTCCGGCATATACCGCCATTCCCATATACGCAAATACCATCACTTGTTCCTATCCATACATTATCGGATTTGTCACAGAGTATTATATTGCACGTGCTACCTGAGATATTTATGTCCGATGGAACCTGTACGAATTTCCCGGATTCTGTATCAAAGCAGTTAATACCGCTGTTGTGGCCTATCCACAGCATTCCTTCAGAATCAACAGCAAGCGTATTTACCCAGTCGTTATCCAACCCCTCGTTGTCTTCGTTCCCCAAAGTATATGACCAATGTTCTGTTACGCCGGTCATAATGTCATATCTTCCAAATCCTGAGCCCCGGGTAGAATAGTACAGATTGCCGCTATCGTCCTCGGCTATCGACAATATAGGGGAATTGTTTTCATTATGGCAGATAATGTCAAAAGTACCTGCCTTGTCGTCCAGTATGGCAAGATCTCCATTGTACAAACCCGCCCAGATTGTTCCGTCTTTTGATAAGTAAAGACAACTGGCATATGGCTGATCATGCAATTGAACAGTAATTTTACCACTTGAGTCAAAACATGTTACGGGATTGTCCAAAAAGCCAGTCCATAGATTTCCGGAATTATCCACCAGCATTGTAGTTATACTGCCTCCCGGAAAATCCCGGTAATTTTGAAATAGCCATGACTTGAATCTTGTCTGACCATTTTTTATCAGCATCACACCATTCAGGAAACATCCGGCCCAGATATTCATTTTGGAATCCATATGGAACGCAGATATGTCCATGCGCCTTAATCCCAGCCCGGAGATACTCTCATCATCGAAAGTCAATCTTTTTCGTACCTTATCATAATGCCTGAGTCCCTCGCCCCTTGTCGCAACATACAACTGGCCATTCCGGTCTTTGAATAAATGTGTAATATCACCATATGAACGGCCACGCGGTACTTCCGTCAACGAGTCCAAGTCTCTATCCCATTTGAAAACCTGCGTGTTATTTGAGACAAAGACAGATCCATCCATATCTTCCTGAATACCCGTAATGTTGGAGCCTATCATGTCCGGTGCGAACCTCGCGACACTTTGATCAGATGGTGAACATTTATATACGCCATTGTTAGTGCCTACCCATATTACGCCCTGACTGTCCTCCAACAGATAAGTATGATTGGATGTACCGGCAAGCCTTGAGATATAATCTACACTCTCGGACCCGTATTTACCATTTCCATAGTCCAACACACGGCATACACCTATTCCTGATGCGACAAACCAAACCTCTCCGTTCGTCATAATGCAGATCTGGTTAATGAACGGAGTCTTTCCCATAGGCATCGGTATTGTAACAAACTCCCCGCAATCAGGATCAAGGAGTTGGAGTCCGAGACCAGTTCCTACCCAAATCCGGCCGTCACCGGAGGCTTTCATGCATCTTACGTAGTTGCTTATCAAAGTATTGGATTCTGACTCAATGTGGAAATAGGTAGAGAACTGATAACCGTCAAATTTATTCAAACCATATTCGGTTCCTATCCATATAAATCCATTGTGGTCCTCTTCTATACAGTGAATCTGATTGTTCGTCAACAAATCCGCAGGATACCAGTGGGAACGTTGGGCAGATGCATCAATCAGACATAACAATAAGGCAATTATATATGTAAAAAAACGTCTCATCCATCAAAAGTCATTTTTGCGAAATTATCAAATAATAACAATTTGACAAGTTTTATGTAATTGAGTTTGCTTGAAAATCAATTACAGTCAGTTTTCATATTAAAAATATGGCAATATATTGCTTTATATAAAATATAGTCACTATCTTTGCAAACGATAATGCAGTAAAATTTGATTGCGCTAATAGGAGAAAGAGACATTTATTAAATTATTACTTTATTTTAATTATGAAGAGAATTTTTACTTTCGCTGCAATGCTTGTCGCAACAGCGGCCGTATCATTCGGACAGACCATTAAGGATCCGACATTCTTCGAGAACATGTACGTTGGTGTCAATGGAGGCTTTCAGACTCCATTAATGGATCATCCGTCAATCAATCATTTGAAGACCCGTGGGATTGTCGGTCTGGAATTCGGAAAGGATTTCACTCCAGTAGTAGGATTCAGTATCGACGGAAACCTCATTTTCAAGCAGGGCGATGAGACTGGTGCAGTCCAGAAGACATATGTCGACGGAAATGCAAAAATCAATCTTTCCAATTGGATTGGAGGCTACAAGGGCTTTCCAAGAAGAGTTGAGTTCTTGCTCGTTCCAGGTATCGGTTGGGGACACAGCCGCAACTGGTATGGCGAAATGAACAACTTTGATCCCAACTTTGTTGCTCTCAACACTTTTGCCCAAGTCAACCTCAATCTTGGACAGCAGCGTGCTTGGTTCGTATATCTCAAGCCGGGTGTAGTATGGGATGTTTACAATATGACAAACTACAAGGGAGCTACCGATGTATTGGCAGGTATTTTCAGAAGCTCAGCAGCAGACTTCAGATTAACCGCCGGTATCGCATATCGCTTTGGCTCAAAGAGAACTGGCAGCCACAACTTCGTACTTTGCCCATTCTCAGTAACCAAGGAGGATTACGACAAAGTTATCGCTCAGAGAGATGCTCTTCAGGCTGAGCTGAACAAGGGTCCGAAGATTGTTGAGAAGGAGGTAATCAAAGAGAACCGCGTAGAGGTTCCGGTTTATATGCCAGTCAATACATTCATAGCATTCAACCTTGGCAGCGCTGTAATCAATCCTGTTGATAAGATCAGACTGAAACAGTGGGTTAACAGCATTCCGGCAGATAAGGCTATCACAGTTACCGGTAGTGCCGACAGTGCAACAGGCAATCAGAAGATCAATGATGCTTTGTGTGCAAAGAGAGCTGAGGCTGTCAAGAACTATATCATCAACGAGTGTGGAAAAGACGCTTCATTGGTTAATGTAGCAACTCAGATGGATATCAACCCAGAGCTTAATGCTGCCAGCAGGGCTGCTGTTGTTGAGTTTAAATAAATAACATCCATATTCAAAAAAAGGAGGGACAGAGTAATCTGCCCCTCTTTTTTTTGTTTATTCAAAACAGATTAATACTTTTGTGGTATATGTATAACAGCAACTCATATATATTTGATTTATGATATTGACTAAGCAAAGATTTGTATTACTCCTATGTACATTATTGGTAGGTTGTCCGGCTTTCAAGCTGAAAGCCAGTAAACATTGGGTAGCCACATGGGCAACCGCAGAGCAGATAGCCGAGCCTCACAACAATCCCCCTATTCCACTTGCAGGCAATTCAATACGGCAAATAGTACAGACCTCCATCCAGGGAGAAAAACTTCGCGTGAAATTGTCCAACGAATTCGGAAATGCTCCTGTCGAAATAAAAGCCGCAGAAATAGCTGTAGCTCTTACTTCCGGAAACAGCGCATTGATTGACGAGCAGACAAGCATCTCCCTCACATTCAACGGCAACAAATCCATAATTATCAACCCAGGGGAGCTTATAGTCTCGGATCCGATATCATTGGAGACTACTAAACGCCAGAATCTGGCAATTACGCTTCATTTTGGAAATTTCCCAT
Source organism: Bacteroidaceae bacterium (assembly GCA_045597365.1). Lineage (GTDB taxonomy): Bacteria > Bacteroidota > Bacteroidia > Bacteroidales > Bacteroidaceae > Colenecus. The sequence goes on along the minus strand of JAZLKB010000067.1, from coordinate 19,861 downwards.
CAGATACCATTACCAGCCATCCGGGCTCAAGGACAACATCATATATAGCAAAAGGCAACACATCTGATTTCAGTGATGCTGTCACCACAGCCCATTGGTACATAATCAACGCCGTTGAAGTTGAGGCAAAAGGTAAGGCTGGAGCCGTTGTCATCCTCGGAAACTCTATCACCGACGGCCGCGGTTCTACTACCGATGTGCAGAACAGATGGACCGACATCTTGTCCAGAAGACTATTGGCCAATAAATCTACAGCAAATTTATCCGTGCTTAATATGGGATTAGGCGGCAACTGCATTTTACAAGGCGGACTCGGCCCTACCGCCCAAACCCGGTATCAACGCGACTTGTTCGGTCAGGAAAGCGTAAAATACATAGTCCTGTTTGAAGGTGTAAATGACTTAGGTGGATTTGGCGACGCGCTGCCAAAAGCCGATAAGATAATTGAAGTCTATAAGAAAATTATCGAAGAGGCACATCAGAGAGGAATCAAAGTCATAGGAGGTACAGTGATGCCGTTCAAAGGCAACAACTATTACAATGCCAATCACGAGCAGGGACGCTCAAAGTTGAATGAGTGGATACGTACCTGCGGACTGTTTGATGGTGTCATTGACCACGCAGCTTCTATGGCGAGCCCGGACGATGACGAAAGGATGAATCCTGCGTATTTATTCGAGAATGACTGGCTTCACCCGAATGCAGAAGGGCACAGGCATATGGGTGAGAGTATCGACTTGAAGTTATTTGAGCAATAAATCAAAGGCACCGTGAATAAGCTTCGACTCATTTCCTTTATGCTTTTACAATCGCTGATGATTGTTGTAAGAGCACAATTCCCAATGTCACCTGGCGGTTTCGGTCAGATGCCATTCGGTGGATTTGGTCAAATGCCACCCGGAGGATTTGGTCAAATGCCACCCGGAGGATTTGGAATGACTACAGCTCCAGGAGCCTCGGAAAATACTGAGTTTTTGTCAAAGGTTGATTTCAAATCTTCCAATTTGCCAATCATAAAAATTGAAACAAACGGTCAAAGTATCTATGCTGACAGGAAAATAACGGCAAAGATGCTGATTATCGACAATGGCAACGGAATGCGGAATGATGTCACCGATTCCGCCAATGGTTACAATGGTCAGATTGGCATCAAGTTACGTGGAAACAGTTCAATCAGTTTCGAACAGAAAAGATATACAATCGAAACAAGAGACTCATCCGGTAAGGACATTGATGTACCTCTTTTGGGGTTGCCTGCAGAATCGGACTGGGCTTTAATAGCACCATATAATGATATTTCAATGATCCGTGACATACTGGCATTCGATTTATGGAACAATATGGGACATTGGGAACCGCACACACGATTATGCGAGCTGACCGTCAACGGTTATTACCGAGGCGTTTATATTCTTTCCGAGACTATCAAGAGAAGTGAGAACCGCCTGGACATAGCAAAAATAAAAAAGACTGATACTTCGGGCAGAGAACTGACAGGAGGGTATATTCTGAGAATCGACGCATACGACAATGAAGATTATACATTCACATCGGCAGTAAAAAGTGTCGGAAGCGGTCCATTCATGTCAAACGTAGTATGGACTTGCCACACTCCCGACAAGAAGAAAATCAGTTCAGAGCAGGCCGGATACATAAAAGAGTTCATTCACAAGACAGAAGAGACCATACATAAAAATGGAAACACTACGGCAGAAGAGCGGGAATACAGGAAATATATAGATGTATCATCGTTCGTCGATTATTTCATACATACAGAATTGAGTCTCAATGCAGATGGATTCAAGCGCAGCGCGTATTTTTACAAAACCAAGCAAAACGAAGACGGAACCGGAGGGAAACTTCACGCCGGTCCGGTCTGGGACTTCAATCTTGCATACGGGAATTGCAGTTTCTGTAATGCCGATGACATCAAGGCCTGGGTTTATAATGGTTGCGAGACAAACCCGACGCCGGCATTCTGGAAAGATCTGGCAAACGACAAGGCCTTTATTGACAAGGTAAAAAAACGCTACTCAGAACTACGTGCTACAATATTGAGTGATGACAGTCTGTGCCGCTTTATTGATGATTATGCGGCAATACTCAACGAGGCCCAGCAACGTCATTTCAAGCAATTCGACAACCTGCTGCAAAATGGAAGAAACGGGACTGGCTCTATGTTCAATTGGTTTATAGCAGACAACAACGGAAATTCCTGGTTCGCCGCATATACAGTATCAAGTTACGCCGAAGAGATAGCAACATTGAAGGAATGGCTGTACGGAAGATTGCGGTTTCTTGACAGACACTGGCTGGAATAATCTGTCTCTTTATCGTCCTATTATCAACATTCTCCTGAAGAACAGTATAATAAGTAAGGATGTAATAAACTCTGATATCGGAACCGCTATCCAAAGTCCGGTTGCCCCGATAAAGCGCGGAAGCAGAACAAAGAAACAGGCAGGCAGAAGCATACCACGCAATATTGTCAGGACAGATGAGACAAGAATCTTTTCCAGACTCTGACAGAAGCCGATAAATGTCAATGAGAAAGCCATAAACAACAGGCCTGCCACATAAAAAGGCAGTCCTCCAATACAAAGTTGATAGGCATCTGAGCTCTGATTCATGAACACCGCCACAATCGGTCTGGTAAAAAACACCAGTAATACTGACATTATAGCGCCTGATGCCAAAGCCGCAACAAACGCAAGCCGGACTACTTTTCGTACACGCTCATTGTTACCTGCCCCATAGTTGTAACTTATTATTGGCTGTGCGGACTGCGAGATTGCTGCATATATCATAAAAATGATTGGAAGTATATAGCATATAACACTGAACGCAGCCACTCCATCCTCACCCAAATATCTCATGAACATATAGTTGCCGACCAGAGTCAGTACCGACATTGAGAATTCGCCTATGAAGCCGGACACTCCGACTTTTACCATATACCACACATTGCGGAATGCCAGTACAAAGCTTGTCAAAGTCAGTCTCAACTTATAGAATGACAATGTCTTATGCTCAAAAAGCATATACCAGAAGACCATAATCACTCCAGCGAAGCTGCCTATTGAGGTTGCCAATGCAGCACCTTTCAGCCCCATATCAAGAGGAAATATCAGCAACCAGTCCAGAAAGATATTCAGGCAGGCCGGTACGACCTCGACCAACATCGAATAAGTCGGGCTACCGTCGAGCCTTATTATAAACTGGCCCAGAATCTGAAGCATTACAAACAGTGAACAGGGAATGAACCACAGATAGTAATCACGGCAGATGTCCATAAGTTTTTCTCCACTTCCTAAAAGTGCAATTATCCTGTCAGGAAACAAATAGAACATCAGGCCAATCAGGAAGCCAAGAATTATCGCTGCCACAAATGCTTGTGTCACCACTATTCTGGCAGCCTTCAGATTATCGTGAGACAAATGGATTGCTGCTACTACAGACGAGCCTATTGCAAACATCATGCCTATTCCGGTAGCGAGTGTAAACACCGGCATTATTATGTTGACAGCAGCAAGTCCGTCACTGCCAACGCCGTGTCCGATGAATATACCATCAGTGATACAGAATAGCATAGTGAACATCATACCCATCAATGTCGGGAACAACATTCCGGTAAATATCCGGGTGATATTGCCATTGGCAAAATCAATACTATCTCTATTTAAATTTTCCATAGTACCGCAAAATTACTACCTTTGTCCTACATAATGGTATAATTCTCCAACACATAATTGTAAAGTATGAAAAAGACTTCATTATTGGCAATATTTGCCATTGCAATCTCAAGCGTATGTATGGCACAGGTTGATCTTACAAAAGCACACGAGTTGTACAACAAGTCAACCAACCCGACGGAATGTCTTGCTTATCTGGAGTCAGCGCTTCCCCAAGCCGCCAATGGCAAGGAGAAAGCCGAGGTGCTGTGCCTGATGGCAAAAGCGAGTATGATGATTGGACAGAACGAGCCTTCCAAGGAAAAGAAGAGAGAAATATTCGGTAAAGGTATTGAATATGCAAAGCAGGCCATTGCAGAAGACCCCAAGAACCCGGAGGGATATATGTGGCACAGCGGCAATGTCGGAAGACAATGCCAGACACTCAGTCTGTCTGAGCAATTAAAGCAATTGTCTGTCATCATGGACGATCTTACGACCATACTGGACAAGATGAAACTTACAGATTATTCAGCGGCATGGCAGGCCATGGGTGAGATTTACTACAATCACCCGATGAAATCAAAGGACGATGCCATCAACTATGCCAGAAAGGCAATCAACGGCATACCGGAAAATGAGCTTCGCATCTCAACATACACGCTTTTGGCCAGAATGTTGTACGAGCGCGATTGGAACGAATCCAAGAGAAAATCCGCAATTGAGAAGAGCGCATCCAAGTTCAGCGGAAACTTTAAGTCTGTTACAGACAAATACGTATATTACGAAGGCTCTCTCGGCGCATCGTATGTGCCAGCCTGGTCTCAGCAGGCCATTGGTTCGATGACCGACAAGGAAGAGGCCAAGGCAATCGTGACATACGTAAAGAACAAGTATGACAACGCGAAGACAAAAACTCCGTACGACACAGCCGAAATGCAAGAATTGAATGCTTTAAGCAAAGGCTGGTAATCGGTTGTAATACAGTAATATAAAGCTCTTTCCCGGATTCAGGGTAACTTGAGTCCGGAATCAGTAGAATGGTATGGAGCAGGCTAAACTCTGGAACAGCAATTACCTGAAGATCTGGTTTGGAAATTTCCTTGTCCATTTCTCCTTCACGTTAATCGTACCATTGCTGCCTCTGTACCTCTCGGATACATTCGGAGCGAGCAGACAGACCATAGGTTTGTGTCTGGCCGGCTATTCTGTAATGGCGCTTATTGTCAGGCCTTTCAGCGGATATCTCGTTGATACTTTCCCACGCAAGGCCGTGCTGATTGTATGTAACTTTTTCTTTGTGGCTTTATTTGCGGGATATCTGGCAGCCGGCTCATTGGCCATGTTCACAATATTCAGGACACTTCACGGAGCACCATTCGGCTCGACAACCGTAGCGACAAGCACCGTAGCCATCGATGTGCTGCCAAGCGCACGGCGTACTGAGGGAATAGGATATTACGGACTAAGCAATAATCTGGCAATGGCCCTGGGACCGATTCTGGCTGTATATCTGCTGCAGGCATTCTCAAATAACTTTCAGGCTTTATTCTGGATATCCCTGTCGGTTTCATTCTTCGGTTTCGCACTTGACTCGACAATAAAGATGCCGAAAAGAGACTATGTGGTAAACAAAAAGAAGATATCCCTTGACCGTTGTCTGCTGCTGGACGGCTGGAGGGAGGCAGTCGATATGATGTGCTACGCCTTCTCATTCGGCATATTGTCAACATACGTCGCCATATACGGGAAAGAGGAGCTTGGCATCACAGGTGAAACCGGATTATTCTTCTCACTGCTCGCCATAGGTCTGATTATTTCCCGTCTGACAGGAGCGCACGCTTTACGCAACAATCAGGTAAGCAGAAATGCCACAATCGGCGTATTGGTATCCGTTTGCGGATATTTCACGTTCGCAGCCATTCACCGACCGGTAGGATATTATCTGGCCGCCTTGATTATCGGTCTGGGAAACGGACATATGTATCCGGCATTCCAGAATATGTTCATCAACCTGACGACCAATGACAAACGCGGCACCGCCAACTCTACAATACTGACATCCTGGGACGCGGGGTTCGGAATCGGAGTTCTTGTCGGAGGATTTCTTGCCGAGCATTTCGGATATCACGCATCCTTCTGGGGCGCATTCATAATCAATGTTGTCGGTGTAGCTTATTATTTCACACAGGTTCGTATTCATTTTGAGCGCAATAAACTTAGATAATGATGAAACGGGTAGTAATCAAAATAGGAAGCAACATACTTACACGCGAGGACGGCAATCTTGACACCACACGTATCTCATCAATCGTTGACCAGATCGTCGCCATCAGATCTCAGGGCTGTCAGGTAGTACTGGTGTCCAGCGGCGCAGTAGCCTGCGGAAAAGGTGTGATTGGAAATCTCAGCACATCGTCCAGGCTCGATGCCGTACAGAAACGCCAGCTGTATTCCGCTGTAGGCCAAGTCCGACTGATTGGAATCTACAGCCGCCTTTTCCTCGACTGGAATGTACGGATAGGGCAGGTTCTGACAACAAAAGAGAGCTTTGCGACACGCCGCGAATATCTCAACCAACGGTCCTGTATGGAAGTGATGCTCGCGAACAATGTAATACCCATTATCAATGAAAACGATACGATAAGTGTCACCGAACTTATGTTTACCGACAACGACGAGCTGTCAGGACTTGTAGCTTCCATGATAGATGCCGATACGTTGATAATACTGAGCAACATAGACGGTATATATAACGGTTCTCCGCAGGATGAAGACTCAAGAGTGATACGTAACGTTCATCCTGATCATGATCTGTCAAAATACATCAGCACAGATTTAAGCACATTCGGACGCGGTGGAATGCTCACAAAAAGCAACATTGCCAGAAAAATTGCCGATGAGGGCATAAGGGTAATCATAGCAAACGGATCAAAGCCCGACATTATCAAAGACATTTACTCTGACCTTGAAAATACCATATGCACGGAATTCACTCCGCGCAGCCCCGGCTACTCCAGCATAAAGAAATGGATAGCCCACAGTACAGATTTCACCAAAGGAACAGTATATGTTGACGATACCGTCAAAGAAGTCCTGCTTGGCAAGAAAGCAGCCAGTATTCTGCTTGTAGGCGTTACAGGAATTGAAGGCGATTTCGAGGAAGGCGACATAATAGGCATTCGCGATACCAATGGCATGCAAATAGCAATAGGAAAAAGCTCATACAGTGCCGAAGATGCGAGGAATCTCACAGGCAAGCACGATTGCCGCCCGTTGGTCCACTACGACTATCTATACATAATATAAACATTCACAGCTAATTATGGAAGATATATTCATTAAAGTCAAAGCCGCCGGCCGTGAGCTTGCGACTCTGACAGACGATGCCAGAAACAATATTCTGAAAGCAGTATCAGAAGCAATAATATCAAACACTGAAAGACTGCTTGAAGCAAACAAGTCAGACCTTTCCAGAATGGACAGCAGTTCACCCCTGTACGACCGTCTGCTCCTTGATGCGAAACGCATAACGGCAATAGCCTCAGATATGCGGAATGTAGCCGGACTGCCGTCACCGTTAGGACGCACGCTTTTGGACAGGACCTTGGAAAATGGTCTGAGGTTGCGTAAGACCAGCGTCCCGTACGGAGTAATCGGTGTGATTTACGAGGCACGGCCAAATGTGACTTTCGATGTATTCTCACTCTGTTTCAAAAGCGGCAATGCCTGTGTCCTTAAAGGCGGAAAGGATGCCGATGACACCAACCGGGTAGCGGAATCCATCATCAAAGAGACACTACAGGCAAACGGCGTCACGAAAGATGCCATCGCATTGCTGCCGGCGACTCACGAAGCAGGAAACGCCCTGCTTAATGCCGTAGGATATGTTGATGTGGTCATTCCGCGCGGAGGGCGGAAACTCATTGATTTTGTACGCAACAACGCCAAAGTGCCCTGTATCGAGACTGGAGCGGGTGTTGTAAATGCATATTTCGACAAAGCCGGCAATCTTGAAATCGGCAAAGCTGTGGTATTGAATGCCAAAACGCGTCGTGTAAGCGTCTGCAATGCCCTGGACTGCCTGATAATACACAAGGACAGACTGTCAGACCTAGAAGAACTATGTGCACCTCTTGCCGCAAAAAATGTTCGGATATATGCCGATGAACGTGCTTTCGAGGCTTTAAAATCATCATACCCTATTCTTGACGAAGCTGCACCCGACAACTTCGGCACAGAATATATGGACTACAAGATGGCTATCCGCACAGTGGATTCACTTCAAGAGGCCCTGGCGCACATTGAGCGGTATGGCTCGGGACACAGCGAAAGCATCATAACCGATGATGACGATGCCGCACTACTCTTCCAACAGACCGTCGATGCCGCCTGTGTATATGTGAACACTCCGACCAGTTTCACCGATGGCGGGCAGTTCGGGCTCGGAGCCGAGATAGGCATCAGCACACAGAAACTCGGAGCACGTGGTCCAATGGGGCTTGAGGAACTTACAACGTACAAATGGCTGATCAACGGCTACGGACAGACCCGCCCGTAAATCTTACAACATTGCGACAATACGTTCCAACGCACAGGCATCGACCTCGTTGAACGCAGCATACTCACGGCTGTCAATATCAAGGACAGCCGTGATTTCATCATTACGGAATATTGGAACGACAATCTCCGAGCGGGACTCGCTGCTGCAGGCTATATGTCCGGGAAACTTCTCTACATCAGGAACAACAATCGTCTTACGGTTCTTCCACGCTGTACCGCAAACACCTTTTCCGAAAGGAATCACAGTACAGGCGACTGTCCCTTGGAACGGTCCCAATATCAGTTCATTGCCACGAACCCGGTAAAATCCGGTCCACCAGAATCCGAACTCGGAATGAATGAGCGATGCCACATTAGCCATTGTAGCGACTTCATCAGGCGAGTCTTCCACAATCAGTGCCGCTTGCCTCTCCAGAAGTCTGTATTTCTCTGCTTTGTCCATATACATATTCAAAATACAACAATGCAAATGTACGGCTTTGCATCAACTTTTATACTTTTGTATGGCAGCAAAAAAGACAATGCGAGAGAAAGTCAGCAAAGAAATCAGACAGTATATCGAGGCTGATATAATTCCGATGTACGACTCGTTCGACAGCGGACACCGCCGCGACCACGTACAGATGGTAATAGACGGATGTATGGAGATGTCCTGCAAATACGATGTTGACATCAATATGCTCTATGTTGCAGCCGCATATCACGATACTGGATTGTCGGCAGGACGCGCGACGCATCATCTGGAATCAGGACGTATAATCCGCAATGACAAGACTTTGACAAGGTGGTTCTCAGCCCAGCAGATTGAGACAATGGCACAGGCCGCCGAGGACCACCGCGCATCATCCAAACACGAGCCGCGTTCTGTTTATGGGAAAATCGTAGCCGAGGCTGACCGTAAAATCGAACCCCGCCAGATTATCAGGCGGACAATACAGTACGGCCTGGCCCATTATCCGGAACTGGATAAAGAAGGGAATTGGCAACGTACACTGACTCATCTTAACGAAAAATATGCCGAAGGAGGATATCTCAAACTGTGGATACCGGAATCTCCAAATGCCGCCAGGCTGAAGGATCTTAGGGACATTATCCGCAACGAGCCGATATTGCGCACTTTATTCGAAGAACTATACAGCGTTGAATCAGAAGCAGTTAAGCAAGCACAATGACACAATATCAATTCAATGTTTTTCTGTTGATAATGACGGCAATTGCCGCCGTAGTCTTTATCTGTCTTTACTTTGTTGATGCGGGTTACGGAAAGTTCTACACCCGCAAATGGGGGCCGTCCGTCAACAACCGCATAGGCTGGGTACTTATGGAGGCTCCTGTCTTCATAGCGATGCTCTGTCTGTGGTATTTCTCAGACAGACGGGGCGATGCAGCCCGTATTGCTATGCTGCTGGTCTTCGAGGCACACTATCTGCACCGCTCGTTTATCTTCCCTATGCTCATTCGCGGCAACGGACGTATGCCATTGTCGATTATACTGATGGGAGTGATTTTCAACACTCTGAACGCTTTTATGCAGGGCGGTTGGATTTTCTACATCTCACCATCCGAAATGTATGTCCCAACCTGGCTGTCAGACCCCAGATTTATATCAGGAGTTATAGTTTTTGTTATCGGAATGTATATTAACATACAATCAGACAGCATTATACGCAATCTTCGCAAACCTGGTGACAACGCGCATTATCTGCCACGCGGAGGAATGTTCCGCTATGTTACTTCTGCCAACTACTTCGGAGAACTTGTCGAATGGGCGGGGTTCGCAATCCTCACATGGTCATTCGCAGGACTTGTATTCGTCATCTGGACCTTCGCAAATCTTGGTCCGCGTGCCGCGCGTATATACGACCGGTACAAGACAGAGTTCGCATCGGAGTTCGACACAGCTCATTTGAAACGCATAATACCCTTTATATATTAGAACAGGAATAATATGGAATCACCGATATTCACACCTTGCAAAATCGGTCCGGTAACACTGCGCAACCGGGTAATACGCTCTGCCGCCTTCGAGAATATGGCGTACGGCAACCGTCCGTCGCAAGACTTGTACAACTACCATACGGCTGTAGCCCGAGGCGGAGTCGGAATGACTACCGTCGCATATGCCGCTGTTGTAGAGTCCGGGCTTTCATTCGATGGACAGCTGTGGATACGCGATGAGATCATACCCGAGCTCCGCCATCTGACCGACGGCATTCACGCCGAGGGAGCCAAGGCATCAATACAATTGGGACACTGCGGAAATATGACACACCGCGCCACCTGCCACTGCACTCCAGTCGGAGCAAGCGGAGGTTTCAACCTGTACTCCCCCACTTTTGTACGCAAACTGCGCAAGGATGAAATATATCAGTTGGCAAAAGATTTCGGCAACGCAGTCCGGCTGGCACGCAAGGCCGGCTTCGACTGTGTGGAGATTCACGCAGGACACGGCTATCTGATAAGCCAGTTCCTGTCACCATATACCAATCACAGACACGACGAGTTCGGCGGTTCACTTGAGAACCGTATGCGCTTTATGCAGCTTGTAATGAAGGAAGTCATAGAAGCGGCGGGGAATGATATGGGCGTGCTTGTCAAAGTCAATATGCACGACGGTTTCCGCCGCGGAATGCAGACAGAAGAGTGCATAAAGGTAGCACAGGAGCTGGAGCGCCTCGGCGCACACGCTCTGGTACTCTCAGCCGGCTTTGTAAGCAAGGCTCCGATGGAGGTAATGCGGGGCGCAATGCCTATCAGGACACTGGCACATTATATGGATATGAGACATTTCTGGTGGCTCAAGGCGATGCTTGCACTTATAGGCAGAATAATGATACCGACAGTACCTTACAGTGACGGTTATTTCCTGGAAGAAGCCAAAAAGTTCCGCGCAGCCCTGAAAATGCCATTGGTATATGTCGGTGGCCTGACATCGAAAGCAAAGATGGAAGAAGTGCTGGCCGAAGGCTTTACCGGACTGCAGGTAGCACGCGCGCTTGTACACGACACCGACTTCGTCAACAAGCTGAGATCGGGCGAGATAGAGTGCAGCGGCTGCCGCCACTCGAACTATTGCATCGGGCGAATGTACACACTTGAGATGCGCTGCCACCACTGCGTTGGGAATCTGCCAAAGAAACTGCAACGTGAGATTGACAGGGCAGAGCACAATAACGACAAGACAGACAGTAAGTTATGAGCTGGGCATTAATTACTGGTGCAAGTTCCGGAATGGGACTGATGTATGCCGACAGCCTGGCTTCAAGCGGTAATGACATACTTCTGGTGAGTAATCAGGAGGAAGAACTACGGCGCGTAGCTGTTGATTTGTCATCGAAATACGGAGTCAAAGCCATACCACTCTATCAGGATTTGGCAGAAACCGACGCTGCACAGAAACTTATAAGTTATTGCAACGGGAAGGATATTGAAGTTGAGATTCTGATAAACAACGCCGGAATGTTCTTTTTCAAGGAGTTATACCCAAGCGACACCCACAGGGTAGAGACAATGCTGCAGCTGCATATCAGCACTGTGACCCGGTTATCCATCCTGTTCGGCAACCAGATGAAAGAACGGGGACACGGCCACATACTGATAGTCAGTTCGCTGGCTGCCACGCTGCCTATGCCGGGAATAACCATATACGCTGCATCGAAATCCTATCTGAAAAGCTTCGGCTGCTCATTGTACTTCGAGATGCGTCCTTACGGTGTAAGCGTAACAACAGTCTGCCCCCCGGCTGTAGCCACCCCACTCTACAACCTGAGCGAGAGACTTCTGAACATTGGCGTAAGATGTGGTGTGATATGGACTCCAAAACGTCTGGTACGCCGCGCCTTGAGGGCTATGCGCCACGGCCGTCGGATAATCAAGCCCGGCCTGATGAACATATATCTGCCAATACTTATTGCATTGCTTCCCAAAAGCCTGGTCAATTATCTGTGGAACAAGTTCAAATGAGCAATACCATAATAGTAACAGGAGCGACCGGCAGTATGGGAGCTGCCGCTGTAAGGCAGCTTACAGACAAAGGCTGCAATGTCATCATGGCCTGCCGCAATATGGAAAAGGCAGAAAATGTCCGCAAGGAAATATATGCCCGTAATTCTTCGGCCGGAATATACACATTGCATCTTGATATTTCAAGGCCCGACTCGGTACGCGGATTCGCTGCTGACGCATCATCACTTCTCAAAAATAATGGATTAAGGCTGACCGGAATATTCAACAATGCCGGCATAATTCACCGCGAATACGGGCTGACACCCGACGGCATCGAGCGCACGCTTGCCACCAACTATGTCGGTCCATATCTGCTGACAAGGCTTATGCTTCCGGAAATGACAGATAAAGCACACATTGTCAATATGGTATCATTAACTCACAAGTATGTTTCAATTGATACCGACCTGTTCAGAAAGCCGGCGGGCAGTTTCAGACAACTGGGCACATACGCCGGGACAAAACTCGCTCTTCTGCTGTTCAGCATAGCACTTTACAGACGGCTCAGGGACGATACAAGACAAATACGCATAAATGTTTCCGACCCCGGTGTAGTCAACAGCAATATGATTTCAATGGGCCGATGGTTCGACCCGCTGGCCAACGTTTTTTTCCGTCCGTTTTGTAAAAGTCCGGAAAAAGGTGTGATGTCGGCTATGAATGCCATGCAGACTGACCTCAGCCTGATGTATTTCAAACGAAACGGTTACAGTCCCATATCAGGCAAATATCTGGAGCATCCGCTTGTAGACTGGCTGTGGCAGGAAACTGCCGTACTATGTTCCCTGCCGGAATAACCTGCGAATGTATCCAAGATAGCAGTCAGGAATTATTCCCTTACAGTTATACCCTACAAGCAGGGATTTGACGCAGGCATACGGAGCGAGGGCCTTCTCAATTGATTCCGGCGTCTGTCCTGGACCGAAATACTTCTCTGCGAGATTATCATCAGCGAAGAAATACTCACTTACAAAGCTATTCCAGACCTCACGTGTCTGGCGGCCGTCTATATGGAAATCGTGCACACGGAAATCCTCATCACTCAGCAGGCATATCATCATCAACATACCGAAGTCAAACATCGGATAGCCACAGGCAACACTTTCCAAATCAATAAAATACACATCGTGAGCTGAAGTTAATGGCGCGCCCTTGGGCAGTGTGCTTATAACGTTGCCGAAGTGCATATCACCATGCAGAAGCGTGTTGCCATCGGGCAAGCTTAGTATAAGGTCGGTCATACGGGCATGCTCGCTACTGGTCAGTGAGCGGTCGCAGCGAAGCATATTCAAAAAATGGCTCTTTACATCGGGAAACATACCATCGGGCACTGATATGCTGTGGAAGCGCTTGTAATAGCGTGCCAGTTCGCGCGCCAGCTCATCGGTCCGCTCAGGCTCATCGGCAAACATACGCGAAAAGCTACGTTTCCCGACAATATGTTTGAAACGTATGCCAATGCGTTCACCGTCAGTGACAATCACCCCAGGCTCAGGCGTAGGAACGCCAAGCGAGAACAGTTTGCACGAGTTCTCGTACTCCCGGAATACACTTTCACGCGGAAAATCCGGATTGCACAGCTTCAGCATCTCGTCCGGATTCGTACGCGATGAGTAACTCAGCCCGTTCGCACCCTCGCCCATATAAATGTAATCGTCAATATTTATCTTCTCCATAAGAATTTGTTTTGAAATGTTCGATTAAAAATTTTATGAAAGATTTTCGAGATGAAAATCCGGTTATTTGAAGGAGCAATGGGGATTCCATTGTGACTGAAAAGAAACGGGTTTTCAGCCGGAAAGATTTTATAAAAGATTAATTGGAACATTTCAATACAGGTTCTAATATCAGTCGGTTTCGTCCAGTTGGAATATGGAGTCTGTCGGTTTGTCGAAATACCTGGCAATCTTCAGTGCAAGAACGATTGAGGGCGCATAGTTGCCGGCCTCAATTGAATTGATTGTCTGGCGGCTTATACCGATGGCATCGGCCAGATCCTTCTGGGTAATATCCTTTATGGCCCGTTCTACTCTCAAACTATTTTTCATTGTCCTCCCTCCTTATTTTCCTCATTGCCAGATTGAACTTCGCGATATAGACTATCGGCATCAAGAATACCGCAAGATACGTAAAATATAGATAGGACAAGCCAAATATGAACAGAATTCCGAATGCGCAGAATGCGGTTGTTGCCCACAGACTCCAAACAAAGGACTGCATTCTGATGTGCCCCGTCATCTCGTCTTCATCCCGTTCCTTGTAAAGGGCAATGAAGGCAAGTGATGCCAGCATCCCCAGCAACGCTATCTCATCAAAGGGAGAGTTGTGTACAATCCCAAAGAATTTGGTGTCCACAATCTCCGCCGGGAAATCAGCGGCCACAGCGAACAGCGACATTTCAAAGCCGATGGAGTAAAAGCTGTCAGTACAGACAAGGTAAATGAAAAACGCGCAGAACGGAATGAACATGTACAGACCGATATTTTTGTACCGGTACGGCAACAAATAATTCTTTTCCATAACTATGAATTATTAAAGTTACGCCGCAAAGGTAAAAAGGATTTTATATTTAGACGAGTTTACTAGACATAAAATCGCTTATATTTGACACACTGGCAAATAGTCAATGAAATCCTTAAGAAATATCACGCACAATCATTACATTTGAGCCGAACAAAGTATTTATTTTAATAATACGTTTCTATCTGATTTCCATCCAGAGGGGATCCAGGTCAATACGCAGCAATACCGATAGTCCCAAGCCCGATTCTCCGGAAGCTCACTTTGAGGCAATCATGAGTGACATAATGGATATGTCTGACTCCGGCATACCGGATGCCGACCTTTTGAAGACTATGAAGCGAAACTACCTTGAGTTCCTTGAATACCTTCCCGACGGTGCATACCACGATTCTTTTCAAAGTCGGGCTGAAAGTCTGTTCCAATACTGAACGCAGCCGATAGTTAAGAACCCAAATAAAAAAATCCCATTTGCAGGCATTTTTCTGCAAATGGGATTTTCACTGTTTGTCGGTCTGTGGATTACCGGGGCAACAGAATCATACCCCATGCGAAAGATAGCAACTCATCCTGCTCAACATCTTCCGGAACAGCAGGCATCATTTGAATCTGGCTTACAGCACCGCCTTCCAAAGGCATTGAAGTCGCTCTGAATATTATCGTTTCCTTCTTGAGGATGAGTTTGATCAGTTTTTCCCCTTCAAGATTTTCCGCTTTCTGACGGTACTTTCCGTCTTTAAGATGACCGGTTGTATCGCCCTTTACAGTGATGGTCCCGTCAGCATTGACAATGAACTTTTCAAGCTCATTCGTACTCAGATGGTAACGCACTTCACCGTCTGTCTCTTCAGGAGCCAGCATATAGGCTTTATATTCACCCGGTTCCAGCCTGTCAAGCTCTACAATTTGTGCAGTTTTACGTGCTCGCAACGGAATCGAGACAGGCTCGTGGCAGACATTTCCGGTCAATATCACTGCGCTGTCAGCTTCAGTGAAGAGAGTGGTCTCAAGCCTCGGGAATACCAGATCGATATGTGTATCAACAAAATCTCCGCCACGATAGAACTCCTCGCCTACGGGAACGCCGTCAACGCGGGTCGGAGCGAGTTCGGTTCCATCCGGGAACATCAGCTTGAAATCATTGACATAGCCTTTGTATGAATGTGGCTGTGCCAGTTCCATTTCGCAATGCACTGTGGTCTCCTGATCTGTAAACTCAATTTCCGAGACTCCGAAACGGTCCCATCCGCCGTCCTGCACACCCTTTGGGAGAGTCTCCAGCTTCTGTCTGCGCTCTATTTCCACAGTAACGAACTGATCGTAGAAGTCTTTTGGAAGAGAATTTGACACCTGCAGATTCTTGATGTTGGGATTGCCCTTGGCATCGCACAGATCAACCACCTTAGCATCAGCGGGCAGAGCCGGGAAATAGTCAACCAGCACATACTGGCCCCAGTCAGGACTCCAGAAATACTTCTGCTCGAAGCCTTCAAGACCATATCCTCCAGTCTGACGGTATTCATTTCCGTTACATTTCAGGATGGCATCATTCATATCACTGGTAATCCAGAGGTCAGGACCTTGCTGTGCGTTATAGACTATCGCCGTCATGTCGGCAGTGCGGACAATCTTTACAATATTATTGAAACTGGGATTCGGGTTGTACGAAAATCCGGGATGTTCAATGACCTCGGCATTCTCAAATTCGGTATGACTGGCGTTCATACGGTCAACAGCCTCGTTTGTCGTCACGTTTCCGAACTCTCTGGTCATCTTTGTTCCCTGCGGAATAAGTGTAATGATGCCTTTGTCACTCTGTACGACCGACACCTGCTCAATACCACGGTCCCAGGCAGCCTCGGCAAACTTCTGCAAGTCGGCACAGGACATATTCTCAGAGGGATATATTGCCAGTCCGTGACCGTCAAACAGGTCAATCCATTTGAGCATCAGGCTGACATCGCCCGAAATTGAGAGGTCCTTGTACGAATAAGGTTTATTGGTGAATTTGTGCATAAGGCGTTCCTCGTGCAAGTTGCATATCATCTCGAACCGATACTTGCCGTCTGTTTCCGGGCCGTAGATGCGCACCACGCGGAATTCCGGCATAGTCATGTGCTCCAGCATCTCTTCGTTATTGGCCACATTGATGTGTATGCCAACTTTGGCCAGCTGTTCGGCCAGTGGCTGTGCCTCGGCCAGGCTCTCAATAGGATAGGTGTACATAAGTGTCATTCGGGTGGTCTTGTAGCCCTCGTACTTTTTCAGATAGCCGGCTATCTCATCGGCCTTCATGCTGGCTGTAACCTTATCGAATGTCTGCACCTTGGCTGTGCCGTCCTTGAAGACCCACACCTTGCCGTCCTCAAATACAGGCCAGTGGAAGCCATCGCCCTGCGCACTGGCAGTCTGTGCATTTGCAAACAGGAACGCAAATGCAATTACCGGGATGAATATGGCTCTGAGCATATTCCATCTGTTTGATTCTTTTCTTTCCATCATATCTATACGGTTTTTAAGTTTGGATTTCTTTAACCAGTTGCCCATACTGACGCCGCTCTTCTGCGCGACGGCACCCACAAGCATCATTTTATAACTGACGGCATCGGTTCCGCTCTCCAGAACGGCACTGTCTGCCTCGTATTCGTGAATAAGCTCTATCTCGCTGTGCAGCAGTTTCATTGCTGGATTGAACCACTGCATTGCCCATAGCAGGTCGGACAGCAGCAGGTCCAGCGAATGGAAGCGGCTCGCGTGCAGATGCTCGTGTTTCCAGGCCATTGACTCGTCCTCCGATTCCAGCCACTGCCGGGGCATTACAACATACCGCATCCAGTTCAAAGGCTGACTTACCAGATTCGATTCAATAACATCGCAACCCTCGCGACGGTCGGCATAATTGCCTTCGTCAATAAGCCGCGCCACCGACTTCAGCGATTTTATATACTGCACGACAAAGAGCAGAAGTCCCACACAGTATGCTACAATAAGTATGATTACCCAGACAGGAGTCTTGTTCACAGCCTGCAGAGACTGGCCGGGAGTGCCGTCCAAGGCAGGCTTCGCCAATTCATCGGCAGGACTCACGGCAGTGGCGCTCTGATCAGATACTGCATGGATTGCAGGAAAACCCTGTGACACATCCAATGTTCTGGAAACGGGGGCATTGTGTCTGGGAGCAATGAGTTTTGTAGCAGTATGCCGGCGATAGGGATGCAGCTGAAGGGCTTTGACGTGTACGGCAGGCAGGGTAACTGACAGCACGGCAATAAGAAGCAGCATAATGCGGTTGAAGCGGTGGAATGTCTGCTTTTCAAGAAAGAGCCTGTACAGCAGTACCAGTATGGTCACCAGCACAGCCACCTTCAATTGGTAGATTAAAAACGCTTCCATATTATTAAGGTCCGCTTATTTCTTGGATTTGATCTGACGTATAAGTTCCTCCAGCTCATCAACCGATATCTTCTCATTATCGACAAGGGCCGAAACTGCGCTTATGTATGAATTTCCGAAGCAGTTCGATACCAGACTTCCCAGATTGCCGTTTGCATATTCCTCACGGCTTACGGTCGCGTAGTAACGGAAGCCGGTACCCTCTTTTGAATGTCCTATCATTCCGTCGTTCTCAAGAATGCGCACGCGTGTCGATATGGTGTTCACGTGTGGCTTGGGCTCGGGATAAAATTCCCTAAGTTCGCTCACTGTCAGAGCTCCGTTCTCCCAGAACTGCTCCATAATGAAAGTCTCAATTTCAGTCAGTCTTTTCATAATGTTATTCACTTTGACACGGCAAATATACAACTTATCATATTAGTTGAACTTATAACATTAGTTATTTAATACTATTTAACAATCTTCTCCTGCAGCCGATTTTGGGCAATGCGGCTAAAGCGCGCTACACTCTGAAAATCACACGATTACTAATAACGAAAGTTAAATAAGCCACTATTTCAGAAAATTCCGTAAGCGGTCCCAAGAATTACTAAAAGTTTAGATTTCCTTTGCCGGTGTTATGAGACAGGAAAAATGATATACACTGACCAAATCAGAGATGATTCTGATGAACATAGTATGGAGTATGGGGCATCCCTGCGCCATCCATGAGATTATCGGGAAGTACGAAGAGCCACGTCCCGCTTATACTACCGTAGCCACGTTCCTTAAAATACTCACGAACAAAAAATTCGTTGACTTCAAGAAAGGCGAAGGCAAGACACAGCTTTACTTCCCCGTCATCTCAAGAGCGCAATACACCAGACAGACAATGGAAGACATGAAGGACAACCTCTTTGACGGCAGCGCGTCATCATTGGTGAAATTCTTTGTCAGCGAGGAGATTCTCTCACCTGACGAGATTCAGGAAATATTGGAGATGATTTCAAGACAATAAGCTATGGGTACATTTGTGGCATACATCATCAAGTCAGCGCTCTGCCTGGCACTTCTCTATCTGCCATACGCGCTGCTTATGCGCAAAGAAACATATTACCGCCTAAACAGGGCCGTGCTGCTCACTATGACGGCATTGTCATTCCTGCTTCCACTATGTCACTTCCCTACATTTGGAAACAGTCCGGCAGTGACGGTCGGGGCTGTGGACGATGAGACGACAATAGAAATCGGAATACCACAGATGCTGAACGATGCGTTCGCGCCGGTAAATGACGGGACAAGCCGTCACTCCTGGCCTCTGGTGCTGATTTGCATATACCTGACGGGAGCTATTCTCTGTCTGGCTTACAAGACTGTGGATTATGTCAAGATGAGACGGTTTATACGCAATGGAAACCTTTGGACAGAGAATAACGATGCAGACGGCATCACAATACACTGCAAGTCTGGGCAGATCAATCCTTTCTGCTGGATGCGGCACATAGTAATCTTGGAGCAGGATGCAGCCAACAGCGAGATACTGCTGCACGAGATGGCCCACATTCAGCGCGGGCACTCCTGGGACACCTTATATAGGGTCTGCTGAATAAATACAAATCTCTGATTATTAGAAAAATAAGTATTGATTTCTTTGCTGTATTCATAGAAAATGCCTATCTTTAGATGTTAAACAACCCGTTTTTGATATGAAGTACAGCTCCCAAATCAAG
>JAZLKB010000066.1:0-2209 GCA_045597365.1 Bacteroidaceae bacterium | reverse complement strand
GCTCTATCCCGACCTCACCGTTGATGAAAATATCGCTCTGTGCGCTTCGATGCACGGGATGAAATTTGACCCGGACAATCCTCTCATCAGACATACATACAAAGATCTGGAACGCTTCGGTTCCCGTTTGGGAAGAGCTTTGTCTGGTGGCATGAAACAAAAACTCGCATTGTGCTGTGCCTTGATTCACCAGCCGCGCCTGCTTATCCTTGACGAACCTACAACAGGCATTGATGCTACGTCGAGGCGTGAGATTTGGCAAGCGCTGGTACAAATAAACAAGGAATACGGCATCACCATTCTCGTGTCAACTCCTTATCTGAATGAAATTTGGCTGTGTCATCGCATTGCCAAAATGGAAAGAGGAAGGATACAGACCGTAGGAAGGCCGCAGGATCTGATGCAGAAAAGCGAAGTCAAACTGCGTGAAAAAGCCCCTATGGAAGATGCGGAGAATATTATTGAAGTGCACGATCTGGTCAAGTTATTTGGTAATTTTAATGCTGTGGACGGGATAAGTTTCAGCGTAAGGAAAGGAGAGATATTTGGTTTCCTGGGCAGCAACGGTGCCGGAAAGACAACTGCCATCAATATGCTGTGCGGTTTGTTGAAACCGACATCCGGCAGTGGACACGTGGCGGGGTTCGATATAATGACCCAGAGCGAGGAGATAAAGAAACACATCGGCTATATGAGCCAGAGGTTTGCCTTGTATGAAGACTTGTCAGTGATGGATAATATGCTGGTGATGTCTGGAATGTACGGCATTTCGAAGAAGAACTCCCTTCCCAGAATCAGGGAACAACTTGAACTTGTCGGATTGAAGGGTATGGAGGAACGTATCGTACGCACACTTCCCCTCGGTTGGAAACAACGTCTGGCATTCGCCACGGCTACTCTTCATCATCCGGATATCATTTTTCTTGACGAACCAACAAGTGGTGTGGACGTAGAGGCACGTCAGAAAATGTGGCAGATAATAATGGGTGAGGCTGAGCGCGGAACCACCATTTTCGCAACCACACATTATATGGATGAGGCTACATACTGCGACCGTCAGAGTATAATGGTTGACGGGAAGATTATGGCAATGGGGCATCTGCAGTCATTGATTTCAATGGGTGTCTCTCCGGACTTTGATGACATATTCGACTTGATTACAAACGCAGAGAAATGAAATTGCTATTCCAACTCTTAAAAAAGGAACTGCGTCTTATGTTCCGTGACAAGATATCGGCAGTTATGCTGGTGTTTTTACCGGTCATTGCTTTGGCCTTGTCGGATCAGGCATTCAATACCGATTTGCGTTCGGTTAAGGTGGCGGCAGTGGTCCCGGTCAGGACAGAAGCCTCCACGGATTATCTTAAACCTCTGCTCTATAATGACTTGTTTGACTTCAAGGGTATACTCTCCTCCGTTGATGAAGGAATGACAATGCTGAAGAGAAACAAAATCCACGCACTGATTGTCCTTGACCGCGACTTTGACAAGAGTGTGAAGGCAGACAACCGTAGCTGTAATCCTTCCGTTCAGATAATTACAGACAACAGCAACACTGTAATAGGCAATTCAGCCACGTACTATGTCACTTCTGCACTCAATCAGTCAACCGACGATTATTTTTCCATGCAGGCGATGTTCAACCCCGGGCTACGCAGCACATTTCATTTTGGAATCGGTATCTATGCCCTTATACTGGTCATGGCGGTAACGGTTCGTGCAGCAACGGCAATGGTGGGAGAAAAGACCCGGCGTTCAATTGATAACGTGATTATGTCATCCGTCAGCACGAAGATGTTGATGTTGAGCAAACTCCTCACATATCTGCTATTTTACTCTTTGGATGCCATCATATGTTTCCTGGTTGTCCGTTATGTCCTGAATGTCCCTTTCAATGGCTCTCTATGGCTGTTTGCAATCATAACCGAATTGCTGATCATTACCTCACTGCTTCTCGGATTCTTCATTTCCTTGTGTTCCGCTACCGAATCCAATGCCTCCAGCACCGCTGTGTCCGTAGTCAATCTGGTCCTTTTGTTTTTCTCGGGCTTTATATTCCCGGCAGACAGTATGCCTCATTGGGCACAACATATTGGAGATGCTCTCTACACCAAATGGTATATTGATGCAGCTCACAAAGTATATCTGCAAGGATCGGGTATTGCCTACATCGCCGGAAACATCCTCTTCATGACTGCATCGGCGATGG
>JAZLKB010000065.1:0-48160 GCA_045597365.1 Bacteroidaceae bacterium | reverse complement strand
TCTGATACCGCTGCCACTCTCTTAAATGCGTCATTTTTGAACCTGTTTTGCGGGCAGACCGCCCAGAATGTAAAGATTTATACTTAATATAAACCTTTATCTCACAGATTCTTTCTCAAAAATTGCGTTTAAAAGTTGAATCCGGAATATTGACGCACGGAAATTTGTCCAAACAGGTTCTTAGCCATAATGTAGAATTTTTATAAGTTTGCAGGATAAAGCGGGATGATATGGATTTCCAGTACGATGTGATTGTGATAGGGGCGGGGCACGCCGGCTGTGAGGCGGCGGCAGCGGCAGCGAATATGGGAGCGAGGACTTGTCTTATCACTATAGATATGACAAAGATTGCGCAGATGAGCTGCAATCCGGCTATCGGCGGCATTGCTAAAGGACAGATTGTCAGAGAGATAGATGCAATGGGCGGCTACACTGGCATTGTTACGGACCAATCATCGATACAATTTCGCATGCTCAACCGCTCGAAAGGTCCCGCAATGTGGAGCCCCCGGGCCCAGTGCGACAGGACCAGGTACGTACAGAACTGGCGCTCAATTCTCGAGAATCTGCCAAACTTGAACATCTGGCAGGACATTGTTACCGAATTAAAGGTGGAAGAGGGTAGGGCGACTGGTGTCCACACACTCCAAGGTGCTGATTTTCAAGCAAAAAGCACAATTCTTACAACAGGAACATTCCTAAATGGTCTGATGCATATAGGGCACGTGAGCATGCCCGGCGGACGCATATCCGAGCCGGCATCGTACGGACTTACGGAATCGATAGCGAGACACGGTGTCAGATATGGCCGTATGAAGACCGGTACACCGGTCAGGATAGACTCCCGAAGCGTGGATTTCAGCCAAATGGAGATTCAGGAGGGCGAGAACGATTTCCATCGCTTTTCCTTTATGGAATCGGAACGGCACCTGAAACAGATGTGCTGCTACACCTGCTTTACCAATTCCGGGGCTCACGAGGTACTTCGTGGTGGAATGGCCGACTCACCGCTGTACAATGGCCAGATAAAAAGCATCGGGCCGCGATATTGCCCCAGCATAGAGACAAAACTCCATACATTCCCCGACAAAGACAGACATCAGCTGTTTCTTGAGCCGGAAGGCGAGAATACCAACGAGATGTATCTGAACGGATTCTCATCGTCTATGCCGATGGATGTTCAGATAAACGCTCTCAAACAGATTCCTGCTTTCCGCAATCTTGTTGTCTATAGGCCGGGATATGCCATAGAATACGATTATTTCGATCCGACCCAGCTTAAGTCCAGTCTGGAGTCAAAGATAATAAGCGGGCTGTTTATGGCAGGACAGGTAAACGGCACCACAGGCTATGAGGAAGCCGCCGGCCAAGGACTTGTTGCCGGTATCAACGCCTGCCTGAAGTGCCGCGGCGGGAATCCTCTCATACTGGGACGGGACGAGGCCTACATCGGAGTGCTTATTGACGACCTGGTTACCAAAGGTGTCGATGAGCCGTACCGTATGTTCACATCAAGGGCTGAATTCCGCATTCTGCTGCGGCAAGACGATGCGGATATAAGACTTACAGAGAAGTCGTACAAACTGGGTCTGGCATCGGTCGGGAGATATGAGAGAATGCTGGCCAAAAAAGCTGCGATGGAACGGATTGTTGATTTCTGCAGAAATTTCCCGGTAAAGCAGTCGCTCATTAACGACGCGCTTGAAGCACTCGGCACCACACCGCTCCGCGAAGGATGCAGGCTTTACGACCTTATCAGCAGGCCACAGATCACATTGCTGAACATTGCCCCTTACATCAAGGCTCTCGGACGCGAGCTGGCAGCGGTTCCAAAAGAAAACAGCGAGGAGATTATCGAGGCAGCGGAAATTCAGATGAAGTATAGCGGTTACATTGAGCGCGAGCGCCTGATAGCCGACAAGATGGTACGCCTGGAGAGCATACGGATAAAAGGACGTTTTGATTATAACAGCCTTCAGTCACTGTCAACCGAGGCAAGACAGAAGCTTTGCCGCATCGACCCCGAGACGCTGGCACAGGCAAGCCGTATTCCTGGAGTCTCACCCAGCGACATAAACGTGTTGTTAGTATTATTAAACAGATAAAATGTTCCACGTGGAACAATACAGATTTCAAAAAAGAAAAATGGACAAACAGACATTACTCGAGCACCTCAGAAACATTCCTGACTACCCGATGAAGGGAGTACAGTTTAAGGATGTAACATCGTGGTTTATGGACAGCGGCGATTTGAAAGACATTGCCGACACACTTTATGAATACTACAAGGACAAGGGCATAACCAAAGTTTGCGGAATTGAGTCAAGAGGTTTCGTACTCGGTGCGATACTGGCAGAGAGATTGGGAGCAGGATTCGTTCCAATCCGCAAACCGGGCAAGCTCCCGTACGAAAAAGTAAGCATTGAATATAAGAAAGAATATGGCTTTGACCGCATCGAGATGCACAAAGACTCTATCAGCAACGACGATGTAGTACTTATTCACGATGACCTGCTGGCCACAGGCGGCACATCAAGCGCAGCCTGCTATATGGTAAAGCAGTTCAATCCGCAGAAAGTAATGGCCAACTTCATAATCGAGCTCACAAATTTCCAATCCAGAGAGCGTTTCCCCGAGGATGTTGACATATACAGCCTCATCGAAATGGACGAAATGGACGGCGTAGAGTAATCTGGTTTGAAAGAGACAGAGACATACCGGGAGAAAATCAGGCAAATCGTACTGAATTTGCCCGAGACTCCCGGTTGTTACCAGTATCTGGACGAGACGGGCAAAGTAATATACGTAGGCAAAGCCAAGAACCTGAAACGAAGGGTCAGCTCATATTTCAACAAAGAGCACGAGTCGGCAAAGACAAGAATGCTTGTAAGCAGAATCAGGGACATCAAGTATGTGGTTGTAGGAACTGAGTGGGACGCACTGCTTCTGGAAAACAACCTGATCAAGAAATACAAGCCCCGATACAACATTCTGCTGAAAGATGACAAGACATATCCGTCAATCTGCATAACAAACGAGGATTTTCCGCGCGTTTTCAAAACGAGGAAAATCATCAATAACGGAAGCGAGTATTACGGGCCTTACAGCCACGTATCCACTTTGAACGGCCTGATGGAGCTTATTCACAGTTTGTACAGAGTAAGAAGCTGCAGGCTGATGTTGACCGAAGAGCAGATAAAGGCCGGCAAATTCAGGGATTGCCTGGAATATCAGATAAAAAACTGCAACGCTCCATGCATCGGAAACGAGACAAAAGAGGAATATAAAGTGCAAATCGATGAGATACGCGAGATATTACGCGGACACTCTGTAGGCATTGAACAGAATCTGAAAGAAAAAATGAAAGATCTGGCAGCCTGCCTTAAATTCGAGCAGGCCCAGATAATGAAAGAGAAGGTAACAATCCTGTCCTCATTCCGGCAACGGAGCCAGGTTATATCGGATTTGTCCGAAAACATCGACATTTTCAGTATTTCGCAGGACGAAGACGGTATAGTCTTTGTCAATTATATGCACGTTACCGAAGGATGCATAAATCAAGCTTTCACATTTGAATTCAAGAATAAAGCCGACGATTCCATCGAGGATTTGTTTTTAACCTCTATCATACAGATACGCTCGCGATACGGGAGCAATGCGCGTGAAATAATAGTTCCGTTTATGCCCGGGACACAACTGAACGGCATTAACTGGTGCGTGCCGCAAAGGGGAGAGAGGCTGAAGCTGCTCAAGCTGTCAGAATTGAACGTCAGACAATACAGGGCAGACAGATTGAAAAGAAATGATAAGCTCAACCCTGAGCAAAAGCACGTCAGAATACTGAAGGAGCTGCAAAAGACGCTTGGAATGGAACAGATTCCTATGCGCATTGAGTGTTTTGACAATTCGCATATACAAGGTACAGATGCCGTAGCATCCTGCGTGGTATTCGAGGCAGGAAAACCTTCAAGAAAAGATTACCGGCTTTATAATATAAAGAGCGGGGCTGGAGGCGATGACTATGCTTCAATGAACGAGGTTCTTGAGCGGAGATATACACGGATTCTGAAAGAAGAAGGCAAACTGCCGGATCTTGTAATTGTAGATGGAGGCAAAGGACAGATGGCAATAGCATATCAAGTGGCTGATAGTCTGAACATTACACTAAACATCGCGGGTCTGGTGAAAAACAGCAGGCACAAGACCGAGGGTCTGATTTATGGAAAGGACATGCTTGTTGCCGGAATCAAGCCTGACAGTGAGCTTTTCAGATTTCTGGAGAATATGCAGGAAGAAGTCCACAGAGTGGCTATATCATTTCACCGAAAAAAGAGAAGCAAACGGCAGACATCATCGGAACTGACACAGATAGAGGGAATTGGCGAGAAGACGGCTGCGGAATTATTGAAGAAATTCAAGAGCGTAAAGCGTATAGCCGAGGCTTCGGGGGAGGAGCTGGCAACAGTAACCGGTGCCGCAAAAGCAGCCAAATTATTCACATATTTCCATAACGGCAATGAGAGCAGTAATACAAAGGGTTAGGGAGTGCAGCGTAAGAATTGGCGGAGAAATCGACTCAAGCATTGGCAAAGGACTGATGATTCTGGTCGGAATAGAAGACTCCGACACGACACAGGATATAGACTGGCTGACGGCCAAGATTGCCGCAATGCGGATTTTTGACGATGAAAACGGAGTTATGAACCTATCTGCCATGGACATCGGGGCCGAGATAATGGTCATCAGCCAGTTTACTTTGATGGCTCAGACACGCAAGGGTAACAGGCCATCGTACATACGTGCGTCAAAACCGGAATTCTCAAAGCCAATGTACCAGGCATTTTGCGAGAAAATAAGAGAGACTAGCGGATTAATGGTTCAGACGGGAGTCTTCGGAGCCGATATGAAGGTATCACTGATAAACGACGGCCCGGTAACAATAGTAATGGATACTAAAAATAAAGAATAATGGAATATTCAGACAATGAGACAAGGGAGTTCAACGAGACAGACAGATACGAAGAGGCTTTTGCAAAGTATAATCTGAAAGTTGACAATAACACCGTTGAAAAGGCAATAAACTCAATAAGTAAAAACAACGCTGAGGCATCGGATAAAGACTACAGTATAATACTGGGCTGTATTGACTACACATCGCTGAGACAGACTGACAGTGATGAGAGCATAATGCAGATTTGCGACAAGATCAATGACTTATTCGACTCTCACCCGGAACTGCCACCGTTCGCATCAATATGTATCTACCCCTGCTACGCCGGAATAGTAAGCAAATCCATTGAGATTGAGGACATCAAGACAACCTGTGTAAGTGGCGGATTCCCCTCGGGCCAGACTCCTTCAGAGATAAAGATTGCCGAGACGGCAATGGCAATCCACGACGGAGCCGACGAGATTGATATTGTAATGCCGGCAGGCAGATTTCTGTCAGGCGAATACGAGTACATAGCCGACGAGATTCAGGAACTTAAAGAGGTATGCGG
The DNA here is from genome assembly GCA_045597365.1 of Bacteroidaceae bacterium. Classification (GTDB taxonomy): domain Bacteria; phylum Bacteroidota; class Bacteroidia; order Bacteroidales; family Bacteroidaceae; genus Colenecus. The sequence goes on along the minus strand of JAZLKB010000065.1, from coordinate 42,659 downwards.
CGAGAAAACTATGAAAGTGATTCTTGAGACATCGCTGCTGGGAAGCCTTGAGAACGTCAAGAAAGCATCTCTGATGGCAATGTACTCAGGTGCGGACTTTATCAAGACCTCGACAGGCAAAGATGGCTCGAAAGCCACACCCGAGGCATTCTATACAATGTGTACCGCAATAAAGGAATATGCCGCTGAAACCGGCATAAAAGTGGGAATAAAAGCCGCTGGAGGCATAAGTACACCACAGGACGCATATCTGTATTATTCGATAGTACGGCACGTCCTGGGAAAAGAATGGCTGAACAGCTCCTTATTCAGGATAGGTACAAGCAGACTGGCACAAGGTCTTATAGGAAAATTGACGGGGCAGGAAATCTGTCTTTAACGGTCCCGGTTTATAATCAACGACATATAGTCGGTGAACGCTGTCCGGAGCTCCTGGGGCATGCCGGCGGGAAGTAAAGAAATGGCTTGCGAGGACAGTCTTTGCATATACCCATTGGCATACTCTATACCTCCATGTTCTATGGAATAATCGGTGACAAGCCGCATCTGCTGCGGTGTTGCCATGCAATTCCTTACATCACGAATGGTCGAAGTCCAGTCTTTATCTGAATGATTCAGAGCATAAATAGCTGGAAGAGTGAATTTTCCCTCCTTCAAATCGTTGCCGGACGGCTTGCCGGTAGCGGCTGATGGAAAGTAATCGAAAATATCATCCTTTATCTGGAAACAAAGCCCGACAAGTCGTCCGAACTCACAGAACATATCCACTTCGCACGATGGCGCACCGCAGGTATAGGCAGCTATATGACCGGCCGCCGAGAACAGGCAGGCTGTCTTTCTGGATATGATATCGAAATAAGAGTCTTCGGACAAAACGTCCTTGGTACGTACATTAAGTTGTGTTATCTCACCGGACGAGAGGGTCTTTGACAATTGGGAAAGATACTCTACATTGTGAATCATACCCGAACGCGACATCTCGCCCAAAGACATCGAGACTACGTAATCACCGAACAATATCGACATCTTGTTGTCAAAGACAGCATTGAAAGATGCCATGCCGCGCCTGAGCATACTGTTATCGACAACATCATCGTGAATGAGAGTGGCTGTGTGAAGCAGCTCTATCGATGCAGCTACATTATAAAGCCTGTCAGTAGGAAAACCGTAGTATCTGCCAATCAGGAGAACCAGGATAGGGCGGAGCATCTTGCCGTTTCTAAGCTTGAGACAATCCATCAAAGGGGCCAAATCGGCATCCTCAACACTCAGCAACGAGTCGAAGTGATCCTTGAACGCAAGAAATTGCCCTGCCACAGACCCTGTAATAGAATTGTATAATTCCTGATTCATTTGGCCGCAAAGTTAGTAAAAAAGTGTAGCCGCAGAGGGAAAACAGTAGATAGACTGACGAATAATAGTTACTTTTACATTGATAACCATATAATCGCCGACTACAGATGGAAAAACTGTTTCTTCTTGACGCATACGCACTGATATTCCGGGCCTATTACGCGATGATAAAAGCCCCAAAGATGAACTCCAAGGGATTGAACACATCGGCTATCCTCGGCTTTGTCAATACGCTCAACGAAATTCTTGACAAAGAGAACCCTACACACATCGGAATAGCATTCGACCCTAAGGGTGGTACTTTCCGTCACGAACTTTATAAGGAATATAAGGCGCAGCGTGAGGAGACACCCGAGGTCATCAGAGAATCTGTCCCTATCATAAAGGAAATAATTTCCGCATTCAACATTCCTATAATCGAAGTAGCCGGATTCGAGGCCGATGATGTGATAGGAACTCTTTCAAGGCAGGCCGACGAGAGGGGAATACGGACTTATATGCTCACGCCCGATAAAGACTATTGCCAGCTGGTAACGGAAAACTCCCTGCTATACCGGCCCAAATACGGCGACAAGGGATACGAGATACTGGGCGTTGAAGATGTGCTGGAAAAATACGGCTTGTCATCGACATCGCAAATGATAGACCTTCTGGGATTGATGGGGGACAGCGCTGACAATATCCCGGGCTGCCCGGGGGTGGGCCCTAAAACAGCTCAAAAACTTATATCGGATTTCGGAAGCATCGAGAACATTCTTGAGAACACCGGCAAGATAAAAGGAGCATTGAAAGATAGAATCGAAGAGAATGCTGAGAAAATCAAATTCAGCAAACTGCTTGCTACTATCCGGACAGATGTCCCTGTAACTTTGGATATGGAGTCGCTTAAAAGAGAGAAGCCTGATATGGAGAAGTTGCGCTCCATTCTCACAAACCTCGAGATGAGCGGTCTTCTGCAAAGGTTGATGAAATACTACGGGGAAGAGAAGAATACGGCAACGGACAAGGCTTCGCAAGGCAATCTCCTTGACTTATTTGCGGACGATGATACGGAAAATTTGAAAAATGGAATTCTCAGCGAGGTAAAAGTAGAGGATTTACCCATCCAAATAGTTGAAAGCATTGACATTACGCGTGATATTACAGAGCTTTCCAACAAGGCTGGGAATATGGCATTCTGTATTGACACCACCCCTGGAGATACGGTTACCGCCGAGATATACGGAATTGCAGTCTGTTTCGACCAGAAAAAATGCTGGTACCTCTCAGTACCCGAAAACTTGCAGGAGCAAACCGAGTTTTTTGAGCTGGTCAGAAAAATGATGGAAAACGAGAGTGTCGGCAAAACAGGTCATAATCTGAAACCTTCCATACTCGCACTGGCAAATTATGGAATTGAGCTCAAAGGTGAGCTGTTCGATACTATGATAGCTCATTATGTTATGCAGCCTGAGGGAAAGCACAGCATCGGGCATCTGTCCGAAGTGTATCTTCACGAAATAATCAATATAGACGATAACGGACAGCAAAAGGCTGCTGATATGCTGTTCTTCAAGCCGGACCTGGAAAAACTCAGCCGCAATGCCTGCCTGATTGCCCTGGCAGCACAGAAATTACGCAGCCCGCTGGAAAAGGCTCTTGAAGACGACAACACAACCGAGCTGTTCCGCAAAATAGAGATGCCGCTGGTGCAAGTACTGGCAGATATGGAACGTTGCGGAGTGAGAATAGACACCAATGCTCTTAGGGAGACAAGCAGCGAGCTGTCCATCAGACTGAATGAGACAGAAAAGGAGATTTATAATCTGACCGGACTCAAATTCAACATACTCTCACCCAAGCAGGTGGGAGAGGTGCTGTTTGACCGTCTGAAACTGTCGGAGAAGGCCAAAAAGACCAAAAGCGGGCAGTATGTGACATCCGAGGAGGTACTGGAGGGACTGCGCGACAAAAGCCCTGTCGTGGATAAAATACTGCAATACCGCGGTCTGAAGAAACTTATAGGAACATACGTCGATGCCCTTCCCTCGCTTATCAATCCCAAGACAGGAAAAATCCACACCTCGTTCAATCAGACGGTCACAGCTACAGGACGCCTGAGCTCAAGCGGACCGAATCTTCAGAATATCCCTGTACGTGACGAGGACGGCAAAGAGGTCAGGAAAGCATTCATTCCCGATGACGGATGCAGATTCTTCTCGGCCGACTACTCACAGATCGAGTTACGCATTATGGCACACTTGAGCGGCGACGGCAATATGATCCAGGACTTTGAGAACGGCGAGGATATACACACTGCCACAGCTGCCAAGATATTCCACAAACCTATATCAGAAGTCACGAAAGACGAGCGGAGAAAAGCAAAGACCGCTAACTTCGGAATCATTTACGGTATTTCGGCATTCGGGCTTGCCGAGAGGATGAAAGTGAGCCGCCAGGAGGCTAAAAATCTGATAGATAATTACTTTATTACCTATCCGGATATAAAGAGATTCATTGACAGCCAGATTGTGACAGCAAGAAGCCAGGGATTCATAGAGACTGTAATGCACCGCAAACGCTATCTGCCGGATATCAATTCAAAAAACGCTACCGTGCGCGGATATGCCGAAAGGAATGCCGTGAATGCCCCGATACAAGGGAGCGCGGCCGATATAATCAAATATGCCATGGTGGAAATCTGGCGTGAATTCAAAAAGAACGGACTGAAATCAACAATGATTCTTCAAGTCCACGATGAGCTCAACTTCAACGTTGTTCCCGGCGAAGAGCAGATTGTACACGACATCGTAGTGGGACAGATGCAGAACGCATACAAAATGCGCGTAAGGCTGACGGCCGACTGCGGATGGGGAGCAAACTGGCTTGAGGCACACTGATAAACGGAAAAGATTACATACCTTTGTAGAACTGTTTTAAATACTTGATAAGATGTCATTGCAATGCGGTATAGTAGGCCTTCCTAATGTCGGCAAATCAACGTTGTTCAACTGTCTTTCGTCGGCAAAAGCCCAGGCCGCGAATTTTCCATTCTGCACCATTGAGCCGAATGTAGGTACCATAAACGTGCCTGACGAACGTCTGAACAAGCTGGCAGAGCTTGTAAATCCCGGAAGAATCGTTCCCGCTACAGTCGAGATTGTAGATATTGCAGGATTGGTGAAAGGAGCCAGCAAAGGCGAGGGACTCGGCAACCGGTTCCTAGGCAACATCCGTGAATGCGATGCCATTATTCACGTGTTGCGCTGCTTTGATGATGATAATGTAACACACGTTGACGGTTCAGTCAATCCCGTACGCGATAAGGAGATAATCGATATGGAGCTCCAGATAAAAGACTTGGAGAGTATCGACTCAAGGATTCAAAAGATTCAGAAACAGGCTGCCGTAGGCGACAAGCAGGCAAAAGTTGTTTTTGGAGTCCTGTCGCAGTTCCGCGAGGCGCTTGTGCAGGGAAAATCGGCAAGAACCGTTACATTCGACTCGAAAGACGAGCAGAAAATAGCCGCCGAACAGTTCCTGCTCACATCAAAACCGGTCTTATATGTCTGCAATGTTGATGAGAACAGCATACATAATGGCAACAAATACGTTGATATGGTACGTGAGGCCATAAAGGATGAGGATGCAGAGCTGTTGGTCATCGCAGCCAAGACAGAGTCTGAGATAGCTGAGCTGGAATCGTACGAGGACAGACAGATGTTCCTTGAGGAGCTTGGACTGGAGGAATCGGGAGTATCCCGACTTATCAAATCAGCTTTCAAGCTGCTTAATCTGGAGACATTCATAACAGCCGGACCAATGGAGGTAAAGGCATGGACTTATCATAAAGGATGGAAAGCACCTCAATGCGCCGGCGTAATCCACACAGATTTCGAGAAGGGCTTCATAAGGGCTGAGGTTATCAAATACGATGACTATATGGAATTGGGGTCGGAGAGTGCCATACGCGATGCAGGAAAACTCTACATCGAGGGTAAAGATTACGTAGTCCAGGACGGAGACATAATGCATTTCAGATTTAACGTATAATATATGTGCAATATTCCCAGTTATATTATCTGGAATCCGGACTCTGAGATGTGCCGGCTTCTCGGATTACCCGTAAGGTACTATTCATTGATGTGGATTGTGGGTCTTGCCGCGGCATATTTCCTTGTAAAAAAGTATTATAAGGATTTGAAAATAGACAGCAGCCGCTTTGAGCCGCTATTCCTGTATTGTTTTATCGGTACTCTTGCCGGTGCACGCTTAGGCCACTGCATATTCTACGAGCCTGAATACTATCTTTCCAGCCTCCAGAACGTAATTGAGATGTTTCTTCCCATCAGTTTCAAGCCTTCGTTCCACTTTACCGGTTACAGCGGTCTTGCAAGCCACGGTGGAGCAATCGGTCTGCTTATATGCATTAATCTGTATTGCAGAAAATATAAGGTACGGCTTTTGACAACGCTTGATTGTGTATGTATTGCAGTTCCGGCTACTTCTTGCTGCATACGCATCGGAAACCTTATGAACTCCGAGATTATCGGCAAGCCCACAGGTACTGATTTCGGATTCGTCTTCTCCCAGCTTGGCGAGGACTTTCCGCGACATCCGGCCCAACTTTACGAGGCCATTGCATATCTCATCATATTTATTGCAATTTCCATCATTTACCGCAAACACAAGAATCTGGTCGGAACCGGATTCTACATAGGTTTCTGTCTTGCCACTATTTTCATTTTCAGATTCTTTGTTGAATTCTGCAAGGAGATTCAGTCTCCGTGGGAAAAGGGCCTTCCTATCGATATGGGACAGATACTGAGCATCCCGTTCATCATCGCCGGAACATGGCTTATGATAAACGGATATAAGAAGCGCTTCCGCACCATCAGGCACGTACTGCCTTCGAAGTAATCAGAACTTTATTCTGCACTGGACATTTATGTCCTCCTTATGATTTTGATCTATTCTTTGCTGAGACGAGCCTATTGATTGCCTGTCGAAATATAGTGTGCCTGAGAATTTCAGCATAATCATTATATTCCCGGTTATGTCATATCGTGCTATAGCCGAGTATCTGAGACCCTGACCTGTCAAAGTGATGAAATTAAAACCGTTCAACAAGCCTTTCTCATATATTGATAATGATGTATCATTGCTGCGGGTGTTGAAATAACATAATGCAGCAGTACCTGACAGTCTTGTCTCTGCCGACTTTATTGATACTGATTGGGACAAGGCATATCCAAGCTCAAAGCCGGAATCCGGAAAATAGCAATGTGACAGACTGAATTGAGAGTCAAACGATGCGCAGCCGTTGATCGTACGATTCCATTTTACCCGTAGCCGTCCGCTGTCTTTGAACGATAAATCGCCGGCCACCGATTTACAATCCTGCTGTCTTGCCTTGAATCTGTATCTGAAATCCAACTCATCACCGCTTTTTGACGAATACTCCAGCTCCATTTGAGTATCAAATCCGTACGATGGCAACGAGGCAGACTGTCTTGAGTCTGGAAAACGCATCAAGTCAGTATATGCCGACAACCTGACACTACTGATATCCGCACCGAACCGAAAATACAGTCCACGTTCATTCACTATGTCTCCATCGGAAAAACCGGCAGAATGGAACGAAATATAATTTGGACTATAATCACGGTATATCAGCATAATATTCGACGATTCAGTCAAACGCATCCTAAGAATGTTGACCGTCGCCACGGCCCCGTTTCCGGATATGGCAGTCTCGCCGTTGAGACTTATTCCGGCCCGCCGTACAGAATAATCAGCACTGGCATTCCAAAAGCCTGAAAGAAACAGATTACTGCCTGTTGATTGCGGCTCAAATTTCAAGAAACTTCTGTCGAATGAATCAAATAATAGAGTGCCGCCTATATCAATGCCGTTCCCATGCCAATTAATATGGGTCAAAGCTACTGATTCCATTGTATTATGCCTTTTTTGAAACTCAAGAGGAGTACGGTGATAGCCATCGTCTTTCAACGATGATATTGAACCCGATTCAGACAATGTGGCATCTACCGCTGTTACCGAGACAAGCGATGATATTGATATCCTGCCCAATGCAAACGTACAGCCTGCACCGGTAAAATATCCGCTCTCAGATGTGGATGAATGCGGTTTGAAGCCTGTCAAAGGTCTGTCCATTGAACCGCTCATCTGATTCTTGCCCATACTGAAACCTGTGTTGACAACAAGTCCCTGCCCAAACGATGCTTTTATATTACCTATTGCCAAACAATTCAGATTTCCATAATCGTTCAGAAACATATAGGCCGAGATGAAATCTATTTTCTCACCGGCATCCTTGTCAACCGAAAATCCGAATCTCACTTTGTCGTGCCAGTTAAAAGTATATTTCATATTTCCTTGAAAGGCATTACCCCGATATGCCCGGTTTGGATATTTCCGCAATTCATCGGCTGTATGGAAAGCAAATCCATTGCGTTGGTACAAAGCAATGTCAGTTCTCGCCAACAATGTATTCCTGCCATATTTGAGCACATCACCAAATGACGTTTTTGGAATTTTCATATTACCAGGACCAGGATACACAAGACACGACAGAAATCTGCGCGTATCATAATCAAGACTACCTATGAACTGCAACTCGCCAAGCGTCAGAACAGGACCATTCTTATATATATATTCCTCAATGTCCTCTACCTGCTCAGAAGACAGAAATGGAATTGACAAAAGTTGCGATGTGGTCGCTGAGTTTATATCAATCGGATTATCATGAAGTTCATTTATCAACTCATATAAGTAGGAATACTGTTCTTGTGACATTTCATCTTCACGGAGCAGTGTGGTGAGCATACGTTCAAACAACTCATCAGAGACTGTCTCCTGCGCGTTGATACCGCATACAAAAACAAAAACCGGTATAATGGCATAAACAAGAGATGGTATTTTATTTTTCATAGCATTTGATTTTGTTCAAAGATAGGCTATATGAATTATCTTTGATACTTTTGCGCGATGAAAAAAATCTTTCTGATATTGATTTTTCTTGTCTCTACCATCAACATTGCGATGGCAGACAAAAATGATGACAGGAAACAGAAGTTGTTTTTTGCATTGGAGACTGTCGTAAACGGAGATACAATACCTTCATTCGAATTGATGGAGGTCAATATATACGGCAGAAAGAATATGCCTACCAAACGTAAACAGAAAAGATATGATAAAATGGTACGTGATGTTGTCAAGACATATCCGTACTCAAAAGAAATAAAAGCCGTACTTGTTGAAACTTATCTGTATTTACAGACTCTTCCTGACGATGAAGCCAGGGCAAAACATCTTGATGAAGTTGAGAAAGGTGTATGGGATCAGTATTTTCCCATTATGAAGAAAATGACCCTCTCACAAGGCAAGATGCTGATAAAGCTGATTGACAGAGAATGCAATCAGACAAGTTACGAGCTTATAAACGCTTTTATAGGTAAATTCAGAGCCAATTTCTATCAGGCGTTCGCTGCATTGTTCGGTGCCACTCTTAAAAGAGAATATGATCCTACCGGAGCAGATGCCGAAATTGAAGAGATTATCTATCTGATAGAAAATGATATGCTGGATACGTCAAAATAAGCTGTCTGGCAAATTCCCATATCACTATTCCTGCCGAAACAGATACATTCAGGGAATGTTTTGTACCAAACTGAGGTATTTCTATTGAAATGTCACATATATCCACCACATTCTGACTGACACCTTTTACCTCGTTACCGAAAATCAGGGCAAATTTACCTGATGGAACTTTGTAATTATCGAGTTTCCTGCTTTCAGCCACCTGTTCCACAGCTACGGCACAGTAACCGTTTCTCTTCAGATCCGTCACTGCATCGTATGTATCCTTATAATATTCCCAATCAACACTATCCTCTGCACCTAACGCTGTCTTATGTATTTCAACAAGAGAATTCTCGGGTGTGGCGGTTATTCCACACAATATGATTCTTTCTACTCTGAAAGCATCCGAAGTTCTGAATACAGAACCCACATTATACAGACTGCGTACATTGTCCAATACAACTACAACAGGTATTTTACTGCTTGACTTATATTCTTCAGCGTCTATTCTGTTAAGTTCGGATACAGTAAGTTTCCTCATTTTCATTTTCAACATTTTCTTAAAAACGATGTTGATAATCGTATATTTCAGTTAACAATACAAAACAAATGCGGTTGATAAGCAGATATTAAATAATCCTATAAAAACTTGGTATATCCGATAAAATAGGAATACAGTCATCATATTATATATCTCTGTTCATTTAACAGAAAATTAATCCCTACTTATAATCTTATTCTCAACAGCAATACAACTGACAGCTTGTAGGAAACACTTTTTCAATTGTCTGTTAATAACTTAGCATATTACTGATATATAAAGCGATAAATGTTCATAAAACAGTAAATAACCATTTATTACTATTAATAACTGATCACAAGCCTTTTATCAACATAAATAACAGCATATAAACAACAGCAGAATATATTATCAATAAATAAAATATTAATTATTTAATAATGGTTACTGTTTTTACAACACTCTTTCTGCCGTTTTGATCTATAGCCATAATGTAGTATATCCCTGAAGGGACTCGACGGCTACCATTTCCGCAGTTCCAGGTAAATCCACCTCCGTTGGATTTATCCTCATAGACGATGCGCCCAGCTGAATTCAGAATTTTAACTGTACAATTATAGGATAATCCTTTTACATGGACTATTCCATCTGTTTCAGGCATAACAGGATTAGGAAATACAGTTATATCCGATTTGTCAAGTGTTTCGCGTGATGCGAATGAATCACTGCCATATATGCATAAACCTTTGTCAGTGGCTATGAAGACATTTCCTGACTCGCTGTCTATTTTTATATTGATAATATTATTCGATAATAAGGGACTGTTTTCAACGGTAAAATGCAATAAAGTCTCTGTTCCTGACTCATCAAGAAAGTATATGCCGTTTCCTTTTGTACCTATCCATTTTCTGTTGCCGGAATCTATGCAGATAGCTGATGTATATACGTTGCTGAGCAAGTAGTCTGCAAGTCCACTGCCGTCATTTCTAGGGATTTTTACTCTATTGAAAATAAGATTGTCATCATTGATGAATGATGATGGATCATTAAGTGTGAAAATGCCTTGGTCTGTTCCAATCCACATTATTCCATTCAAGTCTTTCTCAAAGAAGAATATGTCGTTTACAGTAACAGTTATATTGTCCTGATTCTTGAATGAGTCTCCCGAAAAACGGTGAACATCGTCTTTATCATTGAAAATTGTACCGTTTGTGTATGAACAGAAAATACCGGGTGCAGCACGGGTGGAGGCCGTCCATATGTATTCACCGTCATTTTCCAGCAATATATGTTTGAATGTAGGCAATCCTTTCAATTCAGGATAAAACAGTCCGGACCATGAGCCATCCTTATGCATTATCTTGAGAATAGTATCAACCTCATTGTTCAACATCCAAAGATTTCCTTTTGAATCATACTGTACTCCATCAACGCTTACATAATTGTATGGATTTATATCTGGAAGAATTGTAGCAAGACCGCTGTTGTCGAAAGTATGCAGTTTGTAGAATCTGTTATCTCTGTATTCATACAGTCCTTGTCTTGCCGAGCCGGCGAAATAATGTCCTTCGGTAGATTCGTCTTCGGCAAGGCTTGTAAGATTAATGTATTCCAGTCCTGTCTTGTCAGATATTCCATCTTCTGGAAAATTGAACCATTTGTTATTCTGGTAAGTCATTAATGTACCTTCATTATATATTCCAAAATAATTCAAAGATCCGCCTGCTACCAATAATTTGCCTTGTGAATCGAATTTCATAAAGTCAAATAAATTTCTGACAGGACTGTCAGGTATTATATTTGAGACAGAAATTACCGCAGCTTTGTCTTTCAGAGAGCATTTGTTCAATCCCAATTCCGAGGAGCTTATCCACAATGTGTTTCCGTCTTTCAGAATATGTCTGACAGGTATGGTTGTACTATATTCCGTTATATTTCCATTATCAGGGTTATGCACACATATTACGTTGTTTTTATATACGTACATATAACCTGAGCTTACATTGACATTTATGACATTTGTGTCAATTTTGTCTATTTTACCGTTGTTGACGTCAAAATAGAATATATTATGATCAAATGCTGTAATTACAACCCTGTCTTTGAAAATCGTAAGATCTGTGAAAATGTCTCTCTTGTCAAGACATATCCATTTTGACGAGTCTTTAAGATTGTCAGCAATATTGCCTTTATAGACGCCTGTCTCTGTATTCGCTATTATCAGATTATGATAAAGAACTGTTGATTTGACCTTTTCTGCAAATGTGTATGCGTCGGAAATCTCACACTTGGTAATGTCCAGTATAATGATTCCGCCTTCAGATGATATATATGCTTTATTGCCTGATACGAATATCTGATTTATTTCCTTATTGCGCAGAGAGCTTGTCAGGATATCAGTAATATTATAGACATCGTCATCCGGGCTCAGTAAATCAATATTTCCATTCCGGTAGGCGATTACTATTTTTCCGGCACTTTGGCAATAATCTATATCGGCAATATCATTGTCGCTTAAAAAGTTTGCCTTGTCGTATGTCTGGATGGAATTGTCATTCCCGTCATAACTGTACAGAGCTCCGTCACTGAGTACAAAGACTTTCGAGAATGCCTTTATGCTTTTTACGGCATCGTGATATGCAAGATGCATCTGCCATTGCCCTGGTGCTATTTGTGCTTTTAGGAATAATGGTAAAGTCAAACACAAATACAGGAACACTGAACGGCAGATGAAACTTGTCTTTCTCATTATATGGAGTTTAAGAAATCAACTAATTGTCTGACAGCTCTTGCACGGTGACTGATAGTATTTTTGACTTCAAGACCCAGCTGGGCAAATGATTCATCGTATCCGTCCGGTATGAAGACCGGGTCATATCCGAATCCATCGGTCCCTCTTTTTTCGGTCGATATGTGACCGTTGACCACTCCCTCGAACAAATATTCCTCTCCTTTGTATATCAGGGCTATCACAGTCCGGAAACGGGCTTCACGGTCAGTTTTACCATCAAGTTCAGCAAGCAGTTTTCTTATATTGGCCTCCGAGTCATGGTTTCCGGCATATCGTGCGGAATATACGCCCGGAGCCCAGTCAAGAGCCTTCACCTCAAGTCCGGTATCATCTGCGAAACAATCCAGACCGTAATGTTCTCTGACATATCCGGCTTTTTGCAGGGCATTTCCGCTGAATGTTCCCGCTGTCTCGGGAATATCTGCGGAACATCCTATGTCGGCAAGTGAGAGCAGTTCAAATCTTTTGTCCAGCATAGCCGATACCTCGGCGATTTTATTGGCGTTATTTGTTGCAAAAACGAGTCTCATTTCACTTTTATCTTATCAAATCCCTCACCATATACACCTACTACACGGCTCATTGATACAAAGGCGTTAGGATCAATCTGTTTGATGGCGCGGAGCATATTTGTAGCATCGTGCTTACGTGCCAGACATACCAAAACCCGGCAATCGTGTTTACTGTACCATCCCATTCCATTCAGCACAGTCACACCACGATTTATAACCTTGTTGATGTAATCGGCTATCTCATCATATTTGTATGAGAAAATCATAATCTGGACAGACTGACGGGCGCTGTTTACATAAAAATCGACCGATGCGCTCATTATTATCATAGTCACATAGCCGAACATCATCCGGGTAATGTCATGAAAGACAAAATATGTGCTTCCGATAATAAGAATATCTGCGAACAGAATTACTCGCCCTAACGATACATCGTGATACTTGTTGACTATAGCAGCTATGATGTCTGTACCGCCGGTACTTCCGTCTGAAGCAAAGCAGATACCGACTCCTATACCGCATAGAATGGCACCTACAACGCAAGCCATGAAGTTCTGTCCCTCACCGAGTATCATTTTGAAATCCCCGTTCTCGTCTGTCATAATGATTTGTCCGACTTTAAGCATGACGGTGAGTATGATAACGGCATAGACCGTCTTGGCACAGAATCTCCAGCCCAGAATTTTCAGCGCTATGGCAAGTAAGACAGCGTTTATCAGAAGATATATATTCTGCATCTCAATGCCTGTAGCGTAATATACAATAGCCGCAGCACCGGTAACACCACCTGTAGTAATTCCGTAAGGCAGCATAAACACAGTCCAGCTCAAAGCATAGATAGCCAATCCAAAAGCTATGGCCAGATAGTCATTAAGCTCATGAACAAACTTTTTTTTCAATTGCGGAATGGTTGACATATTGTTTTATAAAACGATGTTGACAATCTTGCCAGGTACGACTATTATCTTCCGGATAGTCTTTCCTTCAATATATCCCAAAGTTTTCCCGTTGGCCAGGACTGATTCCTGTATCTGTTCCGAAGTGGCATCAACTGCGAAATCCATCGTAAAGCGAGTCTTTCCGTTGAACGATATGGAATATGTGATGTTTTCGGCTTTAAGATATTCCTCGTTGAAAAGAGGCCATTCCGAGTCACACACCGAGGTTTTGTAGCCCATAGCCTCCCAGAGCTCCTCTGCTATGTGGGGCGCGAACGGTGCGATAAGTCTTACCAGAATATCCAGAACCTGCTTCTTGTTGCATTTAAGTGCGGCAAGTTCATTGACACATATCATAAATGCGCTGACCGATGTGTTGAATGAGAAATTGCAGATATCCTCAGTAACTTTCCTGATAAGCTTGTGAATTGATTTCAGCTCTTCCTTTCCAGGTTCGGCATCAGTCACGCAAAGATTGCCGTCGCGGTCAAAGAACAGATTCCAGAGTTTGCGGATAAAGCGGTGACAACCGTCAATTCCGTTGGTATCCCACGGTTTGGACTGCTCAAGCGGACCGAGGAACATCTCGTACATACGGAGTGTATCGGCACCGTATTTTGCTATAACCACATCGGGATTGACTACGTTGAACATTGATTTGCTCATTTTCTCGACAGCCCATCCGCATACGTATCTGCCATCCTCAAGAATAAACTCTGCGGTATTGTATTCCGGACGCCAGGCTTTGAAAGCATCAATGTCCAGAACATCGTTGCTGACGATATTGACATCAACGTGAATGGGAGTAGTGTCGTACTGCTCTCTCAGTCCGTATGATACAAATGTGTTGGTATCCTTGATACGATATACAAAATTGCTGCGGCCCTGTATCATACCCTGGTTTATCAGCTTGCTGAACGGCTCTTCAACTGCGCTGTAACCTAAGTCATACAGGAATTTGTTCCAGAACCGTGAGTATATCAGGTGTCCGGTTGCATGCTCGGAGCCACCCAGATACAAATCGACACATTTCCAGTATTTGTCAGCATCGCCGCTTACAAGACAGCTGTTGTTGTGCGGATCCATATAACGCAGGTAATAAGCCGATGAGCCGGCGAATCCCGGCATGGTATTGAGCTCCAGCGGGAATACTGTCTTATTGTCAATCAGGCTGTTGTCAACAACCTTGTCTGTCTTTGTATCGAAGGCCCACTTTGCGGCATTGCCGAGAGGCGGTTCGCCTGTTGCCGTAGGCTTGTATTCCGATATTTCGGGTAATTCAAGTGGAAGGCAGCTCTCGGGTATCATCTTTGGAATGCCATTGTCGTAATAGACGGGGAACGGCTCACCCCAGTAACGCTGGCGGCTGAAAATCGCGTCGCGCAGACGATAGTTTACCTTGACTTTGCCAAGGTCGTGTTCTGTCACATATTTCTTTGTTGCGGCAATTGCCTCCTTTACAGTCAGTCCATTCAGATTGAGCCCGCCTTCCAGCCTTAAATCGGTACTTGGAGAATTTGTCATTATTCCCTCTTTGGCATCGAAGCTTTGCTTGGACACATCACAACCCTTGATAAGCGGACGGATTTCCAGTCCGAAATGCTTTGCGAAAGCATAGTCGCGGCTGTCGTGCGCAGGTACGGCCATAATTGCTCCTGTGCCATATCCGGCCAGTACATAATCGCTTATCCAGATTGGCACACCCTCGCCTGTGAGCGGGTTTCTGGCATACGTTCCGGTGAACACGCCGGTTACCGTACGGTCTGATATGCGCTCACGCTCGGTACGTTTTTTCACCATATCCAGATATTCTCTTACGGCTTTTCTCTGACTTGGGTCTGTGAGCAGCGGAACCAGCTCGCTCTCGGGGGCAAGCACCATGAAGGTTACACCGAAAATGGTATCGGCGCGTGTAGTGAAGATGGTGAACGAGTATTCTGTGCCGCACACGCGGAACTTCATCTCTGTACCCTCCGAGCGGCCTATCCAGTTTCTTTGTGTCTCTTTTATCGATTCAGACCAGTCAATCGTGTCCAGTCCGTCAAGCAGACGCTGTGCGTATGCCGATACCCTGAGGCACCACTGACGCATCTTTTTCTGCTCCACAGGAAAACCTCCGCGTACGGAAACACCGTCAACAACTTCATCGTTTGCCAGAACGGTACCCAGCTCCTGACACCAGTTGACCATAGTCTCGCCCTGATAGGCAATCCTGTAGTTCATCAGTGCGTCCGACTTGTTCTGCGCGGTGAAAGCGTTCCATTCTTCGGCGGTAAAGTTCATCTCAGTGCTTTGGGCGGCGTTTATTCCTTCTGTGCCATTCTTCTCGAAATGGCTTATAAGGTTTTCAATAGGCATGGCCTTATTGAGATCCTTGTCATAATAGCTGTTGAACATTTTCTGGAACGCCCATTGGGTCCAATGGTAATATCCGGGCTCGCAGGTGCGCACCTCGCGGTTCCAGTCGAACGAGAATCCTATCTTGTCCAACTGCTCGCGGTAACGGTTGATATTGTTGTTTGTAGTAACAGCAGGGTGCTGTCCTGTCTGGATGGCGTATTGCTCGGCCGGCAGTCCGTATGCGTCGTATCCCATAGGGTTCAATACGTTGAAACCGCACTGACGCTTGTAGCGTGCGTAAATATCCGATGCTATATATCCAAGCGGATGACCTACGTGAAGTCCTGCTCCTGACGGGTACGGGAACATATTCAACACATAATACTTTGGTTTTGACTTGTCTTCTGAAACGCGGTAAGTACCATTCTCGGCCCATCTCTTCTGCCATTTCTGCTCGATTTCCCTGAAATTGTATTCCATTGTCATAAATTGTTTCTATGCTCTGCAAAGTTAGTTAAAAGTACTGTATCCGATATCAGACACCTTATTTTATGAAAGAATATCAGTTTTTTATGTTCTTTTTTTCAGGAAAAAACCTGAAAATTTTATATAAATGAGTTAGATTTGCATAACTAAAACGATTTTAATTGTATTTAACCTTTTATTCACAAATTCAAACCGTATGAGAAAAACTTTACGCTTCTTCTATCTTGCTGCATTATGTGTCAGCTCGATGTTTGTCGGCTCGCAGTATGCCGCTGCTCAGGAAAAGCAGGATGAAGGTGAGCTTCTGTTCACCATCGGCTGTCTGTCCGACCTCCACACGGAGTACACTATGATCAGCTGCAAGGATGTCAACGATGTCCGTCTTCGCGGCTCAATTGTCAAGGCTCTTGATTTAATGACTACCAGAGAGAATGTCGATATGCTGATGTTCGGCGGTGACTACACCAGCCAGGTAACAGCTACATCACAGGCTCACTGGGAAAAATCGCGTCAGCTTCTGATTGACAAGTCGCGTTCCGTATTCGCTCCCGGCGCACCTGCAACTCCGGTTCTCTATGCCAACGGTAATCACGAGTTCGATGCTTCCGGTTACGGCAACCAGACCCCGCACGCAAAATCGTATGTATGCTGGGATTACTATTCAACACCTATGATGACTGACATAGGCATGCTCCGCGATGAGGACCGTTTTGACGAGAGTCTGAATAATCCTAAACCAGGAAAGAAGCCGACCGATCCGGACCGTATCTCAATGCTTGCTGCATACTATTACCAGATCGGAGGCTTTGATTTCGTTGTTCTGAACACCGGTAAGCATCTTGCAAACAACAACGACGACTATTACTATTCAAGAGAATCAGTGCAGTGGGTGGGTCAGAAGCTTGAGGCTCTGTATGCCGAGGATCCGGACCGTACAGTGTTCTTCCTTGTTCACATACCGTTCAATGACAGTAATTCCTTGTCAAATCCTAACAAAGGACAGCCAACTGACAAGGCTCTTATTGATGGGAAGGGAAGCGCAGTTGTGCTCAAAGAGATTCTTGCCAAATATCCGAACACCATTATGCTTTATGGCCACGACCACGGAAAGAACTCCTCAATGATCAAGGAGAGAACATCACAGCGCGTCACAAGATATGACAAAGAAGGTAAAGTTATCTCTTCGTTCGACGATACTCATATCGATGCCGACCGCAAACCGGGTCCGACACCTGAGCCACAGGGTGTTACAGAAGGTGCATTCTATCTTCACAACTACGGCAACGGTCTTTATTTCGGAAATGACGGCAAGAATGTTACAATGTCGGAGACCGCTATCGAGGCATACGTACAGCTGATTGACGGTGGTCTGTTCAAGACAACATTCGAGTCAAAGTACAATCTTTCCTGCGGCGGCAGCGGTCGTTTCTCGCTGAAGGATCGTATCAGCGCGACAAATGATCAGGAGAATGGCCACTGGTTCTGTGTAGAGGATATCACAGCAACTCCTATAGTAGCAAAGAAAGTATCATCGCTTATTCCAGGTAATCTGTATGTAATTGTTCAGAATTATCAGGGTTACTTTGCTTTGGGCAACTCTGTTTATAGCTCGGGAGACGCTGCCCGTATTGAGAGTGTCGGTGTGACAATCAACGACAACACCGTTTCTTTTGCCGACATAGATGCTGCCAAGGATTATTTATACACGCTTGAGGCTTTGCCTGTTCCCGTAACTTCAGGCTCTTTCTATCTGCATAACTTGGGCAATGGTTTGTACTTCGGCAATGATGGCAAGAATGTCACAATGTCAGAGACTCCGATTCAGGCTGAAGTGGCTTTGATAGACGGTGGTCTGTTCAAGACAACATTCGAGTCAAAGTACAATCTTTCCTGCGGCGGCAGCGGTCGTTTCTCGCTGAAGGATCGTATCAGCGCGACAAATGATCAGGAGAATGGCCACTGGTTCTGTGTAGAGGACACCGAGGCTTCTCCGATAGTTGCAAAAGAAGTAACAGCTATTGTTCCGGGCAACAAGTATGTGATTGTTCAGTATTATCAGGGTCACTTTGCTTTAGGAAACTCAGTATATAGCTCTGGTGACAATGCCCGTATTGAGAGTGTAAGCGTTACCATCAATGAGGGCACCGTATCGTTTGCCGATTTTGATGCGATAAAGGACTATATTTATGTAATTGAGCCTGTTCAGGCTGAGCCGGAGCCGGAGCCTGCAGGTCCTGTTACCGATGGTAAATTCTATCTGAAGAACAATGCCAACGGCAAGTATCTGGGCAGGACATCGACAGGTGTCGGCTTCAACGATTCCGAGTCAAAGCAATATCTCAAGGTATCTGCTACAACCTGGAAGACCAACAGTTTCAAGACTATGTTGGACTATGAAGGTACTCCGCTTTATCTGGATTGCGGTGGCAGCGGCAATTACAATCTTAAGAACTCCAGTTACGACAATGAGCAGAACAATGGCTTCTGGTATTGTATTGACGATATCACAGCTGCCACAATCACTGCTAACAAGGCTGCGGCTCTTGAGGTTGGTAAGTCATATCTGATTGTCCACGCATATAGTGGCGTTTCATATGCACTTGGCAATGCTGCCGCTACCAGCAGCAGCGGTGAGCCACGTGTCGGCTCTGTAGCTGTTGACGCAAGCGGCGATGTCATAACAATGTCTAAGGATAAGCTGGAAAATTGCATCTATACTCTCGAGGAGTACAAGGAGGAACCTGTTCCCGAAGAGAACGGCTCGTTCTTCTCAATCTATCTGGGCAGCTGCCGTTACTATGACAATGATATTGACGGTGGTTGGACTCAGGCTAATTATGAGAAGGATCCGAAAGTCATCCAGGGTCTGATGATTTACATATATTCCAACCGTATTGAGTTCCACATGAAGAACTACGGAAGCGAATTCGGCAATGTCACCAAACGTGATGATAACAAGACTCTGTCGGGTATCACAATCAGTGAGAATCTTGTTCCTTATATCGTATATCGCGATGTCAGGAGACACACCGGTCACGAGCCGGAGCCGGTTCCGACTTATATCAATAAGATTCCGGAGAACCAGTCCGGCTTGTTCTACAATGTTTACGGTATGCCTGTTGACGAGAGCTACCGGGGTATTGTGATTGACGGTGCTACAGGTCAGAAGTATCTGAAGAGATAATAGATACTCATAGTATCTCGAACAACAGGAGGGTGACTTCAAAGTCGGACAGACTTTAAAGTCACCCTCTTTGATGTTATATATTGTGCGAGTTAAGGTTAAGGTTAAGGTTTTTTTGCGGGAGGACTGTGCTGTGAGCGTGGCTCAAAGTTACATCAAACTCCCGATACGGCAATGGGTTGTCCAGGATTCTGTGCCCTTCCGTCCTGAGCAATTGGTGTAATTTATTTACTATCAATGAAATGATTGGCCGAAAAATACATTCCTCAGCCATTGTTTCTGCGAAAACGCGCATACAAATCCGAAGAACTGTCAGATGACGGGAGCACCTGAAAGCGGCCGTCGGCACCAGGCTTCAAACAGCCGATTTGATTTCTCTAACTGGGAAAATTTTTTTCCCCAATTAGAGAAATCAAATCGGGCTGTTTTTCGTGAGTCGGCACTATGTGTTTTATACGATTTCCGCCGGGCAGGGCTTTTTGCAGAAAAGTCGCTCATCGCGACCTTTTTCCAAGCATTCAATTAATTGATAATAAGGTTATAGCAAAATAGCTCGGGACGGAGATGCACAGAATCCGGGACAGGGCATTGCAGTTTGAATCGTTATTTGTAATTTTGGGTGTCTCCGTATTATAAGCCCGGACAATAGTAAAACCTTAACCTTAACCTTAACTCGCACAATGTATAACATCGCGCATCAGTTTTTTTTGTAAATTGGCATCGTCTCATAACTTTCAGGAAATGAATCGGAGTGTATTTATATCGCTTCTGTCGGTCGTGTTGTTTTCCGGTTGCGGAAGGGGACCGGCCGATGTCCCGGATCCGACTTGTATAGAGGATCTTTTCGGGTACAGGGTTGCAGTCAGCTCCGGCGATTCGTACGACCATCTTATCAGCGAATATCCCGAAATCATTCCAGTAAGAGTAGGCAGCGGTGAAGTGCTCGTGACGGTGCAGAAAGGAAAGGCTGATTTTGGTATGCTGGACAGTATCTCGTGCCTGTCGGTCGATATATCAGAATATGGGCTTGAGCCAAAGTTCACAGGCTTCAGGTCAATGGATTATCCGATAATTTTTTCAAGAGGCAGCGCAGAACTGTGTGGCAGATTCAATGATTTTGTGCTGTATGCTGACAGCTCAGGGCTGATGCAGCGTTTGAAAAACAAATGGATAAACGCCGATGAGAGCATCCACGTTCTTGACAGTCTGGACCTGCCCGATTCGGGAAAACCGATGAAAGTTGCGGCAGCCGGGATAAGATACCCATATACGTATTACAGCGGCAGTGAGCTGACCGGTCTCCAGACTGATATGATGCGCCATTTCAGTGCCTGGTCGGGAATACCCGTGGAAATAAAGTTCTATGATGTCAGTGCCGCCATACAGGAAATGCAGTTTAACCGTCTGGATGCTACATACATTCCGATTACCATAAATGAGGAACGGGCCAAGATTGTCGTTCCTTCAATTCCATATATCCATGACGGGGGAATGTGTTTCGGACGTATAAGGGAGTATGTGGAAGAGAAGAGTTTCTTTCAGAAAGCAAGAGACAGCTTTCGTAATAACCTTATAACGGAAAATCGATGGACCCTGATGGCCGATGGATTATGGCTGACCGTATATGTCTCGTTGCTGTCGGTACTGTTTGCTACGGTGACGGGTGCCCTGATATGCCGTATGCGTATGTCCAGAAGACAGTCTGTATCGGGATTTGCCAGAGTTTTTGTTGATGTTGTGCGCAGCATTCCGCTGCTGGTACTGCTGATGCTGCTGTTCTACGTTATTCTGGCACCATTCCAGCTGCCGGCGCAGATGACGGCGGTGATATGTTTCGGACTTTATTTTGGAGCCTATATGAGCGAGACGTTCCGTACCGGGATTGAGAGCATTGACGGCGGGCAGTGGGAGGCTGGCGCAGCCCTTGGCATGAGGCGTTTCATGACATTCCGGAAGGTGGTGCTGCCACAGGCTCTGCTCAGAATCATCCCGGTGTATAAAGGGCAGATAATAACGCTGGTCAAAAGCACCTCGATAATCGGCTATGTTGCCATTATGGATTTGACCAAGGCCAGCGATGTGATACGTGCGCGCACGTTCGATGCGTTTTTCCCGCTTTTGTTTGTGGCTGCCATATATCTGCTCGTATCCTGGGTGTTCGGCATCGGACTTGACATATTGGAAAAGAAACTCACTCCCAAAAGCCGCACGATATGAAAGCATTGAGATTCATTATACCCGTATTGCTGCTTTTTCTGTCCTGCAGGACAGAATCGTCCCGGCCTGACATATATGCGGTGGAATCTCTTGACGCGCTGTCAGGGTTCAAAGTGGCGACAGCGGCCGGCGGCTCGTATGACCTTATGCTGTCGGAAATTCCGGGCGTGGAAGTCGTCCGCATCGGCGTTGGCGAACTGCTGCTTGCAGTAGAGAAGGGGATGGCTGATTTCTGCCTGATGGACCAGACCCAGGCTCAGATGGCGCATCTTGAAAACCGCGGTCTGGAAGTGCGTATGTCCGGAATAATGAAAAGTACCGCATCGGCTGGATTCCGTCTGGACGATACACAGCTATGCAGTGAATTCAATGCGTTTCTGGCTGAGTTCAGAAGGAGCGGTGAGTATGACCGGATGGACAGTCTATGGCGAAGTGACTGCGACTCAATGGCCGAAGCTCTTATCCACAGGTCTCGTCCCGTAGGTAACCGTACCATACGGGTAGGAATCACTAATAACATTTTTCCGTACATATACATCAAGGACGGTAGTCTGACAGGAATGGAAATCGATGTAATGGAACATTTCTGCAACAGTGCCGGCATTGTGCCTGAATATACCGCCCAGGAATTCACGACTCTGATTCCTGCCTTGAATTCCGGAAAGATTGATGTGATACTGTCGCATATGCGCGTTACCGGAGAAAGGTCAAAGCAGGTGCTGTTCTCGGCTCCCTACATTGAAGGCGGCGGTGCCCTGATTTGCAAAAGCCGGGCAACGGTCAGGACCGGAAAGGTTGGAATATGGCAGGGACTGAAAAACAGCATAGACAGAAATCTGATAAGGGAGAACCGATGGCAGATGCTTGCCGAAGGTCTGTACCAGACAATACTCATATCGGTGTTGTCAATACTGGTCGGCACTCTGATGGGCATATTGCTGTGCAGGGTGCGTATGAGCCGCAGGAAATGGGTAACCGATACATCGAAGATTGTGATTGATCTGGTGCGCGGCATTCCTATCCTGGTGCTGCTTATGATAATGTGCTATGTGGTTTTCGCATCATCGCGCATTTCGGCACTATGGATTGCAGTGCTCAGTTTCGGGCTTTATTACGGTGCATATTTCTGCGAGATTTTCCGTACCGGGATGATGAGCGTCAATAAGGGACAGTGGGAGGCCGGCGCGGCTTTGGGACTGAGTAAATTCCAGACATTCAGGCTGGTTGTGCTGCCTCAGGCTCTGACATCGATAATACCGGTTTTCAAGGGCGATGTCATTGCACTTATCAAAGGCACTTCGATAGTAGGATATGTGGCTGTGATGGATTTGACACGCGCAGGCGACCTTATCCGCTCGCGTACACTTGACGCGTTCTTCCCGTTGATAATTGTGACTATAGTATATTTCTTCCTGTCCCGTATTGCGGGTCGCGGACTGGATGCCCTGAACAGGAAGGTTACACCAAAAGGCAAAGCCGTATGATAACAGTCAGACATTTGAAGAAGGTCTTCAAGGACCAGTCAAAAGAACTTACGGTTCTGAGTGACGTGAACTGTGAGATAAGGAAAGGCGAGGTTATTTCAATCATCGGCCCTTCGGGAACGGGAAAAAGCACTTTCCTGCGCTGCTTGAACCGTCTGGAGGAAGCTACTGCCGGTCAGATTGAGATTGACGGCGTTGATATACTTGATCGCAGGACCGATGTAAGTATGCTGCGTCGCAAAATGGGTATGGTGTTTCAGAACTTCAACTTGTTTGAACATCTTACCATTCTTGACAACATTACGCTTTGTCCCATTAATCTGCTCGGTCGGTCAAAGGCCGACGCCGAAAGACGCGGAATGGAACTGCTTGAGATGGTGGGACTTCACGATAAGGCCGGCAGTCTGCCGAGCGAGCTGTCGGGCGGACAGAAACAGAGGGCGGCCATAGCGCGCTGCCTTGCCATGGATCCGGAAATCATTCTTTTCGATGAGCCTACATCGGCTCTTGACCCAACTATGGTGAGCGAGGTGCTTGCGGTTATACGACGCCTGGCCGCCCAGGGTATGACTATGGCAATAGTAAGTCACGAAATGCAGTTCGTCAAGGATGTAAGCACGAGGGTGTTCTTTATGTACGGCGGTGAGATTTACGAGGAAGGCACGCCCCAGCAGATTTTTGACGCTCCGCAGAAACCGGTCACAAAGGCATTCGTTAACAGAATACGCAGTTTGAGCTTCAGACTTGAGAACCGCCATTATGACTTGTACGGAATGTTCGGCCAGATTGAGACTTTCTGCTCGAAATATGGCCTGGGCAATGTCCTTACAGGAAAGGTCCAGCATGTCATAGAGGAAATGCTGTCCGAAATCCTGCCTTTTACAGGGCCTGTGAGCCTTGAACTTGAATACAGCGAGAAGACTTACGGACTCAGTCTGCTGCTGACGCAGGAAAATGCATCGGCACCAATCCTTTCCGGGATTGATGCCGAATCTGTGTCGCTGATGCTTGTGCGCGGTATGTCCAAATCGGTCAGTGAACCGGAAAACGGGCTGATACGCGTCGAGTTCTAAGCTTTTATTTGGAGATATTGCTCAGCATTGCTCCGAACAGCAGGTACGATGAGTTGCCGCCGATGGTAGCCTCGTTCTGACCCCAGAAGAATGGCCAGTCATCCTTGTTCTCGATGTAGTCGGGCTGCAGCAGAAGCAGGCCCGGTACAAGAGCTCCGGGAATGAACGCGAAATCGGCTCTGTTGTTGCCGTAGTTGACATTCTTCGGTTTTACGCCAACACCCATTACGAACGAGAGGTTTGAATACGGGTGGCAGCCGAAGATGAAGTCGGCCGAGCGGTATATGTAGTCCTTACCTATTATATCCGGGAAATACTTGTTTACATAGTAGCAGTTGATGCCCTGACTTACAACTGTGCCTGTGCTGCCCCAGCCTGTGCCATAGACACCGTTCACACCATACGGGTTGCTTGTGGCGGTGCGGTCGAGCTGTTCCTTGAATGCTATGGCTGCCGGGCGGAGTTT
The DNA here is from genome assembly GCA_045597365.1 of Bacteroidaceae bacterium. Classification (GTDB taxonomy): domain Bacteria; phylum Bacteroidota; class Bacteroidia; order Bacteroidales; family Bacteroidaceae; genus Colenecus. The sequence goes on along the minus strand of JAZLKB010000065.1, from coordinate 17,711 downwards.
CTCGACGAAGTCCTTGCCCATATATGGGGCAACCTTCAGAGCGGTCTGCAGATTGTTGGTCATTGTCCGCCCGTTACGGCTGGTAAAGCTTGCCAGCAAAGCCTCCTCGACTCCCTCTATATATTGTCTGTCGCCGGTAGCCAGATAAAGCTGTATTCTCGGCTGTATGGTCTGTGCGGGTGCTGTGACGGTATTGTCTTTCCAGAGTTTGAGAGCGGCATCGAGACAGCGTTTCGAGAGCTCCGGCTCAATCTCTTTGATACAGCGTGCAGTGGCAGCCAGTGCTGACAGGAACTGCATGTCGAGTCCGCGCTGGTTGTAGGTGAAGAGCCAGCGTTCGTCGCCGGTGCCGCGGATATTGTCGGTAATGGTGCTTGGCTCGTCAAGCCTGTTGTACTGATACAGTGTGGCATGGTTGATACCGCGGCATCCGTGTCCGATTTTCTCTATCATATTCACGATGGGCTTTACTCCGTGTGCCATCTGTTGCAGCAAATCGGCCTTTCCATCGGGGAAATGAATGTTTACATAACGTTTGTCGTTGTCAACCATTGTCTGGTCGCGGTCTGTGTGGAACTCGTCCCAAAGTGCCGCCATATTCATAAGGACGTTGCAGTGCGAGCCGCTCTCGACATCCCAGTCGCCGGCATCGAACCAGGCGCCTTCGTCAAAGCCGTCAATGTGCTGGAACGCGGTATATGGCGACTGATAGTCACTGCCCATCTCGAACATATCGAAGTGCGGGGTATTGATAGGAGCCTGGACAACATCGTCAAGATGCGGTGCGTTGTGCCATACACGGTATCCTTCTTTTACTGCCATATGGTCCATCTGTACCGGGAACCAGACATCGAGTGTAGGATACCAGACTGACTCATATACATTTTTGTCAATCGGGAAGATGTTGGTCTTCTGGTTGCCATACTGCAGGAAATAGATGCCGGGGGTGGTGATATCGCTGAAGTCGGCCTTTGCGTAGTCGTAGCGCAGGTAGTTGCCCCATTTCTCCAGCTTGATTGTCTTGGCAACGGTGCTCTTGCCGTCCTCCTGAACGCGGTAAAGTGTCGCGTTGTCGAGTATCTGTCCGTTAGGGTCAAGCTCGATGACGGCTTCTTTGCGCTGATCAGGTGTATATCCTACCTGTGAGAATCCGATGACCGGCTCGCGTACCCAGTCCTCTACGGAGTTTGGCTCGACTGTCCACTCCAGCACTTTGCCGCTTTTGCCCGAAGGCAGATATGAGTGCAGGACGAACCAGCCGTTCTGTGCCAGGATACGTCCGTCGAAAAGCTGGATGGGGGTGTCGCTGCTTACAGTTATCAGGCGCGTGGGCTCGTCAGGAGCCATAACGAATTTCTTTGCCTCGGTCAATGGAATGGCGGCATAGAACTCATCGCGTCCGCGGACATCGGATGTAATCAGGTTGTTGACCTGCAGGGCTTTATCCTTCAACGGCCTGGTCTGTGTCTCGTGTCCGGCATAGCGTGGAAAATAATAGGGCTTGCCATCGGCAATATATGAGTGGTTCCAATAGGCTGATGGCAGGAACTCCAGATTGAAGCAGGCCTTGCCCTCAAGCTCTTTCGTGAGTGGCTTGTCCAGAGATACTATGATTTTGAAGCCTTTTCCCGATGGAATCACGTTTATCTGCGAGTCGAAATCGTATTCTTTGTAGTTGAGACGTACGGTAACCTCGCCTGTCTCCTTGTTGACTTCGCGGCTGCTCATTTCGGGAACGAGATCCCATTGCTCGGGTGTTTCTGTAAGACGGACTCCGCCATTGGTGACTGTCAGCACTCCGTGATGCACAATATCTATTCCCGAGCGTTTCTCATCGTAGAACGCTGCCGAGAACGGGTTGCTGTAAATCATAACATTAACTCCACGGGTCTCGTAATACCCTTTTTCGTTCAGTTTCAGAGTCTGAGACAAGACCGGAGTCTGAAACAGGACAACAGCCGTAGCGGCTGCAATTAATCGGTTAGTAATTCTCATAAGATGTATTTGGTTTGATTCAGCAGGCAAATATCATAAAAAAAGCATACTTTTGTGTATTATATCGCAAAATAGTTCAAAAATGATTTTGTCAGCCAATGCGACGGTAACAGCGTTTGACTCTCCTGATACTTGGAGAACCCTGTTACAGATATTCCTGATAGCTCTTGCTATCATAGCAGGTAACACAGTCCGCCGTAAAGTCTGGTTCATGAGGCGAAGTCTCATCCCGTCGGCTTTAATAGGTGGACTGATAGTGTTGATATTGAAGGTCATCCCGTCAATAGACGGCTTTATTGACAAGCACCTTATGGAGATACTCACGTATCATTCTTTAGCCTTGGGATTCATAGCAATGTCACTGCGCTCATCAAAGCCGACCAACAAGTCGAATACGATGACTGTTATCGAGACAGGCACCCTCACTGCAAGCACTTACATAATCCAGGCCATAGTCGGTGTGCTCGTAACGATTCCCCTGTATCTGTGGTGGCGGAATCCTGACGCGGGCAGGGATATATTCTATGCCGGCGGCCTTTTGCTTCCGATGGGCTACGGACAGGGACCGGGACAGGCGCTTAACTTCGGAACAATATACCAGAATACCGCTCTTGACCAGGGAATAGTATTCTATGGAATAGATTTCGGCCTGTCAATTGCCGCAATCGGTTTCATTGTCGGCAGTGTGATAGGCGTAATCTATATGAATATGCTCAATAAGAAGGGCAAGCTGAGAAGAAACACCGAAGATGTTGTCGATAATCACCGGCTGAGTGACTATGAGTCGCACAATGAGCTGCCGCACTCCGAGTCGGTGGATAAGTTTACCATTGTGATAAGCATTGTGCTGTTCACATATCTTCTGGTATATCTGCTCATGTCGTTCATCGGCGGTCTTGATCTCGGCAACTTCGGTGAGAAGACTCTCAAGCCTCTGGTCTATGGCTTCAATTTCTTCTGGGGCATACTGTTCGGAACTTTGGTACGCAATGTGCTCAAATGGCTTCGCAAGGCCAATATTATGCATCGCGAGTATCTGAACGATTTTCTGCTTAACCGTACAAGCGGCATCTGTTTCGATGTTATGATTGTGGCCGGTACCGCAGCCATATCGTTCGAGAATCTCAAGGTCATCGCCTTTCCGCTCACACTGGTCTGTGTGATCGGAGCGGTTGTGACATTCGTCTATATAAAGGCTGTATGCAAGCGGATTTATCCGGGGTATGAGTACGAGGGTTTCTTCTCGATGTTCGGAATGTTGACGGGAACTGCCAGCAACGGAATGATACTGCTCCGTGAGATTGATGTCCGTTATGAGACTCCTGCCGCCAATAATCTGGTGCTTCAGAATATTCCCGCCATGGTGCTTGGATTCCCGATTCTGTTGTTTATGGGATATGCCCCACATAGCTTGAAGGCTACGCTTATTACGCTGGCAACCATCTCAGTCATATTGATTGTGTTCTCATTGTTCCTGTTCAGGAAACGTAAAAAGCCTGAAGCTAAATAATATAATCCTTATTCATGTCTGCCGGAGCCCCTGTCGAAACGCCGATGATGCGTCAGTTCTATGAGCTTAAAGCCAAGAATCCCGACGCTATAATGTTATTCAGATGCGGAGATTTCTATGAGACGTATGCTGATGACGCCATTGAGGCATCGAAGATTCTGGGCATCACTCTCACACGCAGGTCGAACGGCAAGCAGTCACAGCCTCTGGCGATGGCCGGTTTCCCGCATCATGCCCTTGACGTGTATCTGCCCAAACTGATACGTGCCGGAAAACGGGTGGCCATATGCGACCAGCTTGAGGACCCTAAGCTCACAAAGACTCTTGTGAAAAGAGGTATAACCGAGCTCGTTACGCCCGGTGTGGCAATGAACGATACGGTTCTTCACAACAAGGAGAACAATTTTCTGGCTGCCGTACATTTCGGGAAAGGCGCGTGGGGCATAGCCTTCATTGATATATCAACCGGCGAGTTCCTTTTATCGGAGGGGCAATCCGGTCATATAGACAAGCTGCTGTCCAATTTCGCACCTAAAGAGACACTCATCGAGTGTGGGCGGAAAAACCTGTTTGAGCAGACTTTCGGCTCAAAGTATTATCTGCACGAGATGGCCGACTGGGCTTTCACCGAGACATTTGCCAATGATAAGCTGCGTTCTCATTTCAAAGTGCGCAATATGAAGGGCTTCGGTGTGGGGCATCTGCATAACGGTCTGATAGCGGCAGGGGTCATTCTTGAGTATATGGCCGAGACTATGCATAACAATCTTGGTCATATAAGCTCAATAAGGATGATTGACGAGGAGCGTTTCGTGCGTCTTGACCGCTTTACCATCCGCAACCTGGAGCTTGTTGACAGTATCTGCGAGGACGGCGTATCACTGCTGCAGGTGATGGATCACACCTCCAGCCCGATGGGCGGACGTCTGCTCAGACGATGGATGCTGTTCCCGCTTAAGGACAAGGATGCTCTCAATTCCCGTCTTGATGTAGTCGATTATCTGTTCCGTGATCCTGATACCAGCTCAATGATACAGGAGTCGCTTGGTATGACCGGCGATATGGAGCGCTTGTTGTCGAAAGCCGTAACCGGAAGGATTAATCCCCGTGAGATGCTGGCGCTCAGGCAGTCGCTTCAAAGTCTTACCGGCATCCGCGAGGCTTGTGTTGCAGCCGATAACGACGGGCTGAACAAGTTAGGGCAGAGTATAGACCTGTGCGGGGAGCTGCGTGAGCGCATAGCCGCACAATTGTGTCCTGATCCGCCGGCCGCAGTAAATAAGGGCGGTGTGATTGCTGCCGGTGTGAACGCGGAGCTTGACCGTCTGCGGCAGATATCCCGTGGGGGAAAAGACTATCTGATGCAGATTCAGCAGCGTGAGATAGAGGCGACGGGAATATCAAGCCTGAAAGTAGCATATAATAATGTGTTCGGCTACTATCTCGAGGTGCGGAATACATTCAAGGACAAGGTGCCGGCCGACTGGATACGCAAACAGACGCTTGTGAATGCCGAAAGGTTCATCACTCCCGAGCTGAAGGTGTACGAGGAGACGATACTTGGCGCTGAGGATAAGATTCTGTCGTTGGAATCGCAGATCTTCGCAGAGCTGGTACAGTCGGTTTCTCCGTACGTCACGGCCATTCAGCAGTCAGCCTCGGCGGTGGCTCAGATTGACTGTCTGCTGTCGTATGCCGTGCTGGCACGCGAGCGGAAATACATACGCCCGGTGGTTGATGACAGCAACGTGATTGATATACGCCAGGGGCGGCATCCGGTCATCGAGACGCAGCTTCCACCGGGAGAGCAATATATAGCCAACGATCTTGCTGTCGATACGGACAGCAGCCAGATATTGATTATAACCGGTCCGAATATGGCCGGTAAGTCAGCGTTGCTCAGACAGACGGCTCTGATAACGCTTATGGCGCAGATGGGCTCGTATGTTCCTGCCGACAGTGCCCGGATAGGAGTTGTAGACAAGATATTCACCCGCGTAGGTGCAAGTGACAACATATCGGCCGGAGAGTCAACTTTTATGGTTGAGATGACTGAGGCTGCCGGTATCCTGAACAATGTCACGCCGCGCAGCCTTGTGCTGTTCGACGAGCTGGGGCGCGGAACATCTACTTACGATGGAATATCAATCGCTTGGGCTATAGTGGAATATCTGCACGAGCAGCCTAAGGCCAGAGCCAGGACATTGTTCGCAACACATTATCACGAGTTGAATGAGATGGCAGCATCGTTCTCCAGAATCAGAAACTTCAACGTGTCGGTTAAAGAGATAGATGGAAAGGTCCTGTTCCTGAGGAAACTGCTGCCGGGAGGCAGCGAGCATTCGTTCGGAATACACGTAGCCGAGATGGCGGGGATGCCGCAGAGCATCGTAAGGCGTGCGGCGGATATTCTCTGTGAGATGGAGGCTGCCAGTAACGGAAAGGGAATATCGAAGCCGACAGTACAGATAGCTGAGCACAGGGAGGGGCTGCAGATGAGCTTTTTCCAGCTGGATGATCCTGTTCTCAGTCAGATAAGGGACGACATACTGGGAGCTGACATCGACAATCTGACTCCGGTGGCTGCTTTGAACAAGCTGAATGATATAAAGAGGATACTTCAGGGAAAGTAATATGGAAAAGGCTTTTGGAAAAATATCGTATAAGGGATGGATTCTGTCATTTCTGGCCGCCGTATCTCTGCTCCTGCTGTTCTCCTGGAGCACCTCGCCTTTGTATAAGACGTACGGCTGCGACAGTCCGTTCTTTCAGATTATAGGTCTAGGCATTACACAGGGAAAGATTCCATACGTAGATTTGTTCGACCACAAAGGGCCTGTGCCGTTCTTTATGAATGCCTTGGGTTATTCATTGGGTCTGGGACGTTGCGGGGTATTTGTGGTACAGCTGCTTTGGATGACATTTACCCTGAGGCTGATGTATTTGACAGTATCTCTCTTCGTGTCCTCGTCCAAGCTCAGGTTTTCGGCTGTGGCCCTCACAATGTTTCCGCTTGTTGATTTCATAACCGAGGGTAATCAGGTCGAGGAATGGCAGCTGCCGTTCATAACGCTTAATCTGCTCCTGCTGTGCCGTCATCTGCTCAGCGGCAGGACGCATCACCCTGTGTGGCAGAGTCTGGTTTACGGAATCTGTTTCGGACTGGTGTTCTACAACCGTCCGAACGACGGTGTGATGTGGATAGGCGGCCTGTACTTCGGCTTGTTCCTGCTGTGGATAGTAAGGAAGCAGTATGGTGGGATAGTGGGAAACATTCTGGCTTTCATAGGCGGCTTTCTGATTGTAACGGTTCCGATACTTGCCTATTTCGCTGCGCACGATGCCGTTGACGATTTGATATTCGGTATGATAATCCACAATATCCGCTATGCCGGCGATGCGCTCTTTACCTGGGGTGGCATAGGTATGATACTTATCCCGGCCTTGTTCATAACAGTAACGCTGATTTTGGAAAAGAAGGAGGGCAACAGGAATTTCAGTTTCGTGCTCATTCCCGTGCTGGTGTCTGTCGTTATTCTTATCGGCAAACGTGACTACTATCACTACCTGATTCCTTTTACCCCATTTATAGCTGTCTGCATGGCTCTGTGTCTAAAGCATGGGTGGAAGAGTTTCCTTTGGGTAGTCTGTATTCTGTTCGCGATATTCAGTTACAGGGAGCTGACATTTATTTCAAGGGCTTTCTCGCTGCGCTCTACGCTTACGGAGTTCTATGCTCAAACAGACTCGTTGTTCGATTATGTTCCCGAGGAATACAGGAATCAGGTCTGGAGCTACAATCTTGAGAATTACAGTGACGATGAGAGCCCGCATCTGGTATCCCTGACAGCTATTTATCCGCATAGAGGTATGACACCGTCCAGTCCGGTTCTGGCAGCTTACGATATGGAGGGATTGTCCGACAGGTTTGACATCCGTCTGAATGATCCCGAATGGCTCATTATGAATCCTACCAACTGGTACAGTAAGGACTTTGATTATATTTTTCAGAATTATGAGCTTGTGGCTGTAACGCCGTCATCGCCGGTATGCGAGCTCAGGCTATATAGGAGGAAGTGCAATGATTGACATTGACGCGTGCAGGTTGCTTGATTTTCAGAATAAAATCGATGAGCGCGGTGGCTTGGTGATAGCCGAGGCGTTCAAGGAGATCCCTTTCGAGATCCGCAGGGTTTTCTACTCGTTCAACATCCCTGATAAAAAATCAAGGGGCGCACACGCCCACAAAAAATGTCATCAGGTTCTGATTGCCCCGTCGGGCTGCTTTACGGTCGAGATTGATGACGGTGTCAGCAGGCGGCGTATCCTTATGAATGATCCGCTCAAAGGATTATATGTGCCGCCGGGCATCTGGGCAAGTGAGTTGGAGTTTGAGCCGAATGCCGTTTGCCTGGTCCTGGCATCGGATAATTACGACGAGTCGGACTATATACGCTCGTACGATGAATTTTTAAAAACCAGAGGCGTGAGCCTTTAAGACTTATGGCAGAGAAGACGCTGATTTCGATAGTATCTCCTGAGTACAAGGGAGCGGGCATGGTAGAGGCTCTGGTCAGCCGCATCAGGGCCTCGTTGCAGCCGATAACGGAATCGTTTGAGATTATACTGGTAAATGACGCATCGCCGGACAACACCTGGCAGGAGATAAGCCGCCAGTGCGCGCTGGACAAAAGGGTTAAAGGTATTAACCTGAGCCGTAATTTCGGCGAGAATTATGCCATTACAGCCGGTCTGACGTATGCCAAGGGCGATTATGTAGTGGTGATGGACTGTGACCTGCAGAACCGGCCCGAGGATATTCCTCTGCTTTATGCGAAAGCTCTCGAAGGGTACGACATTGTATATGCCCGCCGTGTCAACAAGCATTTCGGATTCTTCAAGAAACTGTCGTCACGTATGTATCACGGTGTGCTGGAGTGGCTCAGCGGCGTGAGGCAGGACAGCGCAGTGGCCGAGTTCGGAATATACAGTGCGAAGGTGATAAGGGAATACAACCGTCTGCCCGAGGCTGCCAGGTCGTTCGCCAACCTTATTACATCGCTCGGATTCCGCTCCACGTCAATCCCTGTCACTCACGATGACAGGATGGAGGGCAAAAGCTCTTATTCCGTACGCAAGCTGTTCAAGATAGCCTTCGATGTCATAATCTCGAACAGCAACAAGCCCTTGAAGATGGCAATCGGACTGGGAATGATAATAGAGGTCATCTCTATTTTCATGATTATATATACCATCATAGACCATTATATCAGCGATGTTCCGAAAGGGTTCTCATCGACATTCATATCCATATGGTTCCTTGGAGGACTGAATATACTTATTCTCGGTGTCGTGGGCTTATATATAGACCGCATATTCAATCAGGTCAAAGGCCGTCCGTTGTTCATAGTTCAAGATACTATCAATGAGGAATAGTTTTGGGACATATCTGATAAAGGCATTCTTCTGGCCCTGGTCAAAGCTGCCTCTCAAGATTCATTATAGGATATCGCCTGTCATCGCTTTTATCATCGGCAGGATTGTGCGGTATCGCAGGGATACGGTCGTGCTCAATCTGGCAAGGGCATTTCCAGAAATGTCGTGCTGGGATTTGAAAGATATGGTAAACGCATTCTACCGTCACTTTGCCGATGTAGTGGTAGAGACAATCTGGTACGGTGGTTGTGACCAGAAAAGGCTTCACGACGGTCATCTTGTCGAGATTGTAAATCCCGAGGAGATTGAACGGCTTTACAACAACTCGCCGAGCGTGATGATTCTGTACTCGCACGCGGGAAACTGGGAGGTGTTCGGAGGAATAGAGGCGTATAATTACACCGACAGGCATTTTCCGCTCTCGTGTGCCAACATACGTATTACTTACAGAAAGATGAGCAGCAAGGCCTGGGACGACTTCTTCCGTATAAACCGTACGCTGCCTACGTCCGAGGGTCTGGATTTCAAGGGCTATATCGAGTCGAAGGATGTAGTGCGTTATGTGGTGCGTCACTCTTCCGAGAAACTGGCATATCATTTTATTACAGACCAGCGGCCGTATTTTGCCAATTCCGGCAATATGAAGGTGAAGTTCATGGGGCTGGAATGCACTTCGATGTCGGCCGGCGCGGCTCTTGCCCATAAAATGGGAATGTCGGTATGTTTCCTGAATATGTCAGCCGAGAGACAGGGCTTGTATAAATTCGAGTACAAGACTATCTGTGATGATGCTTCGACAATGAGTGTCGGGGAGATTATGTCAAAGTACTATGAGTATCTGGAGGCGGAGGTGCGCCTGCATCCGTCCAACTATCTTTGGACACACCGCCGCTGGGGCTGACGGTGCCGGCCGTTCCCGTTCGGGTACGGAATTATGAACCAACGTATTGATAATCAATCCTACAGAACAAAAATAAACCCAATTGCTATGAACGAACAGATCAAAAACTCCATAAGCGCATTTGTTCTGACTTTGCGTAAAATGTTCATGATTGACGATGCTGCAGAGCTGGACTTTGGCATCTATCGCATCATGGCACAGAAGAAGGCTGAGATAGAAACATTCTTTGGGCTCAATGATGAGTCAGATGAAAACGCTTTGTGCCGTAAGATTGAAAAGTTGCTTGCCGAACAGCAAGGGGCAAGCGTCGATGCGAAAGACATCAAGAAGCAACTTGAAGATCGTATTCGCATGTATAAGGAAGATGGCGATACGATGGAGCAGATTAATAAAAAACCGAAAATTGTAGAGCTGCGTCGTCAGTTGGAGGATTGTGGCGATCCCTCTGTGATGCTTCCTCGTATCCTTACCGCCCTCAACGATTTTTTCAGCCGCTACTATGACAATGGAGATTTCATTTCACAGCGTCGTTATGCCAATGGGGATGATGCGACCTATCTTGTACCTTACAATGGTGAGGAGGTAAAGCTCCACTGGGCAAACTATGATCAGTATTACATCAAAACCTCTGAGGCATTCAAGAACTATCGTTTCAAGTTGAGCAATGGCAAAGAGGTAGAGTTTACGCTGAAGAATGCCGCTCTACAGAAGAACAACGAGAAAGATCAGAAGGATTGGGCACGCAAGTTCAAGTTGTGGAATGGTGTAAGTGAGCCGGATGAGGAGTCTGCGCCAGACTTTGTTCCCGTCCAGATAGAGGAAGATGGAGTGCTGCACATCTACTTTACATACGAATTGATGCCAAAGAAGGGCAATGAGCAGAAAGCGCTCAATAATACGACATTTGAGATAATTGCATCTATCATAAACAAGCAGTATGTAAATGATTATGCAGACCTGTTGCTGAAGCCAGTAGGCGGTGATACCGAAGAGCTTCGTCGCCACATCAATCGTTATACAACCAGAAATTCGTGTGACTATTTTATCCATAAGGATCTGGGCGATTTCCTGCGTCATGAGCTTGATTTCTTCCTGAAGAACGAAGTCTTGAATGTCTCAGATCTTGACTACAACAACCTTCGCCGTACTCTTGGAGAGGCAAAGACTATCAAGGCCGTGGGTGAAGAAATCATCCAGATGCTTGCAGGTCTCGAAGACTTTCAGAAGAAGTTATGGTTGAAGAAGAAGTTTGTGGTGCAGAGCGATTATTGTATCACTCTTGATCGTGTGCCAGAATCTCTATATGAGGAAATTTGTACAAATGACCGCCAGCGGGAAGAGTGGGTACGCCTCTTTGCCATCAATGAAATAGAAGGACTTATGGGCACCGATGGCTATTCTGTGCCTCTCACCGAGGAGTTCCTTCTTCAGAATCAGCACCTCGTACTCGATACCGCTTTCTTCTCTGCTGATTTCAAGCAGCGACTCTTATCCAGCTTTGAGAATATAGATGCTAAGTGTGACGGTCTGCTTATCAACTCGGAGAACTTCCAAGCGATGCAATTGTTACAGGAAAAGTATCAAGAGAAGGTAAAATGTATCTATATTGATCCTCCGTATAATACAGGTGGCGATGATTTCCTTTATAAGGATGCATATCAAGAAAGCAGTTGGCTTTCTTGTATTAACGACCGTCTGGAGGTAAGCAAACGCTTTTTCGGTGATGGCGGCAGCATAGCTGTAAGTATTGACATCAAAGAGCTTGACAAACTTATTGGTCTCATGGACATGCAGCTTGGCGATGAGAACCGAAAAGCAAATATCACTGTTCGCAGAGCATCTATAACTGGCGCAAAAGTTATTAATCCAGGACTCGTTAATATTAGCGAGAATGTTGTGCTGTACTCTAATGGTCAAGGGAAATGGCAGCCGCAAGACGCTTATCGCGAAAAAGGATATGACAATAGGTATAACCGAATGATTCCAAATATTAATGAAGAAATGTCTAAATGGAAGTTCTCAACAGTATTGGAAGAATTCGCAAAGTCCAAGGGTGTAGCAAAATCTAAATTAAAGGATACTTTGGGCGACAAATATGAGGATGAGCTATTACTTTTTGTAATTGATAATGCAAACGCTATTTTCCAGTCTGCTTCTTTAGATTTGGATAGTGTTGGAAGCGAGGCAGTAGAGCTATACAATAAGTCTAAAAAAGATCCTAATAACATCTACCATGGTCATCGAGAAGGAGATTTAAACGACTACTATTTAATTGGTGGTAAGTTGTTGCTTTTTTATAAGGATCGTTTACGCAGAATAGGTGACCGCATCGTTCCTGTAGAGAAAGTATCTGACATTTGGGATGATGTGTTGCCCAATGATATTCATAACGAAGGTGGCGTTGTACTGAAGAAAGGAAAGAAACCAGAAAAATTGATTGATCGTATTCTTGATTCTACAACCAAAGAAGGTGATCTGGTGATGGACTATTTCGCTGGTTCTGCTACATCTGGTGCTGTATGTTTGAAGTCTCATAGAAAGTTTATCAATGTAGAGGCAAATGAGTATTTTGATACTATACCTCTCCGTCGTATAAAGAACACTCTGTTTGGAGATAAGTCGGGCGTAACAGATATTCACTTATGGAAAGGCGGTGGAATGGTCAAATATCTCCGCTTAGAGCAATACGAAGATACATTGAACAACCTCTACCGTGAGCCAAAGGAAGGTAACAGTTGGTTTGAAGAGAAGTTGGCTGCAGACACCATCGGCTATATCATGGATATGCAGTCGCAACAGAACTGGATGCACACTGACTGGATGGCAAACCCATTTGACGTGAAGATGCAGATAACCCGAGGCAACGAGAAGACTGAGCAGACGATTGACGTTGTGGAGACATTCAACTACCTGATAGGCCTGAACGTAGAGAAGATGCAATGGCCTGAGGTTGGAATGCAGGTCGTAACGGGTGTGACTCGTAAGGGCAAGCGAATCATTGTAATCTGGCGTAATACCACACAGATTACTGACGAACAGGTGAAGAAATACCTTGACTCTGTTGATTGTAAACAGTTCAAGCAGATCTACCTCAATGGTGAGACCACCCTCGGCACCATCCTTGATGGCAAACTGAGACAAATAGAAACAGAGTTTGAATACCGCATGTTTACACAAGATAAAGCATAACTGACTAATGGTAAAGAAAACAACATCAACCATCGGTGTAAAAGCAGAGCTGAAACATTCTCTGCTGCTTCACCGCTTTATGCTCAAATTACTTGGTGTCAGTCAACTCGATAAGTTGATAGACATGCTCAGTAGCTCTGATAGTGAAGGCTATAACGAAGATGGTAGTACCAGATTCTGTACCTTGCTGTCCTATCAGATATCAGGAAATTCAGATATCACGCTTGATGAACTGCAGGAATATGACAAGAACATCGTGCATCACACAAACGAAATAAACGAAGGACGTACGGACAAGATACGCTGGAAGCATTATCAGTACATCGAGTTGCTGATGATGGAGGCATACCTTGATCGCTATTTCCGTGATGCCGATGCATTGGCAGAGGAGATAACCAGATACTGCAACACCATATTCGGACTTATGTCGGAAGGCAACTACACCCTCCCTTTCAGAAACAAAAAGGTGACAGCCGACGAACTGTGTAAGGTGGCCGTATGGTGTGCTACCGGCTCTGGAAAGACGCTGATGATGCACGTCAACTTCAAGCAGGTACTGCATTACGCACAGAAATATAACCGCAAGGATTTCGATAACTGGTTGCTGGTCACGCCTAAGGAGGGACTTTCACGGCAGCATATCGAGGAACTGAAGATGAGTGGTTTTGACTCAGTTCCATTCAGTAATACAAGTGCAGCATGGACAACACGAGACTGTGTGCAAGTCATAGAGGTAACTAAGCTGAAGGACGAGAATGGTCCTACGACTGTGAATGTAGCAGCATTCGGTGAGAATAACCTTGTTCTGGTTGACGAAGCCCACAATGCCCAGGGAGGCGACACACAGAAACCCTTCCGTGACCGACTGTCACGCAGAGGTTTCTGTATAGAATATTCTGCCACTTTGGGACAGGCTGTAGATAATGCCAACGGAGCAGATAACAAACTTCTACGTGAGTATGGCGTGAGCACCATCTTCGACTACAGTTACCGCCATTTCTACCACGAAGGCTACGGCAAGGAGTTCGAAACATGCAACATCGAAGTAGGGCCAGACGATCCTTCTATGTTCATCTATGAGGTGGGTGGATTGATGGGCTTTTACGAACAGCAACTGCTTTACGCAGAGAACCAGGAGGCTATTGCGCCACTGCAAATAGAAAGACCATTGGCGATATTCATTGGTCATACGGTATCGGCAAAGGATGACTCGAAGGAGGTGAAAGAACTGATGAGTGATGTGGTGCGAGTGGTAAAGCTGTTAGCAAGAGTGATCTATAACAAAGGTGGTGAGACGGTGACAGCCATCGAATCATTGCTGAAAGACGGATGTGCCAATGCAGAGGGCAGAAATGTGTTTGAGAATTACTTTGCTTACCTTAGAAGCAAGGAGCTCACGGCACAGATGATCTATGACGGCATGATGCAGTTGCTCTTCAACGGCTATACCGCTGGTAGTAGTCTTGTGCTTGACAATATGCGTGGCGTAGATGGAGAAATTGCACTCTACACCTCACACAACGAGCATCGCCCCTTCGGCGTAATCAACGTCGGAAAACCTGCAGATGTAGTGAAAGCATGTCAGGATTTTGCAGAAATCCGTGCTACCGACTTTACTGGTGGCGAATCACGCTTTGATACAGTAAACAACGAGGAGTCTACAGTCAACCTACTCATTGGTGCAAAGAAATTCACTGAGGGCTGGTCATCGTGGCGTGTTTCGACCATGTGTCTGATGAATGTAGGCAAGAGTAAGGGTTCAGAGATTATCCAGCTCTTTGGTCGTGGTGTTCGCCTGAAGGGTGTGGATTTTTCTCTGAAGCGCACCAACGCCTTGGCACCAGAACTATTGCCCGAGGGATTGCCAGATGAGGTAGAGGTGCTGGAGACATTGCGCATCTTCGGCGTGGATTCAAAGTATGTCTCGCGGTTTGAAGACGAGATCAAGAAAGAAGAGATTAAGCCTGAGACTATAATCATCAAGATTAAGCCTACATTCGCGGATATTGAGGCGAAAAAACTCAGTCACCTGCGTGAGCCGGAAGATGTGACAAAGAAGTTCTTTGCCGAGTATCCTCGTATTGACCTTGAGTATAATAACGATTATCAGTTCTCGTTGACTCTTGACCGCTATCCGAACGTGTATCACAACGCAAGCAAGGAAAAGGAAGAAGAAAGCTCGACGATCCAGAAGAATATTGTCAAGTTCAAGAATGACGGCGGTCGTTACCATGAGATTGGATTGATAAACAAGCATCGACTCTGGTTGGACCTGCGCGAATATAAGCTGCATGAAAAGTTCTATAACATCTACATTAGCTTTGAGGTAATGGTTGATCTCCTCTGGAAGAATGATGCATGGTACACGCTCTATGCTTCTGAAGAATACCTGCAGGCTGGTAGCTTGCAGGAACGTGTAGAACGATGGCATGATATGGCATTATCTCTTTTGAAGATGTACTTGAAGGCTTTCTTTACGCTACACAAGAAGCAATGGCTGAGCAAGAATACGAAGGTTGATAAGCTGAAGGAGACGGATGTGATGCAGGATAAAGAATACCGTCTGGTGGTACAGCCTGAGCAGAAGACAGAACTTCTGATCCAGCAGTTGACTAAATTGCAGAAAAGGCTTGAAGCTGATACGGTCGTGAATAGTGATGTGCTTATCAAGGCACCAAAGTTCAAGGCTATATTATTTGACAAGCATCTGTACCAGCCACTCTTGTCCTATCCGTTGAAGAAAGGCGAGAAGCAGGAAATTCCTGTTTCGCCAGTAGCCTTGAACGAGAGCGAGACCGAGTTTCTGGAGGCACTGATGAAGTATTGCAAACAACAGCCACAGGAACTTGTTGGATGCGAAATGTATTTGTTGCGCAACAAGAGCAAACAGGGTACAGGCTTCTTTACCAATGCAGGCTTCTACCCAGACTTCATCATGTGGATCGTAAAGGGTAAGCAGCAATGGATCACCTTTATCGAGCCTCATGGCATGTTGCACGAAAAGGGTGACGTGCTGAGTAGTGACAAGGTAAAGCTGGCACAAACCATCAACGATATTGAGGATGTCAAGAGACACAAAAACTTGACATTAAACAGTTATATCATTACGCCAACACCTATCAAATACATCTGGCCGGCAACGGCACCGAAGAACAATCAGGAGGCGGCTTTGCGCATACTGCATAAGCACCACCTATATGCTTCGGAAGAGGGTATTGATAATGTGGTGGCATGGATTGTGAAAGATGTCCTGTTTTCCGCAATGTAACACCTATTGCGGAAAACAGGAATGCTTCGTCTTTTTCTATCAATATAGGTTTCGTAATTTCTAATTGGTTCTGGATTCCTGAATGTCGGAACGGCTCATATTCACTCTCAGGGGCACGCCACACCGGAGGAGTCTAGTCCGTCAGGACGGACCTCGTGATGATGGTTGTGGGCATATCACGATGCTGCCGAGTACACGGCGGTGATGTACACCATGATGGGCTGCTGCAAACTTGTCGGAGTCAAGGTCGAGGAATGGCTGAGAATCTACGAACGCTCTCGGGTAAACTCCAAATATCTTCAAAGTAACTCCATCGTTTTCAAAAGTCAATTACGGGGTTCACTGAATGCTTACGAACGTTCAAGGGCTTCACATCGAAATTTGGGCGCAACAGTATGCAAGGAATTCCCACTATGCTATATGTACCTGGCCAGACGCTTTCAGCTTTACTGCAATTGCGACATAACTTGTTCGCACGTGCAACATAGTTATACTGCAATTTCAGGTAGGTTTTGCCGGAATTGAGGCAAAGCTATAAAGCTATGTGATGATAGAGGATGACTCAGGATGAGCCAGGATGAGTCAGGATGAATGAAAACCTTACTTACCTTACCTGCAAAAAACAACGACATGTACTTTTCTGCCTCAAAAATGCGGAAACTTGCCTGTTTTGATTTCCATTGGTTTTATCGCGCGCGCGTACATAATTATAGTAAAACTAAAATATTATTATATTATATGTAAATAAGTGGTAAGGTAAGTAAGTTTTCTTGCGTGGGCATTTGCTCTGTAATTGTTTTCACGTAACCGTCAATAGCCTCTATTAAGGAAAAAACATCTGCTTCTGTAATTATTCTTTCAAAGCCCTTCGTGGACTGACCAAATCTATGGATAATATCGTGTCGGGCATCGAGGTGGCTTTTAAGCGGATTAAAATTGACAGTAATATTGAAGGCTATGGAAAAGAGGTCGCTAACCAAATCAAGTTTATGATAGACAATATAATTCTCAATTGAGTTAATATAAAGAAGTTCCTTGTCAAGACAGTCTTTCCCAGTAATGATGGCTCTATTGGTTTTCCCTTGAACAATGTTTTTTGATACAAGTATGTTAGAATCTAAAACCCGATGATACGATTCTTCATTGTCACAAGTCTGCCTCACAAAAGTATCACTTAAAAAACGTTCCAACAAACTGAAAACATGAGCATACTGCTGTTGATAAAAGACGTGCCGCAGCTGAGCATCCTCCGGAGGACTCAATAATATTTTATTCAGCATATCTCGATTCTTATAGTAAGAATCAATGGTGAACTGATATATATTTTTGAAAGCATAAATGTTCCCGACATCAATACCGGATGCAGTCACAAAGCTCTTCACGTGGTACGTGTCAAATATCGATCCGGTATT
>JAZLKB010000064.1:0-20434 GCA_045597365.1 Bacteroidaceae bacterium | reverse complement strand
CTTTCGAGAATTTTGTCGTAAACATGCTCGGAGCTATTGCCTCATACTGCTTCTTTCCGAAGAAGCCATGCATCAACATCGTCAAAGTAACTGATAATCAGCTCACTTTATTCTGATACAAATTCGTCGAACTCACGTTATTTACTAGTTGGCACAAAGCATTTTGCACACCTGTACATGGCTGCACTGATATTCTGGATCCTTGCACTCTTACGGGAAGAGAGAAAGTCCCCCGTTTACCTGTTTGAGCTCCTCATCGGCGAGTTCTCTGAACTGTTTCTTCTCTTTCATAATGTTTGAATTTAAAGTTTGTCGTTATGTATGCCACAAATTTACGCCTTTCCGCCACCGCCTGCAAGCGGATTGTGAAATTGAGAATAGATTTTGTGAAATTGAGAATAATAGAGAGGTCATTTTGAGTTCCTCATCAGAGAAAGTTCTCTGGAAGTGTTAAATTAATGTTAAATGCCATACCATTAACAACCTTTTTATGGCATAAAGTATCTAATATAACAGAAAATCATGATATAGCGATGAAAAAGTCAATTGCTTTGTTTCTGGTGAGCCTGATGTGCTCTGTATTGTCAGCCCAGCTCAGCCCGGGCGAGGTGTCATATACTTTGTCGCTTGGCATAATCAAGGCGGGAAAAGCGTCGTTGAAAACGGAAAGGACCAGCTATAACGGCCGTGATGCGTACAAGGTGTCGCTGATAGCCGCTACAAACAGTGTCGCCGACAGGATTTACCGTATCCGCGACACTCTCACCACGGTCGTGACTCCGCAGATTGAGCCGCTCTCGTTTGTCAAGCACAGTCACGAGGGAGATGATGTGGTAGCCGAGACTGCTGTGTTTGCAAAGACCGCCACTGGTTATCACGGCAAGCTGGTGAAACGCTACAAGGAGGGTGATACCCGCGAGACCGATACTATCTGCCCGCACCCCATATATGATATGGTGAGCCTTGTGCTGTATGCGCGTAAGCTGGATACAGACGGTATGAAGACCGGTGACCGCCTGCATTTCGCAATGGCCGACGGCGGGTTGGTCAAGAACGAGGAGATGATATTCCTGGGAACGGATTATCTGAAACTGTCGGGCATCAGGTATGACTGCCTGGTGTTCTCAATCGAGCAGTCCGACTCGAAGGAGGAGCTGCTGCGCATATACCTCAGTGCTGACGAGGCCCGCATTCCCATAGCTATGGACATCAGCCTTCCATTCGGCAAGGCTAAGGTCCGTATGAATCAGTAATTTACAGCGCGCTGTAGTTTTTCCCGTAGTCGAGCTGCTGCTGCAGGTAGTTGTCGGTATAGACAACCTGGTAATCAACAATCACACCGTCTTTTTCGACCGGTACGATATCCGGGTTGATGAAGCCTCCGTAAGGTTTCAGGTTGAGGGCGTCGTAACGCGCCTTGACCTCTTTGTGCAGCTCGGGATCGATGTTGACGGCGTAAGTCTCGACAAGGTTCTTGCCGGCCTCATAGTCACCCTCGGACTTGATGCGCTGAATCTCGGCCAGCAGTTCGCCGAACAGGTCGCGGAGCTTTTCGTAGTCATTGACTACAAAATAGGTCTTTCCATCGCGGATTTTCTTCTCTATGACGTTGTCGGCGGCACCTTTCTCATAGCACCACTCGGCAATGAGCTTGCGGTTCTGCATGTGGGCCTCGGTGTTCTGGCGGCCAAGTTCCACGCGGTTGAACTGCACCATGATTCCGTTGCGGATATAGTTGGAATACTCTGCCTTGTAAGCCTCTTTGTCGGGCATGATTCCAAGCTCGACCATTTTGGGGTCGGCTGTGTACCACAGGCCGAACAGGTCGGCGCGGGCCTCTTCCAAAGTTGATGAGTATTCGCCCATTGCAGTCGATGACACACCTGGCAGGAGCTGTCCTGAGCCGTGTCCCAGACACTCGTGAAGGTCGGTGTGGATCTCGTCGGCGTGTGAGCCGTATTTCTTGTAAAGCTCAATCTCGGCCTCGTCGTATGCAAACTCTGACAGGGTGCTGGCGGGAGCTTCCTGTGCGGCGTAGTCGTATGCGTGTGTAATGTTGGCTATGGTCACCGACTTGCTGCCGTACATCTTGCGGATCCAGTCGGCATTCGGCAGGTTGATGCCTATCGGGGTGGCAGGGTAGCTGTCACCTGCCAGGCATACTGCGTTTACGACTTTGGCAGATACGCCTTTGCATTCTTTTTTCTTGAAGCGGTCATCGACAGGCGAGTTGTCCTCGAACCACTGGGCGTTGGCGCTGAGTATGAGCGAGCGTTCCGAAGCCTTGTGGTCCTTGATGTTCACATAGCCTTCCCACGCGCCTTTGCGGCCGAGCGGGTCATTGTAATCCTCGATGAATCCGTTGATGAAATCGACTGTTCCGATGGTGTCCTTGACCCATTCGATGTTGAACTCGTCCCATATCTTGAGGTCGCCGGTCTCGTAGTATCTGACCAGAAGCCCAAGGGCGCGTTTCTGTATGTCGTTCTCAGCGACTTTGGCGGCGGCGTTGAGTTCCTGGCAGATTTTCGCAATGGCAGGACCATAGATGCCGTTGAGGCACCAGGGCTGCTCTGTCACATTTCCGAGGGAATCTTTCACGACTTTGGTGTTGAGGCCGTATGCTATCGGGGTCTCGTCGTCAGGGTCGGCAATCGAGGCATAGTAGTCCTCGACCTCCTTGCGGGTTACACCTTCGTAGAAGTTGACAGCCGAGAGCTGTACGATATCGCCTTCCGAGGCTGTTGAGCGGCGCTGCGGGTACAGCTGCGGGTCGAAGAAATAAGGCAGCAGCTCATCGCATCTGTCCTCATCGCCTACTGCTGTCATCAGTGACTTGAAATACTCCTGTGAGCACGTGGGAAGGAACTTGTCCTCGGCATAATGATGGTGTATTCCGTTGGCGAAGAAGAAACGCTTGGCATAGACCAGGAAATCCTGGAAGTCCTTGCAGTCGCGGTCTCCGCTGTAATTGTTAAGGATGTCCTCGATGACGTGCCGCGCCGGGATATTCAACGCGCAGTTCTGGTCGAAATGTATGTCGCGGCCCCATTTGGCAGCCTCGGCCAGATGGTATGCGTATTCTTTCTGCTGGAGCGTCAGCTCATCCCAGCTAGGAATCCGGTAACGCATTACTTTCAGATCGGCGAACTGATCGACGGTATATTTGAAGTCGTCTTGTTTCTTTCCGCATCCTGCCACGATGGCCAACAGTGAGACAGTTGTCATAATTCTGATAATCTTTTTCATATGAAAGTTGTTGTTTTTTGTCGTGTTATTGTGCAAAGTTAGTTCTCAAATATCATCAAAACAAAACAGATTCTTATTATTTTTGCAGATATGAAAGCATACTTCGAATTCAAGATAATCCAACTATATGATTGACAGCAAAATTGAGATGAATCCGAACCTTTTGGTCAGATTCCTGCAGAAACCGGCAGCTGAGTTCACACGTGCCGACATTATCCGTTACTGCCGCGAGAACAGTGTTGAGTTCGTCAACTTCCATTATTGCGGATGGGACGGAAAGCTCAAGACTCTGGGCTTTGTGATAAACAGTCTGGAACATCTGGAGAACATTCTCCAGGCGGGCGAGCGTGTAGATGGAAGCAGCCTGTTCCCGTTCATCGAGGCCGGCAAGAGCGACCTTTATGTCATTCCGCGTTACAAGACTGCTTTCGTGAATCCGTTCAGCGAGATTCCTGCGGTAGATCTGCTCTGCAGTTTCTTTGACCGCGACGGCAATCCGTTTGAGAGCAGTCCGCAGTACATCCTGCACAAGGCTCACGCCGAGTTCCAAAAGGTTACAGGCCTGAAGATGGAGACTATGGGCGAGCTGGAGTATTATGTGATAGCCGATGCCGAGGAGCTGTATCAGACACCCGACCAGAAAGGTTATCACGAGAGCGCTCCGTTCAATAAGTTCTCCGACCTTCGTCAGGAGGCTATGAGGCTTATCGCACAGTGCGGCGGTCTGATCAAGTACGGACACAGTGAGGTGGGCAACTTCACACAGGACGGCAAGATTTACGAGCAGAACGAGATTGAGTTCCTTCCGACTGATATTGAGGATGCTGCCGACCAGCTGGTCATCGCCAAATGGGTTATGCGCCAGCTGGCTTACCAGTATGGCGTGACTCTGACTTTCGCCCCGAAGATTACTGTGGGCAAGGCTGGCTCGGGTATGCACGTTCACTGCAAGTTCACAAAGGACGGCAAGACTGCCACTGTCTGCAACGGTGAGCTTACCGACGAGGCCAAGAAGGCCATTGCAGGATTTATGGCCGCCGGCACATCGCTGCCTGCATTCGGAAATCCACATCCGCTGTCATTCATGCGTCTTGTGCCGCATCAGGAGGCCCCGACATCGCTCTGCTGGTCATTCTCAAACCGCAGCGCTCTGGTCCGCGTTCCTCTGGGCTGGCTCAAGCAGATGGATATGGCTGCGAAATGCAATCCTCTGGAGAAAGACGAGGCGAAGGATTTCAGCGCCAAGCAGACTTTCGAGTGGAGAGCGTCCGACGGTTTTGCCGATATGTACCTGCTGATGGCTGCCCTGTGCTGCGCCGCACGTCACGGATTCGAGATTCCGAACGGGCTTGATGTCGCTGACAAGACTTTTGTCGGTCTGGGGGTCAACATTCACGATGCAAGCAACAAGGCGTTGCAGGAGTCGCTTGAGCAGCTGCCCGGCTGTTGTGTCGATGCTGCCAGAGAGTTGGCGAAAGACCGTAAGATATATACCTCGCGCGGCGTGTTCTCGGACAGTATCGTGGATTATTTCATAAAGTATCTGACCGATTTCCACGATGAGAATCTTCGCAGCCAGCTTGACAATGCCAGTCTGCTGAAGTATGTCACGGAGAACATCAACAAAGGCTGATGCCGGTTACACATCTTGTTTTGCCTGATGACTCCGAGCGAAGGCTGGTGTTCTATCTGGCTATGGAGGAGTGGGCGCTGAGAAATGCGCCCGACTCGTTCTTTGTGTGGAGTGTGCGGCCTACGGTCATTTTCGGCCGAAATCAGGATATGGAGGCCGAGGTCAATGTGGAATATTGCCGTGAGCACGGCATACAGATGTACCGCAGGAAAAGCGGCGGCGGCTGTGTGTATTCCGACAAAGGTAATCTGATGCTGTCGTATATTACAGGCGGGACCGATGTGGATAGGGCTTTTCAGAATTATCTGGAGTGTCTGGCATCGGCTTTGCGCGAGATGGGAATCGCTGCCGTGACAACGGCCCACAATGATGTGCTTGTAGATGGACGCAAGGTTTCGGGCAATGCCTGTTTTGCTACCCCGACCGGCTGTATCGTTCACGGGACTCTGCTTTATGACTGTGATTTCTCCGAGATGGAAAAGGCTATCACCCCATCGCGCGAGAAGCTGGAGAGCAAGGGGATAAAGTCCGTCAGGCAGCGTGTGGCAAATCTCAAAGAGCTGGGAACAGAGTTCGGCATCGATGCTTTGAAAATCAGGATTATTGATTATTTTTGCAAAAATGAGCGTTTGGTTCCAGCCTGTGACATCAGGGAAATAGAGGACATCGAGCGCACTTATCTAAATGAGGATTTTATAAGATATGGCAGAAGAGTTTAAGAGAACGTGTCTTTTTGACAGTCACGTGGCACTTGGCGCTCAGATGAGCCCGTTTGCCGGTTTTGATATGCCCATCCAGTACAAGGGAATTACTCCCGAGCATCTGGCAGTACGTAATAATGTGGGAATGTTCGATGTGTCGCACATGGGCGAGGTGTTCATAAGCGGACCCGATGCCGAGCGTTATGTAAATCACATTTTCACAAACGATATCCGTGGCTATGAGCCGGGTAAGGTGCTTTACGGAATGATGCTTTATCCGAATGGCGGTGTGGTCGATGATCTTCTGGTATATCGTGAGTTTGAGCCGGATCATTTCCTTCTGGTGGTGAACGCTGCCAACATAGACAAGGATTACGACTGGATGCTTGCGCAGAAGTCCGGCTATGATGTGGTGATTGACAATGCGTCTGACAAATGGGGCCAGATAGCCGTTCAGGGACCTGAGGCGGAGCGCGTAGTATCGGAAGTCCTGAAAATAGGGTGTGCGGCGGCTCTTGGTTTCTATGAGTATGCCGAGTCGGAGTGGAACGGCCGCAGGATGATTGTGAGCCGTACCGGCTATACCGGCGAGGACGGCTTTGAGCTGTACGCACCGTGCGGTGACATTCAGGAGCTTTGGGATATATTGCTGAAAGCGGGTGTGGAGCCTTGCGGACTTGGCTGCCGCGATACCCTGCGCTTTGAGGCGGGACTGCCGCTTTACGGTGACGAGCTTGGTGCCGGGATTACTCCGATTGAGGCTGGCCTGGGTATGTTCTGCAAGCTTGACAAGGAAGAGTTTATCGGCAGGGAGGCGCTTGCCGCGCAGAAGGCTTCGGGTCCTGCCAGAAAACTTGTAGGCATAGAGATTGAGGACCGTGCGATTCCGCGTCACGGCTATCCGGTGGAGCTTGAGGACGGTACTCAGATCGGTGAGGTGACGACAGGCTATCATTCCATATCGCTTGACAAGAGCATCTGTATGGCATTCGTCGGGTCGGCTTATTCCGCACTGGGTACTCCGGTATGGATTCACATCCGCAAGAAGACTTTCCCGGGCAAGGTCATCGGAAAACGTTTCTATCAGACTAAGTACAAGAAATAATAAATCAATAAGGATATGAGTAAGATAATTGAAGGACTGAAGTACAGTGATACCCACGAATGGGTGAAGGTTGAGGGTGATATCGCCATTATCGGTGTGACCGATTTCGCACAGAAGGAGATGGGCGACATAACATACGTTGACTGCCCTGATGTGGATGACGAGTTTGAGAAAGGCGAGGAGTTCGGCGCATTGGAGAGCGTGAAGGCTTCAAGCGATTTGTATTGCCCGGTATCAGGCACCGTGGTAGAGGTCAACGACTCTGTGGTTGACGGTCCGGAGCTTGTAAACGAGGATGCTTTCGGGAACTGGATTATCAAGGTGAGAATGAGCGACCCGTCGGAGTTCGACTCACTTATGGATGCAGCCGCTTACAAACAGTTGATAGGGGAGTAATGGCCGCATTCCCATATTTTCCTCAGACGAACGACGATATCCGTCTGATGCTGGAGCGCATAGGTGCAGGCTCGCTCGACGACTTGTACTGCGATGTGCCGGACGGTTTTCTCTACAAAGGTGAGTACGACCTGCCTGACGCTATGTCGGAGCAGCAGGTACGCGACTTCTTTGAGCAACTGGCATCGAAGAATCCGCGCCTTACGGTTTTTGCAGGCGCTGGTGCTTATGATCACTATACGCCTGCGGTAATCCCATATATCACGCAGCGTTCAGAGTTCCTGACGGCATATACGCCGTATCAGTGCGAGATATCACAGGGCACACTCCGCTATATATTTGAGTACCAGAGTATGATATGCGCGCTTACCGGAATGGATGTGAGCAACGCATCGATGTACGATGGTCCTACAGCCGCCGCCGAGGCTATGCGTATGGCGGTGGCATCGGCAAGGAAGAAGAATACAGTGCTGGTGTCAGACACTCTGCTGCCGCACGTCCGCAAGGTCGTTGGGACATACGCCCGTTACAGCGGAATAAATATTGCCGTTATCGGACAGGCTGATGGCCAGACATCGCTTGATTCGTTGAAGTCGCTCCTTGCCGGAGGCGATGTGGCCGGCGCGATTCTTCCTTCTGTGAACCGTTTCGGTATCATTGAGGATCTGACCGGATTCGCAGATGCTCTGCACGGGGATAAGGCACTGCTGATACAGTATTGCGACCCGTCGGCCCTGGCAGTTGTCAAGACTCCAGCCGAGTGGGGAGCCGATGTTGCGGTCGGCGATGGCCAGCCGCTTGGAATACCTCTCTGCTACGGAGGACCGTATATCGGTTTTATGGCTTGCCGCAAGGAGCATATGCGCAAGCTTCCCGGTCGTATTGTCGGTGAGACACGCGATGCTGCGGGACACCGTTCGTTCGTGCTTACACTGCAGGCGCGCGAGCAGCATATCCGTCGCGAGAAGGCTACCAGCAATATCTGTTCGAACGAGTCGCTGATGGCTTTATGGGTTACAGTCTATCTGTCACTGATGGGACCTCAGGGGCTGCGCAAGGTCAATGAGGAATCGTACAGAGGGGCACATTATCTGTATGACAAGCTGCTTGCCACCGGAAAGTTCCAGAAAGTCTTTGACGCTCCTTTCCTCAAGGAGTTCGTGCTGAAGCCTCTTGTTCCTGTTGATGTGTTGCAGCAGAAGCTGTACGATGCCGGATTCTTCGGAGCTCTCGCTACAGCCGAGGGTTATGTGAGCTTCTGTGTTACCGAGAAACGCACCAGAGCCGAGATGGACAAACTGGTTGAAACCATTAAAGAGTGCTGAGTTATGAGATATTACGATAAACTTGTATTCGAGCTGTCCAAACCAGGCAGAATAGGTTATTCTATAGCTGACAACGGTTGCGACGGATATCAGATGTGTATTTCGGAAACTCTGGCCCGCAAGGCTCCTTTGTCTTTGCCCGAGGTCAGCGAGGTTGATGTGGTACGTCATTATACTAATCTCAGCCAGATGAATTTCGGTGTTGACACCGGTTTCTATCCTCTTGGCAGCTGTACTATGAAGTACAATCCTAAAATCAATGAGGAGATTTCATCGATGCCAGCATTCCTTGGGGCTCACCCGTTGCAGGCCGACAGTACCGTTCCCGGGATAAAGGCTGTTGTTGACGGTCTTGACAGGGCGCTGGCTGCCATTACCGGAATGGAGCATTTCACATTCAAGCCTTGCGCCGGTGCTCACGGCGAGCTTACTGGTTTGATGATAATCCGCGAGTATCATATGTCGCGCGGAGACTTCAAGCGTACGCGTATCATAGTTCCCGACAGTGCGCACGGTACCAATCCCGCAAGTGCGGCTGTGTGTGGTCTTGAGGTTGTCGAGGTCAAGTCGAATGCTGACGGTCTTGTCGATGTCAATGACTTGCGTCCGCTTCTGGATGATACCATTGCCGGTATTATGATGACGAACCCGAATACTCTCGGTCTGTTTGAGAAAGACATACGTGAGATTGCCGGTCTGGTACACGCCGCAGGTGGCCTGCTCTATTATGACGGAGCAAATATGAATCCTCTGATAGGAACGGTGCGCCCCGGTGATATGGGCTTTGACGTGATGCACCTGAATCTGCATAAATCGTTCTCCACCCCGCACGGCGGCGGTGGCCCTGGCAGCGGTCCGGTCGGTGTCTGCCACAAGCTTGTGCCTTTCCTCGGTGTAAATGTGTCGGGCTTTAACGGCAACTTCGGCGTGATGCTCAGGGCGTATGCGTATATCCTGATGCTCGGCCGTCAGAATGTGTGTATGTGCGGCAAACTGGCTACTCTTGGCGCGAACTATATCAAAGAGTCGTTGAAGGATGTGTATAAACTTCCGATAGCTTCGGTCTGCAAGCACGAGTTTGTGTTTGACGGGCTTGTGGACAATGGCGCGCGTGAGGGGAAGGAGGGTGCGACTACACTCGATGTGGCAAAGCGCCTTCTTGACTACGGCTTCCATGCCCCGACTATCTACTTCCCGCTGCTCTTCCATCAGGCAATTATGATTGAGCCTACCGAGACAGAGTCGAAAGATACTCTTGATGAGTTTATTGAGGTAATGCGCAAGATAGCCGCAGAGGCTGCGCAGGATCCTGACATCCTGCATAAGGCACCGCACAATACTCCTATAGGCCGTCCGGACGAGACTGCCGCAGCGCGAAATCCGATACTTAAAATCCAGGACGAATGCGTTTGCTGATAATAGGGGCAGGACCCGGCGGCTATGGTACGGCTGTGGAGGCTGTCCGCCGTGGAATGGAAGTGACTCTCGTGACAGACGGGCCTTTAGGGGGAACCTGTCTCAACGAAGGGTGCATTCCGACCAAGACTTTCTGCCATTATGCGGAACTGATAGAGCAGAACCGCAAGGCCGGTTTTGATGTGAATATTGGTTTTCAGGACGTTGCAGAGCGTAAGAATGCCGTTGTCGGACAGTTGCGCAGTGGTATTGAAACGCTTCTGAAGGGCGTGAATGTCGTGTATGGAAAGGCCTCTTTCAAGGATGCCCATACTGTCACGGTTGGCAGTCAGGATTATGAAGCTGACAAGATAATCATTGCTACAGGCTCACAATCTGCGATTCTGCCGATTCCTGGTGCTGATACGGCAATGACATCACGTGAGATGCTCGCTCTCCGTGAAGTTCCGTCAAGTATCTGCGTGATTGGAGGCGGTGTCATAGGACTTGAATTTGCTTCGCTCTTCCGCAGTTTCGGCAGTGAGGTCACTGTGTTGGAATATTGCAGGGAATTGCTACCTCGTTTTGATACCGATATTGCCAAACGTCTGAAGCAGGCTCTTGGCAAGCGCGGTATCAGGATTGAGACACAGGCACAGGTAACGGCTATAGAAGGCGGCACGGTCAGATATATCAAAAAGGATGCTGAATGCGAGGTGCAGTCTGAGGCGGTGCTGATGGCTGTCGGCCGCAGGGCTAATACGGACGGTCTCAATCTGGAGGATGCCGGAGTTGGGTATGACCGTCGCGGGATAAAGGTTGATGCCAATTTCAGGACATCTGCTGATGATATCTATGCTGTCGGTGATGTGACAGGCGGCATAATGCTGGCTCACGTAGCCACATATCAGGGACTGCGCGTATTGAACGACATTGAGGGAAAGAAAGATTCCATCCGTTTCGATGTGATTCCTGCCGCAGTGTTTACAATGCCGGAGGTAGCCGTTGTCGGTATGACAGAGGATGAGTGCAAGGAGCAGGGTATTGCCATAAGTTGCCTGAAATCGTTCTACCGCGCAAACGGCAAGGCTGTCTCGATGGACGAATCTGAGGGGTACTGCAAGGTTATAGCAGGCGCTGAGGATGGCCGTATTCTTGGCTGTCATATTATGGGCACCCACTCTTCGGACATAATTCACGAGGTGGCGGTGATGATGAATATGAATGCTTCGCTCAGTGATGTGAGGAACATTATTCACGCACATCCGACACTCTCGGAAGTTTTTCAGGCTGCAATATCATCGTTTTCTTGACCTTGAAATAATAGTAGCATAGAAAGATACCATTTTCAATCAATAGTATTATGACAAAAACCAGCAAGAGGACAGTTCAATTGATCAAGGGGGTGGATCCGGGCCTGTTTGGACAGATACATTCCAGCAGAGATTACCGCTATGAGGAATCATGGGGGAAAAACCAGTTTAACAGTTCTTTTCCAGCTTCTTTGGTCGCTTACATGAGCAGCAAGGGATTATTGCCGGTTTTTATATGTACCAATAAAGACAACTCAATTATTCATAAGTATATCACTGCTGAAAAGTTGTTTGGAATTAATCCATTATGTGAAGATGCATATTACGATTACGAAGCAGGTTATTATCCGTATGAGCAATATTATACGGCTAGTAAAAAAGAAAAAATCGATCTTGTGATGATTAATCGCAATACGTCGTGTCCTACTAGTGGACTGGAGGTCAAACTTACTACATTACCGGATAATACAACAAAAGATTTGTCTGAAAAGGACTATGGAAGTGAAATTGTTGTGAGGTCACCGACGATTCTGTTTCTGGCTTGTAGTATATGTCGTTGTTATGATTCACAAAAGGGAAGAACAAAATTGCATGATACGCTGAATACTATTGGTGCAGAGATTAAGGACTGGTCTGAGATGAGGATGGTAATACCTCATTACGATGCAATCAAACAGGCAATATTATCAGTTTCATCAAATTTAGCCAGTAAGCAGATTCCATTGATTATCCAGCCAATTTGGAAGACAGACGAACATCTGACAGATTTGAATGAACATTGTTTGGATGTTTTCGTTTGGTCGAATCTTGCTGTTATTCAGATGGCTTTACGGGAATCTGTTTCAGATGATGATATTTCACGCAACCAAAGAACAATAATCTGGTTGTATAAAATGTTATGGGACTTCACACAGTTCGGAAAATTCAATTACACGGACATAGTAAATAGCTTGTCATATAAGTACAAAACAGACAAGGCGTTTGCGATAAATGGAAAACTTACGAATCCTTTTCTGAGAGGCAAGGAACTTGAAAAGCCAAGAGTCAGTAAATATGAGATAAAAAATATAATTCTTGGCGATGGACAAAAATTGCTTCGTCCTGAAAGAAGATTTGATGCATATTTGGTTAGTCATCCTGAATTGTTTGATTGAATGAGAGTTGTTGATTTGTTTTGTGGTTGTGGCGGGCTGAGCCTTGGCTTTGAAAAGGCTGGGATGCAGATTCTGGCTGCATTTGACAATTGGCCTGATGCTCTTTCAGTATATCGCAATAATTTCACTCATCCTGCAATTTGTGCAGATTTAGCCGATATTGAGAGTTCTGTAAAAGCAATACAGACCTATTCTCCAAATATGATTATAGGTGGCCCTCCTTGTCAGGATTTTTCTTCAGCCGGAAAACGGGATGAGAATAATGGGCGTGGGAATCTTACGGTTTGCTACGCGAAAATTGTATCCGAAGTAAGACCTGAATGGTTTGTGATGGAGAATGTGGAACGCATTTTAAAAACGCAGAAACTTAAGGATGCTCTTACTGTTTTCCATAATGCCGGATATGGGATAACATATACAGTATTGAATGCAGCTCTGTGCGGAGTTCCACAGAGAAGGAAGCGATTTGTAATGATTGGTAGGCTTGGTGCTGAGGATAATTTTATGGGTGAGGTACTTCTCCGTAACCTTTCTGATCACGAAATGAGTATTGAAGAGTATTTTGGTGACAAGTTGTCCATTAAGTATTACTACCGACATCCACGTAGTTATGCTCGTCGTGGGATTTTCAGCGTTTCAGAACCGAGTGCTACGATAAGAGGTGTTAATAGACCTATGCCAAAAGGATATCAGCTTCATTCAGGAGATCCTGTTGATAGTTTGGATGGCATCAGACCTTTGACTACCCGTGAGCGTAGTATGATACAGACGTTTCCTGAGGATTTCAATTTTGAAGGTACAAAAACGGATATTGAACAGATGATTGGCAATGCAGTTCCAGTCAATTTGGGTTACTATATAGCTGAAGCAATTATGAAATATTCCGGTGAGACATGCTCGGAAGGATATAAGAGATTGAAGCCGAAAGTTAATAATCAGCTTACTTTTGTTGATGGTTACGGTCGTATGCTAAATAATCCAGTTCTGGATCATTTTATTTTGCGTGATGACGGAAAAGAATTACTTTGTAAAACAACATCAGAGTTACATAAATATGAGGTGTGAGGAGAAGTTCAGCGAGATTTATCGTAAGTCGCCCGAAGATGTGGCTTTCTGTCCGTACAGGATATGCCCTATAGGTGCTCATGTTGATCATCAGTATGGCCGTGTTACCGGGCTTGCGATAAATAAGGGAATTCATTTCGCGTATAGTCCGAAGCAGAACGGAGTCATAGAGCTGACTTCGCTTCAGTTTGACAAGCGCGCGCAGTTCCATATACGTTCCATTGATGAGAGAAAGTGCAACGACTGGGCAGACTATCTGCGTGGCGTGACCATCGAGCTGGCCCAGAAATACACTCTCTCGGTCGGACTGTGCGGCGTGATTGAGGGTACTCTGCCTATAGGCGGGTTGTCTTCATCGGCTGCGGTCTCAATAGTATATCTCACTGCACTTTGCCGTGTGAACGGCATCAAGCTGTCTCCGCTGGATGCCATCATGATGTCAATGCGGTCCGAGAACAACTATGTGGGTGTGAACAGCGGAAAGCTTGACCAGAGTTGCGAGGTGTATTCCAGAAAGGACCATCTGCTTTATCTGGATACAAAAGACGATTCGTACGAGCTTATCCCGACACTGCCGTCGATGCGTCCGTACGAGATTGCGATATTCTTCAGCGGCGTGGAGCGTACGCTTGCAGGCAGCAAGTTCAACATGAGGGTCGATGAGTGCCGCAGCGCCGCATATGCGCTGATGGCTTACGCAGGGATGGAATACGGCAAGTACAATGAGACGTTCTTCCGTCAGGTGCCCCGCGAGGTGTACGATGAGTTCAAGGACAGGCTTCCGGAGCAGTGGCGGCGCAGGGCAGAGCATTGGTTTACCGAGCAGGAGCGCGTCGTTGCCGGTGCTGAAGCGTGGCGTCGTGGAGATATTGAGGAGTACGGCCGCCTGAGTTTTGCGAGCGGCAAGTCGTCAATCTATAATTGGGAGACAGGCTCGCCTGAGCTTAAGACCTTATATGATATAATGTGTCATACCGACGGTATCTATGGCGGGCGTTTCAGCGGGGCTGGATTCAAGGGTTGCTGTATGGCGTTGATTGATCCGTCTTTCAGGGAGAGCATCTCGGAGAAAGTTACAGAGGAATATCTGAAGGTGTTCCCCAATCTTGAAGGTAAATATCAGGTGGTGATATGCCACTCTGCCGACGGTGCTGCGTTATGAAATGTCTGATTTTGGCCGCAGGATATGCCACAAGGCTTTATCCGCTTACCGAAAACTTTCCTAAGCCTCTGCTGAAGGTCGGTGACAAGACGATACTCGACTGGCTTATTGACGATATTGACGGAGCCGGTCTTGTCGATGAGTATGTGGTCATCAGCAATCATAAGTTTGCCGCTCATTTCCAGGAGTGGGCCTCTGGGAAAAATGTCAGGATTTCGGTTGTAGATGACGGTACATCGACCAACGAGACGCGTCTTGGCGCGGTGTGTGACATTAAATTCGCCATCGATACTCTCGGGTTGGACGATGATATGATTGTTATCGCCGGTGACAATGTGCTGGATTTTTCGCTGACACGATTTGTGCGCTATGCCCACGCACAGGGAACGTCCTGCATAATGCGGTATTTCGAGCCGGATGAGGCCCGTCTGCATAAGTGCGGAGTGGTCAAGGTCGATACTTCCGATCTGGTTCTGGGTATGGAGGAGAAACCAGCATCGCCAAAGTCGAATTGGTGCTGCCCTCCGTTCTATTATTACACAAAGGCAGATGCGCGTTTGGTGCAGCGTGGTATTGACAGCGGTTGTGGTACCGATGCTCCCGGCAGTTATATCGCCTGGCTCTGTACCGTCACTCCCGTTCACGCTATGGAGATGCCTGGCAGACGCTACGATATCGGTAATCTGGAATCGTATCATAAGGTTTGTGAGGAGTACAAAGGAATTGTAAAATGAATTTGCAGACAAGGGTTGATGCCGGACGTTTGGAGCGCGGATTCGGTTACAGCGACAGGATGCTGTTTCTCGGCTCGTGCTTTGCCGACGAGATAGGCTGCCGTTGCAGGAATCTTTGGCTCGATGTCCTTGCCAATCCTTTCGGTGTGCTCTTCAACCCCTGCTCAATAGCTGACAACCTGCATATTTTAGAGAGTGACACTCGTTTTACACCGGCCGATGTCATTGAGTCGCCGGTGGGATTCTGCTCACTTCATCATCATACATCTTTTGCACGTCAGAATCAGGAATCGTTCCTGACGGATGCAAACAATGCACTGGACTCTGCGCGGCGGTTTCTTGCCGGGGCACGGTGGATAGTGGTTACACTGGGCACGGCCTTTGTGTATCGGCACAAGAATTCCGGTACCATTGCCGCCAATTGCCTTAAACTGCCCAGACAGGATTTTGAGCGCACAATGCTGACTCCGGATGCCGTGTATGAGGCGCTTGCCAAGTATGTGGCTGAGGACAGTTCGCGTGAGTGGATTTTTACGGTGAGTCCGGTCCGGCATCTTGCCGATGGCCTTCATCAGAACCAATTGAGTAAGTCGGTGCTTCATCTTGGCTTGGACAGGGTGGTCTCGGAATTTGCCAACGCGCATTATTTCCCGGCATACGAGATTGTGGTTGACGAGTTGCGCGACTACCGTTTCTATGCGGACGATATGGCACATCCGTCACCTTTGGCTGTGAGCGAGGTGTTCGACCGTTTTATGGAATACGGACTGAGGTCCGATTGTACGGAATTATTGGAAAGGGCGCGAAAGCTGGAGACTATGATGCGTCACAGGCCGCTTTTCCCCGGCTCAAGTCAGGCCATCGCCTTTGAGAAAGGCCGTGATGCTGCGCTGGCGGAATTCCTGCATCAGATAAATCGTGAATAATTTGATAAATATAATTTACTATTGCTATGGATAAAGGAAAGCTTTTTCTGGGACTCTGCATATTCGCGGGTCTCACGGTTTTGGGAAGTATGCTGCCAAAGGCGGCAACCGAGTTCAAGTCTTTTGAGCGCGTAGTGAGTGTGAAAGGTCTCTGCGAGAGGGAGGTCCCGGCCGACAAGGTTATATGGCCTTTGACCTACAAGGTAGTAGGTGACGACATCAGTATGGTATATAACGAGATTGAGGTCAAGAACCGCATCATCACTACTTTCCTGACAAACGGAGGAATATCCAATGACGAGATTATAATCTCAGCTCCGTCCATATCCGATAAATACACTCAGGAATATGGCGACAATGACCGCCGTTTCCGTTATGTGGCATCAAGCACTCTGACGGTATGCACCGGCAATGTTGACAATGTTCTTGCCCTCATGTCGAAGCAGTCTGAGCTGATACGCAAGGATATCATATTGTCGGATGGTTGGGATTCGACGCCGTCGTTCAAGTTCGAGGGTCTCAACGATATCAAGCCTGAGATGATTGAGGAGGCTACACTGAATGCCCGCGAGGTTGCGAAGAAGTTCGCCAAGGATTCGGGCAGCAAGCTGGGCAAGATAAAGGAGGCTACGCAGGGTACATTCTCGATTGATGACCGCGACAGCAATACTCCGCATATCAAGAAGGTGCGTGTTGTCACATACGTGACTTATTATTTGAAGAAATAGTCTTTTTTGCAAGTAACTTGAATAATGTTACTTTATTTAAGCTACTTTTGTCTTAATTGTTTTTGAAATCATCGTGTATGAAAGCAAATATTCAGGTTAAGCCGGCGAACGGCAAGCTCGGCGTACTGAGCATAGGGCTCGGTGCTGTAGCGACGACTTTTATTACAGGTACATTGATGGCCCGCAGGGGTCTTGCGAACCCTGTCGGCTCGTTCGCCCAGCTTGGTAAGATGCGTGTAGGCCGTGGCGCGGAGAAACAGTATCTTCCAGTCGGTGAGATTGTGCCGATGGCAGATTTGAAAGATATCGTTTTCGGAGCCTGGGATGTCTTTACCGATAACGCATACGAGAGTGCGCTGTACTGTCAGGTGCTGAAGCGTGAGGATATTGAGCCGGTACGCGATGAACTTGAGGCAATCAAGCCGATGAAAGCCTGCTTTGACGTAGATTTCGCCCATAATCTGATGGATCCTGAGTTCGGGCGTGTGCCGGAGCCGTTGTGGGCTATGCCTGACGACACGCGCTGGAACTATGCACAGAATATCCGCGCCGATATCCGCCGTTTCAAGGAGGAGAACGGGTGCGACAGGGTGGTGGTTTTCTGGATTGCCAGTACTGAGGCTTATACTCCGCGCAATGAACAGGTTCACGGTACATTGGCAGGTTTTGAGGCTGCGATGAAGGCCGATGACCGCAAACATCTGGCTCCAAGTATGATTTATGCATACGCAGCGCTGATGGAGGGCTGTCCGTTTATTATGGGTGCTCCGAATGTGTGCGTTGATATACCTGCGATGTTTGAACTCTCGCGCAAGCAGGGTGTGCCTATTGTCGGAAAAGACTTCAAGAGCGGTCAGACAATGATGAAGAGTGCACTGGCTCCTACTTTCCATACCCGTCTTCTGGGTGTTGAGGGCTGGTTCTCGACCAACATCCTCGGCAACCGTGACGGGCAGGTTATTGAGCATCCCGACAATTTTGAGACCAAGCGCATCAGCAAGGCATCGTCAATCGAGTGGATACTCAAGGAGGAGGAGTACCCTGAGCTGTACAGCGATATATATCATAAGGTAAAAATCAACTATTATCCTCCACGTGGTGACAACAAGGAGAGCTGGGACAATATCGACATATTCGGTTGGATGAATTATCCTATGCAGGTGAAAGTGAATTTCCTTTGCCGTGATTCCATTCTTGCCGCGCCTATTTGTCTTGACTTGATGCTGTTTACCGATTTGGCTCTGCGTGCCGGCTTGAGCGGAGTGCAGGAGTGGCTGTCATTCTATGTGAAGAAGCCCATGACATACGATGATGAGTGTCCTGTACACGACCTTTTCCAGCAGTTCGCGATGCTGAAGAATAAAATTCGTGAGCTTGGCGGTTACGAGGCTGATCAGGAGCTTGATTGATATCAGGTTTCTGTATATCATTACACATTCCCTTGACAATACTCAGGCCAAGTCTTATGGGCTGGTCTGAGTTCAAGCGCCGCTTTAATGATATTGAGGTCACGAAGATACTGACAGCAGAATCTAGTGGCATTGCTGTTGCGTGCATAACGGCAAATTATCTCAAAGTTCCGGTGCTCTTCGCAAAGAAATCCCGGACAATCAATATGGATGATGATAATCGTTTCGTTGTCACTAAGTGTCGGGCTTGGCTTTACACAGGCAACAGGAATGTTCAATATATTTCCCCAGATAATCCGTGATATTTTTGCCGAGAACTGTGTGGCGACCGTTTTCATACTGGCAGTTCTTTTGAACCTGACTCTTCCTAAAGATTAAAAGTAGTATCTTTGTATAAAAATTGGAAGAGATGAAGGGACATACTTTTAAGGATTGGCTTGGGGCGACACGTTTCTGGTCGTTTCCTGTGTCAGCGATGCCGGTAGTTGCGGCGAGTGTTTTTCTCGCGTGGAAGGGTTACGATATCAGATGGCTGTGCGCCTTATTGGCTCTGCTGGGAAATGTTGTTTTTCATGCTGCCGGTAATGTGCTCAGTGACTGGTGGGATTACCGCAAGGGTGTTGATAACGAGCAGGCATACGCTGTTCCTAATCTTGTGTTCCATCAATTTGAGCCTGACGAGTATATGCGTTTCTCCAAGTTGCTGTTTGCGGTAGGTATTGCGATAGGTCTGCTGCTCACAGCTTTGTGTGGCTGGAAACTGCTTGTTATTGGTGTTGTGGGCGCTCTGCTTGCAGCCAGCTACTCATTCTTCAAATTCAGGGCGATGGGCGACTTGTTCGTGTTCACTTGCTTCGGCATACTTCCTATGATAGGGACTTCGTTCGTGACAGTCGGACATATTGACTGGAGCGTGCTCGTCCTGTCTGTCCCGTTAGGTATATTCACCATTGCCGTGCTTCACGACAACAATACTGTAGATATCGCTACCGACAAGGCATCGGGTATTCATACTCTGCCTATGCTGCTGGGTGAGAAGGCATCGGTCAAACTGTATATCGTCTATATGGTGATTCCTTATCTGGCAGTGTTGCTGTTCTGCATCGGTGGCCTGCTTCCGTTTGCGGCATTAGCCTGTCTGCTGTCAATTCCGGTGGCTTTCAGGAATGCCAGGATTGCATACAGATATTTCACTACCGGGCGTGAGGCTATGATAGGTCTTGATCAGAGTACAGCTCAATTGCATCTCATTTTCAGCATTCTGCTCTCGGTTGGTTTGGTAATGGTAGCAATTTTCTGATATGTGCGGAAAACTGAGACCCTGGCCCGGCATTGCTGTTGCGGCATTGCTGTGGTTCTATATGTTCAGTCCCTGGACCTCAAATCTGAGCAACTTCTGGCTCAATATGAGCATAGCTGCTGTTACTCTCAGCGTTATAGCTTTGTGCGGCAGACAGAAAGATGCGGCTCATCTTGACTGGCGGCAGTTCCTGAGGCAGCTTTTTCTGGGAATTGTTATAGCTTTTGCCTTGTGGGGTATATTCTGGATAGGAGACAAACTGTCGCAGCTGATGTTCTGCTTTGCCCGGGTGCAGGTTGACAATGTTTATGGTATGAAGGAAGGCTCGGACTCTGTGGTGATAGCTATTCTGCTCCTTTTCCTGATAGGTCCTGCCGAGGAGTATTTCTGGCGCGGCTATGTACAGCGTACTATGTCCAGACGGATTGGGGAAAACGCTTCTATGTATGTAACTGTAGCGGTATATGCGCTTGTGCATATATGGTCCTTCAATTTTATGCTTGTGATGGCAGCTTTGGTGGCAGGTTGCGTGTGGGGCGTGATTTACCGGCTCAGACCCTCATTGCTGCCTGCTTTGATAGTATCTCATGCGCTCTGGGATGCTCTTGTGTTCGTAATATTGCCTATTTGAGGTACTTATCCGCAAAGATTATTATATTTCCTCTATAAATCAATTTATCCCCTCCATTACAGGCCCCTCTGTCCGTGGTGTCGTTTTTTAGATGCAAAACAATATCATGCCATATCTTGCCGAGACATGGCGACTGCGTAGAAACAAAAAAGCAATTTCCTCTTCGAGTTTGCTCTCTCAAACGGGCGTCCTAAGCCGCATAGAGCGT
>JAZLKB010000063.1:0-60059 GCA_045597365.1 Bacteroidaceae bacterium | reverse complement strand
ATCCCCATCCCGTTCCGGCCGAAACCTTTGCTGGAATATGCATGTGGACATTCCAGAACATCGGGTATTAATCTCTCTTTCGAGGGGCTATCCCCGTGAGCGGGCCAGGTTGGATACGTGTTACTCACCCGTTTGCCGCTGCGCACCGAAGCGCGCCGCACGACTTGCATGTGTTAAGCCTGTAGCTAGCGTTCATCCTGAGCCAGGATCAAACTCTTCTTTGTATTTCTTTATACCGTGTATCCCTACTTACACCCCCCAAAAAACGGGAAGCGCAAGAGAGACCTTATTTCTCTTTGCCCAGAATGCCGTACGATTTACCGGTTTAAACTGATTCGTTCAAAATTGACGTTTTGTTTACCTCGGACGTATTCCATACGAAATACGTTCACGTACTGTTGTTGTTTGTATCATTTTCTCAAAGATCGTCTTGTTGCGCCATCGCGTTCGTGCAGAACCGAAAGCGGGTGCAAAGTTATACCAAGATTTCATACTGGCAAAACTTTCTCCATTTTTTTTCAAAAAAAAAACGCAATATCTACGGTAGCGCCGCCCGATTCAATTTCTAAAGATATTAAATTTTGAACTTCCCCCCCGTTGCACTAACTTTGCATAACTTTATTAAGTATGGTGATTTGAATGGCCTCATTCCTTAGACAAATATTTTCCATAGCAGTTATTCTGGCAGGCACTTTCACTATTGCACACGGACAAACCCGAATAAGCGGCAAGATTGTTGACGAGAACGGCAATGTTGTACCCTACACCACGGTACGCCTTAAAGGCACATCAACAGGCTGCACAACCGACAACAACGGAAACTTCTCGTTCAACGGATCTGTGAATGGCCAGACTCTGCTGATAACGGCTATCGGCTATCAGGATTACGAGGTCACATTGAGCAGTACGACCAAATTCCCATTGAATATACAATTACACACAGCCACATACAGTGTCAGCGAGGTTGAAATCAAGCCCAAAAGAGAAAAATACGTCAGACGGGGCAACCAGGCCGTTGATCTGGTAAAAGAGCTTATCGAGAAAAAAGAAGCAGAGGACATCAGAAACAACGACTATTATTCCCGAAACAGATACGAGAAATTAAATATAGCCCTTGACAATTTCAACGAGGAGAAACAGAACAAATCGCCGTACCGGAAATTTCAGTTTCTCAGTGAATATGTCGATACATCAGCCGTTTCAGGCAGACCCATACTCAATATTTCTACCAGAGAGTTGTCTGCAACAGACTATTATCAACGCACGCCAAAACGGGACAAACAATTCATAAAAGGCCGCAACTGGATCGGAATAGACGATTTTATGCCTGCCAGCGAGATACAGGCCGCTGTCGAGGAAGGTGTCGTAGATATTGACATCTTCCAGAATTCCATCACGGTATTCAAGCGGGAATTCGCAGGTCCTCTCGCGGCAAACGTCCTCTCACAATCCTATTACAAATACTACATAATGGACACTGTAGTGATAGAAGGTGAAGATTGTGTAGATTTGTCATTTGTACCTTTCAATTCCGAATCATTCGGTTTCACAGGCCATCTGTATGTAACAACCGACTCAACCCATTTCATCAAATGGGCCCAGTTGAATGTTCCATACGATATCAACATGAACTTCGTCCAATACTTGAACATAGACCAGACATTCGAACGTGACAGCATCCATCCCAGAATACTCACGCACGAATCCTTCACAACAGAGTTGAAATTATACGATTACATTGACGGACTGTACATACGGCGCGATGTTTATTATTCCGATTACCATTTTGACGATGATGTTGACAAAGCCATATTTCTCAGACCGGAAAGAGTAATCGAAGACGACTTGTCCACCGCCAGGGCAAATGATTTCTGGGAGCAGGAACGCAATGCGAATCTGGCCGGCCAATACAGGAACATCGCCGATATGCTGACATTGTTGCGCCAGAACAAGGCTTATTATTGGACTGAAAAAATAATCATGTTCCTTTTTACCGGCTACATTCCCGTAAAGCCGGAGCATACGCCATATTATTATGGTCCTCTCAACACGACCATCAGCTTCAACGATTTGGAAGGAGTACGCCTGAGAGTCGGAGGAATGACCACAGCATACCTGAATCCCCACATATTCACCAAACATTATCTGGCATACGGCACAAGCGACAACAAGCTCAAGTATATGGCACAGCTCGAATACTCGTTCAAGCCGAAAAAAGAATCATGGAACGAGTTCCCGATACATTCACTGAGACTGAAATATCAATATGACCAGATCCAGTACGGCCAGACTTTCAACTACACAAACAAAGACAACATATTCTTGTCCATCCGGCGAATGTCAGATGACAAATCCGCATACGAGCGGCTGGCCGAGTTCACATACACAAAAGAATTCTACAACAACCTCTCGATAGAGGCCACAATGCGGAACAGACAGGAGGAAAGTTCCAGATTATTGGAATTCGACCGTATAATGCCAGATGGGAGTCTGATTCGCGAAGACGGATTTATGCAGACAGAATTCGAGCTGAAACTGAGATATGCACCGGGAGAGAAATTCATTCAGAAGAACTGGAACCGTCAAAGTGTGACTCCGCAGAAACCAGTCTTTACAATAAGCCACACAATGGCATACAAGGATTTCCTCGGCAGCCGCTACTCAATGCAGCATACCGAGGCGGAATACCGCCAAAGGATATTCGCAAGCCCAATAGGATATTTCGATGCCGTGTTGAAAGGCGGTAAGACATGGGGGCAAATTCCATTCCAGCTGATGACTATCCCCAATGCGAACCTGTCAATCGTGCTTAGAAAAGAATCGTTCGAATTGCTCACACCAATGGAGTTCATCCTTGACTCTTATGCATCCTGGGATATCAAATGGTCCCTGAACGGTCTTATTTTCAACCGTATTCCACTGATAAAAAAACTGGAGTTACGCGAGGTCATCAACACCCGGGGCTTTTGGGGGACACTCCAGGATTGCAACAATCCGAGCATTGACCGCAGTGGAAATATTTACAAGTTCCCCGATCGCGCCATTGCATCGCCAATGGGAAATACCCCTTATACCGAACTTGGTGTCGGCATAGAGAACATCTTGAAGATAATACGTCTTGATTATTTTGTAAGACTCACCCACAGAGACACGCCCGGAGGTTCAAATCAGGGAGTCAGACTCTCTCTGCACGTAGAATTCTGACAGCTACTTGGTAAACCAGAAATCGGGCACAGTAACTATCGTACCCTCGTGTTTCTTGATGGCCCGCTCACAGACTTTGGAATATTTGGCATCCGCCTTTTTTTTCTTGTCGAAATAATACAAAGTAGCGATTTGCTGCGATGAAGTCTCTTCCTCCACCCATTTTTTGAATTGTCCGGCAAGATCTGCACGTTCGTCAAGGAAATATTTCTCACGGATCGTCATATTTTCCAGCTTCTGCACAGAACTCATATACATAATCGAGTCTGAGAAAGAGAACGATATGGCGAACACATATAAATCGCTGGTTTTAACATCACTCTTTTTAGCCGCGGCATTTGGTGAAACCGCAAACAGAATGACCAATGTTGCCAATATGGAATAAGTCAGCCTCCTCATCACGATGTCAAATACTTGTTTTTATCCCAGATATGATTTCAAGAGCTTGCTGCGGGCATTCTGGCGCAAACGTCTGATAGCTTTCTCCTTGATCTGACGTACGCGCTCACGTGTCAGACCGAAACGGTCACCGATTTCCTCAAGGGTCATTTCACGGCAATTTATACCGAAGAACATGCGTACTATGTCACGCTCACGGTCAGACAGCGTTGTGAGAGCACGCTCAATCTCTTTCGACAAAGACTCGTTGACAAGGGTCTTGTCTGCCATTGGCGAATCATCGTTGACGAGAACATCAAGAAGGCTGTTATCCTCACCGTCAACGAAAGGCGCATCGACAGATATATGTCTGCCTGAAACCTTCAAAGTATCAGCAATTTTATCTACAGGAATATCCAGAACCTCTGCCAGTTCTTCCGCCGAAGGACGTCTCTCGTT
Source organism: Bacteroidaceae bacterium (assembly GCA_045597365.1). Classification (GTDB taxonomy): domain Bacteria; phylum Bacteroidota; class Bacteroidia; order Bacteroidales; family Bacteroidaceae; genus Colenecus. Next base: position 56,018 of record JAZLKB010000063.1, on the reverse strand, counting down.
CTCCTGCTCGAACTTCGACAAAGCTTTTGTAATCTTATTGAGAGAGCCGACCTGATTCAAAGGAAGACGGACTATTCTGGATTGCTCAGCCAAAGCCTGCAGAATTGATTGGCGTATCCACCATACAGCATAACTTATGAATTTGAATCCTCTCGTCTCATCAAACTTCTCTGCAGCCTTGATCAGACCGAGATTTCCCTCATTGATCAGATCAGGAAGACTCAAGCCCTGATTCTGATACTGTTTGGCAACAGACACAACAAACCTCAGATTGGCACGGGTAAGTTTCTCCAACGCGACACGATCGCCTTTACGTATGCGCTGAGCCAGCTCTACCTCTTCTTCTACAGTTATCAGCTCCTCACGACCAATTTCCTGCAAATATTTATCCAATGACGCACTCTCGCGATTGGTAATGCTTTTTGTGATTTTAAGTTGCCTCATTTTCTGGCTATATGATATTGTTTTACAGGCTTTTACACCTATTTACTTAAGTTCGGACTGCAAAGGTAAGCGTTTTTCACGACAATTCGCACCATACTACTAAAAAAAATGATTGGAGCTTTTGTGCCCCAATCATTTTGCAACATCGGAAAAAAATCATTCAGACAAGTCAACTGCATAATTCGCTCTACGCCCCGAAGGATAGATACCGGTTATGAACAGGACCTGTTCGGGCGACTTTGCCGCCTCCTTGTAAGCAGCATCAACATCAGCCTCTGTCCTGATCTGAGCACCGTTGATCTTCAAAACAATGAATCCGCGTTGGATTCCCGCATTTTTAAGAACACCGTCACTAAGTCCATTGACCTGCAATCCATATCCTATGTTCAACTGCCTCCGCAATTGCTCAGGCACTTCCTGGAATGCCGCTCCAAGATGATCGACATCTGCATTTTTCACCACATCAGTATTTCCACGGGAGTTCATCAAAGTGACGCTGACATTCTTTTCTTTCTTGTCACGAAGATAGGTAACCGTCACTTTATCCCCGGGACGATATTGGGTTATCGTCTCCTGAAGTTCTGTCATTGTCTTGATTTTCTTACCGTTGACCGCAACAATCACATCACCCTTGCGCAGTCCTGCAGCCAATGCGCCGCCACCGTCCGACACCTCACTGACGAACACGCCGTCAAGCGTACCGAAATCGGTATTCTTATTCTCCTCGAGCTGACGCATATCAGCGACATCTCCGCCCATAATACCGAGAAGCGCCCGTTGGACAGTACCGAACTCCTTCAGGTCTGCGACTACCTTACGCACGATGGTCGTAGGAATGGCAAAGCCATATCCTGCATACGTCCCTGTCGGAGATTCCAAAGCAGAGTTGATACCGACAAGCTCGCCACGGGTATTGACCAAAGCACCTCCACTGTTGCCCATATTGATGGCAGCATCAGTCTGGATGAAAGACTCAATGCTCTCTTTCGCCTCGTATATGCCGAGTTTTCTGGCCTTTGCACTAACCACACCGGCAGTGACAGTCGATGTCAGGTTAAACGGATTTCCGACAGCCAGCACCCACTCGCCAAGTCTCAGATCTTCGGAATTCCCCATAGGTACAGTCGGGAACTCATCACCTTCTATTTTTATCAGAGCCAAATCTGTATTCGGATCAGCACCTATCACAGTAGCCTGGAATGTCCGGTTATCATTCAGGTTCACCTCTATCTCATCGGCCCCCTCGATTACATGATTATTCGTGACGATATATCCGTCCGATGACAGAATAACACCTGAGCCATAGCCCACCTGAGGTTGACTTTGATACTGACGCTGACGCGGCTGGGGATTACCGAAAAAATACTCAAATATATCCGGCATCTCCTGAACAGTCCGGGTTTTGCTGTTCACAGTCGATTTTATATGCACAACAGCGTGAATTGTCTTCTCGGCCGCCTCAGTCAGATCTACAGGCTGATACGGTGCGCTGCCCAATGCCGCCCTGGAGGCAAACGGCGATTTTTCATCCGACGGAACCGCTACCACCTTCGTTCCAGAATATCGCGATGCGACCACATAAGCCGCACCAGCCGCTGCCATAGAGCAGCACACTACCAAGATTGCCGACTTTAGAAAGTTTTTAGTTACCATATTCATATCCAATTTTAAGTTATGTGTTAATTTTAGATTTTCATTTAACAAATCAGCGACCCAAATATATGTAAGAAAATCAGCGATTGTTCAGATAGTATGGCATTTTTTCTAATAATTAACCATGTACACCTCAAATTAACACTATTTTAAAAAAGAGCGGATCAATAACCGAATATTTCATCAAGCGAGACTTGTTCAACAGGGCCAAGCGTGCCGAGGAATTCCATGTCAAGATCGGAAGCATCACCAAGAATTCCATACACGTATGAACGTCCTTTTATATTATTCTGCTGATAGTCCAGCAACGACTCCATAGTCATATCTCCAAGGTGGCTGTAGATATATTTTGCGGATGGCTCCGTAAGGCCGAGCTCCTCATCACGTATATAACTGTTCAAGACATCCACACCTATAGTACGCTGGGTGCGGAGAGAAGTCTCTATGGCAGTCTTAGCCACATCGAATGAGTTGTCTGACTGTGGCATATCATTGATAATCATATCAAAAGCCTCAACAGCAGTCTGAAGCTTGTCATTCTGGGAGCCGATTGTAGCATAAAAAGCATAGCGGCCGTCCTCAAATGACGGAGCAGCCATTCTGGCACCCGCACTATACGCAAGGGCACGGGCCTCACGCATTTCCTGGAATACTACGGCATTCATTCCCGAGCCGAAATACTCATTGTACAGAACTATCTGCGGAGTATTCTCAAGGCTGAATTTCCCATCGCGGCAGGAATACTGAATGTAATTGAACTGACGCTGATCGTATGGAGCGATTATAACCTTGGGCTCTGATGTCAGCTGATAAGGAACACGCATCTTTTCCAGAGGAGCAAGCTCATCGGCAGGCTTATGGCTTTCAGCAAGCATCGTTTTCAAATTTCCAATGTCCTGCGGTCCATAATAAAGGATTCTATGCTGTTTGTCCATAATTGAACGGACCTTCTCCAAAAGGCTGTCAGATGTCAAAGCCAGAATCTGCTCATTCGACAATGTGGTTGATCTCACATATTCGGGTCCGTACAACACGTATTTCTGCAGTGCGCTGTTGCAGGAGCGCTGGGTGGATTTTGCCACCAGCCTGCCCTGCAATTCATCGGATTTCAGATTCAAAAGGATATCCTCGTCAGGAACGGCATTCTTTATGAGATCCTCCACCAGAAGCAGAGCCTTGCCGACATTCTCACCAAGACCGGTTACGGAATACTGCATTGTGTTTGCACTCACGCTGAATCTGTGGTCACAAGCCAGCAGGTATTCCTCAAGAGCTATATCGGACGCAGTCTTGTCGGCTGTTCCAAGATAATCCAGATAGTCGAAAGCCATGGCCAAAGACGGATCATTGTACAATCCCTGCTCAAACCGGAAGCATACAGTAGCAATGTCTGTCTGTTCATTCAGTTTATACAGCACCTCTATTCCTGAATCAGTCATGAATTTGGACATATCTTTGGAATAATCCACGAAAACCGGCTCGATAGGATTTACGCTTACCGATGCGATGTCTGTCAGGAACTGGCTCTGCATATCACGGTTCGTAGCAATAGGAGTAATCACAGGAGCATCAATCTTATTGTTCTTGGGATTCGTTCCGACCCTCTTATATACAAGGGCATAGCTGTCAGGGCCTAGATACTTGCAAGCCCAGTCCACAACGTCCTGCTTGGTGATTTTCGCCATACGGTCCAACTGAGCCACATCGTCCTTCCAATCGTGGCCGGCGATAAAGGAGTTGACATACATCGACGCACGGCTTGAATTCGAGGTCATGGACTCCATCTTGCCCAGCTTGTAATTTGCATATGCAGCCTCCACGAGCCGCTCGTCGAAATCACCGGAGCGCAATTTCGCAACCTCGGCCAGGATCAAGTCGCGCACTTCCTGCAAATCCTGACCTTCTTTCGGATAAGCCATCATCAGGACTTCGCCGTAATCAGTACGTCCATAATTGAACGCACCGGCATCAAGCAGCATCTGCTTACGCACAAGGTCATCGTCTATAAGTCCGGCCTGTCCGTTATAGAGGATACTGGTAGCGATCTCAGCCATCTCACTTTCAACCAAAGACTCGCCCGGAGTTCTCCAAGCCATCATGACAAAGTCTGATTCTGTTCCGTAAACAGTCTTCTCGACAGGTTCCACAATGGGTTCCTCCGGTTCGAATGCAAACTCAGGCAGCTCAGGGTTCGGTGCCCAGTCGCCGAAATACTTCTCTATTATCCTGACGAATTCAGCAGGATCAAAGTCTCCGGATACGCAGATAGCCATATTGTTCGGAACATAATACGTCTCTTTCTGTTTTTTAATGGCTGATATTGACGGATTCTTGAGATGCTCCTGAGTTCCTATAACCTGCTGCAGTCCATATGGATGCTTTTTGAAGAGGACGGAGTCAATCGCACACATGGCATTCTCCTGGTCCTCGTTCATATACATGTTGAATTCCTCATATACGGCCTCAAGTTCGGTATGGAATCCTCGGATAACCAGATTTCTGAAACGGTCAGCCTCGATTTTGGCCCAGTTCTCAATCTGGTTCGACGGTATATTCTCCTGATAGCAGGTTACGTCATTCGATGTATAGGCATTGGTTCCCTGCGCACCTATCAGCGCCATCAGTTTGTCATACTCATTGGGAATGGAAATCAGAGATGCCGCATAACTCAACGAATCAATCTGATGATAAATGGCCTTGCGCTCCGTTGAGTCTGTCTTTGTACGATACACATTGAACAACTCCTCTATCTGATCCAGCAGTACCTCCTCGGAGGCATAGTCCGAAGTACCGAAGTGTGTAGAGCCTTTGAACATGATATGCTCAAGATAGTGGGCCAGACCGGTATTGTCGGACGGATCGTTTTTACCGCCGGAACGTACGGCAATATAAGTCTGAATCCTTGGCTCATCCTTATTTACCGTCATATAGACCTTGAGCCCGTTATCCAAAGTGTAAATCCTGGTTTTCAAAGGATCGTTCTTGAACGTCTCAACCTTTGAGCATGAATAGAAGCCGCATAGCATCAATACGGCAACAACGACAAACAGCCTTTTTCCCATAATTATAAAGTTATTGAATATAAATCCAGAATAAGTTGTAATCCCGCACAAAAATACCAAATTTTGCGAAAAATAGATAACTTTGCAGACATAACAGTCGGCCGGTCTGTCGCCGTCAGCAATGGCGGAGGAAAGTCCGGGCAACACAGGGCGTTCCACTACCTAACGGATAGCTGCCGGCGACGGCAGGGAAGCGTAGAAGAAAACAACCGCCATCGGGCAAGGCCTTATACGGCAACTACCCGGCAGCAAGGGTGAGAAGGCGGGGTAAGAGCCCACCAGGCCTGTGGTGACACAGGTGCTGTACGCACTGGAAGTTGCAAGATCATGTAAACCGGCGTCAGAGGGCTGCCCGCCCGAGCCGGAGGGTAGATTGCGTGGCCGCAAGGTCAAAGCCGTATGGTGACATACGGTTAAGATTAATGACAGACGGCATTTGTTCAAATGTTACAGAACCCGGCTTACAGGCCGACTGTTTTTTTATACTACACACACTTATGAAAAGAGTCAGATGCCCGCGCTGTGACAACTATATCACATTCGACGAAACAAAATACGTTTCAGGACAGTCCCTTATGTTTGAATGTGACAAATGCCACAAGAAGTTTCAGATACGTATGGGTGTAACCCGTCTTGACGCCACACAAAAAGACGCAAACAGAGCTCACAGCACCGAGGACAACGGATTCGGATCGATTGAGGTAATAGAGAACGTATTCTGTTTCCGCCAGAGTTTCGCCCTGCACGAGGGAGACAATGTCATAGGACGCTACAATCGGGGAGACAGTGTAGATATTCCGATCCAGACCACAGACCGGAGTATGGACCGCAGGCATTGTGTCATTACCGTAAAAAAAGAATCAGACGGGAGCATATCACACACCTTGCGCGATTACCCCAGTCTGACAGGGACTTTTCTATTCAACAGGATACTGGGTGACAGAGAGAAAGCTGCAATAGAAGATGGAGCTGTAATAACCCTTGGAGCCACCTCACTGATTCTGACGACAGAATCATAACTGCCAGTTGGACTTATCGCCCACCCTTTTCCTGGATATTTTCAATGTTACAGGCATCACCACCGTATAACGTGCGGGGATGCCATTTTTCGTTGCAGGTTTCCACAGAGGCATAGCCTTGAAAACGCGCACCAGCTCTTCATCGACCAGATCCTCAAGACCTTCCAAAACAATAATCGAAGATATGTCACCTGACTTCTCGATGGTAAACTGAATCTCAATCGTACCGCTCACGTGACGTTTCTCGCAATCCTCGGGATACTCGAAATTGTCAAGAATGAACTGATACATTTTTTCCATTCCCCCATCATATTCCGGAGGTACAATCACATCCTCGGATGCCACATCAGCCGTATCCTGACCTGCGTACGACAATCCGGCAGAGGCTGAAACCGTCACGCTGATACATAATAGCGCAAAAAGCGCTGCCAATTTAGTTTTCATTCCAGCAAAAAACATATCATAACAATTGACGATAGAAATATCCAAAGGTTTATCCGGCGTACTTTTTATTAAGATTTTTTAAGTTCCAGCCTTACGACATTCTCAACGTGATGAGTATGCGGGAACATATCTACAGGTTGTACTGCGGTCACTTTGTATTTAACATCAAGCAAAGCGAGGTCACGGGCCTGGGTGGAAGGATTACAGCTTACATATACAATGCGTCCAGGCTCTGTCCGCAGAATCACATCAACCACATCCTTGTGCATACCGACACGCGGCGGATCGGTAATTATCACATCGGGCCGGCCGTGACTTGCTACAAAGCTGTCCGAAAGGACATCTTTCATATCACCGGCAAAGAACTCCGCATTATTGATATTATTCAAGCGCGCATTCACCCAAGCATCCTCTATAGCCTCCGGGACGTATTCTATACCTATTACCTTCGAAGCCCTTGACGCTACGAACTGAGCTATCGTACCTGTTCCGGTATATAAATCATACACGACATCCGAAGGAGACAGACCGGCAAATTCGCGTACGACCGAATACAATCTGTAGGCCTGCGTGCTGTTGGTCTGGAAGAAAGACTTCGGACCAATTTTGAAACGCAGGTTCTCCATCGTCTCATATATACAGTCCTCACCCCGGAACACTTTCACATCAAGATCACCGAACGTGTCATTTCCTTTATTGTTTATAACATACAGAAGTGATGTTATCTCCGGGAATGAATCCGACACGTACCCCATCAGGCCCATAAACTGACTCATCTCAGCATCAGTCTTCACATTTGCCTGAATAAGCACCATAATCTGGCCGGTTGTGACCACTCGCACCATCATATCGCGCAGCAAGCCTTCAAGCGACCGCAGATTTATGAATGTGAGATTGTGGGAGACCGCATACCCGAAAACAGCATTACGTATCCGGTTGGATATATCGTCCTGCAGCCAGCACTTTTCTATATGAAGCACTTTGTCAAATGCGCCCGGTATATGGAATCCCAGTCCCGGCTGCTTACGCTCACTTTCTTCGACAGCCTCCAGCTCAGACTCAGTAAGCCAACGCATATTGCTGAACGAGTATTCCAGCTTGTTCCTGTAGCAGACGGTCTTCTCCGAGCCCAGTATCGGATTTATCTCAGGAAGTTCGACTTTTGCTATGCGCGTGAGATTGTCATAGACTTGTTTCTGCTTGTAAAACAACTGCCGCACGTATGGCAGATTCTGCCATTTGCACCCGCCGCACACACCGAAATGAGAGCAGAATGGCACGGCACGTTCGTCGGAAAGTTTTCTGAAATTCACGGCAACGCCCTCTGCGTAGCTGTGTTTTTTCTTTATGATTTTCAAATCCACAACATCGCCCGGCACCACAAAAGGTACGAACACCACGACATCATCTATACGGGCTATAGCTTTTCCCTCGGCCGCGCAGTCAGTTATTGTTACATCCTCGACAATCTTGTATTCTTTGCGCTTTTTCGACATAATTCGTAGCAAGTCTTTATTTCGGGCTGCAAAGGAATAAAAAAAACACGACCACGGATATGAAGACGGCATCAAATCCTGTCAATTATAATAAAAAGAAAGAGTTCGGACACTATTATTAATAATTTATGAGTAATTTTGCACCCGCCTTATTGAGAAAGGCATACAAAACGCATAATTTCAAATTACAATACATTTAGTTATGAGCGAAAAAAGAGTTTACAAGTTCGGAAACGGACAAGCTGAGGGCAATGCCCAGATGCGCAATCTGCTTGGCGGCAAAGGCGCCAATGTAGCCGAGATGAACCTGCTTGGTGTACCGGTGCCTCCAGGTTTCACAATTACGACAGAAGTCTGCACAGAATATTATCAGGTAGGAAAAGAGAAAGTCATCGAGCTTCTGAAGGACGATGTAGAGGAGTCAATCCGTCACATTGAGAATCTGATGAACTCAAAGTTCGGCGATGTAGAGAATCCCCTTCTTGTATCAGTCCGCTCAGGCGCCCGTGCATCCATGCCAGGTATGATGGACACCATTCTGAACCTCGGACTCAATGACGAGGTCGTTGAGGGACTCGCCCGCAAGACCGGCAACGCACACTTCGCATGGGACAGCTACCGTCGTTTCGTCCAGATGTACGGCGATGTCGTTCTCGGTATGAAGCCGGTCAACAAAGACGATATTGACCCGTTCGAGGCAATCATCATGCAGGTAAAGAAAGAGAGCGGTGTCGTTCTTGACAAGGACCTGAGTGTTGAAGACCTGAAGAAGCTTGTCGTTCTGTTCAAGCAGGCTGTAAAGAACCAGACCGGCTGCGACTTCCCGACAAACGCAATGGATCAGCTTTGGGGTGCAATCTGCGCCGTATTCGGATCGTGGAACAACGAGCGCGCCATTCTCTACCGCAAGATGGAGGGTATTCCTGATGAGTGGGGAACAGCTGTATCAGTCATGGCAATGGTATTCGGCAATATGGGCGAGACATCAGCGACAGGCGTATGCTTCAGCCGCGATGCCGCTACCGGCGAGGACGTATTCAACGGTGAGTATCTGGTAAATGCCCAAGGCGAGGATGTCGTAGCCGGTATCCGCACACCGCAGCAGATTACAAAGCTCGGCTCACAGCGCTGGGCAGAGCGCATGGGAATCTCCGAAGAGGAGCGCGCAAGCAAATATCCGTCAATGGAAGAGTCAATGCCTGAGATTTACAAGCAGCTCGACCAGATTCAGACAAATCTTGAGCTCCACTACAAGGATATGCAGGATATGGAGTTCACCGTTCAGGAAGGCAAGCTCTGGTTCCTCCAGACACGTAACGGAAAGCGCACAGGCGCCGCTATGGTCAAGATAGCAATCGACCTGCTGCATCAGGGCATCATCGACGAGAAGACTGCCATTGAGCGTTGCGAGGCCGGCAAGCTTGACGAGCTGCTCCACCCTGTATTTGACAAGAAGGCTCTCAGCGAGGCCAAGGCTATCGCCAAAGGTCTGCCTGCATCACCGGGAGCAGCCTGCGGCCGCGTAGTATTCTTCGCAGAAGACGCAGCAGAGTGGAAGAAGAACGGCAACAAGGTCATCCTTGTCCGTCTTGAGACTTCACCTGAGGATCTTGTAGGTATGCAGTCATCCGAAGGCATTCTTACCGCCCGTGGCGGCATGACATCACACGCTGCCGTTGTTGCCCGCGGTATGGGCAAGTGCTGCGTATCAGGCGTAAGCGCAATGCAGGTCGATTACAAGGCACGCACAATCACCATCGGCAAGGACGTAATCAAGGAAGGTGACTATATCTCTTTGAACGGCTCGACAGGCCAGGTATTCAAGGGCGAGATCAAGACAAAAGACGCTGAGCTCAATGAAGACTTCGCCGAGCTTATGAAGCTGTGCGACAAATACACAAGACTCCAGGTCCGCACCAACGCCGACACACCGCGCGATGCACAGGTAGCACGCAGCTTCGGAGCCGTAGGTATCGGTCTGTGCCGTACCGAGCACATGTTCTTTGATGCAGAGAAGATCGTGGCTATGCGCGAGATGATTCTCTCTGAGACAGTCGAGGGCCGCCGCCGCGCTCTTGCAAAGATTCTGCCGTACCAGAAGAACGACTTCATCGGTATCTTCAAGGCTATGGCTGGATGTCCTGTCACCATCCGTCTGCTTGACCCACCACTCCACGAGTTCGTACCTCACGATGATGCCGGTCAGCGCGAAATGGCCGAGGCTATGCAGGTATCAGTCGATTATATCCGCAAGCGCGTCGAGGCCCTGAAAGAGCAGAACCCGATGCTCGGTCACCGTGGCTGCCGTCTTGGCAACACATATCCCGAGATTACCGAGATGCAGACCCGCGCTATCCTTGGCGCTGCCCTTGAGCTGAAGAAAGAGGGTATCGAGGTTCATCCGGAAATCATGGTTCCGCTGGTAGGTATTCTGTACGAGCTGAAGGCTCAGAGAGCAATCATCGACAACACCGCCAAGCAGCTCTTCAACGAGATGGGCGACTCCATAGAATATATGGTTGGTACAATGATTGAGGTTCCACGCGCTGCCCTTACAGCAGACCGCATCGCTACCGAGGCCGAGTTCTTCTCATTCGGTACAAACGACCTCACACAGATGACTTTCGGCTACAGCCGCGACGATATCGCCAGCTTCGTACCACAGTACATAGAGAAGAAGATTCTGAAATTCGACCCGTTCGCAGTTCTGGACCAGCACGGTGTAGGCCAGCTGGTAGAGATGGCTGTCAAGAGCGGCCGCAGCGTTCGCGAGAACCTGAAGTGCGGTATCTGCGGCGAGCATGGAGGCGAGCCTTCGTCAGTCAAATTCTGCGACAAGGTAGGTCTGAACTACGTGAGCTGCTCACCGTTCCGCGTTCCAATCGCACGTCTGGCCGCCGCGCAGGGCGCAATCGAGAACCAGAAGTAATCATTGCATATTTGGCAATTCAAACAGATGACACAGGCTTTCGGGCTTGTGCCATCTGTTTTTTTTACAATAAAATGTCTCAGGCACTTTCAACCGACAGTTATACCTTGTCTTTCTGTTTTGATTCCGATATGGGAGCCATGTGACCCATATCCGGCTCATATGCGGCTCCCTTCCGGATATGACAACGATATGAGAACTATACGACAAGTATATGACAAGTATAAGAGAACTTTTTGAGGATTACTTATTAACTTTGCCTGAAACCGTTTTACAAAGCAACTGTAATTATGAAGAAACTTATGAGTATCGCGGCAGCTCTGCTTATGACAGCTGCCATCTATGCGCAGGCACCAGCCGCAAATGAGAGTAAAGAAACACCATCCGTGCCGGCAGCTCCGGAGTTGGAATATGTTGTGACGCTTCACGTCCAGTTGGGACAGACATACAGTGTAGGCAAGACGACACACGGCACACGCACAATCATCCCTATAACAGGCGGAACATTCGAGGGACCGGACATCAAGGGCGAAGTACTGCCTGGAGGTGCTGATTATCAGATGGCAGATGCAGGCACAGGCCATACCGAGGTCGAGGCCATCTACTGCATACGCACCGACGACGGAGTTACCATTCACGTACGCAACAGCGGCATCATATCGATGGGACAGGACGGAATGTATTTCACCTGCGCGCCCAAGTTCGAGGCTCCTGCCGACAGCAAGTACGCTTGGATGAACAACAAACTGTTCATCTGCCGACCGGGATTCGGCGGTGCCGGAGGCGGTATAACCCTCAACGTCTGGATGGTAAAGTAAGTCAGTCCAGTTTCAGATCTCCCGGACGTATCCATCCGATACGTCTGAGCAGCAGTCCGATAAGCGGAGTCAGCACTGCGGGGATGACGAAACTGACAAGAATGAGGCCGAACCAGTCGCCCGAAGTTATCGAGGCGCGGGTTCCGGCCTCAATTTCTGCTATCCAGCCCGAATAGACGCCTATCTGTCCGACAAGTCCGCAGGTTCCCATACCGGACGAAATTGCAGGACCGTTCATTTCCAGATGGAACAGGCAAGTCGCCATCGGTCCGCTTATTGCCGAGACCAGCGTCGGGGCTATCCAGATGCGGGGATTACGTATGATGTTTCCCATCTGCAGCATGCTTGTACCTATGCCCTGCGAGACGAGTCCGCCCCAGCGGTTCTCCCTGAAACTGAGAAAAGCGAAGCCGACCATCTGTGCGCAGCAACCGGCCAGCGCGGCCCCTCCGGCCAAACCTGTCAAACCGAGAGCAGCGCATATTGCGGCAGAACTGATGGGCAGGGTCAGCGCCATTCCGACAACGACAGATACGATTATTCCCATCAGCAGCGGCCTCATGGTCGTGGCCCACATTATCAGCGAGCCGACACTCGAAGCCGCCCTGCCGATGGCCGGAGCCCACCACATAGACAATCCAACACCGACAGCAATGGTAACGAGCGGCGTGACGAGTATATCGACCTTGGTTTCCTTGGACACAAGTTTTCCTGCTTCGGCTGCGATGACAGCCACCACAAGGACAGCCAACGGGCCGCCAGCCCCACCCAGTTCATTGCCGGCGGCACCTACCGCAGCGAGCGAGAAGAGAACCAGCGGAGTAGCGTGCAGCGCGTAGCCTATGGACATCGCCATAGCCGGCCCGGCCATGCTTTTGGCAAAATTACCTATCCGCACCAGAATCTCCCAACCAGTCTGCTGACCGATGGTGGAGAGGATAGTCCCTATAAGCAGCGAGGCGAACAGTCCCTGGGCCATCGCGCCGAGGGCATCGACCAGATATCTGTTCGCAGAAATCTCAACATCCTTCTTTTTCAGAAACTCGTTTACACTCATCTTGATATTATCTTGAAGCCGGTCAAAGGTAGTAATCTTCAAAAAACATTTTTTGCAAATATGGGGCAAATGTCTTTACTTTGTAAAAAAACAAGCACTTTATGGCACAGACCACGACCGATGACAAGAAAATAATCTTCTCGATGGTAGGCGTAAGCAAGGCCTTCCAGAACAACAGGCAGATTCTTAAAGACATCTACCTGTCTTTCTTCTACGGAGCGAAAATCGGCATTATCGGCTTGAACGGCTCGGGAAAATCCACACTGCTGAAGATAATAGCGGGATTGGAAAAGAGCTATCAGGGCAAAGTCGTATTCTCGCCCGGCTACAGCATCGGCTATCTGCCCCAGGAGCCGCAGCTTGACCCGGACAAGACTGTAAAGGAGATTGTGATGGAAGGCGTGAAGCCTATCTATGACGTTCTGGCCGAGTACGACGGGATAAACCACAAGTTCGAGCTTCCGGAATACTACGAAGACCCCGACAAGATGGACGCGCTGATGGCACGTCAGGGAGAGCTTCAGGATATAATAGACAGCACGGACGCCTGGAACATAGACAACAAGCTTGAGCAGGCTATGGATGCCTTGCGATGCCCGCCCGAAGATCAGAAAGCAGCTGTGCTGTCAGGCGGTGAGCGCCGTCGTGTGGCATTGTGCCGTCTGCTGTTGCAGCAGCCCGACATTCTGCTTCTTGACGAGCCCACGAACCACCTTGATGCCGAGAGCATAGGCTGGCTGGAGCAGCATCTGCAGCAATATGCAGGAACTGTGATAGCCGTGACCCACGACCGGTATTTTCTGGATAATGTGGCAGGGTGGATTCTTGAGCTTGACCGTGGTGAGGGTATTCCCTGGAAGGGGAACTACTCAAGCTGGCTGGAGCAGAAGTCGCAGCGTCTGGCACTTGAGGAGAAGCAGGCCAGCAAGCGCCGCAAGACTCTTGAGCGCGAGTTGGAATGGGTACGGATGGCACCGAAGGCACGCCAGGCAAAAGGCAAGGCACGTCTGAACTCGTATGACAAGCTTATGAACGAGGATGTCAAGGCCAAAGAGGAAAAACTGGAGATATTCATACCGAACGGTCCGCGTCTCGGCAACAAGGTGATAGAGGCGAAAGGAGTCCGCAAGGCATTCGGAGACAAGCTGCTGTTCGATGATCTCAACTTTATGCTGCCGCCAAACGGCATCGTAGGCGTCATCGGCCCTAACGGTGCAGGAAAGACCACCCTGTTCCGTCTTATTATGGGACTTGAGAAAGCCGATGCCGGCACATTCGAAATCGGAGAGACGGTAAAAATAGCATACGTCGATCAGCAGCACAAGGATATTGACCCGGAGAAGAGTGTATATCAGGTTGTAAGCGGAGGAAATGAGATTATCCGTATGGGCGGACGCGACATAAATGCGCGTGCCTACCTCGGACGGTTCAATTTCTCGGGGGCCGATCAGGAAAAGAAATGCGCTGTTCTGTCTGGCGGCGAGCGCAACCGTCTGCAGCTGGCAATGGCGCTGAAGGAGGAAGGCAATGTCCTGCTTCTGGATGAGCCCACCAATGACATCGATGTGAACACTCTGCGCGCACTTGAGGAAGGTCTTGAGGACTTTGCAGGCTGCGCTGTGGTAGTGAGCCACGACCGCTGGTTTCTGGACCGTATCTGCACACACATACTGTCTTTCGAGGGAGACAGCCAGGTGGTGTTCTACGAGGGCAGCTACAGCGAGTACGAGGAATACAAAATCAAGCAGCTCGGCTACAGTGAGCCGCGCCGCATACACTATCGCAAACTGGTCAACGATTGATCAATAGAGAGCTGGGGGAATGTTGGCTTTGGCGTTCTCAAAGTCCTCTATCGTATCCAGCTCGCACGAGAACAGGTCTGTAACGTCAAGAGTACTGAAAGTATGCCCCTGGGGAATCAGGCGTTCGAAAGCAAGCTCGTAAAAGACATTCTCCAGATGCTCAACATTCATCATCGGCTCCAGTTCCTTATATAAAGCCGTAGTATATTCCGGGCTCATCTTCTCAATACCAAGACTCTCGCCCAAGGCTTCGGCAGGATTACAGGTCTTGCTCAGTTCCACGATATTGCCGTCGGAATCGGCCATCACCTTCATTTCTTCCTCTCCAAGCTCATGCCTTATAAGCGCAAGCGTATTGGTGTCCGGGCAAGCGAGCGTACGCCCGATAATACGGGGGTCGTACAGCAGATCACTGTCCAGGAGCAGAACGCTCTCACCCTCGGCAAACGGACGTGCAAGCCACAATGAATATATATTGTTTGTTGTCGCGTATAGGGCATTGTGGATAAAGGATACTTTTATCCGGTCGCAGTAATGCCGGCTTACAAAACTCTCTATCATATCGTGCAGATAGCCTGTCACGACACACAGTTCCGTAACTCCGTTGGAGATCAGTGCATCTATGCTTCGTTGCAGCAAAGGACGCTCACCGATTTTCAAAAGACATTTTGGAGTATTCAGAGTAAGCGGGCGCAATCTGGAGGCCATACCCGCAGCCAGTATTATTGCTCTCATTGAAAACCCGATTTATTTTTGGCACAAACTTTTGTCATAGACACTTTTGATCGTATCTACGACCAGCTGAATCTGTTCCTTCCGTCCCAAGGTGATTCTAAGACAGTCTTCAAGCCCTTTGTCGCCCATAAATTTAATCTTGTAATCCTGCTCGGCAAGAGCCTTCTGCAAAGCTTCCCTGATGGCGGTAGGATATTTTACAAGAATAAAGTTGGCTACACTTTTATAGACCTTGAAACCCGGCAGATTGCCCAGCACGTCCTTGAACAGCTGACGGTCCCATTCCATCTCATCGGCTACCTTACGGTAATGGTCGTCACTTTCCAAAGCGGCAAGAGCCACAGTCTCGGAGAAGCGGTTGAAGCCAAGATATTTGTTCGAGAAAGACAGGAACTGGTCATGCCCGGCTCCGATGAATCCAAAGCCGACCCTCAGCCCCGGAAGTCCGTAGAACTTGGACAGGGTGCGGATCATGATCAGATTCCGGTATTCATTGACCAATGGGGCGATGTAGCCGGTATCCGTTGTCATGAAGCTGGCGTATGCCTCATCCACAAGAACCATCGTATCGGCCGGAATATTCTCCATGATGCGGCCTATCTCTGCGGGAGTCAGGCTGTTGCCGGTAGGATTGTTCGGCGATGCCAGAAGCAGCATACGCGGATGGATGCGGTTGGCATACTCTATTATCTCGTCCACGTTGTACGCGAACGTATCGTCAGCCTCGTGCAGCGGATACATCTCGAAAATGCCGTCACACTCTCCGGCCACGTTCTTGTAGTACCACCAGGAGAATTCCGGTATCAGAATCGTCTTGTTATCGCCTTTCATAAGGAAATAGTGAATGGCGTTCTTGAGTATATCCTCCCCGCCGTAACCCAGAAGCACCTGTTGCTCAGGTATATGGTAAATTTCAGAAACACGGACTGATATAACGCTTTTCTTGCCCGAATCGTATATTCTGGTGTAAAAGCAGAGTGTTTCAGGCTCAAAGCCCCTTATCGCCTCAATGACTTTATCCGAAGGCTGAAAGTTGAATTCGTTTCTATCCAGATAATTCATATCATCATTTTATACATAATGCGGTGTAAAGTTACGCATAATAAACGTAAGAGAATGCACGATATATGTTGTTTTTGTCGTATTTTCGCAGCCCGGATCCGGGATTCGGAACAAAAAGACACAATTATGAAAAAGGAAGTATTGTCATCGCTGAAGTCATCCGAGACCGATGACTGGCTGGATATCAGAGTGGTACGCCCACTGGCATATTATTGCGCGCTCGGCTTTGCCAAACTGGATATACACCCGAACACTGTCACCATTCTTTCAATGATCATCGGTGCCGCGAGTTGTTTTTTCTTCGCGCACGGAAGCTGTCATTACGAGGGTGCGGCAGGTCTGTCATACAACATTCTGGCAATTCTCCTACTTGTCTGGGCCGACATCTATGACTGCACCGACGGGCAGCTGGCGCGCATGACAGGCAAGACGTCACGTCTGGGGCGCATTCTGGACGGTGCTGCCGGATTCGTATGGTTCGTGCCGATCTACATCGCGCTTACGCTGCGTTTCTACCACTACCACAGCATCGAGTTCGGATGGTTCGGCATAGCCGATACCGGGCAGAATGCAATAATCGCCACCGCAATACTCTTCGCTTTTGTACTGGTTTCAGGTTTCTACAGCATGAGCGGTCAGCAGCGTGTAGCCGATTATTATATACAGGCCCATCTGTTTTTCCTGAAGGGAGAGAAAGGCAGCGAGCTTGACAATTCTGCAAAACAGCAGCAAATCTACGACGGGACTCCCGACGAGGGGAACCGCATATGGAAAATGTTCCTGAAATCCTACATCGGATATACCAAAAAACAGGAAGAGAGGACACCGCAGTTCCAGCGGCTGCTGTCTGTACTGCGCGACAAGTACGGCTCGGCCAACAACATGCCGGCCGATGTCCGCGAAGAACTTCACGCCGAATCCCTCAAGCTTATGAAATACAACGGAATGCTGACATTCAATTTCCGCACGGCTTTTTTCATTCTCTTCGTGCTGATTGACCTCCCGTCGCTATATTTCATTGTGTTCGAGGTAACGCTGATGGAGATATTCTGCCGTTGGATTATCCATCGCCACGAAAGTTTCTGCAAGCGTGTGGCTGACAGGATCGCGGCCTGACCCGGGACTTTTTATTCCAGATTGCTTTTCGCCTCGTTCCAAAGGGCATCCATTTCCTGGAGCGTCATATCCTTCAGATTGCGGCCCCGGCCCATTGCCTTTTCCTCTATGTAGTTGAAGCGGCTGATAAACTTGCGGTTCGTTTTCTCAAGCGCATTGTCGGGATGAATATCCGCAAGACGGGCCACATTTATCACAGCAAACAGCAAATCGCCCAGCTCAAGTTCGGCGGCATAGTGATTGCCGGCCGCTATCTCAGCTTTCAGCTCGTCAATTTCCTCATATACTTTACCCATTGCCTGCTCCGGCCTCTCCCAGTCAAAACCTACGTGGGAAGCTTTCTCCTGAATACGGAAAGCCTTCACGACTGACGGCAGGGCATCAGGTACGCCGGCGAGCACCCGTTTGTTGCCGTCCTTCTCTTTCAGTTTCAACTGTTCCCAGTTCTGCAGCACCTGTTCCTGGCCGTCAACATGGGTTGTACCGAAAACATGGGGATGCCGGTAAACCAGCTTGTCGCAAATCTTGTCGCAGACATCTTTAATATCGAAATCATCCGTCTCACTGCCTATCTTGGCATAGAACACAACGTGCAGCAGCAAATCGCCCAACTCCTTGCAGATATTCGGTCTGTCATCTTTCATCAGAGCGTCACACAACTCAAATGTCTCCTCTATCGTATTTTGTCTGAGACTCTCATTTGTCTGTACCCTGTCCCACGGACATTTCACGCGGAGCTCATCCATAATATCCAGCAAACGGCCGAACGCCTCCAACTTTTCTTCTCTTGTATGCATACTGAAAACGGTTAAACGGACGCAAAATTATGAATCTTTTTTGCCAATACTTGCCGAAAAGGTTTGTAAAATCAGTAATTTTGCGAATTAATACGAATTATATTTTCAGCTTATGGAATTAGCGAGCAAATACAACCCCGCAGAGGTCGAGGGCAAGTGGTACAAATATTGGGAGGACAACAAATTATTCCATTCCGAGCCCGACGGGCGGGAACCGTTCACAATTGTAATTCCGCCACCAAATGTAACCGGTGTTCTCCACATGGGGCATATGCTCAACAACACGATACAGGACATTCTGGTGCGTCGTGCCAGAATGCTGGGCAAGAATGCGCTCTGGGTTCCGGGAACCGACCACGCATCAATCGCCACCGAGGCAAAAGTCGTAGCCAAGCTCGCCGCACAAGGCATAAAGAAAGCCGATCTTACACGCGAGGAGTTTCTGGAGCACGCCTGGGAATGGAAGGAAGAGCACGGAGGAATCATACTCAAGCAGTTGCGCCGTCTGGGCTGCAGCTGCGACTGGGACCGCACGGCATTCACTATGGACAAGCTGCGTTCCGAGAGTGTCATCAAAGTATTCTGCGACCTGTACAACAAAGGGCTGATATACCGCGGAGTACGCATGGTGAACTGGGATCCCAAGGCAAAGACCGCCCTGAGCGACGAGGAGGTTGTCTATAAGGAAGAGCACAGCAAGCTGTATTATCTCAAGTATTATGTCGTTGACCAGGAGAATGTAGTTCCTACCGGAACCGACGGTGAGGTGCTTCATAAAGACGCCAAAGGCTGGTATGCAGTTGTCGCCACCACCCGTCCTGAAACAATAATGGGCGATACTGCGATGTGCATCAACCCGGAAGACCCGAAGAACCGCTGGCTGAGCGGCCACAAGGTCATTGTACCTCTGGTCGGCCGTGAGATTCCGGTAATCGAGGACGGGTATGTAGATATAGAGTTCGGTACAGGCTGTCTGAAAGTTACTCCCGCCCACGATGTGAACGACTATATGCTCGGTGAGAAATACAATCTGCCCAGCATAGACATATTCAACGATGACGGCTCGCTCAGCGATGCTGCAGGTCTGTACGTGGGTATGGACCGTTTTGCCGTCAAGAAGCAGATTGCCATCGATCTTTACAATGCCGGACTGCTTGAGAAGATTGAAGACTACACCAATAAAGTAGGCTACAGCGAGCGCAACGCCGACACCGTTATCGAGCCGAAGCTCTCAATGCAATGGTTCCTGAAGATGCAGCATTTTGCCGATATGGCTCTTCCTCCTGTAATGAACGACGAGCTGAGATTCTACCCGCCTAAATACAAGAACACATATCGCAACTGGCTTGAGAACATCAAGGACTGGTGCGTAAGCCGTCAGCTTTGGTGGGGTCATAGAATCCCTGCCTATTATCTGCCTGCCGGCGGATACGTCGTAGCCGAGACTATTGAAAAGGCAGTCGAGCTGGCACGTGCCAAGACCGGCGATGCCACCATCACCGCTGCCGACCTGCGTCAGGACGAGGACGTCCTCGACACATGGTTCAGCAGCTGGCTCTGGCCTATCAGCCTGTTCGACGGAATAAACGACCCGGACAACGATGAGATAAAATACTACTATCCCACGAACGACCTTGTTACCGGTCCGGACATCATATTCTTCTGGGTAGCCAGAATGATCATGTCGGGATATGAGTATCGTGGCGATATGCCTTTCCGCAACGTCTATTTCACCGGCATCGTACGCGACAAGTTGGGACGCAAGATGAGCAAGTCTCTCGGAAACAGCCCCGACCCTATCGGTCTTATCGAGAAATATGGAGCCGACGGAGTCCGTATGGGTCTTATGCTGTCCGCTCCTGCAGGAAACGATATTCCTTTCGATGAGGCGATCTGCGAACAGGGACGCAATTTCAACAACAAGATATGGAACGCCTTCCGTCTTACACGCAGCTGGACAATCTCCGACAGCGCAGAGCAGCCCGAGAGCTCACGTCTGGCAATTGAGTGGTTCGACGCACTGCTTGCCAAGTCAGCAGCCGAGATTGACGACCTGATGTCAAAATACCGTATAAGCGAGGCTTTGATGACAGTTTACAAGCTGTTCTGGGACGAGTTCGCAAGCTGGTATCTGGAAATAATCAAGCCTGCATACGGCCAGCCGATTGACAGCAAGACCTACAACTCTACAATGGACTTGTTCGAGAGTCTGTTACTGTTGCTTCACCCGTTCATGCCGTTCATCACAGAGGAACTCTGGCAGAATGTACGTGAGCGCAAAGAGGGTGAGAGCATAATGAATCAGACAACGATGCATATCGCACACGGTTACGACGAGAACATCATATCTGATTTTGAGGCTTGCAAGGCTCTTGTCACCGAGGTGCGCTCAATCCGCAAGCAGAAGAACATTCCAATGCGCGAGGCTTTGACAGTCGAGGCGACAAATGCCAACCCTCTGAAGCGTCTTGACAGCATCATGATGAAGATGGCTGGTCTGGACAGCATCGAGGTTGTAAGCACCAAGAGCGACGGAACTGCCCCGTTCATGGTCGGCACAGCAGAGTTTGCAGTAAGACTGGGCGGATTGATAGATGTTGATGCAGAGCTCGCCAAACTGGATGCGGAGCTTGCACATCTTGAGGGATTCCTCAAGGGCGTCATGGCGAAGCTTGGCAACAGTAACTTTGTGGCACATGCCCCTGCCGCCGTTGTGGAGCTTGAGCGCAAGAAACAGTCCGACGCAGAGCAGAAGATAGCTGCCGTAAAGGAGAATATGCGCAGATTAGGACGTGAATGTTAAGATTCCAATAATATGAGAAAAGGTATCATTATCCCAATACTGGTAATACTGGCCGCCGCAATTGGCGTTCTGGGCTGGTTCCTGCATCAGAAAACCGTTGAGAACGAGGAGATGACGCAGTTGTTCGAAATCGAGAAGGAAGAGATGGAGAACGAGTATTCAAGTTTCGCTGTCCAGTATGACGAGCTGCAGGTACACATCTCGAACGACTCACTCATACATCAGCTTGAGAAAGAGAAGATGCGCACCCAGCAGTTGCTTGAGGAACTCAAGCAGACAAAGGCGACAAACACAGCCGAGATTACCCGTCTGAAGAAAGAGCTGGCCACCGTCCGCGCCGTGATGCGCTCGTATGTCGCGCAGATTGACTCGCTTGACCAGATCAACAAGAAACTGGAAAAAGAGAACACTCAGGTGAGGATGCAATACAAAGAGGCCACCCAGACTATCACGGTTCTGACCGAAGCAAAGGAAAAAGCCGAGGAGCAGGTGCAGCTGGCATCACAGCTTGATGCTGTCGGCGTTGTAGCGATTCCTATGAACAAGCGCGACAAGGAAGAACATAAGGTAAAACGTGTGACCAGCATTGTGGTGAATTTTACAATTGCCAAGAACATCACGACCAAGACGGGCGAGAAGACAGTATATGCCCAGTTGATGAAGCCGGACGGAGATGTACTCGTCAAGCAGGACGGCGGCACATTCAGCTACGAGAACACGACTCT
Source organism: Bacteroidaceae bacterium (assembly GCA_045597365.1). GTDB lineage: Bacteria > Bacteroidota > Bacteroidia > Bacteroidales > Bacteroidaceae > Colenecus. The sequence continues at coordinate 34,056 of JAZLKB010000063.1, read as the reverse complement.
CAACTACTCTATGAAAAAAGTCATAGAATACGATGGCGAGCAGCAGGTTATCAGCCTGTACTGGCCTGTGGAGGAATTTCTCAACGCCGGCACATACGGGATTTACATCTTTGTTGACGGTGTCATGATTGGTGAGGGCAGCTTTGATTTGGAATAAATAAACGCACGTCAGATGAGAAGTTTCAGCGAGCTTGGTGTCAGGGAGGACATATTACGCGCTATCGATGAATTGGGGTTCAAATACCCTATGCCTGTCCAGGAAGAGGCAATACCCTGCCTGCTTGAAAACAAGGGCGATCTGGTAGCTCTGGCACAGACAGGAACAGGCAAGACCGCCGCATACGGACTGCCGCTGATCCAACAGACCGATCCGCAGTGCCAGGATGCACAGGCATTGATTCTGAGCCCCACCCGCGAGCTATGCATACAGATAGCCGGAGATCTCGCAGACTTTTCAAAGTACATTGACGGGCTTCACATCATACCGATGTACGGAGGCACATCGATTGAGAACCAGATACGGAATTTCAAGCGGGGAGCCCACATCATAGTAGCCACTCCGGGGCGGCTTCTGGATTTAATGAGGCGCGGTGTCGTAAAACTTGATACAATCAGAACCCTTATTCTGGATGAGGCCGACGAGATGCTGAATATGGGCTTTGCGGAAGATCTGGAGGCAATAGTCTCGGCTGTTCCCGAGGGAAGGCAGACAATGATGTTCTCTGCGACTATGAGCAAGGAGATATCAGCCATCGCATCGAAATACCTTCACAATGCCAGAGAGATTGTCATAGGCACACGGAACGAGGGAGCAGAGAATGTGAATCACGTATTTTATATGGTTCACGCGAAAGACAAATACTTTGCCCTGAAGCGCATAGTGGATTTTTATCCCAGCATTTATGCCATCATATTCTGCCGTACAAGGGTCGAGACCCAGGAAGTGGCCGACAACCTTATTCAGGACGGCTACAACGCCGACTCACTTCACGGAGATCTGTCGCAAGCCCAGCGTGACCTGACTATGCAGAAATTCCGCAAGCGCCAGCTGCAGTTGCTGATTGCTACAGATGTAGCGGCCAGAGGTCTTGATGTAGATGATCTTACGCACGTTATCAATTACGGTCTGCCTGATGATACCGAGAACTACACTCACCGCAGCGGACGTACGGGTCGTGCCGGAAAGACAGGCACCTCAATCTCAATCATCAATCTGAGAGAGAAAGGCAAGATTAAAATTATAGAGAAAGCCATCGGCAAGCAGTTTGTGCAGGGCACGATTCCGTCGGGCGAGAAGATATGCGAGAAACAGCTCTTCAAAGTGATGGACGACATAGAGCGTTTCCAGATCAACGAAGAGCAGATTGCCCCGTTCCTGCCGGATATCATGCGCAAGCTTGACTGGCTCGACAAGGAAGATATCATCAAGCGCGTGGTAGGACGCGAGTTTATGCGTTTTGCCGAGTATTACAGCCACGCGCCCGAGATAGAGGAGGTCACCGCCACGAACAAGGAGAAGAAACCAAAAGAAAAAAAGGAAAGACGCCGCACGGCCGAAGAAGGTTTCGCACGAATGTTCATCAATGTCGGTAAATTGGACCGCATAAAGCCCACGACCATCATGGAGATGATAAACCGCAGGCTTGCAGGGCCACGCATCGACATCGGCCGCATAGACCTGATGCAGAGTTTCTCTTTCTTTGAGATTCCCGAGGAATACGCCGATGAGGTTATCGAGGCTTTCGCAGGTTTCGTTTATAAGAACCGTGAGGTACACGTCGAGCTGGCCAGCAAGGACGACGATGGCAAAAGCGAAAGGAAAACGAAAGGCAATCAGTCTGCAAAGCCCGCTAAAAAAGAGAAACGTGAAAGCCCTCAGGAAGATGACGGACCCGAGAGGGAATCCGTTGACGGCAAGCGTGAATACAAGAAGAGAGACGAGGAGCCGAAGATACAAGAGTCTGGGCGGAAGAAAGGAAAAGACAGAAAACGTCAGGAAAAGCCTTCTGACAGTAAAGCCACCAGAGAGGACCGCGCTGCCAGAGGCGGGAGCCGCGACACCAAAAGAGAAAAGCGCGACACCAATAAGGGAAAGCGCGGAGCTGCAAGGACCGAAGTTGATTCCCGTCAGGATAAGTCCAGAAGGCACTCAGCCAGCAGGGCTCCTGAGATATATCAGCAGGACACTTCCGACAGACGCCGGGGCAAACGTGAGAGATACGATGATTTTGACGATTTCACAGGAGGCGACTGGCGCCAATTCTTCCGTCAGGGCAACGATAACAGCAAGAAAAAACGCAATAAATAATAAATATAAGGATTATGAAGAAGTTAGATTGGTCAAATCTCGCATTCGGTTATATGAAAACCGACTGGAATGTGCGCATAACCTACAGAAACGGCGCATGGGGTGAGATTGAGGTGTCTGATTCAGAGTATGTGCCGATGCATATCGCAGCCACTTGCCTTCATTACGGACAAGAGGCATTCGAAGGGCTCAAGGCTTTCCGCAGCAAGGACGGGAAAATAAGGGTTTTCCGTATGCAGGCAAACGCCGAGCGTCTGCAAAGTTCCTGCAGGGCAACATTGATGCCTGAGCTGCCGGTTGAGACTTTCTGCAAGATGGTCGAGAAAGTCATCACATTAAATAATGAGTATATTCCACCATACGAGAGCGGTGCATCGCTGTATGTAAGACCGCTTATGATCGGAACAGGCGCACAGGTCGGAGTCAAGCCGGCAAATGAATACATGTGCATTATGTTCGTAACACCGGTAGGACCGTATTTCAAGGGCGGTTTCCAGACCACCCCATACGCTCTTGTCCGCTCATATGACCGTTCCGCTCCCCTCGGAATGGGAAAATACAAAGTCGGTGGAAACTATGCCGCAAGCCTCTATGCCAACAGGATTGCTCACGAGAAAGGCTATTCAAGCGAGTTCTATCTTGATGCCAAAGAGAAGAAATACATCGACGAGTGCGGTGCCGCCAACTTTATCGGAATAAAAGGCAATACATACGTCACACCGAAATCGGAATCAATATTGCCGTCAATTACAAACCGCAGTCTTATGCAGATAGCCGAGGATCTCGGAATGAAAGTCGAGGTCCGTCCTATTCCGCTTGAGGAGCTTGAAGAGTTCGACGAGGCAGGCGCATGCGGAACAGCTGCCGTCATATCACCTATCGAGCGCATTGACGACATCGAGCTTGGAATAAGCTATGTGATAGCAAAGGACGGAAAGCCAGGTCCTGTCCTGACCAAGCTTTACCGCAAGCTTCGCGGCATACAGTACGGCGCCGAACCAGACACTCACGGCTGGGTAACAGTGCTCGGCATCTGATACGATGGGAAAGGGCAAGTTGGCAAAGTTCGCCGATATGCGGACATTCCCGCACGTCTTTGAGCCCGTGCTGTCGTTCAAGGATGATGCTCAGTTTGAGAAAAAAGGCTGTTGGGGCAGTTCGTTTTTTCACAACGGTAATCCTATCATCCTTGAGCTTGGCTGCGGACGCGGCGAATATACCGTAGGACTGGCCAGACTGTTTCCAGACAGGAATTTCATCGGTGTAGATATAAAAGGCGCGCGGATGTGGACAGGAGCGGGTGAATCCTTCGCAGAGGGTCTGACAAACGTAGCATTCCTGCGTACGGGGATAGAGCTTATTGACCGCTGCTTTGCTCCGGGCGAGGTCAGCGGAATATGGCTGACTTTTCCCGACCCCCAGATGAAGAAAGCCACCAAAAGGCTCACGTCATCCCTGTTCTTGGAACGTTACCGCCATATTCTGAAACCCGACGGTGTCATCAATCTGAAAACAGACAGCAATTTTCTGTTTAAATACACCACTCTGATAGCCGACAGAAACAATCTGCCAAGCGATTTCAGGACAGACGACCTGTACGCATTGAAAGAGATTTCACCGGAGCTCTCCATACAGACATATTACGAACAGCAATGGAGAGAACGCGGAAAGAGCATAAAATACATCCGTTTCAACCTGCCTCAGGAAGGACAGCTCGTTGAGCCCGATGTAGAGATAGAGCTTGATGACTACCGCAGCTACGGCCGGTACAAAAGAAGCGGCCTGACAACATCAAAATAAAAAATATGACACTATATCCCAATCTGATAAAAGAGGCTTTGGGCACCGTGCGTTACCCTGGCACCGGCAAAGACATAATCTCGATGGAGCTGCTGGACGATGATATACGCATTGACGGTGAGAACGTATCTTTCTCGCTTATATTCGAGAGACCTACCGACCCGTTCATAAAGTCTATCCTGAAATCGGCCGAGGCTGCCATAAAGCAGAAAGCCGGTTCAAATGTCAATGTAACAATAAACGTCAAGACCCGTCAGCAGCCTAAGGAAGATGAGCCGGTATTGCCGGGCGTAAGGAACACCATAGCAGTCGCATCCGGCAAAGGCGGAGTCGGCAAATCAACTGTGGCCGCCAACCTTGCAGTCGCATTGGCGCAACAGGGGTACAAGGTGGGATTGTTGGATGCCGATATATTCGGGCCTTCAATGCCCAAGATGTTCCAGGTCGAGGACGCACGCCCATATGCTGAGAACATCGGAGGCCGTGACCTCATTATACCTATTGAACAATATGGAGTCAGACTGCTCTCAATAGGATTCTTCGTAGAGCCCGGGCAGGCAGTCCTTTGGCGGGGGGCAATGGCCAGCAATGCCCTCAAGCAGCTGATATCAGACGCCGACTGGGGCGAGCTGGATTATTTTCTGATTGACATGCCTCCCGGCACAAGCGATATTCATCTGACTTTGGTACAGACGCTCGGCCTTACGGGAGCTGTAGTAGTAAGCACTCCTCAGGAAGTGGCACTGGCCGATGCACGCAAGGGTATCGACATGTTCACAAATCCAAAGGTCAACGTCCCGGTACTGGGACTTGTCGAGAATATGTCGTGGTTTACTCCCGCCGAGCTTCCGCAGAACCGATACTACCTGTTCGGAAAGGAAGGCTGCAAACGCCTTGCAGAAGAGATGGAAGTACCGTTGCTTGGACAAATACCGATTGTACAGAGCATCTGCGAGGGCGGAGACAACGGATATCCTGTCGCTCTTGATAAAGAGTCTGTTGTAGGACAGGCATTCAACTCACTGGCATCGGCTTTGGTTGAGAGTACGTCACGGCGCAACAGAGAGATGCCTGAGACAAAAGCCGTCAACACAAACGGCAATTAAAAGCACAAGACAGCGATGGGACAAAACGGGAGCACAAGCCTGCGCGAGGCCGACAATGCATTTGAACGTAAGAAAAGGACAATTCTGTTCCTATCTCTCGGTTTTGTCCTATATATAATAGCTGACATAACCGGTAAATGGTTTGTTCTAGAAGGAGAATCTGTCCCCACCCTTTTCTCCGCCCTTGTATGGTGTATATCCATTGCGCTCGGCTTCATTCTATACTACGGATTCCATAAGATACACAGCAAGGGGATGAAGATTGCGGCCGCACTGGTCTTCTACATCATATTCCTTGTTCTGCTGTCTGTATCCGGATTCTACCGGTTCGAGAATTCCGCACTGACAGGATATCGCATATCCGTCACCATACTGCCTGTAATCGGCGCACTGATATGTATGTCCATCAAGAAATTCATACGGTGGTACGGAGCAGGTGTAAAGAGACTTTTCCATCTTGAGACGACACACAGCGCCTGGTTTTTCGCAGCATTTCTGGTATTGGGGGCTGCTGTTGTACTATTGTTTACAGGCGGTTACAAATTACGCGGATCATTTGCTGGCCTCGGTCAGGATATTTACGAGTTCTACACCATAGGTGAGATAAATCACAACACCGACCATTCCGAGCCATTCCGCCAATACGACCGCATTTTCGACGATCTCAATGACGTGCAGATGGAGGCCGCCAGGAAAAACGGACTGAAAGAGACCCTTACTGAAAAAGAGATAGCCGGCAGCAGTAAGCTGAAATATATTGAGAGCAACCGCTATTATGACATTGATGAGCTGACGCACTCTGTCCCATATCTTGTCCCTAAGGCCGCTGACCTCGTAGAGGACATAGGGCGGGCTTTTCAGGACTCACTCTTCAACAGGGGTTACAGCCGCAATCACAGAATAACAGTAACAAGCGTACTTCGGACAAAAGAACAGGTACGCCAACTGCGCAGAAACAATGTGAACTCTACCGAGAATTCCTGCCACTGCTACGGCACTACGATAGATATCTCATATCTCACTTTCAGCACTCCTGATAAAGGGCGGGTGGCATCGCAGGAAAAAATGAGGCAAGTTCTGATGCAGGTAGTCTATGACTTACGGCAGGCAGGACGATGCTATGTCAAATACGAGAAACAGCAGACCTGCCTTCATATAACCGTGCGTTGACAAGGCACTCTGCAAAAATATGATAATATGAGAAGACTTATCCTTTCAACGGTATTGTCGGCCGTTACAATTGCCATTCAAGCCATCACGCCACTGTGGATGCGCGACGTACAGATCTCACCTGACGGAAAACAGATTGCATTCTGCTACAAAGGCGACATATATCTGGTACCGGCCGAAGGTGGCAATGCCATACAACTGACAGCATCAGAGAGCTATGAGCAGACGCCGGTATGGAGTCCTGACAGCAAGACGATAGCTTTCGCGAGTGACCGCTACGGCAATTTCGATATTTTCACGATATCGGCCAAAGGAGGCACAGCCACACGCCTGACTTTCAGCTCTGTTGCGGAAACGCCTCAGACATTCACTCCGGACGGACGCGGGATTATATTCAGTGCCTCGATTCAGGATCCGGCATCAAGCGCGGCTTTTCCCCGCAGCAGCCTTGGAGAATTGTACAGCGTACCGGTGGGCGGAGGCAGGACATCACAAGTTCTAGGGACCCCGGCACTGGCAGTAAATTACAGTCCAAAAGGCGATTTCCTTCTGTATCAAGACAATAAGGGAATGGAAAGCACCTGGCGCAAGCACCACATATCGTCGGTAACGCGCGACATCTGGAAATACGACATAAAAAACGGTACGCACACAAACCTGACGAATCGGCCGGGCGAGGATCTGAATCCGATTCTCGGAGCAGACGGAAAGACAGTATTCATACTCAGTGAGCCGTCTGACGGTGACGGGCATCCAAAGCCATCCGGATGGCAGACCAGCATCAATGTCTATTCATTCCAACTTGACAGTCCGGAGAATCTTACACAAGTCTCATCTTTCAAGACACATCCGGTACGATTCCTGAGCCGTGGCGGAGATATGCTGTGCTACACCTGGGACGGAGAGATATACACACAAGTACCGGGCAGCCGTCCGAAGAAAGTCGATATCGACCTGACGCGTTATGATGACGCGATTCCCGAGCTGAGAACCCAAAGCAGCGGTGCCGGTGACGCGGCAGTCAGTCCCGACGGCAAGCAGATTGCATTCACAGTACGCGGCGAGGTATTTGTGACCTCGGTCGAATACTCCACCACAAAGAAAATCACCAACACGGTACAAGCCGAAAGCAGCGTCACATTCGGCAAGGACAACCGCACTATTGTCTATGCCAGTGACCGTGACGGCGTATCGCAGTTATATATGGCAACCATCGCCCGCGAACAGGACCGGGATTTTCCGAATGCCACAATCATCGACGAGAAACCTCTGCTGCGCGACCTCTCACACGAGCGTTCAAACCCGCTCTATTCGCCCGACGGCAGGAAACTCGCCTTTATCGAGGACAGACTCAAGCTGATGGTAGCTGATCTGGATACAAAAAAAATCACCCAGGTCACAGACGGAAGCGAATGGTTCGATCTTGGCGAGGCATTCTTCTTCGACTGGAGCGATGACAGCCGCTTCCTGACTTTGGAATATATACCGAACGCACACGACCCGTATTACAATATCGGAGTAGTGAGCGCTGAAGGAGGAGCAATCACAGACCTGACTGGCAGCGGATATATGAACGGACATCCGGAATTCGTACTTGACGGAAATGCTGTAATGTTCCAAAGCGACCGCTATGGAATGAGATCGCACGGTTCCTGGGGATCACAGCAGGATGTTTTCCTCTGCTTTATGAACCAGGAGTCATACGACCGTTTCCGTCTGTCGGAAGAGGACTTCAAACTGCTGAAGGAAGTTGAAAAAGAAGCCGGCAAAGACAAGGACGGGAAGAGTGGGAAAGACGATAAGACAGACAGCGATAAAGACAAGAAAGATAAAGACGACAGCGAGGTCAAGGAGATTGTCTTCGATCCCGAAGGTATCGACAGGCGGATAGTACGCATCACCCCTAACAGCAGCGACCTTGGCTACTCCATCATCTCGAAAGATGGTGAGACTCTGTACTATACAGCAAGATTCGAGGACAAGATGGACTTGTGGAAAATGGACCTCCGCAAGAAAGAAACCAAGCTTATCTCCAAAGGTGCTGGCAGCGGACAGTTCGGCACCGATTCCGAGGGGAAAACCATTTTCCTGCTGGGCAGCAGTCTGAAAAAACTTGACGGCGAGAGCCTTAAGCCTGTCAACTGGTCGGCAGAGTTGAAGATTGACCATTCAGCAGAGCGGGAATATATGTTCGACTATGTATATCGCGAGGAAAAGGAGCGTTTCTACGACAAGAATATGCACGGTGTTGATTGGGATTCGTATTGCAAGGCGTATCGCCGCTTCCTGCCGCATATCAACAACAACTACGATTTCTCTGAAATGCTGAGCGAGCTGCTCGGGGAGCTGAATGTATCGCATACGGGCTCAGGCTATGCTCCGTCATTGAACTCAGAGCCGACAGCACAGCTAGGCCTTTTATACGACACCGGTTATGAAGGAAAAGGTCTGAGAGTTGCCGGAATCATCAAGGATGGTCCGTTTGACCATGCCAATCTGAAACTTGGGGAAGGCGACATCATCACACATATTGACGGAAAGGAAATAAGCGCGGAGGAAAGTCTGGACATCCTGCTTATGGGACGTGCCGGCAAAAAGACTCTGGTATCAGTCAAGGATAAGGACGATATGGTAGTCATTCCCATCAGCATATCTGCCCAGAACGACTTGCTGTATGAAAGATGGGTGAGACAGAGAGCCGATGATGTAGAGAGATGGTCCGGCGGCCGTCTGGGCTATGTACATATCAAAGGTATGAACGATGCCAGCTTCCGCACCATATACAACGACATAATGGGTAAATACTACAAATGCGACGGTATTGTCATTGACCAGCGTTTCAACGGCGGCGGCCGTCTGCACGAGGACATAGAGATTATGTTCGGCGGCAAGCAGTACCTTACACAGGTCATCCGTGGACGCGAGTCGTGCGATATGCCGAGCCGCCGGTGGAACAAGCCCACCATAATGCTGCAATGCGAGTGCGACTACAGCAACGCTCACGGCACGCCTTGGGTATATCAGCACACAGGACTTGGCAAACTGGTAGGCACTCCTGTTCCCGGAACGATGACCAGCGTCAATTGGGTTGACCTTATTGATGACTCAATGTATTTCGGAATTCCGGTTATAGGCTACCGTCAGGAAGACGGCAGCTATCTGGAGAACACCCAGCTGGAGCCGGATATTCTGATATACAACACCCCCGAGAAGCTTGTCAGCGGTGAGGACAGCCAGCTTAAAGCCGCCGTCGAAGAACTGCTCCGCCAGATTGACAGTGAGAAATAACAAGACGAATACAACAGGCCAGATATATGAACCCAGGCAACTCAGACTCAATCACACGCGAATATCTTGACTCATTACTGGTCGAGACCCGCTATCTGGACTCAACCATTCCGGACACTACGCTGAAGTTGTTCGGCCATACGTTCTCCACACCGATAATGACGGCAGCCCTATCGCATCTTTTCAACACCGCCCCCGATGGAATGAGAGTGTATGCCGAGGGAGCTTTCGGGAGCAATGCCGTCCACTGGATAGGAATGGGCGGCGATTCCGAGCTTGAGAGTGTCACGGCAACAGGAGCCAGGACCATAAAGATAATCAAGCCGCACGCCGACAACAGCGTGATATTCCATAAGATTGAACATGCCGCAGCCTGCGGATGCATCGCTGTCGGGATGGATATTGACCATTCATTCCAAAGCAACGGACAATATGACAATGTGATGGGCCTGCCTATGAAGGCCAAGTCAACAGCCGAGCTCACTGATTTTGTACGGGCAACATCCCTGCCATTCATCGTAAAAGGTGTAATGAGCCCGAAAGATGCAGAGAAATGCCTGAAAGCCGGCGTATCAGGTATTGTCGTATCACATCACCACGGTATGACAGACTATGCCTGCCCGCCCCTTATGGTACTGCCAGCGATTCTTGAAGTGACTGGCGGCACAATACCGGTATTTGTTGATTGCGGAATATCCAGCGGTATGGACGCGTACAAGGCACTGGCGCTGGGAGCTACTGCGGTCTCTGTCGGACGGCATCTGATGCCTTTGCTGAAAGACGGAAGCAAAGCAGTATCAGACAGAATAAACCGGATGACGGCCGAACTTGCCGGTATTATGGCACGCACCGGCGTTGCAGACCTGTCACACTTCGATCCGTCAGTAATCCATCACAAGCGTTTCTAGGAATTCTGCTCTTCCATCAGTTTCTGGATTTCCAGGTCGGTCTGATACAGCTTGTCCTTGCAGAACTTTATAAGTTCCTGGGCCTCTTTCAGTCTCTCGCTGATTTTGTCGATATCAAGTTTCCCTTCCTCTATATCGGAGACTATCGTCTCCAGTTTCTTCATTGCGTCCTCGTATTTCATATAAGTCAATCATTATTCAATTCAACATCATCAACCGTGCCGGCAGCCGAGCCGTCGGCGAAACGCAAGACTACGGAATCGCCTTTATGCAGCAAGGCAGCGCTGCCCGCCACGTGCCCGTTCACAAGTGTCATTGTATAGCCCTGACGCAGAATACGCTCGGGCGATGCGGCATCAATCTTGCCGGCAAGAAGATCAAGACGATGTCTCTGCGCCGACATCAAGGCACGCGTACCGTTATCAATACGAAGTCCAAGGCGGTCACACTGATACTGATGCGAAGCTACATTATTCCGCGCCGCAGACACAGCCCGTTCAAACATGCTCTGCATACTCTGCTCCTGCCTTATTCTCAGTACGGAGAAGAGTGACGGCAGTTTCTGCGACAACAGAGCAAGCCTGTGACGGCAGTTCTCCATACGCGACGCGACGCCATCAGCCAGCCTGCGGCTCAGATTATCCAGGTTTGAAGCCACATCCGCGACACAGGCTATCAGAAGCTCGGCGGCAGCCGTGGGAGTCTTGACACGGGTATGTGACACAGCATCAATTACAGTATCATCACGTTCGTGTCCGATACCTGTTACCACAGGAAGCGGGAAATTCGCCACATTCAAAGCCAGGTTGTATGAGTCAAAGCAGCTGAGTTCGCTTGTAGAGCCACCGCCACGTATTATCACAACCACATCGAACATATCACGGCACGAGGCTACACGGTCCAGAGCGTCTATTACGCTCTCCTCCACCCTGTCACCCTGCATCATAGCCTGGAACAGCCGTACATAGAATTTGAAGCCATACTGATTGTTCTGCAATTGGTTGCAGAAATCGCCATAGCCGGCGGCCGTAGCGGATGATACGACAGCCACCCTCTGCGGCAGCAGAGGCATAGGCAGCTCACGGTTCAGGTCGATAACTCCTTCGGATGCGAGTCTTTCCAGTATCTCCTTGCGGCGGCGAACCATATCACCCATAGTATAAGTAGGATCAATACTCTGAACCACAAGAGAATATCCGTATGCCTCGTGAAAGGACACCAGCACTTCGACAAGGATTTTCATGCCTGTGGAAAGACGCTGGCCGGTCTCACGCTCAAAATAAGGCTTTATACGCTGGAAATTCGTTCTCCATATATTGGCCTTTGCGCGTGCCACCACGCCGCCGCCATCAGAATCTTTCTGTATCAGCTCCATATAACAGTGTCCGGTAGCATTTACCTGACACGAGGCTATCTCGCCCTGCACCCAGTATGTGTGATTGAACGATGTCTCCAGCACATCGCGCACCAAACCGTTAAACTCATATAGTGTCAGCGCCCTCATTGTTTGCAATATATTGATTGATTCCTCTTTGCGAGGCTATCTCACCGCCTCCGACGACCCTGGTTCCCCGATAGAACACCACAGACTGCCCCGGAGTAACGGCCGATGCCGTATCAAGAAACCGTACCAATGTCAGATTGTCTGCGACAGGCCCGGATATCATACACTTCAGGGACTTGCCACGATAGCGTATTCTGGCATCCAACGGTTCCCGTACCTCTGCCCCATCCACATACATTTTCAAATTACGGACAAGCATATATTCCGCATCAAGCTGCCCGGGCAGGCCGAGCATCACGGTATTCTTCTCAGGATTGGTTCTGAGCACATATCGCGGAGAACCGAAAGCTACCTCAAGCCCTTTCCTCTGACCTACAGTATAATACGGATATCCTTTATGCTGTCCTATCACAAGCCCGTTACTGTCAACAAACTTGCCGGGACCTATCTTATCATCAATATCCGGAATACGCCCACGCAGATACGAACGGTAATCATTCTCTATGAAACAGATCTCCATACTCTCGCGATTCGAGGGCCGTATCTCCACATTATTGTCTGCGAGGTATTCACGGACCTGCTGTTTGGTCATACCTCCTATCGGGAAAAGGGTACGGCATAATATATTCTGATCCAACTTCCATAGGAAGTAGCTCTGATCTTTCAAAGTGTCTTTTCCCTGTTCTATGAAGAACCGGCCGCCTTCACAAACGATATTCGCGTAATGCCCGGTGGCGATGTACGCGCAGTCAAGCCTGTCCGCCCACTCAGCAAGAATGCGGAACTTGAACAGAGGATTGCACTCAACACAAGGATTCGGAGTAAGTCCGTCCAGCCAACCCCTGACAAACGGCATAGCCACGTCGCGGTCGAACGCCTCACGTTCATCGGCCACATAATGCCGGATTCCAAGATACCCGGCCATTTGGCGGGCATCACGGATATATGGCGGCTCGCCATCCGCAGCATCAGTTCCGATATTATGATTCCAGATAGTCAGGCCGGTAACATCGTACCTCTGCCGCATAAGCAGAAGACAAGTCGCGGTGCTGTCAATGCCGCCGCTCATTCCGACCAATACTCTCCCCTTCATTCCAATGCCAAAATTACGCAAAAAAGAGTAATTTTGCGTCTCGAAAAGAAGGTGAAAATGGAAGAGTTGAGAACGCCCACCGAACTGGGCACTGAAAGAATCGGCAAATTACTTATAAAGTACGCGCTACCGGCTATTACAGCAATGGTGGCGTCATCCATGTACAACATCGTTGACAGGGCATTCATAGGCCACGGTGTTGACTCGCTGGCATTATCCGGACTTGCGGTGACATTTCCCCTGATGAACCTGTCAGCGGCCCTTGGCGCGATGGTAGGTGTCGGCTCCGGAACAATGATCTCGCTCAAGCTCGGGCAACGGGACAACAAAAGCGCATTGATGCTGTTCGGAAACTCCATCACCCTGAATATTATGATAGGAGTCCTGTTCGGTGCCTTGGGTCTTTTATTCATAAACCCGATTCTGACTCTGTTCGGCGCTACAGAATCCACCATAGGATATGCGCGCGACTATATGACTATCATCCTGATAGGAAACGCTTTCACGCATCTGTATCTGGGAATCAACTGCATCATGCGTTCGGCAGGCCATCCCCAGAAAGCCATGTACGCCACAATAGGCACCGTCCTGCTGAACACTCTGCTCGATTATCTGTTCATTATGGTGTTCCACTGGGGAATACGCGGAGCCGCCATAGCTACTGTGCTGTCCCAGGTAGCCGCATTCATCTGGCAATGCATCGAGCTGTCCGACAAGAACGAACTCATCCACCTGCAGCGCGGCACATTCCGCCTGCAGCGCAAGCTTGTAGGCAATATGCTCACGATAGGACTTTCGCCCTGCATAATGAACTCGGCCGCCTGCATTGTCGTGCTCATCATCAACCGCAGTCTGCTGTCGTATGGCGGAGACCTGGCAATAGGCGCATACAGCATTGTCAACAGCGTCGCATTCATATTCATTATGATTGTAATGGGAATAAACCAGGCCATGCAGCCAATCGCCGGTTACAATTTCGGAGCGAGACAGTACAGCCGTGTGACCAAAGTTCTGCGCATATCGGTTTTTTTCGCCACATTGGTCACAACAGTCGGATTCCTGGTCGGAGAGCTGATGCCGGGATTATGCATCAGGATTTTCACAAACGATGCCGCCCTGACCGCAATTGCTGAAAACGGAATGCGCAAGACATTCATCGTATATCCTCTGATAGGATTCCAGATGGTTACAGGCAACTTCTTCCAAAGCATAGGAATGCCGGGGAAATCCATTCTCATGTCACTTTCCAGACAAGTCCTCATACTCATTCCGTGCCTTCTGATACTTCCTGGATTCCTTGGTATCGACGGAGTCTGGTACAGTCTGCCATTGTCCGATGCCATCTCGGTGATTCTGGCAGCCACATTGCTTATCGCGCAGATGCGCAAATTCAACAGAATGTCCTCTAAAACTATACAATGATTATGGATGAGCATTATGCAATCAACATAGGCAGGCAGATAGGCAGCGGAGCGCGCAATGTCGCAGCCATATTGTCCTCAGAGTTAGGAATAAGCGTCTATGACAAGAAATTGTTGAAAAGCGCCTCGGACGAGAGCGGATTCAGCGAGGAATTCTTTGTCAAAGCCGATGAGGAAACATCGCGCAAGCCTCTCCGCTCGCTTTTTCTGACACACCTTTCCGAAGGTGGTTTCTCAAGGAATTTCATGAGCAACGACTCAATGTTCAAGATGCAGAGCGATGCCATTCTGAAAATACACTCTCAGGAAGACTGTATTTTCATAGGCCGATGCGCGAACTACATACTGCGCGAGAGCGACCGCACGCTCAACCTGTTCCTCACAGCCACCCCCGAAGACCGCATACGCCGCATCTGCAGTTCGGACAGCAGCTGTACAGAGCGGAAAGCATTGAAAATGATCGAGGACGGAGACCGCAAGCGTGCCTCATACTACAATTACTACACCGGCACCGAATGGGGCAGTTCAATGGCATACGACCTTTGCCTGAGCACATCGGTTTTCGGAGTGGAGGGCTGCGCCGGGATAATACTGGATATCGCCCGTAAAAAGCTTGGCATAAAATGAAGCGCATAGGCCTGCTGTCAGATACCCACAGCTGTTGGGATGACCGTTATGAGAAATACTTCAAGGACTGCGACGAGATATGGCACGCAGGCGACATCGGTTCATACGGCATAGCCCAGAGGCTGAATGACATAGCATTCCTGCGTGCGGTATGCGGAAACTGCGATGGCGCGGACATACGCCGCGTGTTTCAGGATACATACCGTTTCAAAGTCGAGGATGCCGAGATTCTCATGAGACATATAGGAGGAATACCCGGCCATTACGACAGCGGAATCCGTACGCAATTGTCAATGAGCACTCCGAATCTGTTCGTCTGCGGACACTCGCACATCCTGAAAATACAATACGACACCACATTGGGTATGCTCTATATAAACCCGGGTGCCGCCGGTCTCCAGGGATGGCAGAAAGAAAGGACTCTGGTCAGATTCACCATTGACGGAGCCAAGTTCAAGGATCTGGATGTAATTGAGCTTGAGCACAGCGACTCACACATAAAACTTTTGGAGAATTAAACCTTCTTCATCCATCAATGTCTAATCACACGATGGCAAGGACATTGACATCAGATTAAATTAACCAAATAAACAGTAAAATGAAAAAGTTGTTTTTTGCAATTGCAGCGCTGATGGTATCAACATTCAGCTTTGCTCAGGGTTTTGGTGGCGGCTTCGGCGGCGGTGATTTTGATCCGGCTCAGATGGCCCAGCGTCAGGTTGACCGTATCGCAGAAGGTCTTGACCTCTCACAGGCTCAGAAGGATTCTCTTCTCACATTCTACACTGCACAGCAGAAGGAGCAGATGGAGCGTATGCAGAAGATGATGGAGAGCGGTGACCAGGGCGGCTTCGGCCAGGGTGGTCCAAGCGAGGAGATGATGAAGGAGATGCAGGCAAGACGTGAGGCTCAGGAGAACAAGATCAAGTCTATCCTCACCGAAGAGCAGTACAAGAAATATCAGGAAGCCCAGGAGGAGCGTCGCAAGCAGATGCAGCAGGGCGGTTTCGGCGGCGGCTTTGGTGGCGGCTTCGGCGGCTTCTGACCAAAAACCGGTCAAGTTAAAAAAGGTGGCTTCAAAGCCACCTTTTTTCGTTTGTTTTTGGTAACTTCGCGCAAAATAGCCCGCCTGTCTGACAGGCACACTCATATAGAGATGAAGACATATCTGGTTACAGGCGCTGCAGGTTTTATCGGCGCGAATTTTGTCAAATATTTACTGAACAGATACGATGACGTGAAAGTCGTCGTTCTGGATTTGCTCACATACGCTGGGAATCTGGGAACCATCGCCAAAGATATCGACAACGAGCGTTGCTGCTTTGTCAAAGGCGACATCTGCGACAGAGAACTGGCAGACAGCCTCTTTGCTGAATATAAATTTGACTATGTTGTGAATTTCGCAGCCGAGAGCCACGTTGACCGCAGCATAGAGAACCCGCAGCTGTTCCTTATGACCAATATACTCGGCACACAGAATCTGCTTGATGCGGCACGCCGCGCCTGGGTTACAGGCAAGGACAGTGCTGGATATCCTGTTTGGAGATCCGGAGTACGGTATCATCAGGTATCTACCGACGAGGTATATGGAAGTCTTGGAGCTGAGGGCTTCTTCACCGAAGATACCCCTTTATGCCCGCACAGTCCTTACAGTGCATCCAAGACCAGCGCCGATATGTTCGTCATGGCATATCACGACACATATCATATGCCTGTAAGCATCACTCGTTGCAGCAACAACTACGGGCCTTATCATTTTCCCGAGAAGCTGATTCCTCTGATTATCAAGAACATTCTTGAAGGAAAAGAGCTTCCGGTCTATGGCGACGGCAGCAACGTACGCGACTGGCTGTACGTTGAGGACCACTGCAAGGCCATCGACCTCGTTGTACGCAAAGGCCGCGAAGGGCAGGTATATAACGTGGGCGGCCACAACGAAATGCGCAATATCGACATCGTCAAACTGACAATCGGCACGATACGCCGCTTGATGACCGAAAAGCCGGAATACCGCCAGGTATTGCGCAGGAAAGAAATCAAGCCGGATGGCGGGATAAGCATCGACTGGATCAACGAGAGTCTGATAACATTTGTGAAGGACCGTCTCGGCCACGACCGGAGATATGCCATTGACCCGTCAAAAATCACAGCCGAGTTAGGCTGGTATCCCGAGACCAGGTTCGCCGACGGCATACTCAAGACTATCGAGTGGTATCTCAACAACCAGGAGTGGGTCGAGGAGGTCACATCGGGCGACTACCAGAAATATTACGAGAGAATGTACGGAAACAGATAACGTAACAACAACATTAACATAAGTTTATCAACTAGTTATGGCAAACAACAAAGAAAAGCTCTTTTCCGAATTCCCGCCTGTATCCACCGAAGAGTGGATGGCTAAGATCACAGAGGATCTGAAAGGCGCCGATTTCGAGAAGAAACTCGTTTGGAGGACAAACGAAGGATTCAAAGTACAGCCGTTCTACCGTGAGGAGAACCTGGCAGGTCTTGACACTTGCACACAGCCGGGCGAGTTCCCGTATGTACGTGGCATCAAGGCCGACAATGAGTGGTGGGTAAGCCAGGCAGTCTGCGGCAAAGACGTAAAGGCCGCCAACGCCAAGGCTCTGGAAATTCTCGGCAAGGGAGTCACAAAGATCAATTTCATGCTTTGCGACAACATTTGCGAGGGCAATGATCTCGAGACTCTGCTCGACGGCATCTGCGCAGAGTGTGTAGCTCTTGACTTTGTCGTATCACCCGAGATTGCCTGCAAGCAGGCCGAAGCTCTTGTAGCCTATTTCACAAAGAAAGGTTACGACCTGGGCAAGATCAACGGTTCAATCAACTACGATCCTATCAACGCCATACTGAAATACGGCGCTGACAAGGCAAACGGTTTCTCCGAGGCACAGAAGCTCATTGAGATTCTCGCTCCGATGAAGAAATTCCGCTGTCTGGCAGCAAATGCCGTAAGTCTCAGCGATTCCGGAGCATACTGCTATCAGGAGCTCGGCTATGCGCTGGCATGGGGTAACGAATATATGCGCTCACTTACAGAGGCTGGTGTACCGTCCAAAACAGTAGCAAAGAAAATCCGTTTCAACTTCGGTATCAGCTCGAACTACTTTATGGAGATTGCAAAGTTCCGCGCAGCCCGTATGCTTTGGGCCAAGATTGTGGAGCAGTACAAGCCGGAGTGCACCTGCAACGACAAGCCTGAGGACGGCATCTGCCGCTGCGCCTGCAAGATGCACGCACAGGCCCAGACATCAAAGTTCAACCAGACACTCTTTGACCCGTATGTGAACCTTCTCCGCTCACAGACCGAGGCAATGAGCGCAGCCGTAGCGGGAGTTGAGTCAATCCTCGTCACTCCATTCGACTTCGCTTACGAGAAACCGAACGATTTCTCCGAGAGACTGGCACGCAACCAGCAGCTTCTGCTCAAGGAAGAGTCACATATGGACAAGGTCGTTGACCCAGCCGGCGGCTCATACTATATCGAGAATCTTACCGCAGCTCTCGCCGAGCAGGCTTGGAAGCTGTTCCTCAGCATCGAGGAAGATGGCGGTATGATGGCTCAGACAAAGGCTGGAAAAGTCCAGGAGGCTATCAACGCCAGCAATGCAGCACGTCACGAGGCTGCCGCAAAGCGCAAGGAGACACAGCTTGGAACCAACCAGTTCCCGAACATCAACGAGATAGCCGGTGACCGCAAGGCCTGCACCTGCTGCTGCAAGAAGCAGAATGACTATCCTACTCTGAACGGTGCCCGTCTGGCATCTGAGTTCGAGGCTCTCCGCCTGGCTACCGAGGCTTCAGGCAAGCGTCCGAAAGTATTTATGCTGACAATCGGAAATCTGGCCATGCGTCAGGCACGCGCCCAGTTCTCAGGCAACTTCTTCGGCTGCGCAGGTTATCAGATTATCGACAACCTCGGATTCAAGACCGTTGAAGAAGGCGCGGAGGCCGCTTTCAAGGCAGGTGCAGACATCATCGTACTCTGCTCAAGCGACGACGAGTATGCCGAGTATGCTCCGGCAGCATTCAAGGCTGTAGGCGACAAGGCCATCTTTGTAGTAGCCGGTGCACCGGCCTGTATGGAAGACCTCAAGGCTCAGGGCATAGAGAATTACATCCACGTACGTTGCAATGTCCTTGAGACTCTCAAGGATTTCAACAGCAAGTTGAACATCAAATAATCAGCGCGTTATGAAACCTAATTTTAAAGATATCGATATTAAGGCCGCAACCGCCAACGAGGCACTTTGCAGCTGCAGGAACGCAGGTAACGCCGATGAACTCTGGTCAACACCTGAGAAAATTGATGTAAAGCCTGTTTATACAAAAGAGGATCTCGAGGGAATGGAACATCTGAACTATGCCGCCGGTATAGCTCCCAACCTCCGTGGCCCGTACTCAACAATGTATGTAATGCGTCCTTGGACCATTCGCCAGTATGCAGGTTTCTCAACTGCCGAGGAGTCGAACGCATTCTACCGCCGCAATCTGGCATCCGGTCAGAAAGGTCTGTCTGTAGCGTTCGACCTTGCTACACACCGTGGCTACGACGCAGATCACGAGCGCGTTGTAGGCGATGTCGGTAAAGCCGGTGTAAGTATCTGCTCAGTAGAGGATATGAAAGTCCTGTTCGATGGAATTCCATTGAACAAGATGTCTGTCTCAATGACTATGAACGGTGCCGTTCTGCCTATTCTGGCATTCTACATCGTATCAGGTCTGGAGCAGGGCG
The DNA here is from genome assembly GCA_045597365.1 of Bacteroidaceae bacterium. Taxonomy (GTDB): domain Bacteria; phylum Bacteroidota; class Bacteroidia; order Bacteroidales; family Bacteroidaceae; genus Colenecus. Next base: position 14,075 of record JAZLKB010000063.1, on the reverse strand, counting down.
CAAGCCTCGCCGAGATGCAGGGTACCATCCAGAATGATATTCTGAAGGAGTTTATGGTACGCAACACCTACATCTATCCTCCTAAGTTCTCAATGAAGATCATCGCCGACATCTTTGAATATACTTCAAAGAATATGCCTAAGTTCAACTCAATATCAATCTCCGGCTACCACATGCAGGAGGCTGGCGCTACCGCCGATATCGAGCTGGCTTACACACTGGCCGACGGTATGGAGTATCTGCGCGCCGGTATCAACGCCGGAATGGACATCGATACATTCGCACCGCGTCTGTCATTCTTCTGGGCTATCGGTACAAACCACTTTATGGAGATTGCAAAGATGCGTGCCGCACGTCTGCTGTGGGCAAAGATCACCAAGAGCTTCGACGCCAAGAACCCGAAGTCAATGGCTCTGCGTACACACTGCCAGACATCAGGCTGGTCACTCACCGAGCAGGATCCTTACAACAACGTAGGCCGTACCTGTATCGAGGCTATGGCTGCCGCTCTGGGTCACACCCAGTCACTGCACACCAACGCTCTTGACGAGGCCATCGCACTGCCTACCGACTTCTCAGCCCGTATCGCACGCAACACCCAGATTTATATCCAGGAAGAGACCAACGTATGCCGCGAGGTCGATCCATGGGCAGGCTCATACTACATCGAGACTCTGACCAACGAGATCGCCCACAAGGCTTGGGAGCACATCCAGGAAATCGAGAAGCTGGGCGGTATGGCAAAAGCCATCGAGACCGGTCTGCCAAAGATGCGTATCGAGGAGGCAGCAGCCCGCACACAGGCCCGCATCGACTCCGGTATCCAGACTATCGTCGGTACCAACAAGTATCGTCTTGACCACGAGGATCCTATCGATATCCTTGAGGTTGACAACACAGCAGTCCGCAACCAGCAGATTGAGCGTCTCAAAGCTCTCCGCGCAGGACGTAACGAGGCCGATGTCCAGAAGGCTCTTGATGCTATCACCAAGTGTGTTGAGAGCGGCGAAGGCAACCTGCTTGAGCTTGCTGTCGAGGCAGCCAAGGTACGTGCGTCACTCGGCGAGATTTCCTACGCTTGCGAGAAGGTTGTAGGTCGTTACAAAGCAGTCATCAGAACAATTTCAGGCGTGTATTCATCAGAAAGCAAGAAGGATGCAGACTTTGAGAAAGCTTGCGCCCTTACCGAGAAATTCGCGAAGAAGGAAGGCCGTCAGCCACGTATCATGATAGCCAAGATGGGGCAGGATGGTCACGACCGCGGCGCAAAGGTTGTAGCAACAGGTTATGCAGACTGCGGCTTTGACGTCGATATGGGACCTCTGTTCCAGACTCCGGCCGAGTCAGCCCGCCAGGCAGTCGAGAACGACGTTCACGTACTCGGTGTATCGTCACTCGCAGCCGGTCACAAGACTCTGGTTCCCCAGGTCATCGAAGAGCTCAAGAAGCTCGGCCGCGAGGACACCATGGTAGTAGTAGGCGGTGTCATCCCTGCACAGGACTACGACTTCCTGTACAAGGCCGGCGCAGCTGCAATCTTCGGCCCTGGCACCAGCGTTGCAAAGGCAGCCAGCCAGATTGTCGAGCTTTTGCTGGGCGAAGAATAATCCCCCAAAACAGCAATCATTCAAAAAGCAGGCTCTTCCAAAGCGGGAGAGCCTGTTTTTATAAACATTTGATCGCGTAGCAAAACAAAAGCCTACATATTTCCCTGTTACCAAATCAGTCGATTTTTACTGACCTTTCACCAACTTTAGGCTTTGTAGATTACTGAGAGCATAAAGCGGAATAATCTCTACATGTCGTTCGGCATCGTCTGCCTTTTTGTCATAGTAATACAACTGTCCGAAATTCTCAAGCGAAGTGCGAACTGCATTGTACAACTTGTGACTGCGAAGGAAAATCCAAAGGCTCTGCATACTACCCTGAGTACTCGCTTTCACTTCAATCGGCAATACCTTGCCGCCGTGTGAAATAACATAATCAACCTCTGCCTGGCTTTTTTTCTCCTGACATTGCCAATAGTGTAACTCCCCTTTTGTGAAACAATCCTGATATTTCAGCATCTCAAGTCCCGCAAACATTTCTGATGCACCGCCTTTATTCACGAAATCGACTTCATTTGTGGTCAAAATATCGGCTGCAGGAATATCCAGCATTGTTTGCATAACACCTAAATCAAAAAACAGATACTTTGTATAGCTGTCGTTCTCTTCTGCGCCGAGAGGAAGACCATTGGCTGCCGTATGTACGACCGGATGAACAAGTCCTGCAAGTGAAAGAAGATGCAATGCGTCCTGAATGACGGTTGACTTTGTATCGGGTATTGCCTGTGCACACACGAATTTCCGGCCTATCTGCAGAGCAACAGACCTAAGCACTTGACGCAGTACAACAGGGGAAACCCGTTTCTTGTACTTGGAGAAATCATCCTGATAGGTATCTATGATATCGTGATGTACATGAGCTACTTCAAGGTAGCTTCTTGTCTCGACCCATTCGGTAACAGCAGCAGGCATTCCACCTACAAGATAGAAAGTGCGGAGCTGATCAACAAGATCCTTGTGTGCAGCTTCTGGTAATGGTTCTTCACTTCCGGCTTTCTTCTTGAATTCTATAGTCAGGTCAAGCCCCTGTGCCGAAAGAAACTCGTCGAAAGAGAAAGGATACATATAGAGCGAACGTATTCTTCCAACAGCAAATGAAGGAAGTTCTTCAAGTGAAAATTCCAGCAATGAACCTGCGGCTATCACATGGAGCTCTGGATAATCCTCTTTGAAATAACGTAAAGACATGATTGCTTCCTTAGATGTCTGTATTTCGTCAATAAACAACAGAGTTTTCCCTGGAATTATTGGGACGGCAAGAGTACCGCTCAGCTTCTCGCAGGTTTTCTTCACATCGATGTTCTCTGGGAACAAATCACGCAAGGTAGGTTGTTTCTCAAGATTAATCTCAACAAAATAGTCAAAAGTTTTACCAAGTTCCCTTACCGCAGTTGACTTGCCAACCTGACGTGCACCACGTATCAACAATGGTTTTCGTCTTGGAGTTTCTTTCCACTCTCGAAGTTGATCATCTATATGTCTTTTGAAGTATGCCATAACGATAGTTTTTTGTATTGGGTACAAAAAAATGAAATATTCCCGAAATTCGTATCAAAAATACGGAATAAACGCCCAGAATACCTATCAAAAACCGGAATTCGCATCATAATTGCATGCAAAGATGTCAAAATTCGTATCGAAATGTTGGTTCAATATTTGAAAACCGATAATGAATATCAGTCAGCTTTATTAAGTCATTCCCATTGTCAAAGAAAATGTGCCTTTGCGGGCGGACAATACAGACTAAGAGAGTATCTTTGCAGATATTCATGAACAGAAAACATACAATATGACAGTTTGCATTGCCGAGAAGCCAAGCGTGGCAAAGGAGATTGCCGGTGTACTTGGCGTCCATGACAGACACGACGGTTACATCGAGGGAAACGGATATCAGATTACCTGGACCTTCGGACATCTTTGCACACTTAAAGAACCGCACGACTACACACCGAACTGGAAAAGCTGGAGTCTGGGCAGCCTGCCCATGATACCGCCACGATTCGGAATAAAACTTATCGATGACAAAGGAATTGAGAAGCAGTTCAAGATTATCGAATCGCTGATGCTCAAGGCCGACTGCATAATAAACTGCGGTGATGCCGGACAGGAGGGCGAGCTGATACAACGTTGGGTAATGCAGAAAGTCGGAGTGAGATGCCCGGTAAAGCGTCTTTGGATATCTTCACTTACAGAAGAATCCATCCGCGAGGGATTCAATCAGTTACGTGCCCAGGACGATTTCCAGAAGCTGTACGAGGCCGGACTTTGCCGCGCCATCGGCGACTGGCTGCTTGGAATGAACGCCACCCGCCTATACACCATCAAATACAGGAAAAACGACAACCGTCAGGTGCTCTCAATAGGCCGGGTCCAGACCCCCACCCTCGCGCTGGTCGTAAACCGCTTCAAGGAGATTGAAAATTTCAAGCCGGAGCAATACTGGGAACTCAAGACCGTTTACCGCGATGTGAAGTTCAACGCCACGAAAGGCCGTTTCACCACATTGGCCGATGGCCAGAAAGTCCTTGACTCAATTACAGGACAGCCGTTTACAGTAACCGATGTGTCGAAAAAAGAGGGGAAGGAGTTTCCACCACGTCTTTTCGACCTCACATCGCTGCAGGTTGAGTGCAACCGCAAATACAACCTGTCGGCCGATGATACGCTGAAAATAATACAATCGCTCTACGAGAAGAAAATAACGACCTATCCCAGGGTCGATACCACATTCCTGAGCGAGGACATTTACCCGAAATGCCCACAGATACTGAGCGGTCTGACTGGATATAAGGAACTCACGGCGTCACTGGCCGGCAGGCGGCTGCCCAAGACAAAACGCGTGTTCGACAATTCGAAGGTCACAGACCATCACGCCATCATACCTACAGGAGTGAATCCGACGAATCTGACCGGTGGAGAACAGCTGGTATTCGACCTTGTTGCCAGGAAATTCATCGCGGCGTTCTATCCGGAATGCCGCTTCTCGACCACCGCTGTAACCGGTAAAGTCGTAAAGACCGAATTCAAAGTGACAGGGAAAGAGATATTGGACCCGGGCTGGCGCATCGTATTTGCAGGCGACAGGCAGGAGAAAGACGATAAGGAAAGCGATGACGAGAGGACACTGCCATCGTTCTCCGTATCCGAGAGCGGGCCTCACCAGCCTGTTCTGGCCGAGAAATGGACACAGCCGCCAAAGCCCTACACCGAGGCTACGCTGCTCCGCGCTATGGAGACGGCCGGAAAGCTGGTCGATAATGACGAGCTTCGCGATGCCCTGAAAGAGAACGGCATAGGCCGCCCCTCAACCCGGGCCGCCATCATAGAGACACTATATAAAAGGAATTATATCAGAAAGGAGAAAAAGAACCTTATTCCAACCGGAACAGCCATTGCCCTTATCGACACTATTCACGAGGAGTTGCTTAAAAGTGCCGAGCTGACAGGTATCTGGGAGAAACGTCTGCGCGAAATTGAGAAAGGCACATACAGCTCCGCCCAATTCATCCAGGAGTTGAAACAGATGGTCTCGGACCTTGTAGGCAACGTGTTGGCCGATAATTCTCCTGTCGCCCTGCAATAATCCGGCCTTCAATCAGTTATAACATTGTATGAGACGGAAATCGCTGGCATGCATAATCACATTGGCCGCAAGTCTGCTCCTGGCAGGCTGCGGTGCCGAGTATCAGCTCCACAAGGCCGAGCAGAGCTATGCCATCGGTGAATATACCAACGCCGCCGCACTATACAAGAAAGCCTACGCCGCCACGCCGGCCAAGGACAAGGCCAAGCGTGCCGAGCGCGCCTTCATGCTGGGTGAGTGCTACAGGCACATAAACTATTATTCGCGCGCTCAGGCCGCATATCAGAACGCAATACGCTACAAATACAGCGACTCGACGGCCGTGCGCTATCTGGCTGATATGCAACTGGCAAGCGGCAAATACAAAGAAGCCGCAAAGAATTACAGCGCATATCTCGAATTGAATCCCAAGGACAAGCTCGCAGCCAATGGTCTGGAATCGTGTACGCTGTCGCAGGAATGGAAAAAGAACCCGACACGCTTCACTGTAAAGAAGGATCCGATACTCAATTCGCGAATGAGCGATTACTCGCCTATGTACGGCAACGACAACTACACACAGCTGTATTTCACATCAACCCGCAACGAGGCTGCAGGCGATGACATAAACGGAATCACGGGAATGAAAAGCTGTGATATATTCATGTCCGAACAGAACGAGAAAGGTGTATGGCAGAAACCTGTTGTCATTGAGGCAGGCCCTAACAGCAAGGACGAGGACGGAAGCTGTTCGTTCAGTTCCGACTTCCAGACCATGTATTTCACGCGATGCTCTATGGATGCAGAGCTGCCGCGCCCGGCACGCATAATGCAGTCACGGCGCTCCGACGCCACCTGGCAGGAGGCTACCGAGTGTCAGGACGAGACCGACACGGTATTCTCGTATGCCCACCCTGCCATCTCGCCCGATGGAAAATGGATTTACTTCGCATCAGATATGTACGGCGGATACGGAGGCATCGACCTTTGGAGAATACCTGCCGATGGCCGTTTCATCGGTGCAGAGAACCTCGGTCCCGACATCAACACCGCAGGAAATGAGATGTTCCCTACATTCCGCAGGAACGGCGAGCTGTATTTCTCGTCGAACGGCTGGCCAGGGATGGGCGGTCTTGACATATTTATGGCAGAGCAAACCTCCGACTCAACCTGGCAGATACACAATATGCAGTCGCCAGTCAACTCGTATGCCGACGATTTCGGCATGACTTTCGAAGGGGATTACACCCGGGGCTTTTTCTCTTCGAACAGGAACGACGGACGCGGACGCGACAATATCTACTCGTTCATGCTGCCCGAGACGGTACACAACCTTACAGGCTGGGTATATGAGAAAGATGGATACGAGCTGCCCGATGCCATCGTCTATATGGTGGGCAACGAGGGCACCAATCAGAAAATCAACGTAAAGACCGACGGCTCATTCACCGTGCGCGTTACACCGGGTGCCAGCTATGTGCTGCTGGGAACTGCAAAAGGCTTTTTGAACTATAAGCAGGAGCTTGTGGCCGACAGCACCGAGGAGAACCGCGAGTACGTGCTCCAGTTCCCGCTCTCGTCAATCAACCGTCCGGTACTCATCGACAACATATTCTACGATTTCGACAAAGCTACGCTCCGCCCCGAATCGGAGGAATCGCTGCTGGAACTTGTATCGCTGCTGAACGACAACCCCAACGTTACAATTGAGCTGCGCTCGCACTGTGACTACAAAGGCGCGGACCAGTACAACGAGCGGCTGTCACAACGTCGGGCAGAGAGCGTTGTCAAATTCCTTATCACAAACGGAATAGCCGAAGACCGCCTGACGGCCAAAGGCTACGGTGAGAGCGTTCCACAAACCATATCAAAAAAACTGGCCGGGAAATACGATTTTCTTGAAGAAGGCCTGATTCTGACAGAGGAATTCATCCTGACCCTGCCGGAAGAGCAGCAGGAAATCTGCAACCAGCTGAACCGCCGCACCGAATTCAGCGTCCTGCGCACCACCTACGGCTTGTACCAATAACAAAGCAGTCATAAACCATCAGACTACTGCAATACAACAGCAGCCTTGCTGGACAATTTTCATTCCAAGTCTTGTAATGATCGTTCCAAGTCTTGTAACGATGGTTCCAAGACTTGTAATGAAAAGGGCCTAACTTACTGCTCTATATTTTCTGCCGACAGACCGGTTGCCTGAACTACTGGGTCATCTATTGCGGTGGTAACATCATGCAGAATCCTCCGGCTCTTACCGGTGTCGAGGCTCCTGCTGACGCGACCATCACTCTGTCTGCATCGGCTTTCACCTTCAAGCTGAACTCCGTTCCTGCATCTGTGGACAACCTCAAGCTCATCATCTGCGCTTCCGCTCCTATGAGCAACGGCATCAGCAACGCCTACGCCAAGGCCGCAGAAATCGGTGACCCCGAGGCTCCACACTGCCTATCCTCGCTATCTTGAACACCTTGTTGTGCAGATCGTGCACGTCGTAAGCCCACACTCTATCAGATTCGTCGTGAAAGCGAACGGCTCCACCACCCTGTCGCTCACCGTATCGCTGTGTGCCGATTCATAATCCAGCAGCCGCACCTTCTGTTTGTTTCTAATAGCCTCCGACAGTGCCCGCACATTGTCCGATATGCCGCCCTTGCACACATACTCCACCATATTCGTGCTGTCATATATCGCAGCCAGCTTCCGTTTCAGCCCCACCTTCAGGCTGTTCGTCTGGTCCAGACTGTCTATCAGACTGTTCACGATATACGCCTCCTCCGGACTGAAGTAAATCAGCTTTTCAAAGTCCGGTGCCTTCTTTGGCAACTTGCCCAGCTTATACACATTGCCATACAGCTTCACCACAGCGAAGCCCGACTCCTTGAACGTGTCAATGTACCGGTAAATGGTCCTGTACGACATATCCAGCTTCTCAGCCAGCTCCTCAATCGTGTAGTTCCTGTCGCCCTCCCTGCATATCTTGCCGGATATATCGAGAGGCTCGGGACAGGAGCCACCGATGTCGTCGAGACCTGCGTGGCGGCAGGCCTTCCCGCACCTGAATACAAACAGGAGCAGAACCATTTCATATCCGTCATCTGGAGGAAGAGGACCGATGCGAATGGCTCCAAAGTGGCCCCAATATCTGATTGATAATAAAGGCATTGGCAATGCTGATTCGCAAAGTGGCCCTCAATATGGCCCCAAGAAAAACTGGCCAAAAGATACCGCGGACTGCTGGAGACAATAGTCGCAAAACCGACAATCAGCAAAGAAGATCTGGCAGCTCAGTTCAAGATATCTCTGACCACTTTGAAAAGAGACCTGAGAAGTCTGCGCCAATCCTATGAAATCACGTGGATTGGATGAACACAGAATGGCCATTGGGAAGTCAAGGAGTTGGATAAGAAGTATAACAAATAAAAATTACGTCTGACGTTATGTGCGTTAAGAAAAATTAATACTTTTGTGCGGAATCAGATGGGAATCTGTATTCTGACATAGAAGCGTTAATCTACTTGCCTTCATATCAAACTTCGACAATTTGAATCTCGGAGGGTCAAGGGGTGACAACGCTTGTGTATTGGTCATATTGTACACGTACGATGTACGATGCGATATGCTGAGACACGAGCCTTGTTGCCTGTTTTTCCGAGAAGGCAGTCGAAGGCCCGATATGAAGACAGGAACTGACAAAGGTTCGTGTCTTTTTTATTGTGTTATTATTTCAATTGCGTATGAAGACAAAATTACTGGCTTTCAGTTGCTTTGTACTGTTTGCGTGTACAGTTTGCAGGGCTGAGACCGACTGCATTCAGATTAGTCTGTCAAATGGAGAAACTGAGACAATAATGCTCTGTTCAAGACCGAAACTGATAATGGATTCCATTCATATATCAGTTATCTATGACAGGAAAACCATTTTAATTCCGTTGGAGGACGGACTGAAGGTGCGCCACATGGATTCCAGTCAGACAGATGTTGAGAGAATAAGCAGTCAGGACTTTTATTTTTCCATTTCGGATGATGGTATTTCATGTCATAGTTTGTCCTGCGATGAATCCGTGAATCTGTTCAGCATAAACGGGACACTGATGCAAACCGTCAAATCCGATGCATTTGGCAATGCATCGATATATCTTCCCGAAAACGGACAGTATATAATCCAAGCAGGCGAAAAAACATTCAAATTTTTTATAAAATGACCATAAGGACAAGATTACTGACATTATTGCTCTGTGCCTCTGTCTGCCAGAGCATGTTTCCGCAGTCAGCTGCCGTCTGGAGCAACGGTGCTGTTGATGCGATACAACAGGTTGACAGTACCGCAATCTTCCGTCTGGAAGGTAAACCGTATCTCCAGATTTGGTCTTCCGACCGGCTGGTATATTCGGACTATGCAGACAGTCTCCAGTTCCTTCCTGTAGGCGAAGATGTCATCATTCCCGTGACATCCATATCGCTGTCATCAACCGAAGCATCCATTTTATTGGGGCATTCACAGACACTGACAGCAACCGTTCTTCCGGGCAACGCCACAGACAAGACAGTGACTTGGACAAGTTCCGACAGCAGTGTTGCCAGCGTTGAGAATGGCGTGGTCACAGCCAACAAGCTCGGCACGGCAACAATCACAGCCACCGCAGGAACGAAGTCCGCAACGTGCCAGATTACAGTTCTGCCGATTGAAGTCGCTTCCGTGACTCTTGACCGCACGACCGCCAGCATCCTGCTCGGCAGCACAACTACACTGACCGCGACCGTCCTTCCGGACAACGCCACAGACAAGACCGTGACTTGGACAAGTTCCGACAGCAGTGTTGCAAGCGTTGAGAATGGCGTGGTCACAGCCAACAAGCTCGGCATGGCCACAATCTCAGCCACCGCAGGTACGAAGTCAGCAACGTGCTGGATTACAGTTATGCCGATAGAAGTCGCTTCCGTGACTCTTGACCGCACGACTGCCAGCATCCTGCTCGGCGGCACAACTACACTGACCGCGACCGTACTTCCGGACAACGCCACAGACAAGACAGTGACTTGGACAAGTTCCGACAGCAGTGTTGCAAGCGTTGAGAATGGTGTGGTCACAGCCAACAAGCTCGGCACGGCCACAATCACAGCCACCGCAGATACGAAGTCAGCAACGTGCCGGATTACAGTCTTGCCGATAGAGGTAAGCTCCATCACATTAGACCGCACGACTGCCAGCATCCTGTTGGGCGGCACAACTACACTGACCGCGACCGTACTTCCGGACAACGCCACAGACAAGACAGTGACTTGGACAAGTTCCGACAGCAGTGTTGCAAGCGTTGAGAATGGCGTGGTCACAGCCAACAAGTTCGGAACCGCCACCATTACCGCCACAGCAGGTGATAAGATGGCAACATGCATCATTACCGTCCGTGCAGTTGATTCAGATAATAATATCGGTGATTTTGAAATAGAAGAACTAAACTAAAATATTATAAAACAACTTGTATATGAAACATATTTTATATTGTGCTCTGTTTTCGCTATGCATTTTTGCGGGTTGTGCGAAAAATATAGAATTTGAAAATCGAGAGGATGGTGTCCATTCGTTCTGTATAAACACAGTTGTTCCAAGTCTTGAAACTAGTGGCATGGATACTAAAGCTTCAATGAAGACAGTTATCAAACTTCAATGGAGTGATGGTGATCAGATTTCAGTCATCAATCTTTCTACAGGTAAGACTATGATGGGTAACCTCGCTGCAATTGTCGATGGCGATAAGGTTCGTTTTGAAGGGGAACTGAGTGGCGCAATCAGGGCCGGTGATAAGATGGCCGCAATTTATCCATGCCAGAATTTCGATGCCATTACTTCAATTGAGGACTTTGAAGTTGATTTGTCAACTCAAAAATGCTCCTCACTGAATGACCTTCCGTTTGCCGCATATTCCGTGTTCGAATGCGAGAAAACCGGTATTGTCAATGTAACATCAGATTTTTCAGTTCCTGTGTCCTTCAATCAGATAGCGCTCGCCACGATTGACACAGAGACAAAGATTGATTATGTAGAGCTGACAAATGTAGGTAAAGGGGTTAATTTCCATATTGGAGAATCCGAACTGTCATTGACTCCATCTGTCGGGAAAGTCAGGATTATGCCAGAGTCCAAGTTAAGCGGAAAGAATGGCGCACTGTTCACATATTGTGCTCTTGCAGCCAGTCCTGCTTCCAATAGAACTATCACAATAAAGGCTCTTCCAAAAATCTATTATGCCAGCTGGGCAGAATCGGCAATGACATCCGCTAAGTACTATACCTCTGTAGCCTCCGATTTCAAGTCTCTGGAATATAACGATCTCATGGTAATCGCCCATTCCTCTCTGAATGTCCCATGTAATGGTGGAACTGTCGTATTCAGTGTTACATCAAATAAAATCAATTGGCAGGCATCCTGCACACCTGCTGTAAGCGTTGACCCTGCTTCCGGCGGCGATTGTGATAACCAGGATGTTACATTTACATTCCCACAGAATAATGGGACGGCAGAACGCTCGTTCCTTGTTATGTTTAAAGGTGGAGATATGGAATACAACTACAAAATCACACAGCAGGCAGATGTGAATAAAGAAATAATAGAGTTCGCCGATATCAATCTTAAGAAATACTTGCTGTCACTTTATGATGATAACGATGATGGCGAAATAGGGGTATTGGAGGCTGAGAATATTCAGAATGTGAATTGCAGTGGCAGAAATATCACAGACTTGTTGGGGCTTGAAAGATGTCCCAACCTGAAATATCTTAATTTCAATGGCAACTATGTTACAGAGTTGAACTTGACTGATATGTCAAAACTTGAGACAATCTTTGCATACGACAATCCTCTTGAAAAGATTGTACTCAATAATGATGTCGCATTGGAGAATCTGTATCTTAGGGATGCGTCAACCGATGTGCTTTCAGAAACTACATGCAACATTGATGCTTATGACCTTGCAGAGACTCTCTATCTGGCATTTTCAGGAACAAAATATACAACATTGAATCTTACCAACAGCAGCGTACTCACGTCATTTGACATTTCTGAGAATGTTCAGCTGACAGAACTTGTGGCAAGCGGAAACAGCCTTGTGACGGGACTTAATCTCGCTACGCTTACAAATCTGACAGATTTGGATATCAGTAACTGTGGTATTGAATCTTTGAATGTCGATTCAAATACAAAACTCGTAAACTTTGACTGTTCCAACAACAGGATTGCTTCGCTGAACGTTGATGACAACTTGTGTCTTGTAAATTTTGACTGCTCTCATAACTCTCTTTCTTCATTGAGTATCGTTAACAACACGCTTCTTGAGACTGTAGATGTTAGCGACAACAATCTCTCAAGACTAAATGTACGTCAGAACACGAATCTAAAGGCCCTTAATCTCTCGAGCAATACAGGTGTTTCGGCTTTGGCACTGGACAACAATGCCTCACTTGAGATACTTGATGCTTCAAGCACTTCGCTGACCTCAATTGATCTGTTTTCCAATCCGGAGCTCAAGGAACTTTATCTTGCAGATTGCGAATCAATAGACATTATTGACTTGACGGAAAATACGGCTCTTATGGTCCTTAATGTATCATCCACTTCAATTTCTGCACTTGATGTTTCAAAAAATACGGCTCTTGTTACGCTTGATTATAAAGAAGGCCTAAAAATAACGGGCATTAATAGTATTGGAAGGTATATTCGGGTCAATGGAATGCAAGGAGTTACTTTCTTTTGCTCAGAATCCATAACGAAAATTGTTTCTATTGATGAGATAGAAAACTATTGGGGAAATTATGGAAATTTTGATGCAACCAGTTCAAATGATGGTTTTGCAAATACGAATAAGATTATTGCATCAAGCTCTGCTGCCCGATGGTGTAGAGCAAAAGGTTCCGAATGGTATATGCCAGCATTGGATGAGTTGTGGATAATTTACAATAATAAAAATACTCTTAATAGCACACTGGAAGAAATATCCGGTACTGAGCTACATAATGACTATTATTGGTCGTCGACTGAGTACAGTCACGACTACGCGTACGCATTTCGTTTATATAGTGGTTGGGAGAGCCCGGGCGGTGTCGAAATATATAAGAATAAAGAGTGCTTTGTACGTGCTGTCAGGGCTTTATAATTATCAATTTATCAAGTTAACATTATTGGCTGCCGCTTAGGCGGTAGCCTGAATTTTTATTAAGGGAAAATAACTTTAGCGGAAGTCCCTCTCTTTGGTTTAAAAACCCACGATAAGGTTCGATTCTCGGACCGTTTGGTCTACAGTGAACAGGGGACAGGTTCCGTTCATTCGTCTGCGCGGATGAACTTTGCAGTCAACACGAGGTTTCTTACTTCTCTTCGTCCTCCTTCCCTTCTGGAAAATCTAGCGGGGGTTGCTGACTTTCTAGAAAGCGCTTCATGCTGAGGTCGGTCACGACTTTTTTGCCGGTTTGCAGCTCGAAAGCTTCGCGGGCTACCCGTGCCACCGAACCACCTCTGGAGGCGGCTTGTGCATGCTCATCCATAGTGACTGGGTGTTCCTCCTTGTTGATGTTGGTGGTGGTCAGTTCGGCCAACATATTCATTACCAGTTCCTCATTGGTCATGTTGTCGCGGAGGTTTTCCTTGCGAAGGCCCTTGAGGTGCTTGTATTCTCTGGCGGTAAGGCCCGCCCATGTTTGATAAATTATATCTGTGAGGGCGGCATATCCGGTACCTTCTTCGACCCCATGCTCTTTCCACTGATCGGTGAGGTCTTTGCGAATCTCGATGGACTTGAGGCGTTGGTTGATCCAATTGTCGGAATAGCCGAGACGCTTGAAGTCAGCAAGTGACTGTTGGATTCCAAGTTCCGGGTCTTGCATCTGATGGATGCGGTCTGCTCCTATCTGTG
>JAZLKB010000062.1:0-24804 GCA_045597365.1 Bacteroidaceae bacterium | reverse complement strand
CCTTAGGCAGATTTGCAAGCACTACCGTATTGAACGCGGCACATACGCCACCCTGCTCAGCCTGCTTAAGTTCGCCTGCCAGCAGTGGAATCTCGTCGGGATTCAGACCGAGGTCAGCGCACAGGTCATCGTGTATCTTCTTCAGACGGCCGCACCACAGTGAATCATCCGGATTGGATTCGCCCTGATGTACCAGCATACCTTTGATCACGCCGGACTGCTGAGCAATTTTAGCCATATCGACAATTCTCTGATACGGGCTCATATCATACTCTTTGGCCATATTCACCAGCCAACTGCGACTCGGATCGGCCGCTTCCATCGCAAGGTAGTCATCGCAGGCATCCTTGTCCCAAAGTTCAAGCTTGGCACCTGCCACTGAGACGTTGATGACACCGACACGGTATTGTTCCGGAAGTTCCTCAATCATCTTGCGGCCGAAGAAATCGACCGGTCCCATATTGTTGCTCTGACGGCATATAGGCGGTGTGGCCTGATACCACTTGCCCATCTCGCGGCCATATCGCGGCATATCGACCGCAGACACGAACTGGAAGCGGGGGTCGGTAAAGTTCTTGTCCTGCTCGGCAGGAACCGCACCAGCCTCCATATTGGACTGGCCGAAACAGAGATAGATAAAGAAATCAGGGTCCGGAGTCTGAGCCTTGGACCACATTGGAACGGCCAGCAGAAGTACCATCGCCAGCCTCAAAACGTTTCTAGTTCTCATATTATGTAAGTTTGTTGCCCTTAATATTACCGTAAGGCAAAATACACAAAAAAACACGAGTTACGCAAGCAAGCCGGCGGGTATTTTGCAGCGGCCGCTAAGCAATGGACAGAGTCATTCCTGAATAAATCTGATGAACAGAATCGCCAAGCTCCCCGCGCAGAATCCCAAACGCACGTTCTCCAGTACAATGCCCGGTATATATCCGGGAGATATGGCAGGAGCGGATTCCGGCAGCAACAGCCCTTACATCGCCATCGTCAAGACGGAAAAGATGCAGACCGCCCAGATATGCCGTTATCGGCCTGCCGGGAAATGCATCGTTTACATCGCTGACTATCACCTCCGGTCCTGAATGCGAGCAGCTGTTGAACACGACAAGTCCTGAGCCTGTCTCGAATACCAGACTCTGCTCGTGGGAGAAATCGTCGGGAACGAAGCGCCAGCCCTTGCGGACATACAGATGCGACTTCGCGGCTACCTGCACCGCACAAGGCCCGGAATGCGGCACAAGCCATACGCCTGCTGCAATCTGGGTCACGCCACGCGGTTTCAGTATCCTTTTACTGAAACGGGCCATCACTCCTTTTGGCAAGCCTATGTAATGCCTATGCAGAAGATTGCCGGAATAACAGTTCTCCCCGCAATTCGGACTCATATAAAACACAGCCTTGTCATTTGAATTGAAGAAGTCCTCCATGCCGGAAGAGTGGTCATAGTGTGCGTGTGACAAGACCGCAATGTCAACATCGGCCATACCGATGCCCAAAGAGCGCGCGTTCTTTATGAAGCCATCGGAGCTGCCGGTATCGAGCAGAAAATTCCTGCCTCCATATTCTATATGGAACGACAGCCCCCACTCGCCCAACAAACCGTCGCAGCCGTTATTGTCAATCAGCACCGTTACCCGCAGTTCCATATACAGCCAACTTTCCGAGACTTACAAAAATGTTACCTCTTCCTCAATGCCCAAAAAACAAGCAACGCATCTATAAGGATGAAAGACAGGGCCAGACTTATAACGACAGTATGTGACTGAAGCCATTCCGCCAAGTTGATGTTTTTGAAATCTGTTTTCTCGAAAAAATAAAAGACAAGCACACCGACAGAACCGACTATCATAACCACGCCATAGACGACTTCAATAACCTTTGCAAACAAATCTTTTTGCACAACAGACGATTTGAATCGTACTGAACTTGAAGCTTTATTCTGGGACTTGTACGAATTATATGCAGATTTGACCAACTCCTTCAAATCACAATCCTCACTATCCAACCTTCCCAATTGCACCTCCTTTTTAAAACCATCCGAAAGAGTTACAATAACATCCGACACATTATCCTTTATCCCAACGATATCCTGGAAATAATAGACATCATCCTCGGAATTGTAAATGTCACCTTTGTATTCTATCCTATCATTATACAATCTGAGCAAAGGCACACAACGTTTTCTCAGGACTATTGCACGCAATGAATCCTTAAGACTTTTACCACATCCCAGCAAGGTCACACAAGCCATTGTCACATTCCGGATAAAGCTCCATGAGCAATCAATATTGTCAGAGTCGAAAAAGACAAAATTGAACAGTACCAATATCAGCACAAGACATATTATTTGAAATGTCAGCGCACCGATATGCGTCTTGGCGTACACCTCTCTTATAGGCTTATTATCATTTGTCATAGAAACAGTGATTTAATCAGTTTTTTTCCCGGGCGATGATTTTTTTCCGGGCGTGCGGCCGGAACGGCGCAGGGCATCGGCGATAATCCATTGCAACTGGCCGTTCATACTGCGGAACTCGTCGGAGGCCCACTTTTCCAGGGCCTCCATAGTCTGCGGGTCTATCCTTAGGAGGAAGCTTTTATTATCGCTATCCTTTGCCATACAATCAGTTGTACAAGGAACCGGTGTTGACCACAGGCTGAGCCGGCTCGTCACCGCAAAGAACTACAAGCAAGTTGCTGACCATAGCGGCCTTGCGTTCCTCGTCCAATTCAACTACGCCATCTTCTTTCAAATGGTCAAGAGCCATCTTCACCATCGATACGGCGCCATCGACAATCTTCTCGCGGGCAGCGATAATGGCATCGGCCTGCTGACGGCGAAGCATCACGGCGGCAATCTCGGGAGCGTATGCCAGATAATTGATACGGGCCTCGACAGCATCAATACCGGCTATTGCCAGACGCTCGTTCAATGTATCTCTAAGCTCATCGTTAATCTCAGCCGCACCGGAACGCAGTGTCAGATTTCCTGGAGCACCGCCGTTCTCATCGTAATTGTAACGGCCGGCAAGCTGTCGAAGGGCGGCATCGGACTGGACACTCACGAAATTCTCGAATGCCTTCATTGTAGAATTCAGACTGGATGCACCGACCGAACCCTTGCTGATAGTCTGGGAGTCTATCTCAAACATCGCTTTATATACATCCTTTATCTTCCACACCATAACAAGGCCAATCATAATGGGATTACCGCTCTTGTCGTTTACCTTGATGGCATCGGCATTCAGATTACGGGCGCGCAAGGAGATATTTTTCTTTGTATAGAAAGGATTCAGCAGCCACCAGAATCCGTTATCACGGAATGTTCCGCTATACTTGCCGAAAAACACCATGGCACGCGCCTCGTTCGGCTCAAGCTGAACAAGTCCGCAGAGTGTGAGAATCATACACAAAGAGCAGATTGGTATAAGTATTCCCGGAAGTATTTCCCTGACTGCTGAAAGCACAATTATACCAATGAATACAAATACGAGCAACAGTCCGACAAAACCGCTTACCCTAATACCCTTAAACTCAAATTCCTTTGTTTCCATAACTTTAAAGTTTAATAGTTTGCAATATCATTTTGATATCACAAACATATAACTAAATTTTCACTGGGCAAGAAAAAAAGACATAAAAAAATCCTTCAGGAACGCAATATTTCCTGAAGGACCTGATAAATGATACGTACAGTTGGCTATTTATGGGCTTCGTTGAACAGACGCAGGCGCTGGTCAAGGACAGCGAACTGATCCTCGCGGATGTATGATGAGCTGCCGCGCAGTCCCTGGCGCGCGCTGCCGGTCGAAGAGAGGACTATGCCGCTGACACCAAAGTAAAGCAACTCGTGCAGCAGCTGACCGCCCTCGATAGGAGTACCGTCGGGCAGATTGTAGCCGAACGTGAAGAAGAAGCCTCCGCCTACCGGCTCGTCTATATCCTTATCGTATGTTATGTTGAAGCCATTCCTTAGCAATGCCTCCTTTATTTTCACTGTATTACGCTCGTACAGACGGATGTCCTCACGGAAATTATACTCGCCGTCAACAGCGGCCTTCAGCATTGCGGCCATAGCATACTGTACGGAATGGGTAACTCCCGATGACATGGTATAAAGCATTACGAAAGCATAGGCTGCGCCGAAGCGTGATATTCCGTAGCGGTCGCGAAGTGAGTCGAAACTACGCTCATAGAGTTTGTCCGAGATACACGCCACCGAGATGCGTTCGCCTGCATAGCTGAAAATCTTTGATGAACTGAGCATCATCATATAGTTGTCGGTATAGCGCGATACCGTAGCCTGATATGGCGGCTGCCAGGGTATTCCAAGCCCCTCGCGGCGGAAGTCCATAGTGAAGTATGCAAGATCCTCGATGATGACGGTATCATACTTGGTTGCCATCTCGCCGATGGTCTTGAGCTCGTCTTCCGTAAGGCACATCCACGTTGGATTATTCGGATTGGAGTATATTATGCAGCAGATGTTACCTTTGCTCAGAAATCCCTCAAGAGTCTCTCCAAGCTTCGTGCCACGGTTATCAGCCAAATCGAACGAGGCTTTTTTCAGGCCCAGCACATCCGCCTGCATCTTTTGGACAGGAAACCCCGGGTCGATATAGAGAATGGTGTCTTTCTCCGGGTAAAGCTGCGAGCACAGCATAAATGCTGCAAATGTTCCCTGCATAGTGCCACAGGTAGGAGTGCAATGCTTCGCCTCGACATCTGTGTTCAGAAAGGCCTTGACAAAACGCGAGGCCTGGGTCCGAAGGTCTGCAATACCGGTTATATCGGGATAAATTGAAGGTACGCCACGCTCGAGCGCTCTTTTCTGGGCCGCGATGCCTATAGCCGACGGAGGAAGTCCCGGCATTCCCATTTCCAGATGAATGAACTCCTTGCCGGTAACACTCTCGGCATTCCACACTGTCATAAGGACCTGGCGGATAGAGGCCTTGTTCAAATCGGTCACCTCCATTTCCTGCAGAAAATCGTCTATGACGTGTTTTGGGATTATCGTATCCATTATTCTTATTTACAATTCCGGCCTATCTCAAGAGCCTTGATATTCATATCGATGACTGCATCGCCCTTCGAGGCGAAAATAGTTCTGACGCTGTCGCAGAGATTCTCAAAGCTGATGCAGGACAAAGCTCTTGACGCAGCCCCAAGAAGAATCATATTGACAGCTTTCGGCATCTTGTTATCGCTGCCTATCTTATTGGTATCTATCAGAATAACGTTCTTATTCTCACGCAACTCACTGTAGATGGCATCAAGTTCCGGATAATCCTTGATATTGACCAATGGATTCGACGATGTTATAATCCAGCCATCCTCACTAAGCATCTCACGGTTCCGCAGGGCTTCCATCGGCTCCATCGCAATAATCACATCGGCTTGCCCCAGCGAAACCAAATCGCTTGCTATAGGCTTGTCCGAAATGCGGAGCGTGGCCTGCACGTATCCGCCACGCTGGCTCATTCCGTGAACCTCGGCCTGCTTTATGTACAAGCCTTCCTTGAAAGCGGCCTGTCCTATCACAGTGGCGATTGAGAGTATGCCCTGACCGCCAACGCCTGCCAATACTATATCAGTTTTCATTTTGCTTGATTTTTTTGTTTTGCCTTGCGGGTAAGAGTCTGTATGCACTCACGGCGCGGAATAATTACAGAAAGTCCCTTGTACTCTATCTCCTGACGCAATGTGCGGGTAATCTCATCCATATTCTGAGGAAGCGGCACAACGACCTTCAAATGCTCAGGATCAACACCGATTCCCTTGCAGATTGCCTCGAACTTATTGGTTCCGGCTGAATCCTGACCGCCGGTCATGGCAGTTGTGAGATTGTCGGATATGATAACCGTAATAGGAGCATTCTCATTGACAGCATCCAGCAGTCCGGTCATTCCCGAATGAGTAAATGTGCTGTCACCGATAATAGCCACTGCTGGGAATACTCCTGCATCGGCAGCGCCCTTTGCCATAGTGATTGACGCGCCCATATCGACAGTACTGTCCAAAGCCTGATACGGAGGAAGAGCTCCAAGAGTATAACAGCCGATGTCACCAAACACCTTGGCGTCCTTGTAATCCTTCAGCACAAGATTGACAGCCTCATATACGCTTCGGTGGCCACAGCCCTGACAGAGCGATGGCGGACGATATGTGACATTCGTCGCGACATCAGCGTGAGGCAGTATATCCAGTCCAAGAGCAACCTTTATAATATCAGGATTCAACTCGCCCTGACGCGGCAGTTCACCTGTAAGACGACCAATAACACGGCACTCGGAAGGAAGGATTCCGGCAAGCTGCTCCTCGACAAATGGCTGACCATCCTCGATGACCATAATTGAATCGCACTGTTCGGCCATTGTACGTACCGTATCCTGAGGGATTGGGTATTGTGAGAGTTTGAGCACCGGGAAGGGGATTCCATCCGGATAGCATTCCGAAAGATAATTATAAGTGTTACCGCAGGCTACGGCTCCCATCGGGAAACGTTTTGCCTGTGCCTTGAACAAATTGAATGGAGATTCCTCGGCAAGTTTGCGTATCTCCGGCTGACGCTCAATGAGACCGGAATAACGGCGGCGGGCAATCGCAGGAAGCAATACCCAGTCGCGGTTTCCGCTCACAGGTTTCAACGGGTTCTGCTCACGGGCGGGACGCAACTCTATTACTGAGCGGGAATGGGCAAGTCGGGTGACGGTACGCATCAGCACCGGCAGCCCCAGTGACTCAGACATATTATAGGCATACGACATCATATCATAGGCCTCCTGCTGCGTTGAAGGCTCAAGAATCGGCAGCATGGCGAATTTGCCATAGAAACGTGTGTCCTGCTCGTCCTGTGACGAATGCATAGAAGGGTCATCGGCCACCAGCACGACAATACCGCCGTTTGCGCCTGTTATCGAGGAGTTGACAAAAGGATCGGCAGCCACGTTCATACCGACGTGCTTCATACATACCAATGCCCTCTTGCCGGCAAACGACATTCCGAGTGCAGCCTCCATAGCAGTCTTCTCGTTAGTACACCAATGGTTGTGAATTCTGGCGCCGGTAGCTGCGCAATATCCTTGAATATACTCTGTAATCTCGGTAGATGGAGTACCCGGATAAGCATATACGCCACTAAGCCCTGCGTCTAAAGCTCCCTGAGCAATAGCCTCATCTCCTAATAGAAGTTTCCTCATAACACTCTTATAATTCAATGTATCTGCAAATTTCGCAGTTTTCTACGAAAGCAGCAAAACAGCTGTCACTTTTTAACTCAATATGCGGGATATGTATCAAAAAAAGCCCGTCACGACAAATGTCATGACGGGCCGATGAACTATGCTGATAATTACCAGTTAACTCTGTAATTGCCGCTCAGATGAAGCAGAGCGAAAAGATTGATCAAGCCATCATAATAGACATCATAATAGCCATCCTCGTACATATCCGGGCGCATCTCCATATTCCAGAAATGGCGTACCAGTTCCTCGCTGTGCTCACTGTTGGTCATAAGGCTGGTAGTAGCGGTAGTGCCTACAAAACCAATTGAATGGCGGAGCTTGCGGAAACCGCCTGCACCCATAATCATCCTTGGTTCCTTTCCGTCAAGACCAAACTGATCGGGGAATTCCTCGACACCGAAAGCAGTCACAGTCTTTTGGAACTTAGCCGCATACCCGCTCTGCCACTCGGCATCCTTATGATACAGGTTGAAATCCATAGCGATGTTCATTGGTACACGCCACGAGTCATAATGGAACTCCGACCCGCGGTTTGGAGTACCGTTGAACTGTCCCTGATCCGGGTTGATGGCACTCTCTTCGTTGACTGCGCGATGCAGATACTGGCGCGCGCTGTCGGCGAGCTCACGATAAAGGTCCTCGCGGCCATCCTGCGCTGTCTCGGCCCATATCTCATAGAATGCCGGCAGATGATATGAAGGATCGGTCCACTGGTTTGAACGTGTGTCGGGGCAGAAGTTTATCAGCTTATGCTCCATATTGATAATATTGGTGACCCCACCGGTACCGTCTTTAGAAAACAGGTCATTAAGCAGTTCCTGTGCCTCGGCCAGATAGTCAAACTCCTCAAAGCTGCCCCAACGACGTGATGCCAGAAGCAGGTCGGTAACGAAATACAGCTCACCGTCACTGGCACTGCCACCAGAGTTACGACGACCGTCAATCCTGCAAGACCAGGCATACAGGCCGTGTGACGGTCCTTCCTCGTTATGACGCATAAAATGTCTTGCCCAGCGCCACAGTTTGTTGAACATCTCAGGTTTGTCCATCTGGACTGCCACCATCATAGCGTATGACATACCCTCGGTACGGACATCGCGGTTCTTGACATCCGAGATGAAACCCATCATCTGACCGTCAACCTGAACGTCGAAATACGCGCGGGTAGGACTCTCGAACACCTGATAGTAGGCATCAGCGACCTTCTTGTCAATATCCAGCTGTTTGTAGCCAAGCTCCTTGAAATAGTTGCGATACTTTCCGGTCTCTGCCGCGCCCTTGGTCCATGGCGTCATCTTTTTGGCAATCGCGGTCTGTGTGCCGGCCATCATAAGGGCGGAAAGGCACAACAGTGTAAATTTCCAGAATTTCATAAATAAAGTATTGGTTAGTATTCAATTACTGATTGATGTAAGATTTCCACAACTGATAAGCCTCGTCGTATGCAGGCATATCGGCAGCCTTCGGCTCGATGACATCGATTTTCTGCAGGGTCGAGAAGGCTTCATTATGATCCTTATAAATGCCTGCACCCATTCCGGCACCACGGGCAGCACCGATAGAGCCGTCGGTATCGTAAAGTTCGATGGTTGCACCTGTAACACCGGCAAGTGTGTTGCGGAATATCGGGCTGAGGAACATATTTGCCTTTCCTGCATGTATTTTGTTTATTGGCATTCCCATATCCTCCATTATGTCAATTCCGTATTTGAATGAGAATACGATACCTTCCTGACAGGCTCTGAGAAGATGAGCGCGTGAATGGATATTGAAATTGATGCCGTGGAAACTGCATCCTGCCTCACGGTTCTCGAGGACACGCTCGGCACCGTTGCCGAACGGCATGACACTTACACCTGCCGCACCAATCGGAGCTTTTGCGGCCAGTTCATTCATATCGTTATAGCTGTAACCTTCAGACATAATATTACGTTTCATCCAGGCATTCAGGATTCCGGTACCATTTATGCAAAGCAGTATTCCAAGACGTGTCTTGTCGAACTGATGATTGACGTGAGCGAAAGTATTGACTCTAGACTTCGGATCATAGCTGATCTCACCGTTCACTCCATATACGACACCTGACGTACCGGCTGTCGAGGCAATCTCACCCGGCTCAAAAACATTCAATGAGAGAGCGTTGTTAGGCTGGTCACCGCCACGATATGTAACAGGTATGCCGGGAGCAAGCCCTAATTCGTCAGCAACTGATGCTGTAAGTCTGCCCTGCTCCGAGAAAGTAGGTTTGATTTCAGGAATGAAAGATTTGGGAATTCCATAATAATCGAGCAGGAAGTTGGCGATATCGCCCACCTGGAAATCCCAGAACATTCCTTCGGACAAGCCGGAGACTGTGGTGCAGACCTCGCCTGTCAGACGCATTGCGATATAATCGCCCGGGAGCATTATCTTGAATATTTTGTCAAATGTTTCAGGTTCATTACGCTTTACCCAAGCCAGCTTTGAAGCGGTGAAGTTACCAGGAGTATTCAACAAATGAGTCAGACACTGTGAGTGTCCAAGTTCCTTGAAGGCTTCCTCGCCGATATGTACGGCACGACTGTCACACCAGATAATTGCAGGGCGCAACACCTTAAGGTCCTTATCAACACATACAAGGCCGTGCATTTGATATGAGATACCAATGCACGAAATATCTTTAGCATCGATACAGCTGATTGCCATTATATCGTTGGTAGCCTGACGGAGATAACTCCACCAGTCATCGGGATTCTGCTCAGCCCAACCAGGATTAACAGCTTTTATTGGAGCCTCAGACTTTGGTGCGAAAGAAGTTGCCACACATGCTCCGGTAGAAGCATCAACAAGACTGGCTTTTACAGATGAACTGCCAATGTCATAACCTAAAAGATACATAAGCTTAATTTTAAATATAATAATTACCTAATTTCACGAAAAGCGCTCAAAGATAATCAAAAAGAAGCAAAAAAAGGTGGAGCGATGTAAAATCGTTCCACCTTTAAGGCATTCCGGAATATAATTAATGACGGTCTTCCGGATATTTCTCGTTCTTGAATACGCTCTTCGGGCAAAGCTCAACACAGTTGAATGAGCAGACACCTGTAGGATCGTTCGACACGAGACGGATTCTGAACCAGTAATTTTTCTCACTTGAGAACTCATCGGTTGTCAGAATCTTGCGAACGCAGTCCGCACGGCCGGAGAGAGGATCTTGGTATGTTCCGCTATTTCCACTGTATGAGTCCATACCGCGCATATAGCCGCGGTTGTGCATTGACTTCTCCAGTGCTGAGAGGAATTCCTCCTTCTCCTCGTCAGACATTTCCTCTGTAGCACTCTGAATCTCCTGAGCAGTCATATTGCCAATTGAAGGATCCTTGGGGTTGATTGCAAGGTTCACAGGAATACCGCAGCCCTTATACGTAATCTTTCCAGTCTCCTCGTCCTCAGTTCCAAGATATATCTGAACTACACCACGGTCACTCTTCTGATTCGCGTTATCGGTAAGAGAGCAGAGGAAAAAACGAAGCTCATAGACACCGGATGTCGGGACAGGCGGAAGTTTGAATGATATATCATACAGACCACGGATAGTAATCTCGTCACTTCTGAAAACTGTGAAGATGTCATATACATAACGAACCCAGGCCTGAGTCTGCTCCGTACGCTCGACATTCTTGCAGAAACCTTTCTTGAAGCCGAAAGTCTGACCGCCGCTCTGTGAGGCGTAATAGCGACCTCTCGCACCGCTGTTGATGAAATCGGGTGAGAGCGTCGAGCACATAACCCTCATACGGCAGTTAAGTGCCTCCTCGCGTGTTTTCTTGTCATAGACAAGCATATTGTCAATATAATGATATACACCGTTGATACCTGTGAATGAGTCACCCTTCATCTCACGGATTCTGACACCTGGAATCATATTCTTGCCTCCGAACTGATCGCCGCTGGCACCCTTCCGGTTGATGTATTTGAGTTTGTTAACAGGAGTACTGATACGCATTACTGAATGCGGCATCATTGTCTCGTAGAAATCTTCAACATCAATGGCATTCCACTGAACAAAGTTCTTCTCGAAATCCTTATTATCCTCGTATGTTACAATATTAAATGTATTATAGAAGAGCTCTTCCGGCAGAAGATGATATGACACGAACTTGTTCAACGGGTGGCTGCGCTGTGTGTAGCAAGGCAGAGACACTGTCACCATCTGCTTTACTGCAGGATCGTAATACTGATGTGACCAGTCCTCATCGTTCCACAGACCCTTCTTGACGTCAGCATCAGTCAATGTACCGGCCTGATAGTTCTCATTGTTGGGAGCATACGCAGTCTTTGCGAATGTAATCAGCTCATCGATATTACTGATTCCGTTCTGCTGCATTACATCGTCAGGCTCGACAAATGCAGTGAACTTGAACACTCTCTTCTCCGGGAACCTCCAGTAGTCGGTCTCCGTACTGGTTCCGTACTTGTGATCCGAGCTGATGACAACAGAGTCCGTACTGATTGAGTAGTTCATATCGACATACAAAGCAAGAGAGTCATCCATCTTTGTAAGGCGCAGAGCCTCGGTGAAGATGGAGATTGTAGGATCCTCCGCCATGACGTCGGACAGGAACTTATTACTCGGGCTCAGAACCTTCTCTATAATATGAACGACACCGTTCTGGACAGAGTCATCCTTCTCGAGAATCTTTGATCCGTTCAGTCTGTTGATGAGCACAAGTCTGCCGTCAACCTCGGCAGAGTCAGCCTCATATACAAGATAACGATCAAGCATATTCGGATATGGCAGAGCTCCGGTTGAAAGATCCTTGCAATAGAACAAGTGCTCTATAATATGAGTCTTGGCTACTGTATCGCACTGAGCATCTGTGAGTTCATCGACAGAAGACACATTCTTTGAGCTGAGATACTCGTCAAAGAACTCATTCGTAGGGGCGAAACAGGTATATTCACCGTATGAGCTCAACTCACCCCAAAGACCGGTTCTTTTCAAAGTGGTGATGAAATTCGTGAAACGTGCATCAGGATCATTCTCCAGGAAGCTGGCTACAGTCTCACCCTCGAAAGTGTAGTAATTGCCAGGAGCGTATTCATCCAGACAGCTCTGCTGACCAAGCATAACGCATACGAACGCGGCCGAGAGCAGACCTTTGACAAGCACTTTTCCAAAAATGTTCTTGTTCATAATATGACTAAATATTAATTATTCAAAGTTTAACACGCAAAAATACTAAACAATATTTAAACGCAAAGCATAAAGTCTAAAAAAATGAAAAAAGTTTTAAAACACGTCATTCAACCAGAAGCTTTTCTGTCGTCACGGTTCCATCCGGGTAGGTATAACGTATGATATTCATACCCTGGAACGGTGCAGCAGACTCCATTCCCTGCATATTGATATACTCCACACTGACAGGCTCAGCATTGAAGCGGTTCCCATCTATACCTGAGACACCGTCAAGCACCGATATTACAATATTCGCGGCACTGCTCACAGGAGTATATTCCATTGTAGGACTGGCAATGACTCTGCTGTCAATTATTCCTCCCCTGCTGTCATATACGGCCAGCAACCAGCCCAGATCCCTGCTGTCGCCATTTGCCCTGGCGGCTTTAACGGTATATTTCCTGCCTGCGAACAGCTTGCCGTCAAACATCCCGGTAGCAAGCGGTATGTCGTTGACGTTGATCTTATAGCTGCCGCCAGCCTTGTTGATGGTGGAAGGTACCGGTGTGCCAAGCTGGAACGTAGGATACTCCTTTAACTGCGCATACATACTCTCGGTACGCTCGGCAGCCCATTTCTTCATATTATCCAGTTCCTGATACCATTCTCTGACAGTGCCGCCATACAGCTTCTTGTGATACTCCATCTCTATGGACATTGCATCGGCTGTGTTGTCGATGACAGATGCTATATTCTCAGCCGTGAGGAAATCACCAAGATATACGGTAAATCTGTCGATAAACAAATTGCGGTACTCCGCCATTCGCATCAGATTTCTGATAAGACGGGTGCTCTGATCGCTGTTGGCCTCGTAGTTGTTCGAGAAGACATTTGCGGGATTCCTGAGAATCCAACGCAGATATTTCGCGTCACTGCGGCCGCCGTCACGATTCGAGGAATCCCCGTGCCAGTAGCAGAAGCCGAAGCTGCGGTCAACATCCTTGAGAATATACCGCCACTTTCCACCGTTCAATATCGGCCGCCACAGCACATAGTTGTTGCCGGGGAAATCGGTATTCGACATATAGATGTTGGCAATTACAAAGTTGGTATATTCCTCAATGTCGATGCGGTCCTGATAATCCCTGAAATTCGTACTTTTTTTATCAAGGAACGATGAATAATCATTGTACTGCGCCTGGTCTCCCTTTTTAAGTCCGCTACCCCAGCTAGGATTCTCCAGAAGGGTGATATCCTCCTGATGCTTTCCCTCGGAATCGGTGTGGTGCATCCATACGTTGTCCTCGTTGGCCCGCTCGCGGATATTCAGGATTCCGTAATACTCCCCGTTGAAGAATGCTATTGCCGGCTGAAAGCCCTGCCAGTCAAGTTCGGTGTTCATACCGAACAACATCTGCGCGACACCGTCACGCATCTGCGAGAAATTGAAATCGTTACCCGAGCAGCGGAGTCCTATTGACGGACTCTGCTTCATATCAGGATTGGTCTCAGGCCAGAACTGCGCCTCAAAATAATCTTTCGCGCCCGAGCCGAAACGGCTGTCAGAGTACGCGATGAACGATTTTTGGGCATTGGATCTGGAATAAGCACCGCTCACCCTGATCTCAGCGCCCTGATTAAAAAGCGGAGTGCTCTGACCTGCAGGAAAATAATCCATCTTAACAGGACGGCGCCAGTCGTGTGAGTTGTTGTCGGACGTATTGTTTGTTATGATACCGATCTTGGAATCATACAGATTCTTTCTGTCTGTCACCATCGATACAATCGGAACAGACATTTTATGACCAAGAAAGATGTAACAGCGCGTCGTTGCCGGCGGCGTAACACATCCGCTTGCGAAGATTGCTGCTTTGACAACAGTATTCTGACCGAACGACAGCATACTGCCTGTTGTATATTTATTACTTGAAGAAGTCGGCTCCGAGCCGTCGGTAGTATAGCGGATTACAGCATCCGAAGGGACTCCTGCCGGCAGGCTCATAACCACATTCGCCTTGGCTTCTCCGCCAGCCTTAGCCTCATAGACGTGGCTGTTGGTCATTACAGGTTCCGGCAAGACCATTTTGGCCAGACCACCGCTGTTTTTAGCACTTTTAGTGGGGGTCAGCATATAACCGAACTTACCGGTGCCGTCAGTCTCACGGCCGTATGACACATCGGTGGCAGGCATAGGCGGCAGATACAGCGAATCGACCAGATTCTTGTTTTTGTCAAACAGATATATAGTTCCGCCTTTGGCATTCGGCATTCTGAAATCGGTATGGACCTCGGAACCGCAAGTCACGGCCTCATTATCACAATAGATTACTATATAGCCTTTTGCCGGGATTTTGATATCATTTGAAGTCTGATTCCATACTTCGGTCTGAGTCCACCAGTCATAGCTCTTCTGTGTAGCCTTGCCTATCTGATAGCTCTTTGAGAACTTGTACTTCTCGCCTATCGCATAGCCCGTCAACGTAACAGACTGGTTACTTGGATTATACAGTTCAATCCATCCATCGGGATATTCATTGAGCTGATCTACGCTACCTTTCGTAACAGACTGCATCACCTCATTTATAATGAGTGAATGCGTGAGTTCCGGAAACGAAGGAACAGCAATGCAACACAACAAAACAGACAGAACTATGTTTGATTTCCTCATAACAGTTTATATGTCAATAGTTACAACTTACAAACTTATACAAAAAAAAGCTAACCGCAAATTTCTTTTAATAAGTAACGATAATAAACAAAAACATGCGCTGCCACAGTATCTGGACAACGCACGTATTTTATGCAGGCAACTGATCAATACTCCTCCTGATGGAAGAAATCGAAATCGGCATAGCCGCCGGTAGCAATAGTCGAATAGTTGTACAGGGCGCTGCGGTAACCGGTAAACAAATCGAGGGTATAGCGCATTTGCAGGACAGCATCTACCCTGGTCCAGTTCTCACCGTCTAGTGACCAGCTCATAAAGGCAGTATCCGCGCCCAAAGTATCATCCGGTTGCGGTGTGAATACGTAATTTATCCGGAGCCAGATCTGATCCTGCGCGAGAGGCATACGCAGAACTTCGGTCTCGCCATTGCCCTGAGGTCCGGCATCGGGCTGCGCCTGCGGTCCGAAGCGGCGCCGCATTGGCGGAACTCTGGTAATACCGGTCAGATATCTGGAGCCGTCCGCATCAATTTCAACGCCGATACGGCAGTAATTGCTCTGGAAAGCGCACAAGCCAGCCTTGTCGCCCGGTTTCATTCCCGAAGCGTCAAGTTTAACCTCGCTGTAGCAACGCGGGCCGACAGTACGTTGAGTAAGAGTGTTGCGGGCTGACATTATATCGTCTGCAAGATAACCGGTTCTCAGTCTGAGCCAACCCTTACGCTCGGTCACAGACCACAGGGCATTATCCGGCTTATGATTCCACTGCCACACCAGATCAAGCTTGTCGGAATCGTAGTCAAACTCGTCGGAAGCCCAGACGCGGTTCTCTCCGTATGGTTTCAACTTGACATCGAACTGCTTGACAGGCACAGTATTGTCACCTAATACCGGCCAGCCTTCAACCCAGGTCAAAGGTTGCAGAGTAGGAATGCGGCCTACCGCGCCATGATCCTGGAACATCATTGCGTACCAGTCACCTTTGCGCGTATCGAAAATCGCGCCTTGCGCCACACCGTCGCCACGTCCGTCAAACGCACCTTGCAGAACGACCTTGCTCTCGTATGGTCCGAGCAGGCTCTTTGAGCGCCAGCAGGTCTCGGTACGGACTCCGCCAGACGGCCAGTCAATCTCAAGCACATAATAATAATCGCCGATGTGATAGAAATGAGCGCCCTCGGCACGCAGATTGACACCCTGTCGTGGTGTTTCAATGAGCAACTGGTCTATACCACCCTCCTTGATGCCGCTTCCATCAGGCTCAAGCTCGGTTATGCGCAGATCGCCATTGCCCCATACGATATAAAGGCGGTCGTCCTCAAACAACATCCCGGCATCGTGGAACGCACGGTCAATAACCGAGCGCTCCCAGTTGCTGGATGTGATATCGTCAGTCTTATATATATAGGTCTTGTTCTGGTCATTGGCTATGAAAAGGCAGTAATACACACCATTCACATACCGCAGAGACGCTGCCCACTGACCTTTGCCATAAGCATTGCGTCCGTTCCGCAGATTATAAATATCGTCATCGTTCAGACAGTCATACACATAACTTATTATGCTCCAGTGAACGAGATCACGCGAATGCATAACAGGCGCGCCTGGACAGAAATACATCGTAGTGCTGACCATATAGAAGTCATCGCCTACGCGTATGACATCATTGTCGGGGATATCCGTATATGTGAGCGGATTCACACACTCCGTGGTTTTCGAACCTAAGCAGCCCACGCACCACAGAAGCACACAGGCGAGCAACGCGATTCTGACAGAATTACCAAATCCCATAGCCGGACAGAATAGAATTACTCAAACGTAAGCCAATCGACCTGAATCTTGCCTTCGGTAGCCATACGCACCTTCAGATGGTGAATACCCTTGGCTGCGCCGGTAACTTTAGCGGTTGCAGTGATGACCTGACGGTCGGCAGGAACATCGACAGTAGCGATGACCTTGTTGCCCTGAAGAATCTCGAGAGTACCCGCCGATGGAGGAACAATCTTAACCTTCACGGTCTTCGGAGCCTTGTCGAACTGAACAGTGTTATACTGTGCCCACGCGCCCTTCTCGTAGAATATTGTCTTCCAGCCAGCGAAATAGTTGCTGCGCTCCAGATAGTCGATTGAGTCACCGGTCTCGCTGAGCTTTGAATAGCGGTCAAGCTGGATTTCGGTATTTGAATTTGTAACACCGATGCCACGGAGTGTCGGCTTCACCATACGGATTGTACCGTCCGGCTCGAAGAAAATACTGTCGGCGCAGACCGAACGGTTCTTATCGAATTCCGGTGAGTACTCGTTATGGTGATAGAACAGATAGGTCTGACCCTTGTACTCTATGATTGAATGGTGGTTTGTCCAGCACTTGTTTGCATGCTCCTCGAAGAATACGCCCATAAACTTGTAAGGACCGAAGATGTTGTCGGCCATACAGTAAGCCAGAACCTCCTCAACATTTCTCGCCCACGGGAAAGTCATATAGTAATGACCGTCGTGCTTGAACAGATACGGGCCCTCAACAAGACCTTTGGTAGGAACTTCCTCCACACGGTGACGGTCAGCAGGATCGGTAGAGACTGAAAGCCAGTCATCGTTCATCTTGGTGATAGTGATACCCGGCATTACCAGATAGCCCTGGCCGTCGTCATCAACGAAGATACACGGGTCGATACCGCCAACGCCCTCAAGCGGAGTAGCCTGCGGAGTATAAGGGCCTTCAGGATAGTCGGCAATAGCGACACCTACGCGGTTGCCGCCCATACCGCGACGTCCGTTTGCACTTGGCTGTGGCTTTGCACCTGCCGGGAAGAAGAAATAATACTTTCCATTGTGTTCCTTGCAGTCAGGAGCCCACATTGAGTAACCCTTCTCGTTAACCCAGGGAGTAGTCCACTGATCTACAATCATACCGTTGTCGGTCCAGTCTGTAAGATTGTCAGATGAGAACACGTGATAATCGGCCATGCAGAACCAATCCTTGCGGGCATAATCTGCCGGAGCCTTGATGTCATGCGATGGGAACACATACACTTTGTCGCCCACTACAAGGGCCGAAGGATCTGCCGAGAACTGATCTCTGATAATAGGATTCTGCGCGATGGCAGCTGTTCCGACAAGCATAAGAGCTGAGAACAGAATTGATGATTTTTTCATACGTCGAAAATATTGAATCTTTGTAAATAATTGACTGTCTCCGAAAAAGCCCCTTACGGCTTATACGTTGAGCACAAAGTTAATAAGAGTTAATGAAAAAACAAGAGCACCGCTAATATAATGCAGAATCTCCTGATGCAACAAACTCAAGTGCCCGCTGATAAACCGGATTCAGATTGTTTACTATATGGTAGTACTCGCTCATACCCCAAAGTCCACGCGCCACAAGAGCCTTCAGCTGCACCTTGATATAGGGAAGCATTTTGTTGAATTCTTCATCAACATACTCCACCCCATTAGCCGAGGCTTTCCCAATCACGACATCCAGCAGCTCCCTGTCAACACTAAACTCATCGCTGAAAGTCTGGAAAGTCCCGTATCGTGCCAAAAGGCTCTCTCTGTTACGCTCAACATACGCCAAACTTGCCTGGAGGATCGCTCCATGCGCATTTGCTTCACGATACCATCTTGTCGTATGCGTCGTATCAATAGGCACGAATATATCGGGCATCACTCCGCCACCGCCATATACCGTGCGTTTTCTAACCAGCGTAGAGTATTTGAGCGAGTCGGCAAAATGGACGCTGTCCGCGCTAACAAGCTCGCCCCTCAACAGGCGCTCGGCTATATCGTTGCGATAATCAACATCATCGCCATATGGTTTCTGTATGCAACGGCCCGAAGGTGTGTAATATTTTGCCACTGTAAGCCGTATCATCGAGCCGTCGGGGAAATCCACCGGAGTCTGCACGAGTCCTTTGCCAAACGAGCGGCGGCCGATTATCACGGCGCGGTCCCAGTCCTGCAATGCGCCCGACACAATCTCGCTGGCCGAAGCCGAATACTCATCAATCAGCACCACTGCGTTTCCTTTTTTGAAGACGCCCCTTCCATCGGCAAGATATGATGTGTTCCTGCCCACACGCCCCTCGGTATAGACTATGCGGTTGTCACGCTGAAGGAACTCGCTGGCCACGCCTACGGCAGCCCCAAGATAACCGCCTCCGTTACCCTCAAGGTCCAGAATCAGAGTCTCCATACCATGTTTGCGCAACGATGCGATGGCATCCTCAATCTCGCTGACAGTAGTAGCTCCGAAAGATGACAGCTTGATATAGCCGGTCTTGCCATCCACCATATAAACGGCATCGACAGTATTGAGAGGTATCTGGTCGCGTATCACATCAAAAAAGATAATACCTGATACATTCCTGCGGCATACTCCCAACCTCACGACAGTCCCCTTAGGACCGCGCAGATGCGATACAATCTGCGAGTTTGACATCTTTACACCGGCTATCGCAGTGTCATTGGCACTTACTATGCGGTCACCGGCCATTATCCCGCTCTTTTCCGAAGGGCCGTCCGGTATGGTCTGCACCACAAGCAGGGTGTCATCCACCATATTGAACTGTATGCCTATGCCTTCGAAGTTTCCCAGAAGCTCCTCCTCACTGGCGCGGACCTCCTCGGCGTCCATATAAGTTGAATGCGGATCCAGTTGCTTCAGCATTCCTGTGATAGCAGACTCAACCAATGCTTCGTTATCCACTGAATCTACATACAAAGCCGATATGGCACTCTGGGCAAGGATCAATTTCTGAAGCTGGTCATCCAGCTTTACAGTCTGGGCAGCCAATAACAACGGTGATAAAGCTGCGAGTACGTAAGCGGGAAGTCTTCTCATCTGAATGTGTCGATTACCATATCGTCAACGGAATGATGCAGGCCGGCAAGCTCACGCACAAGCGAGCTGCTGATATACCGGTGCTCCGGTCTCGATACCATAAGCAGTGTATCCACACCGCCGACTTTCAGATTGGCATCGGCCATCATACCCTCATTTCCGAAATCAGATACACTCCTTACACCGCGCAAAATGGCATCGGCCTTGACTTTTACCGCAAAATCAACAGTCAGGCCTTCATAGACAGCGACCTCCACGCGGCTGTCCGATTTATAGTAGCGGCTTATTCTGTCCAGACGCTCATCGGCAGAATACATTGGATTCTTTATACTGTTCACTCCTATGCCTATCACCACGCTGTCGGCCACAGCCAACGCACGCTCCACAAGATCGGCGTGACCGACGGTAAAAGGATCGAAAGTTCCCGGGAATAGTAGTCTCATTGTAAAAGCTGTTATAATTCTACAAACTCTTCCTCCTCGACCAGATCCTGCTCAACCACAAGATTGTCGATTATGAAGTTCTGTCTCTCCATAGTATTCTTGCCCATATAGAACGACAGCAGATCCGCCACGGCATCGGTCTTCTGCAAAGTCACACGTTCCAGACGCATATCCGGGCCTATAAAGTTCTTGAACTCATCGGGCGAGATCTCGCCAAGACCTTTGAAACGTGTTATCTCCGGGTCTGGACTGAGTTTTTCAATAGCGGCATTGCGTTCTTCCTCACTGTAGCAGTATATGGTCTCGAAATCGCCGTTTCCGGTTATCACGCCACCGGCCTCATCTTTTTTTGCACGGCCCTTGACTTTCTTTCGACGGTTGCGTACGCGGAACAAAGGGGTCTGCAGAATATATACGTGTCCCTTCTTTATCAGTTCCGGAAAGAATTGCAGGAAAAATGTTGTCATAAGCAGCCTGATGTGCATTCCGTCAACATCGGCATCGGTCGCTATGATGACTTTATTGTAACGGAGACCGTCTAGACCATCCTCGATGTTGAGCGCGGCCTGCAACAGACGGAACTCCTGATTCTCATAGACAACTTTTTTGGTGAGTCCGAAACAGTTCAGCGGTTTGCCGCGCAGACTGAACACAGCCTGAGTGTTTACATCGCGGCTTTTGGTAATTGAGCCGCTTGCCGACAGTCCCTCGGTTATGAAAATGCTGCTCTCTTCCTGACGTTCGCCCTTGGCATCGCTGAAATGAATGCGGCAGTCGGCAAGTTTGCTGTTATGGAGGTTGCTCTCTTTGTTGCGCTCGCGCACAAGTTTTGTCATACCGGCAATATCCTTGCGCTCTTTCTCAGACTCCTGAATCTTCTGCAACATCGCATCAGCCACCTGCGGATTGATATGCAGATAGTCATCAACCTCCTTCTTGATGAAATCACTGACAAACTTGTTCAGTGACTGGCCGCCCGATGGAGTCATAGTGGTAGAGCCTAGCTTGATTTTTGTCTGACTCTCAAACACAGGCTCCTCGACATTTATGGCAATTGCGGCAACCATGCCGTTACGGATGTCGCCAGACTCGAAGTTCTTCCCGAAGAACTCTTTGATTGTACGTGCAATATGCTCTTTGAACGCACTCTGATGAGTACCGCCCTGCGAGGTGTATTGTCCGTTCACGAATGAGTAATACTCCTCACCGTATTGACTTGTATGGGTAAATGCTATCTCGATATCCTGCCCTTTCAGATGCACGATAGGATATATGCCGGACGAGCTCATACGCTCGGTAAGCAGGTCCTCCAGTCCCAATTTGGACACAAGGCGCTGGCCGTTGTACATAATTATCAGACCTGTGTTCAGATAGGTATAATTTCGGAGCATAGTCTCTATTATCTGGGACTTGAATGAGAAGCCCTTGAACAGCGTGCCATCGGGCTCAAACTGGACCAATGTTCCGTGCTCCTCGCCGCTCGGCATAGTATTATCGCTCAGCAGATTGCCTTTCTCGAACTCAAGGGTGCGCACCTGCCCGTCACGGAAGCTGCTCACAGTGAAATGAGAGCTGAGGGCGTTGACAGCCTTCACGCCTACGCCATTCAGCCCGACGCTTTTCTTGAAAGCCTTGCTATCGAATTTTCCTCCGGTATTGAGCACGCTCACGGCCTCAAGCAGCTTCCCCTGAGGAATGCCGCGTCCGTAGTCCCGGACACGTACCTTGTGATTGTCGGCAACATCAATCTCAATGCGCTTGCCGGCGTTCATACGGAACTCGTCAATGCTGTTGTCAACGACCTCTTTAAGCAGGACATAGATACCGTCATCGCTCTGCGAACCGTCACCAAGTTTTCCGATATACATTCCAGGACGGGTACGGACGTGCTCCATATCGCTCATGTGGCGTATGTTGTCCTCGTTGTACTGCGACTGTGTCTGAGCATCGAACAACTGCTCACTGTTAAGTTCCTCTTCCATCAAATAACCGTTATACTTTCTGTTCTACAATGCTTTACAATACAGGATGTGACGCTTGTGAACCGTGTGCTCATACATATCCCACATAGCGTGAATCTGCCTGTTGCTTTCCAGTTCCAGAGTGGTCTCGCCCCATGTGAAGCCCATATCAATATAGTGCGGTATCAACTCGGAAAGCATAATTGAGTTTACACCTTTGTTTCTGTAATCGGATGCGACCGCCACAAGCAGCAGGTCGAGAGTATCGGGAGCTTTCCAGAACAGTGCTTTCAGTATATGCCACCATCCGAACGGGAACAGCAGGCCGCGTCCTTTCTGCAAAGCCCTGGAAAGGGAGGGCATGGAGATACCCACCCCCACGAGTTTCTCATTGCTGTCGGCAATAAGGCATACCATACGCTTGTCGATGACAGGCTTGTATTTCCTGACGTACAAATCAATCTGACGCTGCGTCAGGATAGAAAATCCAGGCAGGTCATTGTAGCCCTCGTTTATCAGCGCGAAAATCTCAGTTCCGTACCTTTCCATTATCGCAGTCTTGCTTTTGAAATTCATCACGTGCAGATTATAGCGCTGCATCACTGCCTGACTCAGCCTTTTGTGCCGTTCGGCTGTCGCCTCGGGGACTTTAAGACGCATCTCCAGCCAGCCCTGCTCTTTGGTAAAGCCAAGACCTTCCAAGTGTGCCACATAGTATGGATAGTTATACGATGTTGACATTGTAGCCAACTGGTCATATCCCTGGACAAGCACTCCCTCACGGTCAAAGTCGGTAAACCCAAGAGGGCCGTGTATCTTATCCATTCCGCGCTCACGCCCCCACGACGCCACTTTGCCGAGCAAAGCCGACGAGACCTCAGTATCATCGATAAAGTCGAGCCAGCCGAAGCGGACAGCCTTCTCGCCCCAACGCTCATTTACATTCTCATTGATGATAGCCGCCACCCGACCCGCTATTTTCCCATCCTTGTAAGCCAGAAACAATTCAGCCTTGCAGAAGTCGTATGCAGGATTCCGGCGGGGCGATAGAGTATCAAGCTCGTCAACATACAGGCCTGGGACCGAATAGGGACAATCCTTGTACAAGCGGTAATTGAACCTTATGAAGGTACGCAACTCACGTCTTGAAGACACAGACCTGATTTCGACTGACATATCTATTTATTCAAATCACCCTCAAAGATAAGCAATTTCGTCTTATTTTCCTTTTTTTGCCTGACGTGCGGCCTTTTTCGCGGCAGCCTCCTGGTCGGCAAGCATCTTGGCGGCCTTGGTTGTAATCAATATCACACCATTAGCGCCCTGCAATCCGTATATTGAGGCAGAGGCATCCTTGATAACCTCGACCGAGGAGACATCTTCGGGAGAAAGATAAGAGATGCTGCCTCTTTCTACGCCATCGACAAGAATCAATGGCTGTGTCTCACCAGAGTTCGTACCTATGCCCCTCACATATATCTGAGGAGTATCGCCCATACCGCCCCCACGGATAATCACCCCTGGCACGCGGCCTGCAATATAATCCCAGATACTGCTGTACGACTGCACCGTCCTATCGTTGACTTTAACCTTCGACACCGCATCGTTCAACTCATCCTTACTGACTGTGCCATAGCCTACATTTACCTCATCACTGCCATTGACGATATCCGCGCTGTCAGTATCGGCCACCATCGCAGAAGTGCCGCAGGAAGCCACCGTCATCACGCACAAGCCACATAGAGCGGCAGTGACGGATACCTTTGAAATAAATCTTCTCATATCGCGAGACTCTTTGTTTATCGCAAAGATACAATGTTCTGCAAAAAATGCTTGGCAAGCGCAGAAAAATAGAATAACCAAAGCTCATTATTCCAGTGGTCCTATCCTGTTGAATACGACAGACTGCCTGATACGGGCGGTCACGCGCCCGAACTGTCCCAAAACATTCTTCGCCTCCTCCCTGCGCGTACTGTATTCAACATTGCTCTCGGTCGTCAGGATACGGTTCGGTACGAAAACAAGTTTGGCTCCGACATCAATCCGTCTGATTACCTAAATGAATGTGCTGGTGCCATCCAAAGTCTTCCGGTCAAACGA
This sequence comes from Bacteroidaceae bacterium, assembly GCA_045597365.1. Lineage (GTDB taxonomy): Bacteria > Bacteroidota > Bacteroidia > Bacteroidales > Bacteroidaceae > Colenecus. Next base: position 383 of record JAZLKB010000062.1, on the reverse strand, counting down.
GAAAGGAATTACGATGACATCTGCAGCATGAAAGATTGCGGCAAGCGACGGGTCCTGCAGATTACCCGGACAGTCAATGAGTACATTGCCCGGCACCATTGAAAGCCTGTCCAGAACAATTGTCACTTTATCCCGGTCCAGCGTATCCAGAGAAATGAAAAAATTACGTAAACTGAATCAGTTTGTTTACGCAGGGCATGAAAAAAGCACTCACGTTTTAGCGTAAGTGCTTGATTTTCAGCGTGGGCCATCTAGGGCTTGAACCTAGGACCTCCAGATTATGAGTCGCAAAAAGTGATATTTCGTGATGTTATATTACTCATAAGTTCTTTGATTACCAGCACTTTGCAAAATGATATTTTTCTTTGAATCTCATAAAAGGC
>JAZLKB010000061.1:0-9744 GCA_045597365.1 Bacteroidaceae bacterium | reverse complement strand
TATCCCTGACACCGCATCCACGAACATACTCGACGTTGGCCTTTCCAAGTTTAGCAACTATGCCCTCAAGAGGAGTGCATATATTGTCATCGGGCTGAGGGGCGGTATAGTCGCCAAGCTGATTGTACATTCTGTCGGCATTAGGACCTATGACGGCAACTTTCAGACTCTTTGAAAGAGGCAGGATGCCGTTGTTCTTGAGCAGAACCATAGCCTCGTCGGCTGCCTTGTGAGCCAGGGCTGTGTGCTCGGGACTGCTGATATCGTCTGCACCGAGGTCTTTCCAAGGATCCATCTCGGCTGGGTCGAACATGCCAAGCTCAATACGGCTGCGGAGTATTCTGCGCAGTGATACATCGATGTCGGCTTCGCTGATAAGTCCGTCTTCCATAGCCTTGAGCAGTGAGTTGTAGCTTGTTCCGCACTCAATGTCGGTACCTGACAATACTGCGTCGGCACTGGCGTGGGCGGCATCGGGATGTGTCTCGTGCTGGCCGGGGGTGTAGAAGTTGTTTATTGCACCGCAGTCTGATACGACAAGAGCCTTGAAGCCCCATTTGTTGCGCAGAATGTCGGTGAGCAGACGGTCACTTCCGCAGCAAGGTTCGCCCTCGTAACGGTTGTACGCGCACATAACCTCCTGTACGTTGGCATCTTGTACCAGAGTCTTGAATGCGGGCAGGTAGGTTTCCCAAAGGTCGCGCATAGATACGCTTACATCGAATCTGTGACGGTCCGACTCTTTACCGCTGTGTACGGCATAGTGCTTGGCGCAGGCGTGGGTCTTGAAGTATTTCTCGTTGTCGCCCTGCATACCTTTTACAAGTGCTGTTCCCATTCGGCCTGTCAGATATGGGTCCTCGCCGCTGGTCTCCTGACCACGTCCCCAACGCGGGTCGCGGAAGATGTTGATGTTCGGACACCAGAATGACAGTCCCTGATGCCAGGCACCGCCTGTGGCACTGGTCTTGCCGAACTGGTTGTGGTCGCTGGTGTTCCAGTGGGCACGGGCCTCGTCCGATACGGCTGTATAGACATCGTACTGCTGTGCGTCATCGAACGTGGCAGCCAATGCTATTGCCTGTGGAAATACTGTGGCACCTGTCATACAGATACCGTGGCAGGCCTCTGACCACCAGTTGTAGGCTGGAATGCCAAGGGTGTCAACTGAGATTGAGCCGTTCATCATGAGTCCGATTTTCTCTTCGGGCATCAATAATGACATCAGGTTGTCAACCCTCTTCTCTATGGAGAGCTTCGGGTTCTGGAATGGGTACTCATACTGAGTCTTGTCACCGCATGCACAGACAACGAGCAATGCGATCATTCCTGACAATAAATGAATTCTCTTCATAAAAAATGTAATTGGAAAAAATGGTTATAAGTTAGTAATTGTATTGTTCGCAGCTTATTTCGTACGGATGGTCATACGCAGCTCACGGCGCGGCCGTACAGGGTCGTTGGTGATGAGGTTTACCGAGCCGGCATAGCTGTAGCCGGGCTTGCCTTTTACCACAGTAGCGGCAGTCATCTCGACAGAGTTACCGGGCTTGATAACCGTCTTTGACTTCAAATCGGCGGTGATACCTTCGGAAAGCTCAACGGCGCGGACAATCAGGTCGGCGTTACCGTCGTTGCCGATGATGAACTTCTGCTTGATTACTTTCCCGGCTCTCTGCTCTCCGAAATCCTTATACGACGGGTCGGTTGTCAGCTTTGGCTGGCGGTCGGCGGGCTGTTTCGTGAAATCGTCTGTGCCGATGGCGTTGACAACAAGCGGTACATCGCCTTTCACACCATTGCGCCATATCCAAACGGTATCAATCATCGTGCCGTATTTCCCGTCTGCAGGCAGGGTGTATGTCAGAATGATGTTGTCAGATTTTTGTGCGTCAAGTCCCGGCGGGCAGTCAACCGACAGTATTCCGCTGTTACCGGATATTGTGGCCTTGAGAGTTACTGGCTTGTCATCGTCGTTGACGAGTGCGATGCTCTTGCTCTCGGAATGTCCCTGTCCGATGTAGCCGAATGCAGTGTGGTTGACATTGGTGCGGACGTTTCCGGCAAGTACATGCGGGTACATCTGCCTGATTCCCATTGGCGCGGGATTTACGGTTGCCATCAGCACCAGCCCCATACAGTCGTGACGTCCTTTTACAAAGACCACGATATCACGATATACGCGGCCTTCGGTTCTTGCAGGGTTGAAGTTTACGGTAAACTCGCACAATTGTTTTGGTGGGATAGGCTCAGTAGGGTAGGAGGCGGTAGTGCAGCCGCAACTGGTCGAGACGTTGTCGATGGTTACAACCTCGTTTGAGGTGTTGGTAAAGATGAATGTGTGCGACACAATGCCGTCTGCCTCGTTGATCTCGCCGAAATCGTATTCCAGCGAATCGAAAAGCAACGGCCAGTCGGTGTCGGCCGATGCGTAGGCTGCCGGTATTGAAATGATAGCCAGTACTGTCAGGGCTTTCAGTAAGCAGTTCATACCTTTCAAAACAGATTCTAAATATATGGGTTGTATTTTCTCTCGTCTCCGATTGTCGTTGACGGCCCGTGTCCAGGCAGTATTACGGTATTGTCGGGCAGGGTCATAAGCTTGTTGCGTATTCCGGCAATCAGTGCGTTGTGGTTGCCGTCGGGGAAATCGGTACGTCCGATGCTGCCTTGGAATATCACATCGCCTGTGAAAAGTACTGAGTCTTCCTTGCAATAGAATACAACGCTGCCGGGTGAGTGCCCTGGTACTTGCAGAACCTGTAATGTGGTGTTGCCGAATTCAATTGTATCGCCTTCTTCAAGCTGGTTCTCTGGTTTTATCGGATTGATGGTGATATCGCTGTGTATGCCGAAGGCGGCCAGCCTTTTGCGAATATCGTTCAGCCAGGGCATATCGGCCCCGTTGCCCTCGGCAAAAACTCCGAACTCATTCTCCACGACAGGATTGCCGTAGATGTGGTCGAAATGCAGATGGGTGTTTAGCAGATGTCTGACTGCAAGACCGCTCCGGCGTATGAATGAGCAAAGCTGCTGACCTTCGTCCGGGTAATAGCATCCGGGGTCAATGACTACGGCCTCCTTGGTCTCGTCCCATACAACGTAGGTGTTGACAGGAAGCATATTGAACTGGAAATCCTTTATCGATATCATATCTGAACGTAAACCACTTTCTTGTCGGTGAAATAGTCTTCCTTGAACCAGTTCGTGACCGGTACGACCTCGGATGCGTTCTTATAACCGGCAAGCTCGGCCGACAAATCACCGCCCTTCAGGCATATCACGCCGTTGGGGTAGGCGTTATGCTGGTTCTTCCTGTCAATCAGGCGGGCGGCGTGCTTGCAGAGGTCGGCAATAGGCAGTGCGCCACGGCTCACAATGAAATCGAATTTGCCGGTCTCGTCTTCGGCGCGCTCGTTCAAGCAAATTACGTTCCGCAACCCGATGCTTTCGGCGACAGCCTGTGCAACTCGTACTTTCTTGCCGATGCTGTCAATAAGCGTGAACTGGCATTCCGGAAACAGTATGGCAAGAGGAATGCCGGGAAAGCCCCCTCCTGTGCCGATGTCGGCTATTCTGGTACCGTCGGTGAAATCCACCATCCGTGCTATTGCTAGCGAGTGCAGTACGTGGTGCGGATACAGATTGATGATGTCCTTGCGCGATATGACATTAATCTTTGAGTTCCAGTCCCCGTACAGAGAACCAAGTGCCTCGAACTGCTCAAACTGCTGTTCGGACAGGTCACGGAAATATTTTGCTATGGTTTTCATACCTCAGTGTAACTTGGCTGACTATGGATTTACTGTAAAGTCGTACTCATAATACTTGTTCCTGTCTTTATTCAGTCTCCAGGTAAATGTGAAAGTGCCGGTAAACCCGTGATTTATCCAGATTTGCTGGTCATTTTTAAGCACGTCGATAAATCTGTTTCTGAAATTCTCGATGTTCTTCGTATCCGTCTCGGAATCACAATAGACATGGAACAGCTTTTTTGACCAGAATTCCGAATATCTTTCCTCTACAAATTTTTCAAGCCTTTCCACTTCCTGGGGGTCTATTGGACTGCCTTTGCGTACAACTTCCGTTCCCCACAACTGGTCAAAGTGTGGAAGCTTCATCAAATCTTGCCAATTGTTAAGTGTGAAGACCTTGTCGTAATAATCGGCATAAGTATAAAAGGGAACAACCCTACAGCCAAGCATTTGAATAGTGATTGCGGTTTTGTCATCAACCCTATATGGGGTATTGGATTTCGACTTGGCATTTCTTACTCTCCATATCCATCCTGATTCAAAAGACAGGTCCTGATGATAGTTCATTACGGCTGTGTCGTGATATACTCTTGGCCAACTCCAATGTGTGCTCGGACGATTGGTTGCTGAATAAGCATACTCGGGATTGAGAAGGCTTAATAATGTTACATTGAGACTGAGATCCATAGCCGTTGTTCCGACCGAGGTGCTTTTGTTGTAGCTGCCGCCTATATTTACAGAAGGATTAGTACCTATGGTTACACCTCCGCCCAAATTCATCTGCACAGTTTCGAGATAGCTTGTTCTTGTAAAGTTGTTCTTTGGCTTATAATCTATCAAATCCTGTATCTGATTACAGGTTGACAGAGTTCTGACGTTGCTAAGGTATGGACCATAGAATTCACCCCTGTCCCTGTTGTTCCCCCACCAGGTGTGTATTTCACTGGGACCCGGATCGAGCTGTGACCCCTGAATCCATACTTTGCGTGTCATAAGATAATGGTCTTCATCATTGCCGACAACATATACAGGCCAGTATGTGTATGCGATTTTATAAGGGATATACCTGTGCAGATTGCTGGGGTCAAAGTGATCGCATGCATCGGATGCCATATAATGAAGCGTCCCGGAGAAGTCAAAGTCTTTGACATAAGGTTCCGAATTCGTTCCAGTTTCATTTGCTGCTTTTTGTGATTCACTTTCAATCCATTCACAGAGCATTTCTGCCAACATGCCGCATTCTGCTGCTGTTTCCTCAACTTTAGAGTCCGGCTTCCCTTCTACGGGTATTTCAGTAATCTCGCCTGTCTCTTCATTCAGTTCGTAACAGTATGTATCCACTTGATAGTCTCCTGCCGACATTACGGTATTGACGCCATTGTTGCAAATGCAGATAGCACGGGCGAAGACATCCTTTCCTTCCATTTCCATAAACGTTCCCGAATTGTAGTCCAGACAGTCTATAGTGGAGAATGCCGGGCAAATCTGCAGTTCTCCAAGCGAAATCAACCTGTCCTGACAAGTTTGTATTGAATGTACGAAAGAAGTGAAATTTGCCGCAGTAGGCATCAGATAGACAAGTGCTCCGTTGTTGTAAAGCATTCGTGCAATGTCGCTGATTTCCTCCTCGCTCCTGTCAGGTACCTGTATGTCTGAAATGATAACCATATCGGCATCAGTTATATTCTCCGAAGTCAGAGACACGCATCTTCTTGCGATGGCCTTTCCGAATTCGCTGTTATCGGTTGCTTCTGGGTAAACAAATGTTTTCAAGGAAAAAGTCTGCTTTACGATGTCCTCATCAGTAGGATTCTCAGGATTGACTCCAATAATTTCAGCCTCTTCACTGGAATCTTCTGCTTTGTGACATGCTGTCAGCGACAGGCAAACTGCCAAAAGGCAGAGAAAAGTTTTTTTCATATAAATTGTTTTTAAAATGTAGTTATTGTCTGATTGATACGGTTTGTTGCCGAACAACATCCGCATAACTGCAAAAATACGGATATTAATTTGAAAAAAGTGTATCCGGTGATGTCAATCAGCGTAGGTGACAACAAAAAGTCAATGTCTCGTTGTCGTCAAGAAATTTGACGGTGGAACCATTGGGATTTGCCGCTTTCTGTTACTTCCCAGTGGCCGCCCTTGTCTGGGCCTATTCTTACGAGCAGTCCCTCTGCCTTCAATTTGGCAAGATGCTTCTCTATTGCCTTGGGTGTAACGCCAACCAGTTCAGCAAGGCTGTTAGTGGTATGACGCCCGTTTACCTTGATGGCGGCAATGATTTTCTCCCTACTGTTTATCTTCTTTCCTCCTACTTTATTGCTGGTTTCTCCCTCCTTTCCTTCGGTTGAACGGATGAAGGCGTCAATGTCATACTTGAGGTTGGCAATCATCATGTCGGTCATGAAACCCCTGAATACGCCAAGGTCATCGTTCTCCCGTGTATCGATGAGGGTCTTGATATAGCCTTCCTTCAACTCTTTCGTGACCTTTGTGGGGATAAGTCCGAATTCGAACTGCAGATGGTTCATAAGCAGCCGGGCCATTCTACCGTTGCCGTCAGCCCACGGATGGATGGTCACCAGATTGTAGTGGGCATCGAAACTCATATCATACAGTGCCGCGATATCCTCCGTGTTGCAGGTCTTCCGCCGGTCATTCAGACTGGAGCAGAATGATGCGAGTTTCTCGGGAACCTTGGTGTAGCTCATATACGAGCGTCCTCCTATGCCTGCCGTCACGTTAAGAAGCCTGAGTTCTCCACTGGCGGATGAAAAATCGCCCAGAGCGGTCTTATACTCGGAACCGGTATTCTTCATCACGATGGACGAGAGATCCTTGAGTAAGTCAACCGTTATGTCGGCATGTGATGAAGCAAAAGAGATACTGAAGTCCATTTCCCATTTTTTCAAAAAAAGGATAACTTTGCACTCGAAAATTCGTTGCATGCCTTGTCTATTTTTTCGCAATCTTCATTTTACGAAACCAACCATAATCAAATATTTGGATTTTCAGATACTGTTTGATTCACCCGTTTGCACGGATAAATCAGATATGGTAAAGCCGCTAACTCTATACGGTTTACGAGATGCTTCACAACCGCATGGCAGTGAATCGAAAAACTTGCAGAAATCATCGGCAAGATACCATATACTACTATTAATCATTTTCTTATGTTCATTTGTGCAAGTTTCGGCACAAAGGAATCCAGGATTTGACTATTGGACCATACGCTCGGAGAAGACTGGTTCCAGTGATAAGTGCCGGCTATTATCGGTAGTAACGACCGATAACGGTGATGTGTATAAACACAGTGATTATCATTACGATGAGAACGGGCAGCTGGTGTCAGGTTCTACAGTACGTTATAATTCCGATAAGATATTGGAGGATAGTACTTTCTATGATTATTTCCAAATAGGATCAGATTCCGTTGTCCTGTCACGCAGTTTCAGCACGCAATATTCCGACACCATGAAATTGGTCAGAAAATTCGGGCAACAAGGGTTGAAGGAGCAGTTAACCTATTATCTGGACGGGAACATCTGGCATATGCATAATCATGTTTTCTATGATGATATGGGACATGTTATCATGGACAGTATCTTTTACGGACCAGGGCCCAGCGCAATTGAAGCAAAACAATATTTCTTTGATGATAACCGATACTGTGGTTCGACGGTTATCCGTTATGATTCCATTATCGGGAAGCTGCCAAGCAGATACTGTTCAGAAAAGAAAGTGATTGAATACCAGAACAAAAGGCGTTTAGCCATCGGAACGATATACGCTTATGATTCCGCCTGTGATTCGCTGGCTCTTTATGCAACGGCCACATATAAACTGGGCAGGAACAACAGGATACTCAAACTTACATCCGATTATTCAAGTTACGGCACCATATACAAATTCAAGTATGACCTGCATGGCTACTTAAAAAAGCTTGTGGAATATCGTGTTACCGAATACAAGGATGTTTATAGGCAAAAGAGGACAAAATATCGCTATCGCGATGGGCTTGTAACACAAAAGGCAACATTGGTATTCAATTTGAACAGTTATGAGTTTGTCAGAACCAAGTATGATTTCAAGAACAGGATTCCATTGGAATGTCGTGAAACATATTCAACTCTGTATAATTTTGCGTCCAGACTGTTTGGCAGACCTATCGGTCATGCAGATGGGACCATGAGAAATGATATTGTGACGACTTGGAACTATCAGATAATTCAATAGTGAGACAAGTCGACAAACTGTAGTTTGGTGAAATTGTTTTTTACGCCCTGTGGCTCTCCGTCGCCCTTGGGTCGCTCACTGTGGAATGGCGCAGGAATTACAATGCCAGCACTTGTTCCAATGGCAGGTTCGTACACTGGCAAATGATGTCGAGTGATACACCTGCGGCTTCTCCCGCATCCTGCTCATGTGGCTTACGTAGTATGCCCACTTTTCCAGAACACTCTATACATCGAAAGAGGAGCGTGACATCGCCTACCTCATCGAAACCGACGACTGGCTAACGTCAAATCAAAACAGCTTCTAAGTTTAGTCCAGCAGGATGACGTTGTTTTGTCCAAGAAAGCAATGAAGATATCATAATTGTGGATGGCCGGAGACATCGTTAATGGCCCACCCTACGCCCTTTCTGGCTCTCTTTCTATTCTCAATTTCACAAAATCTATTCTCAATTTCACAATCCGCTTGCAGGAGACGGAGGAATGGCGTGATTTTGTGACAAACAGAAGAACAAACAGCTCAGGGAACTCTCCGACGAGGAATTCAAGAACGTGACGGGAGGTGGATTAAATAAACCATTCGAACATCAATGTCCGGACGGGAGGGAAGTATCTTCGATTGGAGAGTGTATGGCAACGGCGCATTTATTCATTGAGGGGGTAATCAAGGCCGTTCCTGGCATAGCAGCAGGAGAATAAGTGCATCTCAATTTGAGATGCCTTTTGTTTTTGCCGGAAAAAGGAGCAAAGAGGGTGGTGGGCGGGTCAGAGAAACAAAGTTCGTTTTACCGTCTTAAGAGTGCTCATAATCCCAAAAAGGAATATCATATTCGTTTTTTCCCTGCTGTTTTCACCGTTTTAGCAGGCATTTTCACCGTTTTTGTCCGTAATCCGGACGGTCGTCGGGGAAAATATCGCAGTGCCCCGCATTCAGCATAATATTGCAGCCGCTTTCGGCAGACGACGGCAACATACGGCGACACGGGTTAGATGAAATCAAAAGTACTCATCACTCATCATTTTTCACTATAGCAGATTGTATATCAATTTGTTATACAGTGATGGGATGTTTGTGACTCATCATTCACCCGTCATACGCCATCAGTCAAAGTCCAGTTGCAGAAAGCGATTATAAGATGTTTAACCCAACTTTTAACTTTTACATATTATGCAAAACAAAAACATTAATCTGAGTAAGAGACAGGAAGCACTCCTTGAGGTTGAGAGCTTCCTCGGTGAGAACTATCAGTTCCGCTTCAATGCCTTGAGCGGAAAGGTCGAGTCATGCGGCATCGGTTGTGGCAACAGCGACGGAGATGACGGAATTTGGACACCCGTCACTGTCCAGATGCTGAACACGATTGTGCGTCACGCCAAGAAGGAGGGCATCGGAGGCGACAATTCACCACGGCAGGACATCGAGGAGTTCATCTACTCCAGGGCTGTCAATAGCTATGACCCTGTCAGAGAGTACCTTGACAGTCTTCCGGAATGGGACGGCAGGAATAGTGTGGCGGATTCAGACGGCAAACCTTCCATATCTTGCCACGGACGAGATTGAGACGATGATACGCCAATGCTTCCGCCTGCCTGAAGAAGGGAATGATGCGGGCTGGATGAGCTGCGGTGATGTGGCAGGACAGCTCAAGCAGGCGTTTCCGACATTCCTGATATCGACATCTGCCAAGATACGCATCGGACAGACCCTGAGATTTCTGGGATGCAGGACAAGACACACGTGCAAGGGCGTTATG
>JAZLKB010000060.1:0-7945 GCA_045597365.1 Bacteroidaceae bacterium | reverse complement strand
GTCTATGTGGACAAGATTATCACCAACACAGTCGAGGTCCAGCGTCAGCTCACCTCCTGGCAGCGATTCCTGATGAGCCTCGGCTCACTGGCCATCATTGCCCTCTTCATAGCTATAGCACGTGCCATATACAAACTCATTTATTAACTTTTAATTCCAACGAAAGATGAAGTATTTACCATCTATCGCCTTTGAGGAGATGTCAGGCTCCGCAAAGGGAGTGACCGCAGCCAAGACGCGCGGTCGCAAGTACATCCGCAACCGCGGATACGGCGGTTCAGTCCGCACATCAGGTCAGGCAAGCGTGAAGTCCGTCTTCAAGATGCTCTCACAGGCCTGGCAGTCACTGACCGGCGCACAGATCCAGGCGTGGAACAACGCAGCCCAGTCCGCCGATGCCAAGTCAGTTCTCGGCACCAAGACCAGAATCTCGGGTGCCAACCTGTTTATGCGCCTCAACTACTGGGTGGTCACCTGTGGCGGCGACATCCTTCAGACCCCGCCTGTCCTCGGCGGAGTAGAGGCCCCGGCAGCTGCAACCATTGCGCTCTCCGGCACAGCGTTCACGCTCACCCTCGCCTCCGTCCCAAGTGACGTGTCCAACCTGAAGCTCATCATCTGCGCCTCAGCTCCTATGAGCAACGGCATCAGCAATGCCTACGCCAAGGCTGCCGAGTTCATCGCTCCGCAGACACCCGTCAGCACGGCCATCGCCCTGAAGAGCAGCTACGATGCCAAGTACGGCGCACCGTCATCCGGTCTGCCCAAAGTCTTCCTGAGGTACTTCTACGTCAACACCGCCACAGGTCAGAAGTCCGGCGAGATGCTTGCCGAGGCACATCTGACCACATCCAACGGCAGCAACGAGGACTAACGCCATGAAATGCAGGCCATCCATCGCTTTTGACGCAATGTCGGGCTCGGCCAAGGGGGTGACAGCCACCACAACCAGGGGCGGCACCTACCTCCGTAACCGCAGCTACGGCTGCGCGTCGCGCACTCCGCGTCAGGCAGAGGTGCGCAGCATCTTCCGTCAGTTCTCCACCTCTTGGCGACAGCTGACCGCACAGCAGATAATGGCGTGGAACACCGTAGCAGAGACACAGTCAAGCCGTCACGTCTTCGGACAGGCCGCCCGGATCACCGGAGCCAACCTCTACCAGCGTCTCAACTTCTGGGTAGTGCGCTGCGGAGGCACGCCCCTCAGCACCCCGCCGGAGCTGAAGGGCGTGGAGGCTCCGCCCAGGGCATCGCTCTCCATCACCGACACGATGATCCAGCTCAGGGTGCTTGACTCAGTCCGCAAGTCGGGTCTTAAGCTCGTACTGACGGTCACAGCCCCTCAGAGCATTGGCATCGCCACCTCAGCAGGTCGTGGCGCCATCATATACGGTCCGGCTGACCCCACCACGGGCAACATCAGCCTCACGTCAGACTACACCGCCCGTTACGGTGCTCCCGATGCCGCACGTCCGCAGGTCTTCGCCCGTCTGTTCCTGGTCAATCCCGCCACAGGCGAGTGCTCATCCCAGATCAGTATGAAAGCGACCCTCATCACGAGACCTGCTGGCAAACTCGCCCTCGACCTCTCGTCCGACAACGAATCCCACGGCACCGTATCGCCCGACGGCATCACCTACCACGATTATGATGAAGTCGTCAGCATCCAGGCCACTCCGGCCGAAGGCTACATCTTCTACCGCTGGTCCGACTACCTGTCCGCTAACCCGCGCAACGTCACGATGCGCTCCGACAAGACCTTGCAGGCCCTCTTCGGTGAAGACCGCGACTTCGATGTCACGACCTCCGTCAGTCCCACAGGCGGCGGCACAGTAACCGGCGCAGGCAGCTACCATTTCGGTGAGGAAGCCTGCGTCATGGCCGAACCAGCCCAGGGCTACCGCTTCGTCCAGTGGAACGACGGATACACCGAACCGGAACGCTACTTCGATGTCACCCACGATGTAGAGCTCACCGCCTACTTCGAGTCCGATTAAACCGATGAGTAACCGACAGTTGGGAAAGTCACAAGTCCGCTGACATTCTCGCTGAGAGGAATTAACCAACAAATCCCATTCGCAGGAAACCTACGAATGGGATTTGTTGTCCCCAATAATATCAGGTGGGGATAAAACAAAAATTCAGTTAATCAGAGTATGCTTTAGTTTCTTACGCACAACCTTAAAAATTTGTGTATAAATTTGTGCATAAAACTCGTAACTAACTGATTTTCAAAGTAAATCGTGGAGCATACGAGACTCGAACTCGTCACCTCTTGACTGCCAGTCAAACGCTCTAGCCAGATGAGCTAATGCCCCGATTCTTATTTCCGGCACAAAGGTAATGCTTTGCTTTGAATAATTGATAACTTCGCGGCAAAATTCGTACAAGTCGGAAAAATAATTCCTTAAACACAGTGGTCGTACCTGTTTTGGAGAAAATAATACTCGGCATCGATCCCGGTACAAATATTATGGGATATGGCGTGCTGAAAGTCGAGGGCACAAAGGCGTCGGTCGTCGCCATGGGCGTTATCGACCTTCGCAAGGCCGGTGACACATATCTCAAGCTGGGCCGCATATTCGAGCGCGTCACCGGCATCATCGACTCGTTCCTGCCCGATGAGATGGCCATCGAGGCTCCGTTCTTCGGCAAGAACGTCCAGTCAATGCTCAAGCTCGGGCGCGCACAGGGTGTAGCGATGGCAGCCGCCATACATCACAGTGTGCCGATAACAGAATATGCCCCGTTGAAAATCAAGATGGCCATCACCGGCAACGGAAATGCCAGCAAGGAGCAGGTTGCCGCCATGTTGCAGAGAATCCTGAACATCAATCCCGATGACATGCCGCGCTTTATGGATGCCACCGATGCACTGGCTGCCGCGTATTGCCATTATCTGCAGATAGGGCGTCCCAAATCGGACGATGCGCGCGTCACCGACTGGAAGTCATACATAGCGAAAAATCCGGAAAAGCTTTCCAGACGGAAAAATGTGGAAACAAAATAGCCGTATGCTCCCATATTCTTTCTAACTTTGCGGGAAAGATGGCGGCAATTGCTGTCAGTGCTTACTAACTTGTTAATAATTAATAGATTCAATGGATCCTGTAAATCCTTTTCTGGTTTTCTGCGGTTCGGATAGTATGTATCTTGCACAGGAAATCTGCGATTACCTGAAGTGCCCGTTAGGACAGATGAACGTCACTCACTTTGCTGACGGAGAGTTTGCTGTATCGTTCGAAGAGTCAATACGTGGGGCAGACGTATTCCTTGTACAGTCAACTTTTCCGCCGTCAGACAATCTGATGGAGCTCTTACTGATGATTGATGCTGCCAAGCGTGCCTCCGCAAAGTCAATCAATGCCGTTGTTCCGTATTTCGGATGGGCAAGACAGGACAGAAAGGATAAACCGCGTGTATCCATCGGCGCAAAACTCGTTGCCGATCTGATGAGTAAGGCCGGTATAGACCGCCTTATAACAATGGATCTCCACGCAGATCAGATTCAAGGCTTCTTCGATGTCCCTGTAGATCATATGTACGCATCAAAACTGTTCCTTCCGTACATACAGAGCCTGAACCTCGATGACCTTGTGATGACAGCTCCCGATGTAGGCGGCAGCAAGCGTGCCAGCGCATACGCCAAATATCTGAACGTTCCTCTGGTACTTTGCCAGAAGACCCGTTCCAGAGCCAATGTTGTCGATGAGATCAGGATTATCGGCGATGTAGCCGGAAAGAACGTTATCATCATTGATGATATAGTAGATACCGCAGGAACAATCTGTACCGCAGCCGACGCAATGATTGATGCCGGCGCCAAATCAGTACGAGCCCTTGTATCGCATTGCGTGATGTCGGCCGATGCTCCGATAAAAGTTGACAACTCCAAGCTTGAGGAAATCGTATTCACCAACAGTATTCCATACAGAAACCCGATTCCTTGCGCAAAGCTCAAGCAATTGTCCATCGCCGATATGTTCGCCGAGACCATACATCGCGTAACCTGCAATGAGTCAATCAGCACCCAATACATTATCAAATAGTTTATTATGAAAAAAATACTGACTGCAGTCATCTGCGCAATACTGATTACATCCTGCGGCGGAAATAAATATACGGTTTCCGGAAAGGTTGACCCGCTGCTCAATGGCGCTACGGTTTATCTGTGCTCATTGGAGTCGGGCGTAAATCTTGATTTTATCGATTCCACCGTAGTCAACAACGGTAAATTCAAGTTTAAGGGCGATGCCGATACCTGTGATATCCGCGTCATTCTGTACGGCGTTGATTCCGATGATAATCCCAGGACCAGTACATTCTACACTGAGCCTGGAAAAATCGATATAAGCTATATCGACGGATTCTCGATTGTCAGTGGAACCCCTGTTAACGACAATTATCAGGCGTTCCTGGATAAGATGGACGAGATAGATCTTTATGCCGCCGATATCGACCGCAGAATTCAGGAAGCCAATAATGCCGGCCTGGATTTGAGTTCATTCTCAATCGAGATGGCCGACCTCAATGCCCGTTACATGTCAACCATAGCTATGAGTATTGTCAATAATGCCGACAACGCTTTCGGCCTGCAGCAGCTGCTTGACACATATAGCCTGTTTGATCCTGAGGATGTGATTGAGTTCCTTGATTCCCTTGAGCCGGCATACGGACATACATATTATGTGAAGGAGCTCAGACAAATGGCCGAGCGTCAGATACAGTTGTCCGTCGGAAAGCCTTATTTTGACTTCACCGCCCAGAAACTGATAAATGACGGTATTACCGATGCCGCTCTTTCGGAATATGTGTCCAAGAATAAAATAACGATGCTCGACTTCTGGGCAAGCTGGTGCGCGCCTTGCAAGGACGAAATTCCATATATGAAAGAAGCATACGCCAAATATCACTCAAAGGGCTTTGAGATAGTAAGCGTCTCGCTTGACTCCACAATCGATGACTGGAAATCCGGAATGGACCAGTTTGATATGCCTTGGCCTCAGCTTCTGGACCCGCAGCTCGATGACACAGCTCCGTGCGCCATTTACGGAATCCGTACGATACCCGCATCGTTCTTCATAGATGGTGACGGCGTAATCCAATGCACGAATCTCCGCGGCGAGGAATACGAGGCTTTCCTCTCGCAGTTCCTGGATTAATGTACCAAGCGTAATAAACGAAAACTGCTGGCCAACCGGTCAGCAGTCTTCGTTTATGCAGGGCTGTACGGAAGCCGCTGTCATTTTTGGGGTATCGAAGCCAAAATCTCAATCAGGTGCCGGAATACCATATCCACAGTGCGAAGCTCAAGACGCTCGGAAGGGGAGTGGACACCGCGCAGAGTCGGACCTATTGAAATCATGTCAAGATCGGGGTATGAGTTCAGGAACAGACCGCACTCAAGACCGGCGTGAATGGCCAGAACCTTAGGCTCCTTTTTGAACAGCCTGCGGTATGCGGCTGTCGATATGGCCAGCAGCTCTGATTTCGTGTTGGGCTGCCAACCCGGATATCCTTCCCCGTGTTTCACTCTCGCTCCTGCCAGCTTGAAAATCGCGCCCAATTTCGATGCGATATGCCATTTGCCCGATTCGACCGAGCTGCGCTGGCTGGTAACAATGCGTATCATATTGTGACTTGTCCGTACCGATGCCAGATTGCTCGAAGTCTCAACCAATCCAGGAACATCCATACTCATGGAGAATACGCCGTTCACGGCTCCGTGCACGCTGGTGATGAAATTCCGTGCAACATCCTGACTGATGCATTCTTCCTGCGCGTCGGCCGATTCCATCTTGAATTCAATCTCCTTCTCCGTAACGTGGAACTCCTTTTCAATGGTGTCGGCAAAAATGTTGAAATCAACACGGATTGCCTCCTTGCAGTCCGATGGAACCGCTATGACAGCTGTCGCATCGCGTGGAATTGCATTGTGCAGATTTCCGCCCGAGAAACTGCACAGCCTAAGATCATATTTATCCTGAGCCTCGTACAGAAAGCGGCACAGAACCTTGTTCGCATTAGCATAGCCTTTGTCAATATCGTCACCCGAATGACCGCCGTGCAGCTTGTCAACCGAAATCTTCAGGAAAAAGAAACCCCGGGGTACCGGTTCCTTTTTCAGCTCAAACTCAATATCGGTCTTCATACCTCCGGCGCAGCCTATGAAAATCTCGCCTTCATCCTCCGAGTCCAGATTGATAAGCATTGAGCCGTTCATCATACCCGGCTGCAGATTCTCCGCACCGCAAAGCCCAGTCTCCTCCGAGACAGTAAACAGGCATTCCAGCGGTCCGTGCTTTATTTCGCTGCTCTCAAGTATAGCCAGAGCCATAGCTATGCCGATTCCGTCATCGGCACCGAGTGTCGTGCCGCGGGCCTTGAGCCAACCGTCCTCGGTATAAGTGCTGATGGGCTGTGTCATAAAATCGTGCTCAATCGAGGCGTCCTTTTCGCACACCATATCCTGATGCGCCTGAAGAATCACCGTCCTGGCATTCTCCATCCCCTCAGTTGCAGGCTTGCGTATCAGTACATTGCCTGTCGCGTCCTGCCTGTAATCCAATCCATGATCCTTTGCGAAATCAGTCAGATATTTGCCTATTTGCTCTTCGTGTCCCGACGGGCGGGGAATCTTGCATATCTCAGCAAAGATTTCAAGAACCTTCTTTGTCCAGTCTGTCTCTACCTTCATAATATTTTTGCTATTTCTTATTCAAAAATAGTGTATTGTGCTGATATTACTTCCATTTTTGTATTTTTTAATTTCTTTGTTTGCGGTTAGTTCAACAAAGTTGACTATATTCGCCCGCCAAAATGCAAATTTATTCCGATATGATGAAAACTGTGTTGGTAGCAATAGCTTTTCTGCTGGCAGGAACAGCCTTGTTGTCGGTCAGTATCTGGATAAAGCCGGGAGGAAAGTTCCCCAACATCCACGTCGGAAAAAATCCTGCAATGAGGAAACGCGGAATAGGCTGTGTCGAGGAACAGGACGCCGAGGCGCAGTACCGGAGCCGGGTTGCCGTGAACGAGCGAGACAATAATAATTTAGAATAACAACAATGGGAAAGAACAGACTTTTTGGAGCTTTATTAGCAGGTGTGATAACATTTTCATTCTGCCAATGTAAGGATAATGCTGCCGTGCAGACCGCTGCCGGAGGTACAGGTGTCATCAATGGCATTAAAATAGCGTATGTAGAGATTGATACTCTGCTGTCAAAGTACCAGTTCTATATCGATATGTCCGAAGAGATGCTCCGCAAGGAAGAGAACAGCCGCCTCTTGCTTTCCGAGAAGGTGAATGAGTTCCAGACAGAGATGGAGACCTATAACAAGAAATTGCAGAACAACGTGTTCTCATCACAGGAGCGCGCCCAGCAGGAAGCCAACCGTATAGGCAAGAAACAGCAGGATCTCGAGGAACTCAACGCCCGTCTCAGCAACGAGCTGGCCATAGAGAACGATAAGAACATCCAGATAATAAGTGACTCTATCCAGGCATACATCAAAGATTACAACAAGACCAAGGGTTATAACATTATCCTGACCAAGGTAGGTGACAATATCCTGTATATCGATGCGGCTATGAACATCACCGACGAGATTCTTGCAGGTCTCAATGCCCGCTATACATCAGCAGACTGATAATAACCGATAACATAAAGAATCCGGGAAACCTGTCAGCGGGTATCCCGGATTCTTTTTGTTCGCCCAGCATGGGCGTATTCTAACGGGTGCAAGTCCCCAAGCCGCCCTGATAACGGGAAGGCTACAGCCAAAGACAAGGGTGTCCGTGGCGACACGGAATCTGAAGGAAGTCGGCGGCAAACATCTGCTCTGATGCACAAGAACATGATATAAGGCCAGTGCAAGTGTGGTGAGTCTGCAGAAGAAGACAAAGCCCTATAGTTATCCGGAACTTGCAAAGGTAAATCATG
>JAZLKB010000059.1:0-73610 GCA_045597365.1 Bacteroidaceae bacterium | reverse complement strand
TACCCGTGCCTTATGGACTACTATGTCAAATCGCACTAATCAATGAAGAACCGCCGTATGCCGAACGGCACGTACGGTGGTGTGAGAGGTCGGAAAACGAAAGTAGGAAGAAAACTACTTCGTTTTCCTCCTACTCGATTTCTAAAGGCCGAAATCTGTGCCCCATTTGCCTCCTACGCAGCAATACTTTACTCTCCACTGGTTTTCACGTGAGCCCGGATTTCGTCCATTCTGTTCAGTATCAGTAAAACACAGCAGGCCTTTCTAACGCACTTATCACGCCTTACTGGCCAGCAAAAAAATTGTAACTACAAACTCTAAAAATTGTAACTACAAATTTTCAAAATTGTAACTACAAATTTTTATATTTCTAACTGCTGATTTTTCTCTACCCAGTATGGTGCTTTTCATTGCAGGGTTATATGCCTCCCCACGGGTTTTCGGGTGAGCCCATATGATTGCATTGTAGTGCATTCTCGGCACACCCTAAAAAGAGCATGGGATAATAGGATTTAACAAGGGATACTATATCGAAATTTAAAAATATTACACAAAGGATAAAAAAATATATTGTTTGTGTTGAAATATCAAAATTTCTATGCATATTTGCAGAAAAATAACAGCAATTATGCACACACCGGAACAAGTAGCGAACTCCATCAAGGACATCATCAAACAAAAATATGGCAATCTGAATGCGTATGCACAGGAAAGACGTCTCACACCGTCACAGTTATACGCCTTGCTTAACGGAAAGGAATATCTGTCATTGTTCTCCGCTGTCCGTTTCAGTGCGGACTTCGATTTGAACATTGATTATTGTACGAAGGGAGAACTGCCCGTTCTCAGTCCTGAACACGATTACAATATGTTGCTGGAAGCCGCAACTGAATTCTATTACGCGGTTCGGGATGAAGACAAGGCCCGTGAGGAATTGGAACGCAAGTATGACAGTATGTCACCAGAAGAACGCGAGCAATCAAAAAAGCATCTGGAAAGACTCCGTATCAACAAGGCAAAGTCCGGATGTTCTCTTGTCGATCTGCTAAATGCAGGCTGGGACGAGGATAACCCCGAAGATGACATAGAGAAACCTGCCATCCCCAAGAGCACTTTAAAGCTGCACGAAGCTATCAGGGAGGTGATTCACCAGAGTGGACACCCTCTCACATTCACCGAGATTGCAAAGCAAATAAACGCCCAGGAACTCTATATCCGCAAAGATGGCCAACCTGTTCCGGCCAGTCAGATTTCTGCGAGGGTAAAGAACTATCCGCAGTTGTTTACTGTCAATACTGATGTGTCACCTATAACTGTAAATATCAAATAAGTATGGAATTTCAATCTATTTTACAAATCAAAGAGGCCGGTTTCTACGGCTTTGCCACTGTCGAAGAGCTTAATAGCGCTGGATACTCCAACATCCCTGATGCAGGGGGCGTTTATATGATTCTTCGAAAAACATCATTAAAGCCTGCATTTGTTTCTGTAGGAACTGGGGGTTACCATGAGGGGAAAAACCCGAATGTAAGCATTGATATACTCAAGGCAAACTGGATTGAGGGTACCTGCGTAATGTATATCGGCAAGGCTACAAGTCTGAGAAAACGCATTTCTCAATATATTCGATTTGGCCACGGAAAGAATGTCGGGCATTTTGGTGGACGCCTTATCTGGCAACTTGCCGATTGCAAAGACCTCATAGTCTGTTGGAAGCCTTCACCCGAAGATCCACGGGCAGAGGAATACTCATTAATTCAGGAATTCATTGGCTATTATGGTGAAAGACCATTTGCAAATCTTCAAGACTAGAGAATGAACAACATAAAGGACGCTCTATTTGGGTGCCAGTATTCTTGCTGCTTTCAATTGCAAGTGCATTAAGTGATGGATTGTTCTAAATACAGGAAAAATCCAGTTGAAGTGAGACCTAAAATGGGTCTCATTTTTTATATCCATCTATAACATCGAATATAGCACTTTCGCTCATATCAGAGTCTCTCACCATACCAATGATATTAGTCAAACTATCTGGCGCATAAGTGTAAATAATTGATTCTCTTTGTATAAGATATATTAATTAGAATAAACTCTTTATGACTGCCTTACCATACGCCCTCCTTATTATACGCGAATTCGAAGGCCTCCGTCTCACCGCCTACCGCTGTTCCTCCGGCATCTGGACCATCGGCTACGGCCACACCAGTAACGTCCGCAAAGGTGACACAATCACCAAGGACAAAGCCATTGAATAGCCAGTTTCAGCTGACACTCTCATACAACAACCATGTGCCAACCCATCCAGCGAATTCTGAATACTTTCACGTACGAGTGAAGCGTATGGATATGCCTTGAAATTTTGCTCCATGGCATTATTTGGACCGACTTCCTGCACATTCGGCTGATCTGCAAAATACCATTTACAATTTTTCCCTTCCTGCCATAACCAATAAATGAGACTAATACCGGCAATTGCATATTGTAACAAGCGCTTGCAAATACTATAATTCTTCAAAAATAGCAATATATTTCTGAATCAACTACAGTATGCTACGATATAATTCCCATAGTGCCATTTTCACTGACACAATCTGTCAAAACGGACAGACCCCAGGTTCCCGCCGCTCTCATCCAACCTAAGTTGTCTCGCATTCACTCTGTAGGAACCGAAGTACTGTCCAAAGACCAACATCACGCAAAGCAACAATTCACACCTAGTTATACCTGCATTCCACCAGATAAGCCTCATAGAATGCCAGGCACGACCTGACAGCCAGAACCCGCGCCACCCTAGTATCAATAAGCCTAAGCAACATCTTCAAACAGCACTCCCGGAACCCATCCGTAATCCTGTTCCAGTCTATTTCAAGGAGGTTGTCAATCTCATTACGATTAATCCGTTCCGCAACCCCCGACAATGCTGTCATGAAATTCTCTTCCTTCATAACAGTACCAATAGCGATTAATAATAAAACCTTCCATGACAGTAAGCTTTTCCGAGCTGAAAAAAAGGTCTCAAAGGTACCAATAGCAAATTCCACCAATCAGAAAACCTTTGCCAATCTTTGGCAAAAATCACAACACACTCCAAACAATTTTTCGCCGTTCGCTGTCAAAAAGTATAATCCCTGCATATTCATCCACATCAGAAAACGCAGTTCACTAAGAAACTTTTGAGCAAAAAGGTATTCAATTCAAAATATAACCTTACCTTAGCACAGAAATTTACCAATCCCGATTATGTCAAAGGAACAGATAATACTGGATTGTATTCATCAGCTGGCAGAAAAATGCCTTCCAGCGGGCAGCAATGTCTGGCTGTACGGCTCCCGTGCCAGAGGTGACTACCATGACGGTTCCGACTGGGATTTGCTGTTGCTGATAGATAAGGACAGAATAGCAAATGCCGATCATGACAGCTACGCATATCCGTTCGTGGCATTAGGCTGGGATTTTGGCGAGAGCATTTCACCAATTCTGTATAGCAGGAAGCAGTGGGAATCCTACTCTTTCACGCCGTTCTATAAAAATGTCGAACAGGACAAAATAAACATCCTATGAGCCTTGATCCGGAAGAAAGGAAATCAATAGTCACTTTGGAGTTTGACAAAGCCTCAAAAACGTATGCCATGATTCCGACTTTGGCCAACAATGGCATGTGGGACATTGTAGCGAACAGACTTTATTATTCTCTGTTCCATGCAATACTCGCATTATTGGTGAACGATGGCCATAAGACATCCACTCATGGCGGACTTATTGCCATTTTCGGACTGCACTATGTAAAGACCGGCATATTTTCAGTTGAAGACGGCAAAACATTATCACGTTTGGAAAGTCTTCGCGAAGATGACAATTCTCAAATAAGAATTGCCGTGCCCCCGGCACATCACTTGAAATACTGGTAGCTCTTCCGCGCCAGCTTCTGCGCAACCTCCAGCTTGTCCGCTCTGATGTTCTTCTCCAGAGTAGTGACGCTCTTGTGCCCCGTCACCTTCATGATGTCATATATCGGCATACCGTCCAGATACATCAGCGTCGCTTACGGCTGCCAATCCTGCAGTCAGATGTTCTCTACGCCCGTTCTTCTGCCAGTTTGGCAATTCAATTCATAAAACAAAGCAGAATTCTCTGCTGCTGCCATTTTTTTACATTAGACCGAATGAATTTTGTACCATGATTCAAAAAATCATTAAATAATAGGAACTATGGAAACTCTCAATGCAGTAGGTATCATCAAGACAATAGCCAACAAGCTTCGTGACGAAAAGTTGGAGAATATTACTTCGGTGGAAAAAGAGATTGCTGTCCTAGGTGAGTATCTGGGTACGGACCTGATGCAAACCATCATCTTCGTCGCAATCTTTGACAAAACGTCAAGCGGTTCAAACAGTGATGTAGATGAAATATCACGATATTTCGAGTGTTCGTCACTGGACATTGTGGAGCATAAAAAGGACTTCGACAAGCTCCTTTTCAGCGGTCTCATAGAAAAGGTGAGAAGACACAGGGAGTGTACTGCCAGCTTTACGAGTGCAAGCTTCAGAGTTCCGTCAGTCGTTTTTGAAGCCATCTTGTGCGATGAGCCTCTCTCGAAGGCAAAGTCATCACAGGGTGAGCCTGATTACTTTGATCTCGTGAAAGAGATTGGAGAATGGTTGGAGAACAGGGACAGTGATGAGGTGTCGGCGGCCACATTTCTGGCACAGGCCAATGAACTGGAAGAGTCCTTCTCATCCTGTGCTTTTGTAAAGAAAGTCAGACATATGTTGCCGGGTATCGAAGATAGGGTTCTGTTTTACGATATCTGCAAGGACAACTTCATTGATGGGAATGAATCTGATTTGGAGAGTACCCTCAAAGACCTTTTCGACCATCGCAGTCAGGTCCTCAGTGAAATGAAGGACTTCATCAGAGAGAAATCAGCCCTCCAAAAATGCGGTCTTGTGGAATGCTGGCAGGACTATGACGACTACAAACTGAAACCCACAAAAAGCGGATACGAACTCCTCTTGGGTGAATATGCAGAAGTTAAAATGAAGAAGACAACCGGACTTGACAAATTTGAATTTGTGAAGGCTGTCTCGGATTTGATTGATGAAAGGAAGAGGAACAACTACAATACACTTAAGCTTGAAAGGATGGTCTGTGATCTGGAATCGGACAACAAGTCTCTATCTCTGGTCAAAGGGACGAAAAAAAACATGAAAAATATTCCGGACAGAATGTTTTTCTACGAGATGTGCGCTGACAGTCTGCACGGCCGCACGTGTCTGGAGACCACTCTAGATGATATTTATGACAAACAGCAACACATTTTGGAAGAGAGTACAAGGTGGAGAAATGAGGAGCATCCCCTTCAGACTCTCGGTTTGGCAGAACTTGGCGAGGAGAGTTTCTTCGGAAGTACGAAGGTTGAGCTGACCGATGATGGGCGTGAGTTGTTCTTACAGAAAGACGCAGAAAAGTTCAAAAGGAAAGAGAAGACAAATGATGTTCTGGACGTTGACAAAATCAAGGCCAAGAACCTGTACTTCTCCCCTGCCCTCAGGAAACAGCTGGATTTCCTGTCCGACAGCATACAGCCAGCAGCCTTTGAGAATCTGCAGAACCGTTTGAAGGAGAAGGAACTTCCCACGGGTGTTGCTGCCATATTCTACGGAACGCCGGGTACAGGAAAGACGGAGAGTGTTTATCAGCTAGCCAAAGCTTCCGGCCGCGACGTTATGCAGGTGGACATCTCTGAAATGAAGACATGCTGGTATGGAGAGAGCCAGAAACTGGTGAAGGGTGTTTTCAAAAAGTACGAGCGTTTGTGCCGGAAATCCGTGAAAGCCCCTATCCTGCTCTTCAACGAAGCAGATGCCATTTTCAGCAAACGGATGGAGAACACATCCAGTAGCGTTGATCAGACTGAGAATGCCATTCAGAACATCATTCTTGAGCAGATGGAAAAGTTGCAGGGCATACTGATAGCCACCACCAATCTGGAAGGGAATCTGGATGCGGCTTTTGAGCGCAGGTTCCTCTTCAAGGTCAAGTTTGAAAAGCCTGACATTGAGGCAAAGAGGATGATTTGGCAGGATAAGCTCCCTCTGTTGACAGAATCGGATGCAGATGCTCTGGCCGCTGAATACGATTTCTCTGGAGGTGAGATAGACAACATTGTCCGTAAAGCGACAATGAACGAGGTGCTGACCGGCGATGGATATTCACTTGACTATCTTCGCGAGCTCTGTTCGCAGGAACATCTCTCTAAAAAGTGTGGAAATATCGGATTTAGCAGATGAGACCACATGATTATGAGCGCTAATGCCATAATATTACATTAGCGCTTATTATCTTTACGTCAATATTTGAAAACTATTCAAGATGAGCGAAGCAGGAACATTGTTCAAACGATATGCCTGGTTGATTGATACAATACAGACCGGGCATTGGACGAAAGAAGACCTTATGCGCAAATGGCGTCATTCGAGTCTCAACGACAACCATGAAGAAATGGCGGACAAGACCTTCCACAATCACATCAATGCCATCAACAATATATTCGGTCTGCACATCAAGTGCAACAAATACGGAGACAAGACCTATTACATTGAGAATGAGAACAATCTGGATGAGCATTCGGACATAAAGCGTTGGCTGATAGACACGATTTCAGTAAGCAATGTTGTAAATGAATGTTCTAATCTTCGTGGCCGTATCCAGTACGAGAACATCCCTTCCGGGCAGCAATGGCTCACATCTATTATAAAGGCCATGCGGGATGATCATCCCATCGACATAACCTATGAAGGATATTGGGGACGTGGCAGACATACTTTTCCTGTAGAGCCATATTTCGTAAAGGTATTCAAGCAGAGATGGTATCTGATTGCTCACAGTATAGGTGACGACCAGATACGTGTATATGCGCTTGATAGGATTCAGAATATGGAAGTACAAAATGACCGGATTTTCAGGATGCCGGAAGATTTCCATGCTGACGAGTTCTTTGAGGACTGTTATGGCATTATTCATGGTGATGACTACCAGGTGGAGACAGTGCGTATCAAGGTCACTGGCAATCAGGCGAAATACGTCCGTTCTGTTCCCCTCCACTCCAGCCAGACGGAAGAGGAAGGCGGCAGCGATAGTTGCACAATTTTCCGCTATCGTCTGAAGCCGACTTTTGATTTCATGCAGGAGATATTCTCCCATGCCGATGATTTTGAAGTTCTGGAGCCCAAGTGGTTGTGCGATGAGATTTCGCGCAGGGTTTACAACATGTGCAAGTATTACAGAAAGGAAGAAAGCCAGATATGAAAAAATCAGAAATGAACTTCGCGGCGATTGACTTTGAAACGGCTAATGAGTGCCGCAGCAGTGTGTGCAGCGTCGGTGTTGTCATTGTGAAGAAAGGCAAGATCGTAGATAAGTTCTATTCCCTAATCAATCCGGAACCCAGCTACTACAAATGGTTCTGCAGCCAGGTGCATGGCCTCTGCGAGGCAGACACCTGCAACGCCCCGGTTTTCTCAGAAGTATGGAAACAGATTGTCCCAAAGATAGAAGGCCTGCCACTCGTGGCACACAACGCCTGCTTTGACGAAAGCTGTCTGAAGGCTGCTTTTCAGGTATATCAGATGGACTATCCTGACTACACCTTCTACGACACCCTGGCCGCATCACGTGCCCATTTCGGTCACTCTCTGGAGAATCACCAGCTCCACACCGTCGCCGCCGCCTGCGGCTACGACCTCACACAGCACCACCACGCCCTGGCTGATGCCGAGGCTTGCGCGGCAATCGCATTGAAAATAATGTAATTCCAAATCTTTAGTAAAAATAAACTTATGGGACCTTACTATAATAACAAGATTGGTATAGTAGCCGTAAATGATATTCTTGGAATGGACTTTTTCATTCCGGATTATCAGCGCGGATACAGATGGGAAAAATTGCAGGTTACGGAATTGATGAATGACCTGTTAAATTTTATGAGGCATCAAAATTCAGGATTCTATTGCATGCAGCCGTTGGTCGTAAAACGCAGTATGATAGACCAGAAGACTTTTATGAACGACATTAATAATTTGGTCGGCAGTATAGAAAATGAGCCTGATCCGGTAGGTTATCTTGAACAGGAACTTCAGAATTTGACCAGGTGGGAAGTAATTGACGGCCAGCAACGTCTTACCACCTTGTTCATTATTCTTATGGTATTAGGGGAAAATTGTCCATACACAATCACTTATCAGACAAGGGTTAACAGTCGGAATTTTCTTATGGACATTTTGAACAAAACAGATAAAGACGGTGAGGCCAACATTGACTATCAGCACATGGTAACGGCCAGAAATGAAATCATGTCTTTTCTGTCTGATAAGGATGAAAACGTTAAATCTCTCTTGTACAACACAATTCTAGAAAAGGTGAAATTCATCTGGTATGAGTCTATTGGGGAGGATCCAAAAGAGGTTTTTACAAGGTTGAATATAGGCAAGATATCACTTACAAATGCAGAACTGATCAAAGCCGCCTTGCTTAACAGCTCAAATTATTCTGGCCTTCATTCTGAATATATCCGCAACAAACAACTTCAGATTTCCACTAAATGGGATGAGATTGAATATGCACTTCAGAATGACGAGTTCTGGCTGTTCCTCAATGATGCAGAACAGAAGGAGTTTACTAGAATCGATTTCCTTTTCAAACTGATTTATGTGAATGACCGGTTCGGTTTGAAAAATACACTTGGTAAATCTGAATATGACAGATTGATAGGTAATGACCGGTATAGCGTATATCGCTATTTTGCAAAACAGATAGAGCGAATTGACACGAATGAAACTGTTTCACAGCATCTTGATTCAGTATGGGCAGAAGTCACAACATTGTTTGATGCTCTCAAGGAATGGTTTGATGACCCTATCCTTTATCACTATATGGGATATGTAATTTGGACAATTGAAGATGACAGGGATGGAATAACTGAAAAACGGAAAAGAATCAATGCGTGGTATAATCTTTGGATTTCAGAAGAGAATGACAAACTGCAATTTGTAACAAAAATAAAGGCGGAAATCCGTGATAAAATCATTCACTGTGAAAAGGAAGAACTGAACAAGCTTCATTTTGATAAGCACAAACCATTGATCAGGAAAATTCTACTTCTGCATAATGTCCAGACCATTGTAAACCAGAAGGAAATCCAGGCCGACAAGTACAAACTGGCTACATTCTACAAGTTTCCGTTCCACTTGTTCAAGCGTGAAGTGTGGAACGTTGAGCACATAGATTCCGCAACCACAAATGAACTTACAAAAGGAAAGGAGCAGAAATCATGGATCAGAGCAGCAATTGCTTCAGGAAAACTGACATTGGATGATGATGTGAAGAAAATGCTTAAGACCCACGACAAGGACAGCATTGTTGACTTTGAAACTGTCTACAACAATGTGATGTCCCAGTTCCCGACAGACAATTTGCTGTCAGTGAGTGTCAAATGCGAAGATGGAGATGATGACAATGAAAGGATGCATATATGGAATCTGGCACTCTTAGATGAGAAAACAAACAAGAGCTATCATAATTCCATTTTCAGTGTCAAGAGATCATTCGTTATATATAAAGAACAGGGAATACGCTGCACACTCGGTGATGATGGTGTTGTGAGTATTGCTGGCAAGTCCGTTGCATTTGTACCAATATGCACCAAACAGGCATTCATGAAATACTATACAGCTGATGTGAATGCTCTGATGGCTTGGACCAGACCTGACGCTGAAGCTTATTTGAAAGACATAAAAAAGCAGATTAACGACTTCTTAATATGAACAATATCGCAAACAAGACATCACTGTGGCAATTGCTGGACAATTCATGCATCGTCATTCCAATTCTCCAAAGAGATTATGCCCAAGGACGCATCGGTTTTGAAAATTTGCGCGAAAATTTCCTTCTTTCCATAAAGAAAGCTCTTGATGATCCGAAGGAGCAGCTGAAACTTGATTTTGTTTATGGCTCATCAGATCAGGAAGGTAGATTTAATCCTCTTGACGGACAACAGCGTCTGACTACATTGTGGCTTCTATATTGGTATCTGGCTTTTCGTTTGGGCAAATTGTCTGATGAAACTGTCAGCAAGCATCTAAGAAACTTTAGTTATGAAACAAGATCAAGCAGCACCCAGTTCTGCTTTCAACTTGTAAAACGGGGAGCGGAAATAAAGATAGCCGAGAAGGAGAATATCGCCGATGCAATTATTCGTCAGACATGGGTTCCTTCAGCATGGCGTCAGGATCCAACAGTCCAGGCCATGATGAGAATGTTGAGCGGTGAAATAAATGACAAAATTGATGGCATTGAGGAACTTTTCAATGGCCTTACAGAGGACAGATTGGATTATTATTGGAACAGACTTGTTTCACCGGCAGCCATATGTCCTGTGGTGTTTTATGAGCTCAATTTGGAGAATCTTGGCCAATCTGACGACTTATACGTCAAAATGAACGGGCGAGGCAAGCCCTTATCTGATTTTGAAAACTTCAAAGCTGACCTCATCAAATATATCACAGATAATGAATGGAAATCCTTGCTTGATGCTCAAAATGGTCTGCCTATCTTATTAGATACCAAATGGCTTGACTTTTTCTGGAATTATCGTAATAAAGGGATTACGCTAGACGATATGATGTTTGGATTCATCAACCGTTATCTTCTTGTTCGCATGATGATGGCCCAGAAACCTCAGACAATAGAAGATAAGGATTTAGGTTCATCGGATGTAGACAAAGCTTTCAAATACCTTTATAGCTTTACTGATGATAATAATTCCCGAGCAAGCTACAATCTGACAGGATTTGGTGTCTATCAGACCATCTTTGACCTCTTAGGAGGATTCAGTGTGCTTTATGATTTACGTACTGTCCTGGAGAATTTACGGAGATTTGACAGGAAGATGCTATCATCATGTGTCAAAGATCCATACGAAACATCCAACGAAACTTTCGAGGTCGTCTATACCTCTGGAAAAAACGATCTTTACAGACAAACCATTCCTGAAACTATCTCTTTTTGGGCAGTTTGTCAGTTTATGGAATCTCCATCTTGCTACTGCACCAAAGAACTGTTGACCCGATGGATGCGTATTGTTTGGAATGTTTGCAATTATAAAGTTATAGATGGTAATAATGTACGAAACGAGATAAGAAGTAAAACCGTACTACGTTCCACTATTCTCTCTTTGCACAAATCTTTCCCATACAAGTGGGATGTGTATAACGTGGAAACATTCCAATCTCCTTCAGATGGGGATAACGACAAGGTTTCATTACACATTATTGAGGAGCAGGAGAAAATACGTCAGTTTAACAAGGGACTCTATGATGGATCAATAGCCGAGCTGCAAGATAAAAGTTGGGAGGAAGTGATTACTTCTATTGAAGGAAACCAGGTATTCTGTGGTTCAGTACGTGCATTGTTTACTGATGAAAAGGGTAATTACGACTGGTCACTCTTTGATACGAAATACCGCCATGTTATGTGGTATTTGTCAAATTACTCAGACCTTAATAGTATTGCATTCCGTAATATTCTCATACAGGATTATAACCTTAGATGGAGATGGTGGTTCCCAAAGGGTGCACGTCGAGATGCATATTGGAGAGGGCTGCTGCCGTATGAAACCGAAACGGTTCACAAATGGCTGATAGCATCTCCCATGGATAACGAGCAACTCACTACGGCTGTTGCAGATGAGCCCTCTTATGCAAAAAAATCGCTTATTCAAACAGCACTTTTGCAGGAAGTTACATTTGAAAAGGGTGTGTACACGTCTCATAGTGACACCAATGGCTATGATGTATTAAGATACTATCCTACAAGCAATAATCCTTATGTGTTGTTCAATGAAATTCGCGACAAAGTTGTCAACGAGGCTTTAGATGCAAGTATAATTACGCTATGTAATCCCCAAATACGGAAGCCTTGCGGTTTGTTCAATGCCAAGGATATTGAATTCCTATACCTAGGCAATGAATATAATTGGCACTCTAACGGAGTTATTTATAAACAAGATGTTCCAGAGCATCAACTTCAACAGCCAAACAGCATACAATCGTTACTTGATGCTTTACATGAACTTCAATCATATCAACCAATACAATGATTGGTTTTGTAGCAGATTTGTCGCATTACAATAAGTACTTGCACATGTGCTATTCTCACTCAATTTGCTTTTGTCTTCAAAAAATGATGTCAAAACGTCATATTAATAAGCTACTGCCAAATTATGACACCCCCATGTAGAATCTTTGCAGCGTAAAGTTTAACAATTAAAAGCGATACGTTATGCCAACAATGATCAAGTGCGGCGATGAACTGATAAGAATATCGCCGAAGGACAACAAGAAGATTGAGTTTTCAAAAAACAATGGACTGACCTGGATTCTGCGCTGCACCAACAGTTCAGTCGGAGGATTCGTAGATCTCATGGATAATGGTTCTGAGATACTCGCTACTACTCAGAAAGGCCTGTATTTTTCAAAGAACAAAGGTCTGACCTGGATACTCAGAAAAAGATAGGAGGAAGACGATTATGCCGTTCATCAAGTACATATCCAACGAGCAGCATTACAACGAGGTGCTATCATTGGCATCAACATGTAAAGAGTCGCTATGTATCGGTACTGCCGACATCAAAGACCTGTATGTAAAAGTTGGGGACAAACAGGAGCCGTTCCTGATGATTATGGCGACTTTGCTGAAGCGCGGTGTCGATGTTATGCTGATTCATGCGAAGGAACCAGGGCAGGCATTCCGGGAAGACTTTGACAAAGTTTGGCGTGGAGAGATGTGCAATAAGTGTCAACGAAAGCAATATTGCGGAGATCCGATTATCTGCAAATGAAAAATCTTTTGTGATTATTAATACAAAATATGAAGTGCTATGAAACAGAAAATTTACAGAGGTACTCAATATGATAAGGGTATAAATGGACAACATCTTCTAATTGTTGGTCATCAGATACATGCAACAGCAGACGAATTAGAAAAATATACGAATATGCTGGACTGGGATATTCACTTCATCCACGATTTTTGTGATCAAAACAACGATTTAATGGGTGATGTCGCAAGAGGATTTAAAAATACGGAAGGTAAAGAATGGGACGACAATAGAAAGAAGAATACTCATTTGAAATTTGCACGTACAATTTTAGGTGACGATTACTTATCATCAGATGCGACTTCATTCAAACTGTTTTGGAAGAGAATCGCATTTTGCAATTTCCTTCAAGTTCCGGATGTTGACTTGGGTGGAGGAAAAGTAGGTAAGGATAAGACATACAGATACGATGCTGCCAAACTGACATTCAAAGAATATTTATACGAATTGCAACCTCAACCCAATATTATTATTGTATGGGGAATGAATTGTTATCCATATGTTGTTTCAATGGCAAAAGAAATAATCGATGATAGGAGGTGTGTTTTAGAATTTGATAAACTTGAACCGATTGAAGTTGTAGGTATTAATCATCCAAGCCAAGCGAGCTATGCCAGAAATCGCAAATTATTGGCATTGGCAAACCTTTTCCCTATCACAGATAAATATTGATTTTACATTATTCTTAGCCCAGAAATCTACCTTCCATATCGTAACAAACCTGTCAACATAAATTTCTATGGGCAGACGGGGCCACCTCCGATAGTCTCCGCACAAGCCAAATAGTAAATGGGATTATCCAAAGAGCAATTCAAATGCCCGTTCCAACCTCGGAGCAATGGCTGAAAAATGTGTACCGGGTACCAGTTCGTAGGTGCTGTCCGGGTTTGTCAATAAGTATTTTACCTGTAAAACTTCATATCGAAGCGCAATCCTCCTTCTTTTCTGATGGATGCGGCTATTGTTCCCTTGTGGAACGCGACAGCATTCTTCACTATCGAAAGACCTAGGCCTGACCCTTCCGTGCTGCCAGGCTTGCCGGGTATGCTGTAGAACCGTTCGAATATCCGCCCGAGCTGCGATTCGCTGACACCTGCCCCGTTGTCATAATAGCACAGTTCCATATGGTCAACATGACGGTTTGCCTCAATGTGTATTTCCGCACCTTTCCCAGCATATTTGACTGAATTCTCCACGAGATTGCGGATTACGGCATACAAAAGACTTCGGTTGCCGTTCATCATTGTCTGGCCCGGAACAAGACTGACAATCTTCATTCCCTCCTTATTGAGTGCGGCCTCGAATTCATCACTTACCTCCGTGACAATGCTGCAGAGGTCGACCGGCTCGATTCGGAACTGCTCCGGGGCCTCTTCCATCTTGGTAATGAGAGCCACATCACGGATAAGCTCAGATAATCGTATGGACTGAGCGTATGAGCGGTCTAAGAAGAGGCTCTTTCTATCATCGGATATCTCGGGATTCTCAATGATGGTCTCCAGATACCCCCGTATGCTGGTTACCGGAGTCTTCAGCTCGTGAGCTATGTTGCTGGTAAGCGAATGCTTCAATTCTTTGGCGGCGTTTTCAGATGCTGTGCGGAGTCCGTTCTCATATCTGCGGGAAAAGATGATAGCCAGCAGCATAAGAACGGCGAAGAGTAGAATGATGCCGGCCATAAGCACCCAGTCGGGTCTGAAGTACTTCTCAAGACTTACCTCAAAAGGCAGAGCGGCACGTATGATGCGCCCATCATAGTTCTTTGCGAAATACAGATATTTCTGATTGGCCGTTTCAGACTGCCGTATGGCATAGCCATCACCATTAGTCAGAGCATCCTTGATCTCGGGTCTCTCCAAATGGTTGTCAAGAGCAGATAATGGCTCGTACGAATCGTATGTGACGTTTCCCTCCTGCGTGAGAATCGTGATACGGATGTCATTTGGAAGAAGTTCTTCTATGTTGGCAGCCGAATTGCCGGAAGCGTTTATGATGTCAGTATATGACTCCAGCCGGGACTGAAGCACGGATCGTTTCCAGTTACGCTCACTGCCTGTCTCCACGGCAACCAGCACGGCGGCCCCTATGCAGAAGATTGCTGCAAGGCTACCCAGAAGTTTGAACTTGTAGCTCATACGTAATATCCGAAGCCTGATTTGTTCTGTATTATGTTTCTTTCATCCCCGAGTTTCGAGCGTAGCCTGGCGATATGGACATCAACCGTCCTTTCCAACACATACGGAGCATCCTTCCAAAGTCTGGAAATGATGTCTGCGCGCGAGAAGCACTGCCCCTTGTTGGAAACCAGCAGCTCGAGGATCTCATATTCCTTGCGTGAGAGTTCCAGCGCCTGCCCGTTTGCAGAAGCAGTCTTCAGCATCCTGTTCACAACGATACCTCCAGCAGCCACGATGTCGGATTTTATCGACCTGCCGAGAACTGCCTTGATACGCGCCAGCACCTCGTTGATGGAAAAAGGTTTGGAGATGTAGTCATCCGCTCCTGCACTGAAACCGGTCAGGAGGTCGTTCTCAGCAGCCCTCGCAGTAAGGAAGATTACAGGGATATCATCCCCATCCGAACGTAGTTTCTTGGCAAACTGATAACCGGACATCCCGGGAAGCATGACATCCAGAAGAATCAGTGACGCTTCACCCACGAACTGTTCAGCAGCCTCTGCTGAGTCAGCACTCAGAACGGCATATCCGGCGTTCTCCACATTGAATGAGAGTATCTCGCGGATATCTGCATCGACATCAACTATAAGGATTGTCTGCATATTGTTACAAAGATATGCGATAATTGTTAAGATTCGGTTAAATCGGCAGGCAACGGTTTGAAGGCTTGCCTTTTTACATCACTTTTGCATCAGAAATTCAATAGGCTATGGCTACTGGCGTTATCATTTCAGCTGTTCGTACGCTTATTGCAGGCATCGGAATCTTTCTCATAGCCTGCCAAACGATGAGCTCCAATCTTGAATCAGCGAGTTCCACAAGACTCAAGTCTCTATTTTCGAAGGCTGCCCGAAGCCGGCTTCTGGGAGTCGGTATCGGTACGGTCGGCACCGCAGCCATCCAGAGTTCCGGAGCAACAACGGTGATGATCATAGGCTTCGTGAACGCAGGGATAATGTCTCTCACCCAAGCTGCAACCATCATCTACGGCGCGAATATTGGAACGACCATCACGGCACAGATTGTGGCACTCGGTATGTTCGGTAGCGCCAGCGCCATATCCACGACAATTATATTCTCAGCATTTGCAGGTATCGGTGCGTTCCTCGCCCTGTTCGCGAAAAAGGATATGGGCAAGAAGATAGGCGGCACGCTCGCCGGATTCGGAATGCTTTTCGTGGGCCTCAGTATGATGAGTGGATCGATGAGCGATTTCGCACAGCTTGAAGGCGTTAAGGTGTTCCTCGCGGGAATAAGCAATCCAATTCTTCTGGTTCTCATCGGCGCAGTGTTCACTGCAATCATACAGAGCTCGTCTGTGATGACCTCCGTGGCCATAGCCATGCTCTGCGTAGGACTCATTTCGTTGGACCAGGGCATATTCATCACCATGGGCTCAAACATAGGCTCCTGCATCGTAGCCATCATAGCTGGTATGACTTCGGGGAGGAACGCCAAGCGTACATCACTCATCCACCTATTCTTCAACGTCAGCGGTGTCGTGATGTTCCTGCTGGTCGGGTTTGTCATAAAACTTATAACCGGAGGCGTGACGTTCGGGTCCATTTTCCAGTCCATATTCCCTGATGCTCCTCAGGAACAATTGGCAATGTTCCATACCATCTTCAACGTCATCACTGTCATCTTGATCCTTCCACTTACCGATGCACTGGTGAAACTTGTCGCCAGAATCATCCCCGATGAAGCACAGTCGGACGAGAAGGATAGGTCGAAGTTCTATTACATAGACTGGAACATGCTCACGACTCCGCCTATCGCAGTGCTTCAGACAAAGAACGAGATTGTGAACATGGCCGCTCTTGCGATGCGCAACTTCAATCTGTCACTGGACATGGTGTCAAGCCTCGATCTGGGACGGCTTGAAGAATTCAGACGCACCGAGGTAGAAATTGACTGGTTGAACAATGAGATCATCGCCTTTGTAGTCAGCCTGTCCGGAAAGAGCGGACTCGGTGAAAAGGACCATATCTTCCTTTCCGGTACCTACCGCACCGTGAGGGATATCGAGCGTATCGGTGACTATGCCGAGAACATAACCGAGTATGCACAGTATCTGAAGGACACAGAGTCGTCATTCTCCGAAAAGCCCCTTGGCGAGATACGCGAGCTCCGCAGTCTGTTGGGCGAGTTGTATGAATACGCACTCAAAGCATACAACGACGAGGACTTCAGCGCCCTAGGAAAGGCCAATATCGTGGAGGAAGAGATCGACGACTTCACCAAGAAAATGGAGGACAATCACATTTCGAGGCTCAATGAGAAAGTCTGCTCTCCTGCAGTCGGCGCCCAGTACCTCTCTCTAAGTTCGAATGCCGAGCGTGTCGGTGACCACCTCATCAACGTTGCAAAGACAATACGCACACTAAAGCAGAATTAGCAAGCCCTGCAACGTGCAGATTTGGTATGGCCCTCAGCTTCGAATTGCAGGGAATCTCCACGAAACGCCCGGTCTTCTGCTGGTGAAAGAATGACAATCAGGCTTAGGCAATTTTTATAAGATCAGTTCAAATGCCCGCTCCAACCTTGGACCGATGGCCGAGAAATGTGTACCTGGTACCAGTTCGAAGGTGCAGTCCGCTCCTGCCGATGTCAACGTATCACAGACCGCCTGAGTACACAACTCGACAGACGAAAGTCTTGTATCACGCGCCATCTTCTCCCGGTCACCCAGCAGCAGGCAAATACGCTTTCCGGACAAGTCAATGCTGTTCCGTGTCAACCATTCGCAGAATCCGTCATACCAGAATGAGCCCGATATGGAGCAAACGCCGTTCAAGTCAAAGCCTGAGCAAAGCCCCCAGACAGCGAACAGACCCGACAGTGAAACGCCAATCATATATCTGTGCAAACTGGCAGACATTCCGTTCTCAATGTATGGAAACACCTCTTCCTTCAGTTCATCGAGGAATATCCTTGCACTACCGCCAAAGTCTGGCTCCTTTTTCCTGATGCCCTTTGCAGTCCAGGGAGTAAGGTCATTATTCCAGTTCATCCCGCTGATGACTGCAATCCTGACGGAATACCGATGAGCAACAGCATCCAATGCCTGCAATTCAGCATCAGGCAATTCCGTAGGCATAAGCAGATAGCAGATGGAACTGCGGGAGTTACCGGTAAGAGTCAGTTCAAGTCCGTGAAAGCGTTCAGTAATCATATCTGCGAAGATACTTCAAATATCGGTCAGATGCCGAAAAAACCTTTGTTGCTACTCCGATATCTTCGATGGACCGTATTTAATCCAACGCCTGATCCAGCAGCTCTCCAAGTCTATAGGCCTGCTCAGGCGTAATCAGCTGGCCGGAATGCCCTCTGCGCCATTCGATTTCTGGAATGGCTGCTTCAAGCTGTTCCATCGTGATACAAGGCCTGTCAGGGTCGCAAGCATCATCCACTGTTATATCCACATAATGGCGTTTCTTAGCCGTTCCGCCCCAATCGACACCTTCGTACGGATCGTTCAGAAAGGTGCCGTGATACACCACACCTACGGGACCGTCCCCCACACGTACCATCACATACTCATCCCCCCCTTGGCCTGCTCCCATTCGTAAATGCTCCAGTTGTAGCAAAAGCCTCCCGGCCACTTGGCCATAGCCTTACGAAACGCCTCAATCTTACTGCTGCTTATGCTGGGATTCCAGCGCATAATGTATGTATTCATCTGCGATTCAGATAAACAATCACGCCAACCTGATGCTCCGGATGTTCCTCGGGTGCCACCCTCTGAATTCTCGCGTCGAAGATATCCTCATATCCCATATCCAGGAATGTGGCAATGTCGCTGTTCATGCTGCGCGGAATGAATCCGAGCTTATTCTCACCATACCAGACAGCAACCGCCTCCGGATCAAATCCATTGTCTTTCTCCCTCTCCAAATGCACCTTGTTGCCAGGCTTCAGTTCACAAAGCACCATAGCTCCATCCCAATAAGTGAACCCTGCAATGTCAAAGTTCATAAAATGCCGATGTTTTTCTTCCATAGCTCTACTATCATTAATTACACCGGCAAAGGTACTATGCGACATTGACAGTTTTTGTCAACGATTCCTGCTCTACGAAAACAATGGCTTTTTCGGTTTAAATTTTCGCTAAATGACCAGTTATCATTCCTGATGTCCATAGTTACCTGATAATAACATCCAACATCCTTTGTTGATGAGTCTGCATATCATCTGCATCCCACTCCATGCCTGGAATCCTATGAAGTTTACCATTCAGCATCTTCAAGTAATTGTCCTGGCACACTTGCATCATAATCCTGAACTTCAGTGATGCCACACTCACTTGATTAGATTTGCCATCGCAATAATGATCAAGTTTCGTCTTCGGATCCCAATCGCTTCCGGAGCTGTTCGCTTCAGCACCAATCATTGCGAAGTTACCGAAACAGTTTATCTCGGTCAGATTCAGAGATTTATCATCACCAGCCTTGGCACGCGGATAAAAATGCTCCAGACTCTTTCTGGTACGCGAAAAGTAAAAGCTTTTGAACAAATCAAGTTCAAAGTCACTACATCCCAATTCTGAAAAGAAATCAGTCCTCTCCTTCGAACCTTTCTTATATTTATAGCCGCGCAATTCCTTGACATATTTTTGCCACAGTTTATAATCAGTATAATTGAACACGAACAAAGGAATGTCCGAACAGCCCTGCCTGTATATCTCTTTAAACCTCTTTCTGTAGTCTGTCGTCCCATAGCTGCATACATCCATATTCAACTTGCCGTTTGCCAACATAGCACTGTCAAATGCATTTGGAACAGGTTGGTTCCTCTCGTTCAGACTATCGGGATTCAAGTAAACATCATAAAAATACTTGTCAGCCAAGAATTGCAGGAACTGGAGATAATCACCTCCAGATGGCTCATGATTCTCAAACAAATACATCATACAATAGAACAGATAGTTCTTCCTTTGTCTTGCGGTAAATGCCACCTCAAACATCGACATCAGATGCACCAGTTCATCCTGCACATTCCCTTCCGCCAAATTCTCCGGATATCCCTTTTTCTTTTCAAAATGATAATATTGCAGTTTCCACGGATTATCACCAGTCATCTCTTTATCATTCATCGAATGATGAATAACATAATTGTCCAAGCAATATCTGGCTCTCAATAGGTTATACGCAAATTGTCTTGCAAACTCAGCCTTATCCGAAGTTGCGCCCAAAGCCATCAAAAATTCGTTAAGCAACTCCTTATCATCCAATACAAATTTTGCAGGTTCAAATCCATCCCTACCCATCAATGTCACTTTCAGTACAATAAGCAAGAAATTAGGAAAGTCAATGATTGGCTGAAACCTGTCACTCTGTTCAATATTTACACTCTTCTTAATATCTTTAGCCGGTTTATCCAAAAGGCTCAGGATTGACTTCTTTCCATCAGATTCGTCCTGCTGAGGTATA
Organism: Bacteroidaceae bacterium; assembly: GCA_045597365.1. Lineage (GTDB taxonomy): Bacteria > Bacteroidota > Bacteroidia > Bacteroidales > Bacteroidaceae > Colenecus. The sequence goes on along the minus strand of JAZLKB010000059.1, from coordinate 53,067 downwards.
TCCCCAAATTTCATAATGACGAAATCCTCACAATTATTTCCAAAGATGGTCTTGTCCGGAAAAGCCTGCTGTATATAGATATTCATCTCACTACAAGCCTCCCACACTCGGCTGAATGTTGCAATTTCCGACTTAGTCAGTTCCTGGCAGAGTGTTGACTTAACAATTTCGTGCTTCTCCAGTTGTTCCCCCCTTGAGTTCATCACCTCAAAATAATGATTCAGGTCAACGTCTTTAGGAACATTGTAATGTATGATATGCACAAAGTGGAGAAAATACTGTTCGAACCTCTTCTTTTCACATTCCATCACAATAGCGCTTATGGCCTTTTCCGCATACTGATAGCCGTTTCTTATGCCACCATCCACCTCATCTCCCAGATTAGGATAACTGTCCAGATGATCAATGGTAGAAGCAGACACCTTACGGGCACCATAGGTGAGTTTGTTGCGGATATCCTTGAAACCAAGCGCCTTCAAGATAATATAAATGGTGGTCAGCCTTTGCTGGCCGTCAATAACCTCATACAGACTGTCCCCACGCTTATAAGTCACAAGAGTACCAATATAATACGGCTTGTTGCAATCCTTTACAAACGAATCATGCACATCCTTAACCAACGCGGTTATCTCATCTTCCTCCCATGCATAGTTGCGCTGATACACGGGAATCATATACGTCTTTGTCTCCTTACTTTCAAAATAAACCCTGTATATGGAGCACTCTTCCAACGGTAATGTCTTTTCCATATTGTCACTCAGTGTAAAAAGTGTTTACTTTAAAGAAATGCAGATAGTTACTGTACACACCATCTTCCGGATTCTTATCATCTACGGTTTCATTATCAATACCTGAATACACATTGTCATTGATATCATCATACGACAGTGGATTCAGTCTGTCAGCCAGACCGCTCAACAACGACACAGGAGTATCTGAGTCTGAAATCATCTTATAGATATTAAACGAGTTAATCTTTTCACTTCGTTCCAGCACATAGTTCTGAGCAGATTGCCACCCCAGATGATAGTATTGGGCACGCAGTGAATATGCCCAAATAAAAGCGTAAGTCACAAACTCCTCAAACAGTTCAATATCACCCTTAGTAGGATAAGTAGCCGGGCAGAAACGATCCACATACAGCAGCAGTGCTGTGTCAAACAGCAAACGCGCAATCCTGTTACCCACTCCGGTGCTGTAATGCTTGTCCAAAGTTTTGACTATGGTATCACCTTTCACATAGAAGCCTTCATACTGGCTGTTATCCTGAATATCCTTCAGTATGCCGTAATAGTGTTTCGTATATTCAAAAAACGGTTTACCGGCAATGATGGGCGTGTTCAATTGAAACGCATTCACCTCCCTCATCCCCGACACAAACGGCATATAGGACGAATTAATCATCTCGGCGTAAGAAAACGCACTCTTGTAGAACTGCGCATATGGATTCCGGGCCAGTTTGCTGATTCCCTTAAACTTGTATATATTCTGTTCACTGAGCTTATATGCCCAATTTCCATTGATCCATTCCTTAATCCTATACAGATAATCGCCAAAGAACGAGGCCAGCTCACCTTGTGGAATCCTTTCCCATTCTTTGACTATCCGTTCCGTCTCATTATTGTCAATGTCAGCCATCTCGCGCAGATGATAGGCCTTCAACAAATCGTGAGGATATAACGTTTTTCCTCTTGCATTCTGTGAATCAAAAAACTGGAACGCTTCCGAAACGTCATCAGTAATCACCACAATCAGTTCACATTGCCTTTCTATGAAATCTCGCAGGCGTCTCATGTCTCTTAAGTGCTCCCAGTTATCCTCGTCATCACAACTCTTATGAGTCCTTCGCCTGAACGCATTCAGATTGTTGGGAATATTGTGACGATTAAAAGGATTGTCATAAACCTGCTGATTCAGGAATTCTATCGTTTTCCTGTCATTCTGCACCTCCAATTCATACAACGCATAGAGTAGCAACGCAAACGTGATGGTTCTCTGTTGGCCATCTACAATATTGTACCGTGTACATCCCTCATCATCACGATCCTTATGCAGAATCAAGGTACCAACCCTATACAACTCTTTATTGCCGTTCATCGCTTCAAGAATATCATCAAGCAGCTGAATAGCATGTCTGGCAGTCCATTTATACGGACGCTGATACTCAGGGACAGACAGCTTTACATCATTGACAGGATTTCCGTCCATCTGTCTGGTGATTCTACCTTCAAGCAGCAAATCACCAATAGTAGTTATTGATAAAATCAGGTTATTCATTGCTTTTATCCTTCATGTCCTTGATAACATACCTCCGTAAATATTCCCGCACATACTCCCTGAACTCCTCCGATTCCAGAATCCGTATTTCGTCCGCCAGGCCAAGATAGAACCGGCATACTCCCGCATAGTCATACACTCCGGTTTCCAGAATCCAGTACCCGTTTTCCTTCCTTATGTCCTTGGCCGCAAGCGGATACTCCTCTATCAGAATGTTCTTCGCCCGGATGCTCAGCCTCAGCTTCACCATCTTCGCCGACTTGCCCGACATACGGAACACGTCAGTACTCTGCCGCCTATGGCTGCCCTCAAATTCCCAGTCCTCGTCCAGAGTCTCCACACTGCCAATTCTCGCTATCTTGAACACCTTGTTGTGCAGGTCGTGCAAATCGTATGCCCACACATCAATCAGATTAGTAGAGAAAGCGAACGGCTCCACCACCCTATCCTTTACAGTATCACTGTGCGCCGATTCATAATTCAGCAGCCGCACCTTCTGCTTGTTCCTGATGGCCTCCGACAGTGCCCGCACATTGCCCGAGTTGCCGCCCTTGGACACATACTCCACCATATTCGTGCTGTCATATATCGCTGCCAGCTTCCGTTTCAGCCCCACCTTCAGGCTGTTGGTCTGGTCCAGACTGTCTATCAGACTGTTCACGATATACGCCTCCTCCGGGCTGAAGTAAATCAGCTTCTCAAAGTCCGTTGCCTTCTTCGGCAACTTACCCAGCTTATACACATTGCCGTACAGTTTCACCACAGCGAAGCCAGACTCCTTGAACGTGTCAATGTACCGGTAAATGGTCCTGTACGACATATCCAGCTTCACGGCCAGCTCGTCAATCGAGTAATTGGTATTCCCCGCCAGCAGCCTCATCAGGCGCAGCATGCGTTCTATCTTGGGTTGGTCCATAGATTATTATTTGAATAGTCCCTTATTACTCGTTGATATTCTGACTAAGCCATGCGGGTAATAATACTTTTTACCAACACGAACTATTGCAGAATGCTCAGATTCATCTAATATTATATCATCAATTTCTTCGCAGAAGCCATTGGGCGAGAGAGCATTGAATAGAGGCGTGTACATTGATGCATCAACAACTTTTGATTTTTGAGTGAAAGTACCATCTCGATTTTGTTTCAGCAGATATATCCACAATCTGGAGTAAGCATAATCTATTTTGTAGAAGTTTTCATCAAATTTCAAAATCTTCCCGACTGAATGATATATAATTTTACCAGACTCATCTAATAGATTACAAAATCTGGAGTCATTTTTAATCACAATTTTTCTTATCGAATCAGATAGTGCCGATATTGCATCAGATTTCCTGTTGTAGGCATAGTTTTGAAGTCCGTTGATTAACATTGCAAGCGGTTGATTAAGTCCATTGATTATGCATCCAATCAAATCACTTACATCCGCATGCTCTTCTAATACATTTGATGTAGTAGGATTAGTACTATCAACATTCAGTTCCTCTAACACATCGGATGAGTTAGGGCTTGGTAAAAAGTGATTATGTGAAAACAGTTTGGTAATATGTTCCTCATCATGAAATAAAAACTCTTGTATATGTTTTGCTCTTTTGCGAACTTCTGACAATTCACTCGCATATACATCTTCTAATCCTTCTTTATAGAAATCTTGTTTCGTAAGAATACATTTCAATTCTTCAAACTCATCCAGAGTAAAGGAGCGGAATTTACGCGACCCATTTTCTTTAACAACCACTTCAACGCAAATCTTCTCAGCAGTAATGTGTAACCTGCCAGGAGTAGACGTCAATGGTTCAGAATAGAATGCCCTATTTATTAAATTACTCATATTTACAATGTTTGAGAGAGGAGCTCCTTGAAATCATCCAATCTAACTTCCGTCGCTTCTGATGGAAATAACGTAGCATCGGCAAGCTTTGATTTTCTACTGAGGAGATCATCAAGCGTTTGATCAAACGATTTGAATTTCCTTTCAGGAGAAAGCGTTGTAATAGGATAATAAACGGTCACCGGCTTTTGTTGGCCAATGCGGTAGGCTCTATCAGTCGCCTGTGATTCTTTAGCTGGGTTCCAATGACGCCCGAAATGAATAACATGATTGGCCGCTGTAACATTAAGTCCCATACCAGCAGCTATCGGAGACATTATTATAACATTAAAGCCCTTTTGTGCTTCAAATATATCAATAGCCTGTTGGCGGCTATAGTTTGACTCAATGTTTCGGTTTTTTGACGAACTAATTACTTTGGTGTCGCCATTGATAATCTTTGGCATTACGCCGAAACGATTGGATATGATTCTCTGCAGCATTCGTTGGCTTTCCTTATATACGCAGAAAATGATAACCTTTTCACCTTTCTTATGAATGGAATGCAAAATGTCAATAGTAACTTGAACCTTAGCAGAAGAATCAATAAGGTCATTAATAGGTATAGTTTCTATGTCTGCCATATCATCGGCCACATAAGGACTCTCGGAAATTCTGCGCAGCTTATAGAGAAGTTCCAACATTTCTGTTCCATTCCCGTCTTCCAGTACGTTCTGAGCCAGCCGTATAGCTTTTAGATATCGTTCTTCTTGGATATAGCTCATTATGACCTCTTGCTTTCTCTCTGTCTTTTTAGGCAGGTCCTTGAGGATATCCGTCTTGCAACGCCGCATAAAGAAAACTCCCATTCTTTCCCTAAGTTCTTTTCCAAGATCGACAACATCGGTGTCACCTTTTTTTAAAGGATGCTGATAATTTGAAGCAAAGTCTTTGGCATTTCCTAAAAGACCTGGGATTGCAAAATCCATTATGCACCATAAGTCCACAAATGTGTTTTCGACAGGTGTTCCAGTCATTGCAATTTTGAAATCCCCCTTAAGTGCTTTGCTGGCACATGTTACATAAGTCCCTGGAGTTTTTATTTTCTGAGCCTCATCAAGAATGATTACGGCATAATCTATTGCACAGATATTAAACTGACAACTTCTGACTGTCTCATAGTTTGTCAATATAATATCTCTCGTCTTTAGCCAATCAATATCATTATCATTCCTCTTCTTACTGATAATGTCACCGTGAAGAATAACTGGCTCTATGGAAGAATCCTTCAAGAATTTCTTGATCTCATTATTCCAATTGTCAAGAAGTGACACGGGAGCTACTATGAGGTATGGTTTTTTCCATTTATTATAGAATTTCTTGTGCCACTGGATAAAATACAATATTTGGAGGGTTTTTCCAAGTCCCATATCATCAGCAAGTAAACACCCTTTGTCTTTACTTTGTGTAAGATATTGAAGCCAAGCGACTCCTTCACGCTGGTGATTTTTTAGTGCAAATCCTTCTTTCAGTACATCGACTTCGTGGAATTTATACACCATCGGAGCAGAAGTATCAATACTATCAACCCTATATCCCAAACTCTCTGCGTTCTCCTCAATTATCAGGACCTGTTTCTTATTATCATCCAACTCGACCTTTTGCTTTGGGTTCGCATTTTGCTTTTTCGCAATCTTTAGAATCCCTTTTGCCTCTTCGTAATCAAGCTTATATCCACGAAAATCAATATCAGGCGATGTCTCGATTTCGGCATCTTTAATTGCATCCTCGAACTCTTGGATATCTTTTTCTTCTTTGAGAATTACATTTGTGTTACCATTATACTTATCCTCAATAGTAAATCCCGGAATCCATTCAGACTTATACGGGCAAATAAAGCCATAAAATTTAGGTTTATATAGTCCGATTTCAATTACACGGTCGCTATAAAATTCTTTAAGATCAAATAGTTCCTCATCAAAATAAGTCTGGGGGGATTCAATAACTTTGCGAACTTCCTCTGGATTTCTAATGGCCTTAAAAGTCTTCTTGACTTCAGATAACTTTGGCGCTGAATGTTCTGGAATAACGACTTTTTGTTCCTGCTCTCTACCATCTGCCCTTAATGTATATACCGGAACAACCTGATTCCTTTGTTCGAATTTTTTTGAAAATTCGCCTGCTGCTATTTGATTATCTTTTCTGATATTCTCAGGGATGTCCGGAACAATTGTCAATTGTTCATCATAATAATCAATGTGCAAATGCAACTGCTCCAAAGGGATTACATTATAATCTTGAAGGGAGTCTGTAAAGAAAATGTATGAATCATTTTTCGCTAAATTCTTGATTTTTGCAAGCGAATGATAGCTTGTGGTCGAATCTACAAAATCATGATTATTCACTTCTTCAATCTTTCTGAGTACGGCAAATTGAACTTCAGGTAAAATATACTCAAGGTTTTCCCCATTTGCTGACAACAGATTGACAATTGGCAGATGCATTGACTTTGTACGCAAACGCCCGTGTCCTTTAGTCATATAGAACTGGGGAACATATTTAAACCCAGGTCTATTTATAAACCCCTCAGAATCAATTTTTAAATAGTATGGACATTCCCTGGGTAAATCCAATAATGCTCTTTGGCCAGTAGATAATTGGTATATGGATTCGCCTGGAATAGAAAAAACGTTACCGCTTTGGAGTCCAATACCATTATCTGTTAAAGCACAGAGAACTGCCTGAAGTTCGTCACCATCAGGACCATCCGGAAGAGTAAAGACAAAATCGTTATTATGAAAATCCCAATTAATCATTTGAGAGCAATTCTATTAAGCCAGTTATCCATTCTTCTTTCCCAGTTTCCTCTATGGACCATTTTACCCTCTGGATAATAATTAAAATACCCGGCAGTATCGTCAACCAGCTTTCCAATTTCAGGAATTTTCAAATCATCCATCCTGTCAACCCTACATCGGTACTCCATGATTGATTTGTACATATTGTTTGTGTTCTTGTATACATACAAGGCACCCACATCAGTAAACTCTATAATTGCATATTCTCTTATAACCATAACAAGTGCGCATGTGTCTTGATTGTTAGTTGTTGTCGAATAATGCTTGATCAGAATATTGGATTCCACTTTCCCGCCCATTAAACTACGAGAGTACGAGGAACCATAGACTCTGAAGTCTGATATATATTTTGTTCTATTAAGCCAGAAATTGAGACGGCGCGGATCATCGGTCAACGTCTTGAAGAACACATTAATAAATTCAGCAGAAATTACACTGACTAGAATCTCACGAGCTTTTTGCAGATTCTGTTCGTCTTCTCTATTCGCACCTTTGAATGAAGCCCATTTTGATTGGACAAATGGGTCACCAATCATTTCAACGGCGATTTTCACAAGTTCCTTCGAGACTTGCTTCTTCTTATCGTATGTGATGATTTCGAGCGGTAGAACCTTTTTGGTTGCAGCAATATTATTGTGGCTTTTTAGAACTTTTTTTAGTTCCTCAAAATCAACGGATGGATTATCACCATAATATCCGGCAATTACGTCCGAGAAATAGCTATATACGAATCTGTTACATGGCAAGAAGAACACATTACAACATTCATATATATTTTTCTCTTGTTTCTTGATGTTATGCCCAAGTTTATAAGCTCCATTGTCTGAAAGGTACGGTAGTGCATTTTTGATTACATCTGCCGTATATGATTTACTGGATATAATTTGCTTTGTCAGGAAATCAACGAGAAGTTTCCTCTCGTCTTCATCATATTCTATCCAGCTATTAAGAATGCTGTGAATCAATCCACTGATAAATGATGCTGACCAGTTAGATTTAAATACCGCTAAAACATATTTATTGTAGGCATAGCTGCCGGGAACTATATTATAACTGTATCCACGCAATGAACGGCCATCAATCAACACTTTCTCTGGACTAACATCATCTCTAAAAGCTTTCTCTATAATTTCTCTTGTTTTTTGCAAATCAAAGGCACAAGCTCTGGACTGAAGATCTACTAAGTCTTCTGTTGTCTGTTCAAGCCTTTGAATATTACGGGTCACGGTTTTCCCGTCAAGAAGATCTATACCTTTCTCCTTGAAGTATTTCGCATTGAATCTAAAGTTCAATAGTTCTTGTATCCTGCCGTTACCCATTCTTATATCAGTGCCTTATTTTCGCGATTTCTTCCAACTGTTTTTCCGCATTTGTTCTCACCTTGAATTCCACTCTTCTAGATAGTCCTTTGTTTTCAGAACCATCAGCATTAAGAATAGGATGACTATAAGAGAGTCCATTAGCTGTTATTTTATACTTTGCCCAGTCTGTAGCTGTTTTTAATTCAGGGTCGGAATCTGCTATTTTTAAGCAATAATCAAGGACTTCACGTGCTCTATCCTGAGACAACTTTATGTTGAACAAATACTCTCCATCACTATCCGTATGTCCCTCTATTCTAATTTCCTCTATTGACTCCCTATATTTGGGATTTGTCACTACTTTAAGGAACCGAGGGAAAAAATCATTAAGTATTAGCTTGTATGTATCGCTAGGAATAGAACTCCCGGATTCAAAATATGAAACTTTTGTATTCAATTCCTCGTTTGTTGAAAACCTTACTGCCAAATCGGTGGAGTCAACTACAGCGTTCCATGCAGCTAAGTCATCACGGAATTCCTTGGCAATGTCGAAATAAATGTTCGTCTTGATGTTGTTGTACAAGCTTGTTATCTCCGCATCGGCTTCTGCTTTTTTCTGAATTTCCAGCATTGATGAAGCAAGCAACAAGACGAAAATAAAAAGGATTCCCGCCATCAGATCTCCAATTGACAGCGAAAAAGGATTCTCCGAACCGTCGGACTTATTATTGCGTTTCCTCATTTATGCTATGCTTGCTGTTCTGTTTCCTTTGCTGTTTCTTCAGAAGCATTCTTTTTTACTTCTGCAAGTTGCTTCAAGACAGCTTCAACAGGCTTAAAGGATGATTCTACATCGATAAGTACTGCACGCACTTTATCGCTGAACCCACCGAGATCTGTAACTGCGTCATTAAGTGGTGCGATAGCATTAGCAACCTTTGCTGTGGCATCTGTAACTGATGACGTAAATGGTTCAAGCATACTCTGAAGAGAAGTTTTGACAGAGTCAGAATACTGGTTTAGTCCATTATTAATCTCATCAAATATGTCAGACAGACCATTTTGAATATCTTTGATGTTGACTGTATATTCTTCAACGACTTTTGAAGTCACTTCATTGACATTCTTAATTCCTTCAATAGTCTCGTTGACCCTCTTCTGTGATTCCGAAATGCCGTTAGCTGCCAATGCAACAGCAGTCGTTGCTTCTGAAATAGAATTGGGCAGAGATTCGAGCTTTTCATGCAACTCAGTAATATTCGCAGAAACACCGCAAAGTTTCTCGAGGGCATTACCGAACGAATCAACTAAATCATTGAGCCTCAGTATTTGATTGTCAAGAGCCTCAGATACCGCCTGCGTGGCAAGTATGGTATCTTTTGTCGATGCGCTGAGGGACTTATTAACACTATCTATTGTGTCTGGAAGTGTGTATATTGAATTGGATGCATCAATAAAACGCTCAAGGAGTTCATCCATCTTGTCATTCACACCTTGCGTAACATTGTTGCTAAAATCGTCGCATACTTTCTTGAGTTCTTTTACTAAGCCATCTGTAACTGCTTGTGCAGGATTCTCCAGTTTCTGTGAAAGGTCATTTATGATAGGAACAAGTTTCTCCTGGAACGAATTATCTAAAGCATTACCGATGTTGTCACAAATATCTGTACCAAAAGTCTCGAGCTGTTTCCTCATGTTTTTTACATCCTCGCAGACGAATTGAAGAGTTTCTACCGGCTGATACAATTGCCCTTCTTCATCTTCATAGCTGAAAGCACGGATTACTGCACTGTCAATAGAACAATGATACTTCTTGTCCAATGTCGTACAAAACTCATCGATTATACTCCCCAGTCTATTAATGTTTCCTCTTTCTATTAGCAGAAAAATCATCGAGAAAAACATTCCAACAACTGATGTGATGAATGCCGTACTCATGCCTGACAAAAGAGTCTGAATACTGTCTTTTATTCCATCAGAAGTCTCGGAATCAAAACCAATAACTGCAATTGATAGACCGAGAAATGTGCCAAGAATACCAAGACTAGTGAGAATATTCGGAACAACATTCATCCTCTTGAGATTCAATCTATAGGCAACAGCAATAGAATCTATGTTGACATAGTCCGATGCGTATTCGCTTGTGAAATTTTGTCCCTTCAAAATGGAGAGATAATCCTCATAAACGCTTTTTGCAAGGTTAGAATTCTTATCCTTGCCATTCTTCATAGCATCAATGTCAATTTTGATTCTCCTTTTTTTTGATAACAACCTGATTGTGGCTACAGTGAAAAGCAAAACGCAAGTTCCACAGATAGTCCAAGTAATGCTTGACAGCGTAAGGCTTGTATTCATAATGTAGATCGAAGCAATAATAGTTCAGTATTAATTTGCAAATTCATCAAATATGTGGTCGAGTTCTTCATTAGTTCTCGTAGCCAGCACCTTTTCTTGCACAAGACTTCTAGACATGTCAAGCCGGATAAACTTATCTCTACCAATGCCATCTTTCTTAAGACGTATCAACTGCAGACGGCCAATCTCTTGATTGTTCCGGGCATAAGAAGCAAAGCCTTGTGCTTTTCCGAGATTGTCTGTCCTCGTTGGGTCATGGGGCTCCAAAATATCAAGAACATACTTTGTGTCCGGGTCCTTTCTGATTATTATAAAATCCGGATAGAAAGGTCTTTTCTCTCTATCCATCTCATATGGGATACACAATGCCCAAGGTTTACGCGGCGGATTTCGCAACCAACTGACAAAATCTTCCCGGGCCTGCTCTTCCTTGAGCACGCCACGTTCCCAATTATTGAGATTGTACTTGGCTATGCCGTCTTTATTTACAAAGAGATGATCAGTGTAAACCTGCCCATCCGATTCTACGGTCGCATTTATCGCTTCCGGAAGGCGGAAGTTGTGTTCGCTGACAATATCGGCACTTGAAACAATATCGTTGTATTGCTTTTGATACCGTTCATCAAGGCGCACCATTTGACGTCTGTTTTGATCAACCAGGTTATGGAACTTTCTCTTGGCGTAAGCGTTCAACAGATCAAGGCAGTCCTCATCGCCGGCAAAAATAATAACATCAATCTTATACGAGTTAGGATCCTCGTCATTATAATATAAATTGCCGTATGCATTGCTGACTCCTTCCTTCCCAAGCTTTGACTCTGCTGCTCTTAGCTGACGGTCAACATCTGTATCTGTAGTTGAAAACAGAGTGCCATTCAAGTTGTCATGGATGGATTCACCGTACACATCAATAACCTGACTCCTTATACGGAATTCGAGCACCTTTTTTACCATCTCATCGTAAACGTTTTCCTCTTTCAGCCTTTCAATGTAGAGATGAATCATGTCAACGATTTCATCGACAATATTACGAGAAGCGTATTGGTCTCTACCAGTCTGGCTAAGGAGCCTGGCCATCTTGAAAAGAGATGTCAGATAATTGCTGGTCCTGACGCGGCGGACGTCATACGAGAGAATAGCGGACGTGTTTATGAAATCCATAATTTCATCGCGTGGCAACCCATCCGGGAATGTTTCAGGAGAAGCTTCTGGGATAGCCTGATCCGGTATTGATTCAGGTTCCGATTCGGTTGTCGCTGGACTTAGTGTCTGCGTTGGCTCAGTTTCTGACTGAGGCTGTGGACTTGTACTTTTTGATTCTTCATTATGCTGAGCAAAGAGTCCGATTTCTGGCGTATCTTGTGATGATTGTGACGCTATATCATGCAATGCCCTTGTTGTATCTGCCGAGACTGGGTAGGTAGGTCTTGGCATTGGTTTAGGCGGAGGCAAAGGCCTTTGGGGACGAATCGTCAGCATCTCTGATCCTTCGTTGCCAATCTCCTCACCGGCAATGTCTGTAGGAATATCACCGCCTTCAGCCTTGCTCAGATACTCAACGACCTCATTGACTGTATCAGAATTAAAGAATGGCAGGTAGAGGTGGACATCGTTAAGTGAATCGTCAACCAGAATATGCATTTGCATAGGTGTTCTCACCATTCGGCCAAGAAGTTGCGCTATGTAGGTAGAGTCGTTTGCGTGTCTGAAAGACATCATCGTTTCTGCTCTTGGGCAATCCCATCCTGTGGAGAGATTCTCCTTAAAGAATACAATCTTGATATGCTTGTCCTCAGAAATATTCGACGGCTCAACATAAGGGACATCAATACCGTTTACTTGAAGAGTCGATGTCGTTTGCCCAAAGGTGTGAACGATCTCGCCATCATCGAATGAGAATCCTGTACGCTCCTCAATCTTCCGTATGCATTCATCAAGATCTGTTTCCGAAATATGGCTTCCAGTCCCATTCTCTACCTGAATTACAAACACGGGATTCACATAGGCATAATGCTGCTCCTGACAGTATTGATACCAGTGGTCCCATTTGTTTTTCCACTCATCAGCAGCAGCATGAAGGACGGCCATAGCATGATTGCCACTCTGGCTCTCCGGATAGCGGATAACAATCTTATCCTTGAGGAGCCCAGATGCTCGAACTTCTTCTGGAGTAACCGGTACTTTGTGAATTGTGCTGGTCGTATTGCCGACAAGCTTGTTAAATCGGTCAATAGTTGCTGACATTCCTATAACAACAGGCATAGGAGGCAGGGTGGCATACTCTTCTCGGCTTCCGAGAATGAACTTCTGCATGATGGTTGTTGCTCGACCTGCAGCATTGCCTTGCATTCCACGGTGTGCTTCATCAATAATGAAGTATAAGTGATCTGATTTCTCGCGCACCGTGTTGGCAATGGTCTCCCAAATAGTATATTGACGGGAGTCTGAACGCTTAGTAAGGTTGCTATTAACGCCAAGTTTCTGGGTGTTAAGAAAATAGATATGGCCGTCTTCAAGCATTTCTCTGTCGAAGCTCTCATCCTCAATTGTCACGCACTGGTCAAGTCGGATTTTATCAGCTTTGAAATCAATTTTCTTTCTTGATTGCGCATTGAGTTCCGGAGAATCAGAGAGCCAGACAAATATGGCATCTGGCTCCTCAGGATAACTCATCGTTCCTGAGTAGTTGATATCTTCGACATAGAATTCTTCTCCGAAATAAATGCTTTCAATGAGGGACGCCATTATGATAGTTTTTCCGGCACCTGTAGGAGTCGTAAAGGATATCACTTGTGGCGCGTGCCTGCGTTCATAACTTCTGCAAGCTTCATCACATTTTTCGCGGAGAGATGCAAGTGCTCTTTGCTGGAAGGGGAATAGTTCAACTTTCATATTCTGAATTATCTTCCGTGGTTAATCCTGAAGTTATCAAGATAGTCTCTGTATATCTGGTATGTGTCCAATTCTTTAAATGGCGAAATCATTTCTCTATATCCATTTTCGGAATCGGTGACTATGAATATCGTTTTAAGATTTGTGATATCTTGGCATGCCCGTTCAAAGGATGCATATTTGTTTGCATCAATGAGAATGGCCATACGATTCTCTGGAAGAATCATCATGTCAGGAATTTCTTTTGAATTCAATTGAGGACATGGGCCAATTGCACCTCCTTTCATCCAAAGGATAGGGAGCAGTTCTTTGAATTGACGGCCCAGGGCTACAGCGTTTTTGTCAATAAACCCAAGTTTGAAGAAAATCGCATTTGCTTTAAAGCCATCAGACATATGGAAATCTTCTAGAGAGGAAATGTATTCACCCTTCAAAGGATTGCCATTAACATCATTGCCCTTTATACTACAGATAGTTCTTGGCCAATTGACATATCTAGCAATACCTAGATCCTCCCATTCTTTGTCTCCGGGTTTGAATCCTTGTAAGCTCAGTGCCTTGCTTTCATCATCAGATACTTCGTTATTAGTAACCATTATACAGCGGCGATGCCCTCCATCCTCCGCGTTGAGAAGATTTACAGCGTGAAGAGTTGTGCCGGAGCCAGCAAAGAAGTCGATGATAATTGCGTTCTTTTTTTCTGCGACAAAGAAACGGATAGTGTCATGTACTGCATATAATGATTTCGGAAATTCAAATCTTTTCCCTATTATATTTCGGAGAATTTTTGTCCCTAATTGAGTCGCATCGTGGGATGATATCTTCCATTGAGTTCCAGGCACAAAAGAGGTTGGCGCGTCTGAATCGCTAAGGATAATGGAACCGTCTTTTCTCCTACCAACAATAGAATATTTACCTTCAATAACTTTCTCTCTTTCTCCTGAGGCTAAATATGTAGTATTGGATGTGTGTTCGGAAGTCATATGACCAAGGTTAATATATCCTTGGTCAAATAATTCAATCATATTCTCAGCTGAGATACTCCAACGCCCATCGGTTCCATCTGGTTTTATTGGCCAAACTGTATAACAATTTTCTCGTTCAGGAATAGTTCTCCAGTCAACATCAAGTGGAATAAAATCCCCCGTCCCAATCAGCTTTGTGCACTCTTTATTGAAATATATCGGAAAAAAAGACTTGGGCCTATCTTCCCTGGAATTATGAGCACCATCCCTTCTCAATGTGCGCCAACGTACTTTCCCTTGAGCTGCATATCCTTTCCCTTTACCAGGGAACCAATCCTCGGATAAAGGTAAAGCACAGGGTTGGCTCTCTCCAAGCATAATAAAGAAAATGAATTCATTCGTTCGATAAAACTGACCAGCCCTTGGTACGCCCCCCGGGTTAATAATGCTCGAAATCATTTGAATCCTCGCATCTGGGAACAACTCCTCAAGAAGGCACCCTAAATGGAGATACTCCTTCTCATCAATGGTGACGATAAGAACCGAGTCATTCGGATTCAGCAGGCGTTTTGCGAGTTTCAAGCGCTTTTGCATCATGCTCAGCCACTTGCTATGCCTGTATGTGTCAGCAGTGTCTACATAGTCGTTATTGTACTTCCAATCTCGCGCCCCCGTATTGTATGGAGGGTCTATGTATATGCAATCTACTTTACCGGCATAAAGGTATTCAAGGAGTTGTAGGGCATGGTAATTATCAGCCTCAATAAGAGTGTGCCACAATTCGCTGTCAGGAGCATTGCAAATGGAATCAATAAGTTTTAAGTAGGGATATATAGGCTCACCGAACTGGGCGACTGTCACAAGGTCCTCAACGGGAATCTCGCTCTGAACGTGATTGTCCATTTTTTCACACAACGCCTTTCCATCACTAATCTTGAGCACCTTGAAGTTATCGTTTACCTTTCCTGTCTTCAAAGCGACGGTAGCACCGCGCTTTACAGGTATATCATAAAGCGGTGTGCATTCCGGAAGATGTTCTTCGAATACTAAGCCGAACTTCTTCTGCTTGCTCATTCGCTCTACTTCCTTTTGAATGCGCTGTCGCAAATCGACATTTTCTATTTGACTTATGAGATCATTGATGGCAGACATAGCTCAAAAGATTAATACTTCCCAAACGCAATTTCACAAAAGTAAATATATATTTTCAAATCAAATACAGTATGCTACAATATAATTCCATAGTGCCATTTTCATTGACACAATCTGTCAAAACACCACAGCACCCCAAGTCCCCGCTGTTCTCATCCAAACGAGATTGTCTCGCAATACCTGTAGGGACATCCGTATCGACTACATCTCCATTTCCTCCACATCCGCCACATAGTAGTACGTCTTCGTCCTACCCCATTCAATACAGCTGACCAACGCCTTCTCATCCTTTTCATACAGGTAGGCTTTGATATACTCTTTCCCCACACCATCATTGATCAGCGTATCGCAGAAAGACACAATCTCTTTCATGGCAGCAACACATTTCTCACGTTCCAGGAACAGTCTGTTGAATACCGGTTCACCATCATCAGTTGTGCCAGTCAGCACAAATACGGTTGTTTTCATAATAAGCAGATTAGTTTTTGAGATAAGCATAACACACACAAAACTGCATAAGGTTGTCCCAACCGGTTCCTAGACTCGTCTCGGAAAAGCAACATAGGCAATGCGTCATCTGTAGCCACGCCGGATGTCTTCGGCTCACCCGACTTGCCCGAAGCCATTTCCTGTTCCAGTCTATTTCAAGTAGGTTGTCAATCTCATCACGATTGATTCTTTACGCAACCCCTGCCAATTTTTATAAGATCAGTTCAAATGCCCGCTCCAACCTTGGACCGATGGCCGAGAAATGTGTACCGGGTACCAGTTCGAAGGTGCAGTCTGCTCCTGCCGATGTCAATGTATCACAGACCGCCTGAGTACACAGTTCGACAGACGAAAGTCTTGTATCACGCGCCATCTTCTCCCGGTCACCAAGCAGCAGGCAAATACGCTTTCCGGCTACATCAATGCTGTTCCGTGTCAACCATTCGCAGAATCCGTCATACCAGAATGAGCCCGATATGGAGCAAATACCATCCAAGTCAAAGCCTGAGCAAAGCCCCCAGACAGCGAACAGACCCGACAGAGAAACGCCAATCATATATCTGTGCAAACCGTTGGCAGACATTCCGTTCTCAATGTATGGAAACACCTCTTCCTTCAGTTCATCGAGGAATATCCTTGCACCACCGCCAAAGTCTGGCTCCTTTTTCCTGAGGCCCTTTGCTGTCCAGGGAGTAAGATCATTATTCCAGTCCATCCCTCTGATGACGGCAATCCTGACGGAATACCGATGAGCAACAGCATCCAATGCCTGCAATTCAGCATCAGGCAATTCCGTAGGCATAAGCAGATAGCAGATGGAACTGCGGGAGTCACCGGTAAGAGCCAGTTCAAGCCCGTGAAAGCGTTCAGTAATCATATCTGCGAAGATACTTCAAATATCGGTCAGATGCCGTCATCCATTCTGTTTAGATGCAGTCTATTTATCCATATCTTCAAATTCCTCTATCCAGGACTTGAGTTTATTCTGCAGTTCATTTTTGTTCGGCAGATAGAGTTCGTACTGTGCCGCGTAGATGTTGGAATCTTTCGGGATAGTCAGTTCAGCAACTGCATTATTCTTCTTTCCGCAGAGCAGAATGCCTACAATCGGTTTTTCAAAATCCTGTTTGACATAACGGTCGTAATAGTTCACATACATCATCATCTGACCGAGGTCCTGATGCGTCAGTTTGTCAATCTTCATCAGCATTGTCCATGCGCATCAGTACAAGATAGTGAGACCAACTCAAAACGAACTTGTGCGGCTCGGCAGTGGCGTTTTGAATTTCCGACACGCTGTATCGGAGTTTCCTTCCTGCTCATCCTCCACAATGTAGCGGCCTATCTCGTATTTGGTATATACCTCTGCTACATTGACAGCTGTGGCTACTTTCTTCTTTGACTCCTCAGCAGGCCAAGACGGTAAAAAGTATGATATTCCCGACACCTACGCAAATATCAGTAGTTTTCCAGTCGGCCGAAATCGCTCCAGTTTGGCGACATCTTTCCGTTGCGGCAATCTCGGATGAAGTTCCGCAATGCAGTTTCTGCCTGCTCCGGACGGGCTGTGTTCTTGTAATGTTGGATGCGGTCCAGCTTGATTCTGCGGTAATTCTCAGGGAATGACAGATAATTCATCCACGCTACCCTATCCTCCCTGATTGCATCAATCGCCCAGTCTTCAAATACGAAATGCGACGGATCGATGTCTGGGATGACTGCCAATCCTGCAGGCGTCATTTCGCCAAGTTTTATCAGCCTGCGGCAACGTTCCAGATTCTGCTCACACCAGTTGGAACCCTTTCGTCTTGGAGTAAAATGCTGAATCGGTTTTCCGTCATCAATGCGCTTCATAGTGCTGTCTATCCACCCGAAACACAGACATACCTCAACTGCATCCACATACCGTATCACCCCTGGGAACTCGGCATTCGCCCGATTGACACGAAGCCAGAAATCACTGACTTTGCCGTGATTGTCCACGAACCACCGATATAGCCCCGAACGGGCACCTATGTCCAAAAGATTACTGACTTCCATCGTGATTTTCACTTAGTCTCGTGATTCCAAAGGTAGCAATGATTTGCATTAGTTTCATGAATGGGAGGTCATTCTTGGCATTCGTTTTGGTTTCCTCCTTTATGAACTTGCCGGGTTCAATGCTTGAGGCGCACGGGCAGTTCCTCAAACGCACCACGACAGAATGTGATGTGTCTATCTTGCAACTCTATCATTTCCTGTAGGTTCCTTCGTCACAAAGCCATTCGGATGCAGGAATGACATTTATGGTTTTGCTATCCTCCGTGATGGTCAGGCGCTCCCCTTCCATCACTATCAGCGTGAGTTTTGGACATCCAGTATCTCTTGAGCCTTTTACAAGCCCTCCGACTTCTCTCTTATAAAGCTTGGATTCCGGTTCATCAATATGGTGGGCGACCTGTATCAATTCCATAGCCCTGCTTTTCTCGCAAACAACAAAATCGACTTCGTATCTGTTTTCCTTCTTGATGTAGAAAATGCTCTGGTAATTCCTGTCGATCCGTCTCAGCAATTCTATAAGTGCCATAGACAAAACTTTAAGTGCACAAAATTACGAATTCCAGCAGGCAAAGTGCACAAATCTTAAGAAATGTACTATACAAAATGCATAAATACTTATCAATGCATAGGTCGTTTCATCCCCTTCCAGGGAATATGTTTTCCACATACCCAAGATATCCGTCTTTATATTCTCTTCCTCTTCATTCAAATATACTGTTTTTTGCATACAGGCCGTTTTGACCTGACAATTCCAATCTTCACAACGGAATACCACTGCCCGCTTTTACGGACAGCCTGGAAGAAATAATTTTACAAATAGAGAAAAATAGGCTATTTTTGCAGAAGAGAACGGAGGCGATGGAGATGAATATTCTTTTTGTCACAAACAACATAAATGTACCAGGGAACGGCATCTGCACTTCAGTAAATACAACAGTACAACATCTTAGGGACAGAGGTGTCGATGCCAGATTTCTTTCAGGAATATCCAAGGATTCCGGAGTACCTCAGCCGGATTTCCCGTTGGACAGACTGCATTTCCCGATATTCCAGCCTATTATCGATGCCAACGGATTCAGCTATGCCAAACGAAACCGCCGGGTCATACGCAAGGCCGTGGAATGGGCAGACATCATCCATATCACAGAACCGCTGTTCCTTCAGAAGGATGCAATCAGAATGGCCGAAAAGATGGGAAAACCGATTGTCGGCACCTTCCATCTCTATACGCAGAACATCCTGAACGAAATACCTCTGGCATCATGGAAATGGTCCAACGACCTGCTGATGAGAAACTGGATAAACGCGTTCTTCAATCACTGTTCGTATGTCCAGTGCCCTACACAGGCTGTAAGGCAATTGCTTGAAAAACACAACTGCAAAAGTAACCTCAAGTTGATTTCAAACGGCACTGCAATCCCGGCAGAACAGGTTACGGCAAGCATGCCGTCAACGAAACCTTATACAATACTCACAACAGGCCGACTCTGTGAAGTCAAGAAACAGATGACACTTGTTGATGCCATGCGTTATTCGCGTCATAGCGGTGAGATACAATTGTTCTTTGCCGGTAACGGCGTCAACCGTGACAAGATTATGAAAGCCGGCTCAAAACTGGTGTCCGAAGGGATTTTACGGTATCCGCCTGTCATAAAATTCCTGACGTCGGCCGAGTTGGTGGAACTCAACAGGAAAGCATATCTTTATGTACACTGTGCCAAGATGGAGGTCGAAGGATTGGGATGCCTCGAAGCAATCAGAGAGGGAACGGTGCCGATAATTGCACAGGCAGAGCTTGTGGGTACGACCGATTTCGCGCTCGATGGACGAAGCCTCTTCCCTACCGGCGATGCAAAGGCACTGGCTGACAGGATTGACTGGTGGATAGAGCATCCCCGGGAAAGGGAGATTATGGGACAGGAATATGCGGACTTCTCACGGAAGTTCGACATCGGAAAGTCAATCACATCGCTCATTGGAATGTATCAAGAAGCCCTGGCCAGATGAAGAGAGCGCTGATTCTGATATCATTCGTCCTGATTCTCAGTTCCTGCAGTGTTTACAAGACAAGGGTCGCCTCAAATGCTTCATTGCTGACAACTCTGGAGATAGAGACCGCATACCATCCCGAAGGAACGGTTGTCGAGACCTATCACGAATGCAGTGTACCCGGTCCGACACGCCGGAGGTTGTTGGTATATCTTCCCCAAGGTTATCAGGATTCGGACCTGCGCTATCCGGTATTATATCTGATACACGGGGCTCGTGGCAACGAAGCCGCCTGGATTACAAAAGGAAACATACTGCATTATGCCGACAGCCTTTTTGACTGCGGCGCAGCAAAGCCCTGCATCATAGTACTCCCCAATATGAATCACTACAGGAATGATGAGGATTATGGCAATTCCCGCTCGCAAGGAGCCATGGAATCGTTCTACGAGACAGACGGCCGTGCAGAGTCTGCATTTGTCCGTGACGTAGTGGAACATATTGACAGCTGCTTCAGAACTGTACCTGACAAGGAACACAGGGCCATAGCAGGTATGTCAATCGGGGCGCTGCAGAGCATCTATATCTCCGCATGGAATCCTGATGTCTTTGACCATATCGGATTGTTCTCGCCCTTTTACAAGGCTCCTCCAAGACATGGCAGATATGCCTGGTTCTACGGACACCTCAAAGACAATCAAAAGCGCCAGTTCGAAGACCCGCCACAGACGTACGACATAGAAATCGGACGGGCAGACCTTTTCTATCCGCATATTGCAAACTACCGCCGCTACCTGACACGGCAGGGATACGGATTCCAGTATTTCGAATACCCGGGTGGACACGATTGGTACAACTGGGAAAAATCGTTCTGCAACTTTCTGAAGCTGATATCCGACTGATTATCGGATTGGCATATTTCAACGTTGAAGCTGACGTTTTTCAGAACGTCAAGAGTGCTGCCGTCACTTTGAGGGTATGACAATGATAGATTCTTGATTCGCAGCATAACGGTTAGAGTTTTTTCAGCACCAGGTTCAGAATATGTGTCAGCAGGGAGGCCAGAATGAAATACAGCAATGTGATTGTCAGCAGGGGGAAGAAGGCCTCGAAACTTGTGCTTCTGATAAGGTCTGATGCTTTTGTGAGATCAATTATTGAAATGTAACCGACTATTGACGTTCCTTTGAGCAGCGTGATGCATTCGCTGGTGATGACGGGCATCGCTGTTTTTGCAGCCTGTGGGGCAACTATGTACAGAAAGGTCTTGAATGCGGAGCATCCCGTCGCTCTTCCGGCTTCGATCTGTCCTTTCGAGACTGACTGGATTCCGGATCTGTAGATTTCAGCTATAAATGCAGCACTGTTCATTGAGAAGGCAATTATCGCCACAGTGATGGCACTCAGGCCGGACTGGGCGAGCACCACGTAGTACATTATCATCAGGAACACAAGAATTGGGGTGTTGCGCATAATGTATATGTATCCTCTGGCCAGTGACACCTTCCATTTTCTTGTACTCATTCTGAAGCTGCATACCACGCCGCCCAGAATCGCGCCAAGAATCAGCGAACATAGCGTAATGATGATGGTGAGCAGAAGTCCATTCATGATGAGCTTCCATCTGCTGTCCTTTACCAGTGATGCGTATGCGCTTTTCTTTATTGATTGCCAGAGGCCTGCGTTTCCAGTGTAGTCAGGGTCTTTTGAAATGAAGGCGGTCTTGAGCCTGAAGGTGGCAATGGAGAAATCTATCTTCTGTTTCCTTTCCTCGTTAATGATGAGGGTGGAGGCGATTATATCAATGGTACCGGAAGACAAGGCAGGTATCAGATTATGGAAATCATAGACTTGTATCTGAAGCTGATAGCCTCTGGTGGCAGCGAACTCCTGAAGGATTTCTATCTCGAATCCTGTCCATTTATTGTCCACCAGCATTGTGGCGGGAGGCTGGCTATCTGAGACTCCCACTCTCAGCAGTTTCCCTTCTTCTGTCGGGTTTGCAGGAATGGGATCGAAACGGAGTAATTGGTGAGGATCTGCGTCCGGGTCCGAGAGCCATCTGTCTTCCTTTTCTTTCAATGCTCCTGCTGTTATGAGGCTGTCAAGAAAGTAATCCAGCTCATTCCTGAGCCCGTCATTGCCTTTTTTGATTCCGTATCCGGTCTCTGCTACAAGCTCATTGACCAACATGCAGATTTTCAGGTGCTGATCCTTGAATGCATCGTTGAAAGTCATCAGCTGATTGGCGAACAGAACGTCGGCACGCCCTTGCCGCACTGCAATCATTCCGTCAGTGAACCCGGGGAAATAAACCAGATTGACTCCTCTGTCTCTGAAATGCTGCTCGGCAAAGTCTGCTTGTGCGGAGCCTTCCAAAAGAGCCATTGTATGACCTGGCAGCTCGTCAAACGACTGCGGCTGAAATATCTCCTCGTTCCCGGTGCAGGCCAGAACGGTAAAAAGTATGATTAACGATGAAAATATCCTGAATGGTTGCATATTATCTACTCCTGCGCAAATATCGATTCAAAGTTAGTGATGATTTGCATAAGTTTCATCTTTAATGATAATGTTTCGCACAGCGTCTTTTGTGAGGCTATCGGCACTCTTCGTTTCTCGGCCAACGAAGATGGAATGGGTATTCGCTAGAGCTGAGTTGGGATGATCTGGTGAGCAGAAGAATCAATCTCTATACTATCAAACACGAAATTCAGAGTCAGGCCATTGCGAAATCCGAATTATTGATTTGCAGTTATGCTCCAAAAACATTATGTTTGCAGCGCATAATAATAGATGCGCCGAAATATGGAATTTGTAGATAGAATCATTGAACAGAAAAAACTGTCCAAGTTGATTTCAAGTGAGCAGCCCGTGTTCGCGATTATCCGGGGACGAAGACGTGTCGGAAAGTCAACGCTGATAAAAAGGGTGTTGACGGAAAATGATATTTATTTCGAAGCAGACAAGACGGATGCTTCGACTCAAATGTCCAATCTGAGTTACGTGATATCCCATCGTTATGAAGGCTTTGGCGATGCGCAGTACAAGAATTGGCGGGCGTTGCTTACTGCATTGAACCACAGGGTTACAGAGAAAATAACCCTATGTCTTGACGAATTTCCGTATCTGGTGGAAAGCGATACCTCGCTTCCGTCCGTGGTTCAGACACTTCTGGATTCAGGAGAACTCAAATACAACATTGTACTTTGCGGGTCATCGCAGACTATGATGTACAATCTCACTCATGATGAGGCATCGCCGTTGTTTGGAAGAAAGGAGGCTGATTTCAACATAGGCCCCATCAAACTTCCTTATCTGCAGGAAGCTTTGGGTCTCAATGATATCGAAACTATCGAAAATTACGCCATCTGGGGTGGTATTCCGAGATACTGGAAACTCAGGGAAAATTCTGTTTCGCTCAGAGAGGCAATAGACGAGCATATTCTATCTACTTTCGGAGCATTGTACGAAGAACCTCAGCATCTCTTCCGGGATGATCTCAAGGATATTGTCAAGACGGCAACCATTATGACAATAGTCGGAGGTGGAGCTACAAGACTGAAGGAAATTGCATCAAAATGCAGTGAACCGGCCACCAATCTTTCAAGGCCGTTGGCGAAGCTGATAGATTTGGGGTATCTTGAAAAAGACATTCCATTCGGAGTTTCAGTAAAAGATAACAAGAAGAGCCTGTATCGCATTGCAGACCCGTTTCTCAGTTTCCATTACAGTTTTGTGCCTGCAAACCGTTCATTCATTGTGTTGGGCAGAACCTCACTTATTGACAGACTGCTTGACGAACGGTTGCCTGAATTGACCGGATATTGGTGGGAAAGGCTTTGTCGTGATGCTGTGACCGGCAATACAATAAACGGAATCACATACTCTGAAGCAAGAAGGTGGTGGGGGCAGGTCTGTATCGATGGAGAATTCAAGGATGTGGAGTTGGATGTCGTGGCTGAATCATTGGACAGACAGCATATTCTGATTGGTGAATGCAAATGGACTTCCGGCGAGAACGGGCGTCTGCTCACCAATGAGATACAGAAGATAGCAGAAGCCTTACCTTTTACCAAAGGAAAGCAGGTCGAGATTGTCCTATTTAATAAGGTGACTCCCAAAGAAGATGTGGGTAATTCCATCCTGCCGCAAGAAGTCATTGCTTTGCACAGATAGATTTCAGGGCAACACTCAAGGACGTGACGTGCCCTGCGCCTTGGAGCGCACCTCGGGAGTCTGCTTTTAGTGCCCTATTGGGCTGATAAAAATTTGTAACTACAAAGTTGAAAAGTTGTAACTACATTTTTTCAACTTTGTAGTTACAAATTTTTTATCCTCCTTAACAGCCCCTTGATGACTGCAATTTGGAACATGCGAAACTTAAAAAGCAAGTATTCTTTGGCCTCTTACTGCACATGCAAAAATATAAAAGATTATCTCATTACCATTAAATGATAATCATAAAATAACAACTTTTACATGGGTATTCGCTAGAGCAAAGTTGGGATGATCTGGTGAGCAGAAGAATCAATGCAGAGCCGCCGGTATTGTATTGCCGAAGGCAAGGCGGAAGGAGAAACGATGGAGCGTGTTCGGATAATCCGTGCAATGTCCGTCCCGACGGCGACGTCGAACTTTCCGAAGAAGAGACCAAGGACTTTGAGAACTGGTTGGAACTATGACAACGTCTACAGCATCCGCATAGGAAATCTTACACAACCATTAGCTTGTCGTTGCCAGAGCGCAGATGTGCCTCAATATCTGTGCTGATTTCTGTAAGGCAGCATAGAAGAATTGCACTTTTTCTTGATTTTCAACCACGGACAAAAAGATACTCTTGACTATTTTGGATAAGTGTCAGTTTGTTTGAGGATGGCTCTATCCGGAAAAGAAGTCCTCCTGGCAGATTGACAAAAACTCCATCTTTCTGTAGATTCAGAACCAGGGCATTCTGGCCTGAAGGCTGGGCAAGCAGTACCCTTCCGTTCGAACTGACTTCAATGTCCATGCCAAGCTCTGCTGATGAATAGACTCCGCAATAGTCTGACAGCTCTTTTTCCGTCATTGTCGCGAAATCGTAATCAGGAATCTCAAATTCCTGTCCATGAAGGCACTGAAGGACGGTTAGGAGCACATCGTTCTGATTGATTCCAGAAGCATTCGAGCATAAAGAGACGACCATGCCATCAGGAAAATAAAACATAGCTGAGGTGAATCCGTCGATTCCCCCAAGATGTCCTATTCCCTCATAAGGCCCGAAGGAATAATGGAAGACGCCATGCCCGTAATCACCGGCCACATCAGTTATCTTTGACAAGATATCATCTCCGAATTTCCCTGAGAACAATGCATTGGCAAAAACGCACAGGTCTTCGGGGGTGGACATTATAGCACCGGCACCGTATGGAACGGACGGATCGGTCTCGGGCAGCAGTTCCCAATCTCCGGTATATTTATAGGAACGGCATTCCTTCTTGGCTTCGTCCGCTCCAGTCCAGATATAGGTATCATTCAAGCCTAACGGTTCTGCAATCTTTTCTTTAACCAGTTCCCCGAACTTTTTTCCATAGACATCCTCCAGAATGAAAGACAGCAGAACATAATTACCGTTGCAGTATGATGACTGGGTGCCTGCGGGAAATAGAGGCTGGGCACAGGACATACGTGACAGCAGCTCTTCTCTCGACTGAGGTAATGTGTACCATTCCCAATAGTCCTTGTCTTCAAAGACATCGTATATTCCGCTGCGATGGCAGAGCATATTGTCCAAAGTAATATCGGCAGAGCCTTTGATTTGGGGAAAGTACTTCGATAAAGTATCAGAAGTTGAAAGCAGTCCGTCCGCCTCTGCCTGATAAACAAGGACTGCTGTGAATGTTTTCGAAATGGAACCTGTCAGATATTTTTTCCCTGTTGAATTACAGTAAATGTTCTTTCCGTTTTTTGTCACTGCCACGCTGCCTTGATAAACATCCGCGAGAGCGTCAAAGTATGCATCAAGTCTGTCTTTGTCAAAGTCTTCGGATGCGCATGAAAAAAGGACTGGAAGGACGAAAAAAAGTAAAGCTTTGATTCTCATTATTTTAAAACATGATAATAATTCCTGGTCCCGCTTGACCTGCGTTATGCTATTTTACCACCACTGGGGCGATTAGTCCTTTACGTCCGTCAAAAGCGATTTTGCGGCTTTCTTTTATGCTGACGGGGACAACCGTCCTGATGTCCTGCGATGAGAACCCGAGCTTTAACAGATAAGTGCCCTGCTCTACCAGCCAGAACGCATCTTTGCCGGGAGCGCCCGACGGCAATATGCAGCTTGCCAGCTGATCTGTTGTCAGATGGAATGTAACTTTCCTGCTGGCGCCAGCCTCGATTCCGACACGTGCGAAGCCCTTAAGCTGTATAGGCTTGATATTCTGCGGATTCTCGCTGTCGGGTGATAAGTACAACTGCAGAACCGTCTCTCCGTACCTGTTACCGGTATTCGACACACTGCACTCAAGCTCAATCACATTGTTATCGTACATGGCATTGCAACTGGAAACATCGAATGTAGTGTATGACAGACCGTAGCCAAACGGATATGCCACATAATCGCTGGTTTCGCCGTATGTGTAACTGAACTGGCTGTCTATCTCGTAATTAGGATAAGTGATTGACAGTCTGGCAGATGGATTCACATTACCAAGCAGGATATCGGCTACGGCGTGACCGCCCTCCTCGCCCGGATACCAGGCCTGGACAATCGCGGCGCAGCCATCGGCTATATCGCTTACCGATTGTGGACGACCGCCGAATATGACAAGTACGACAGGCTTGCCTGTAGCAATCAAGTCCGATACAAACTCCTGTTGACGGCCCGGCAAGCGTATGCCGACACGCTCGCGGCCCTCACCGCAGAGAGCAGGATTCTCACCCATCGCCGCTATTATTATGTCGCAACCCGCAGCCATGGCCACCGCCTTGTCCCAGTCGGTTTCTTCATCCTCGGGAATCAAACCTGTTGTAAGAGCCTTTATCCTGGGGTCACCGCCGAAATTCAAAGTTAGTTCGCCCGGCACGCTCCACTCACACCCGCGGGCGTAGTTTAGTCTGGCGTCTTGAAGCCTGTCCTCAAGACCCTCGCGCAAGGAAACGATGTGCGGACTCTCGGGATCCATCTTGTTGCCGTGCCAGAAATAACTCATCGACGGATATGTGTAGTCGCCGAGCATTGCGCAGAAAGCGTTGGCGTTCGGACCTACAAGGGCGATATCTCCCTCTGTACCCGACATTGGCAGTACGCCGTCGTTCTTCAGGAGTACGATAGACTGTGTGGCCAGCTGGTACGATGTGGCTCTCCATTCGTCATTGTCCAAATCAACGGCTTGGCTCATACCGTAGCCTTCTTCGAACAGACCGACGTTATATTTCATTGTAAGAGCGCGCTTTACAGCCTTCTCAAAAGCCAGTTCATCAACCAGTCCCTGCTCAAGAAGCTCCGGAAGATACTGATAATTATCGCCATTGCAGAATTCAAGGTCGTTACCTGTATTGACAGCCATCGCAGCCGTCAGCTTCAGGCTGTCAGGATTATTGCCCTTATATCCGATTGACAGATAGTCGCTTACAAAAATGCCGTCATATCCCAGCCCGTCACGTAAAAGCACGTTTATCAGCGTATCGCTTGTAACTGCCTGCTCGCTGCGGAAGCGGTCGTAGCAAGTCATCACAGCCTTGCTGCCAGCCTGCCGTATACACACTTCGTGCGGGAACAGGACCTCCTCGCATATCTCCTTCCATGACAATGTGTTACCGCCTCCATATCCAAGGAAATGTTTTGTACAGGCTGCTATGCCGTCGTGCAGACCCTCGCTCTGCAAGCCCTCTACAAAAGCCGATGCCATTGCGGCCGACAGATAGCCGTCCTCGCCGTATGATTCCTCGCCACGGCACCAGGAAGGATTGCGGATAATGTCAGTCATAGGCGAAAGAGCCATCGTCACACCAACAGAACGCATCTGAATGGCCGTCTGTGTGGTCTTGACACGTGCCAGTTCCGGATTCCACGAACAGGCCAGACCAATCTGCTGCGGATATATCGTGGCGTCTTTAGCCGTCAGACCGGTGATGCACTCCTCGTGAAGAATGGCAGGAATATGCGCGGACGACTCGTTTATAAGATATTCCTGTATCTGCGCAGCAATCTCGCGCAGACGCTCAGCAGGGACATCAAGATTACTGGTGAACTGGCACACGTGTCCGATGCCATACGGAATCTTCTCGCGGCACAACTCCACCGAAACCTCGCCGTCAATCATAACGTCCTGAGGCTGAATGCTGTAAAGCTGCGCGGCACGCTCATATACCGACATACTGTTGTACAGACTGTCAACGAACGCCTTTGACTCATCGGTCTGGAACGGCTGGACACTTTTATACTCATTGTTCTGGATTTTGCTGCCACAGCCCGCCAGTACGGCGGTGAGCATATAGAAAATCACGACCTTGACATAAGCCCTCATATTGCCCTAATTATTAATATTTTACAAGAAAATCAAGAAGTGCGCTGCACCCTGCGTGGATATCGTTGAATGTACGCTCAAAATCGCCCGTGTACCACGGATCGGCCACATCACGCTGCTGTCCGGTATATGACATCATCATACTCAGCTTGCCTTCCGCATCACCGTCTATTATATGCCTCAGCCAGTTCAGATTGCTGCGGTCCATATATATTATCATATCGAACCGGTCGTAATCCGAGCGCGTCATTCTTCTGGCCCTCTTCTCTGGGTCGAACCATATTCCGTGACCTGCAAGACAACGTTTTGCCGGCGGATATATAGTATTTCCTATCTCTTCTTCCGATACGGCTGCCGACTCAATATAAAATCCTTCCTCACAACCGCGCTCCCTGACAAGTGATTTCATAATGAACTCGGCCATCGGACTTCTGCAGATGTTGCCGTGACATATAAACAATATCCGTTTCATTTGTGGAATATCAAACAGGTTCTTAATCCATCGGATAGACTACGCCCCACTCTGCCCGCAGCGAATCCATCTGGCGCATTACGTCAAGTGTCTCCTGATGAGGCATATATGGTGACTCGAGCAAACCTTTGCCGATTGCGTCGAACGAGGCTGTGACCTGATACTCATAGCCGGTTATCTGCGTTTCAGGAGCATCTATTATCTGCACGGGCTTGTAGTCTTTATAAACGGTGACACGCTCCGGACAATTGATGTTATTCACAATAAGATAACCTTCTGTTCCACATATCTGTCCGAGCCGCCCGCATAGACAAAGGGTACT
Source organism: Bacteroidaceae bacterium (assembly GCA_045597365.1). Taxonomy (GTDB): domain Bacteria; phylum Bacteroidota; class Bacteroidia; order Bacteroidales; family Bacteroidaceae; genus Colenecus. Next base: position 23,635 of record JAZLKB010000059.1, on the reverse strand, counting down.
TGACTGCAGATTTGCCATTCTGCCGTCGTTGTATCTCAATGATATGAAATTATGCATATCCATACCGGTATCACTCTTTATGCAGGACGATGTAGTAGCAGCTATGTCGGCCCCAAAATACATACGGCAGAAATTCAGGCTATAGACGCCAAGGTCGAGCAACGCGCCTCCGCACAAATCAGGCCTGAGGATACGTTCTTTGAATTCCATATAATAGCAAAGACTGGCATTGAGCAGACGGGGCTGGCCGATTACGCCATTGTCCAGCAACTCCTTTATCTTCAATGACAGCGGCATATACCGTGTCCAGATGGCCTCAGTAATGAAAATACCTTTTTTATGAGCCAGATCGAGCAATTGATATGCCTGACGGGCATTTGCGGTAAAAGCTTTCTCGCACAGCACCGGCTTTCCTGCCTCGATTGCCATTGACGCATTCTCAAAATGATGAGAATGCGGCGTTGCTATATATACAAGGTCAACATCAGGGTCATCGACAAGTTCGCGGTACGAGCCATACGCTTTCTTGAATCCCCAGTGTGAGGCAAAAGCACGTGCTTTCGCGATGTCACGCGACGCTATGGCATATTTCATGGATGGGTCAAGACCAGTGAGCGTCTCGGCCATTTTGTCGGCTATCCAGCCGGAACCTATTATTCCTACATTTCTCATATCATATTTGTTTAGTTTACTTTATGCTGTCAGTTTGATTAGCTTGAAACTGGGTGCTGTCTGGAATCTCAGCTCCGATAAGCTCCATATACTGCCTCACGCTACTGAGATATTGCGGCATGTCTGCTGCAGCAATAGGATCAACAGCCGGCAAATCCATACGCAAAGGATTAATGGCCGTGCCATCTTTGAACACCCTGTAATCCAAATGGGGGCCTGTAGCCATTCCTGTTGCACCGACATACCCGATCAACTGTCCCTGCTTTACGTGAGTCCCTTGGCTTATACCTTTAGCAAAGCCCTTAAGATGCATATACTCAGTGGTATATGTGCCATTGTGCTTTATTTTCAGATAATTTCCTCCACCTTTGCTGTCCCATCCTTTGACTGTAACCACACCATCGCCTACCGAATAGACGGGCGTGCCCGAAGGAGCGGCATAATCGACTCCATGATGCGCTCTTACAACCTTGGTAATGGGATGTTTACGGGCATTCGAGAAAGTAGAGCTTATACGGGTATAGCTCAAAGGAGCTTTAAGAAATGCGCGCCGCAAGCTGTTGCCTTTCTCATCGAAATACTCGCCGCGCCCCTCTCTATATACATAATAGAATGCATAATGGTCAGCTCCGGCTGTGATGAAGTTGGAGGCAAGAATCTTATCCGTAGCCACACGGGTGGTATCATTCACTGTTATATCCTGATAATATACTGAGAATGAGTCTCCCTGCTGCACCCCGAAGAAGTCAATGGTCCAAGAGTACATATCGGAAATGAGTCCTGAAAGCTCGTACGAGGCGCCGCAGTCAATCATAGCGTTCCATAAAGAAGAGGTTATCTTCCCGGAAATATGTCTTTGTATTGTATCGGTTGGAACTGTGTCTAAATAACAATATATGCTGTCGCGAAGTGAATAGACAGCATTTACGATAGGAGAAACTTCATAAACAAACCAGTCTGCCTGTTCCAAAGAGTCTTTGGTTTGTAGGATATGGTAGTTTTTCCCAGCTCTTAACTTCCTGACACTGAATACATCAGCCGAGACTTTCTCGAGTTCTCCTGCAACCTGCGGGCCTACGCCGTAAGTTTCCAGAAGGCTTGACAGAATCTGTCCGTTTTTGATAATACCGTCGTTGATAACGTAGTCATCGACATTTATACCCCATTTCCGGTTTATTGAATCTGTAATAATATCTTCATTATCAGTATTTGACGATTTACTACCCGAACATTCGGCAAAGAACAGGGCTACAACGGCCATCGACAATACTGAAACTAATTTAAATATCCTCATTTTAAAACTGGTGCTTATGTCGTTATTTGGCAATATCGGCAAATCCGTTGATGATTTCGTCTTGCAGTTGTGGGCTTATTGGAGTCATAGGCAGGCGTAACACATTATTAACGATACCTTTATGCGATAATAACGATTTTATTCCACAAGGACTTCCTTCTTTGAACAGCAGTGGGTATAAGGGATTGAGAGACTTATTGATGGCTTGTGCCGCCTCAAAATCTCCGTCCATACATAAATGAACCATTTTACTGAAAGTCTGGGGTATGGCATTTCCTATCACTGAGATTATACCTGCCGCACCATTCCGCATCATATCGCAGGTAAGAGAATCATCTCCGCAGATAACTTCGAAACCGTCCTTTGCCATATCGATAAGTTCCTTTGCCTGTTGCAGGTTTCCGGAAGCCTCCTTGATGGCAATGAATTTATCAGAGGCAGATATCAGCCGTGAGATTGTACCCGGACTCATATTCACGCCTGTCCTCCCGGGAACATTATATAGGACAATTGGCAATGGAGAAGATTTGGCTATTTCAATAAAATGCTGATATATACCTTCTTGTGACGGCTTATTGTAAGCGGGCACACAAGATAATATGGCTTGTACACCATTGAAACGAATTGCAGACAGACGCTTTGCAAGACGGGACGTGCAATTGTCTCCACAACCTGCCATAACAGGAATACGGCCTGCCGTACGAGATATTATGAAATCCAGAATATCTTGATATTCAGCATCTTCAAGAGTCGGTGTCTCGGCTGTAGTACCTAGGGCACAGATAAAATCCACACCATTATCAATCTGAAAATCAATCAGTTTTGCAAGTGAATCGAAATCAACACTACCATCATGGTTGAATGGTGTAACCAACGCTACCCCATATCCTTTGAATGGATTGCTTCTCATTATTATTATAATTAATTATTATTCAACATATTAATAAACTCATCCTCATCAATTAATGGAACTCCTGATTGAAGAGCTTTCTCTTTCTTGGCGGGCCCCATATTCCGGCCGGCGAGTACAAATGTGGTCTTGGATGAGATACTTCCTGCATTCTTACCACCGTTTTTCTCAATAATCTCCTTGTATTCCTCGCGGGAATGATGCAAAAATACACCACTTATAACTATTGTCTTGCCGGACAACAGTCCGTTATCTTCAATCAGACTCTCTGAAACCGAAGTTCTCAAGCCGATTGAGTAAATTTTACGTATTATTTCCTGATTCTTTGAATCGGCAAAATATTCAGTCACACTTTGTGCAATTTTCAGACCTATCTCATCGACTGCCACGAGTTCTTCGACCGTAGCGTGTTCCAATGCCTCAAGTGATTTGAACGAACGGGCCAAATTACGCGCCACAACCTCGCCAACAAAGCGTACCCCCAACGCGAATAGTACTCTTTCAAAAGGTGTATTTTTACTATTCGCTATACTTGACACCATATTTGAGGCTGATTTTTCTCCCAACCTATCCAGTATAGCTATATCATTTACCTTCAGCGAATAAAGGTCTGTAAAATCATTTAATAATCCGCGTTTGTACAGCAAATCGACTGTCTCTGGGCCGAGGCCGTCAATGTTCATAGCCTTACGGCTTATAAAATGCTCTATGCGGCCCTTGATTTGAGGTGGACAACTGCTGCTGTTCGGACAATAATTCGCCGCTTCGCCTTCATACCTTACGAGTTTTGCGCCACATTCCGGACATATGCAAACAAACTCTGCCTTAGGACCGGTACTCCCATCACGCGAAGCCATATCGACTGCGGTTATCTTCGGTATGATTTCTCCACCTTTCTCCACCCAGACCATATCGCCTATGTGCAGGTCCAGATTCTCTACGAAATCCTGATTATGCAGTGTAGCGCGCCGCACCATTGTGCCTGAAAGCTGAACCGGTGACAAATTCGCCACAGGGGTTACTGCTCCTGTACGGCCAACTTGGTAAGAGATACTTTCCAGACGTGCCAATGCCTTCTCTGCCTGGAACTTGTACGCTATGGCCCACCTCGGGGACTTAGCCTTAAACCCAAGACGCTGCTGCTGCTCAAGTGAGTCGATTTTCAAGACTATACCATCCGTTGCGACTGGAAGGTTCTTTCGTTCTGTATCCCAATACCTTATGAATTCCATCACTTCGGTAATCGAAGTGCATTTACGCATATATTCCGATACTTTGAACCCCCACCCGCGAGCAGCCATCATATTATCGTAATGACCGTTGAAGGGCAGATCTTCGCCTAAAAGGTAGTATAGATATGAGTCCAGTCCTCTCTGCCCGACAATTTCCGGATTCTGAAGTTTCAATGTACCGGAAGCCGCATTGCGCGGATTGGCAAACAGAGGCTCTTCCTGTAGCTCCCGCTCGCGGTTCAAGCGGTCAAACGAGCTCCAAGGCATCAGGATTTCTCCGCGAATCTCAAAATCGACCGGCCATCCGCTCCCTTCAAGAATTTGAGGTATGCTGTTGATTTTACGAACATTATCAGTCACATCATCACCTTTTACCCCATCTCCCCGAGTTACAGCCTGTACCAACTTGCCATTGTGATACATTAACGATATTGACAATCCGTCAAACTTCAATTCGCAGCAGATCTCAAACTTCTCACCTCCAAGTGAGGCCGTAGCCCGCCGTACGAAATCACCAACCTCCTGCTCATTATACGTGTTGTCGAGCGATAGCATAGGATATTTGTGCGACACCTGTCTGAACCCCTTGGACAAATCACTGCCTACACGTTGCGTCGGTGAGTCCGGGTCTGCCATTTCGGGATATTGTCTCTCCAAATCCATAAGCTCGCGCATCAGACTGTCAAACTCGAAATCCGATATTACTGGAGCGTTTTGAACATAGTACATTCTGTTGTACTCATTCAACAGAGCTCTCAGCTCTACGATGCGCGACTTATCGTCAGCCTCTATATTATCGAAAAGACCTGCCATTCCAAAATACGCAATTGCACAAAAATACTTTAATAAAGGCAATTATCAGTCTATTGCATAGCCATAGTTCTCAACAATCGTCATTTTTTGTAACTTTGCCGCATATCAAACGAAAAAATATGCGTATCGATATTCTGACAGTATTTCCGGAGATGATTGAAGGCTTTTTCAACTGCTCAATGATGGCCAGGGCCCAAAAAGCAGGATTGGCCGAGATACATCTTCATGACATACGTGACTACACCACCGACAAGCACCATAAAACAGATGACTACCCTTTCGGCGGTTGCGCGGGGCTGGTTATGAAAATTGAGCCTATAGACCGATGTATCAGCGCTTTAAAGGCAGAAAGACATTACGATGAGGTTATTTTCACATCGCCTGATGGTGAACGCTTCAATCAAAAGATGGCAAATTCCATGTCCATGCTCGACAATCTGATTATATTGTGCGGTCATTATAAGGGTGTTGACTACAGAATACGTGAGCATCTGATTACGAAAGAAATAAGCATAGGCGACTATGTTCTTACCGGCGGCGAGCTGGCGGCAGCAGCAATGACAGACAGCATTGTACGCCTTATTCCCGGTGTATTGAGCGATGAACAGTCTGCACTTTCAGATTGCTTCCAGGATAACCTGTTGGCTCCTCCTGTATATACACGCCCTGCTGAATACAACGGTTGGAAAGTACCGGAAATACTACTTTCCGGCGATCAGGGCAAAATCAGCGATTGGGAACTTCAACAGTCATTTGAGAGAACCCGCAACCTGAGACCCGACCTCCTTGGAGAATGATTAGAAACGTACATTATTGATAATGAAGAAGTATCAATTAGATTTAAAAGTAATATCCAACGTACCGGTATCAGATGACACATTTATGTTGGATATGACCGGCAGCAGGCCGTTACCCGACGTTATACCCGGTCAATTTGCAGAGCTGCTTGTTGAAGGTTCTTCCAGCACATTCCTCAGACGCCCGATATCTATTCATGATGTTGACAAAGAAGAAAATGTTGTCAGATTCCTTATACGTCGCGCCGGAAATGGGACGGAGACACTGTCAAAAATCAAGGCAGGCGGTGTTGTAAACGTTATTTTACCATTAGGAAACGGATTCGATTACGGCAAGGGATTGTCCAGCCCATTGTTAGTTGGAGGTGGCGTAGGAATCGCCCCGCTTCTTCTATTAGGCAAATCCATGAGAGCCGATGGTATTGAACCTACCTTTCTGTTCGGAGGCAGAAAAAAAGACAATTTGCTGCGAATGCCGGAATTTGAAAAAATAGGAAAGGTCTTCACTACGACCGAAGATGGCTCACACGGTATAAAAGGCTTTGTAACAGACCATTCAATATTAAAAGATAAACAGTTTGACTACATTTTTGCCTGTGGTCCGACACCTATGATGAAGGCCGTAGCCAGATATGCAGCCTCGACAGGAACCGCCTGCCAAGTATCACTGGAGCATAAAATGGCTTGCGGAATCGGTGCTTGTCTTTGTTGTGTTGAGCAGACAAAGCAAGGCAACGTTTGTGTTTGCAAAGAAGGTCCGGTATTTACAACAGACAAATTATTATGGCAAGATTAAATACAGAAATAGGAAGTCTTGAACTTCGGAATCCCGTCCTTACTGCCTCTGGGACATTTGGTTATGGAACTGAATATGCCGATTTTATTGATGTCTCACGCCTTGGTGCCATAATAGTGAAAGGTACGACACTAGCTCCACGCGAAGGCAACCCGTATCCCCGCATGGCCGAGACAGCCTCGGGAATGCTGAACGCAGTTGGACTGCAGAATAAGGGAGTTGGTTATTTTATCAGCAATATCTACCCTACCGTCAAAGAACTGGGATGCCCGGCTATTGTAAATGTATCAGGCTCTACGATTGACAATTATGTTGCTGCCGCAGAGATAATCAACAATCTGGACGACATACCTGCCATTGAATTGAATATCTCCTGCCCGAATGTCAAGCAAGGAGGAATGGCCTTTGGCGTAAAGCCCGAAAGTGCCAGCGAGGTTATATCAGCAGTACGTAAAGTATATAATAAGACATTGATAGTCAAATTATCACCTAATGTTACCGATATTACCGAGATTGCTAAAGCAGCCCAAGATGCCGGTGCAGATGCCGTCTCACTGATAAACACATTGCTTGGCATGGCTATCGACGCAGAAAGCCGCCGGCCTCTATTATCGACAATAACAGGCGGATTGAGCGGTCCTGCAGTCAAACCGATAGCTCTCAGAATGGTTTGGCAGACGTCAAAAGCCGTAACCATTCCTATCATCGGAATAGGAGGCATCAGCAACGCTTCTGATGCAATTGAGTTTTTGCTTGCCGGAGCATCTGCCGTTGAGATAGGAACAGCCAACTTCATCGATCCGTCAATATCCGTCAGGATCATTGATGGTATAAACGAATATCTTGACAGGCATAACATCGACTCGGTCAGCGATATTATCGGCGGTCTGATAGTCTGAGAATTTGTAGAATTACATATAATGGAAAAGGCTGGAAACGCATCCAGCCTTTTCTTATGTCCGATTTATTGAGCCTTTTACCACTCTTCCTGAATGTTCTTGAATTCGCTCCATTCCAGCTGGCGTGAATAATTTGCTTTCTGCCCTCTAGGAACAGTGACCTTACAGGTTTCCTTGATAGAGTCATCAAAAACCTTGGGTGAATTATGTGGAGCAAATAAGTTTGGCGAGTAAATATAAGCCAGACTCGGGCAATTCTTGAAAGCCTGCGCACCGATAATCCTGACGCTGCGTCCAAGGCGCATTTCCTGCAACTTTGTGCAATTCATAAAGGCATAATCACTGATTGCTGTCACCTCATTGCCCAATGTGACTTTTGTGAGATTCTCGTTTCCTTTGAAGGCCTCGGTGCATACAATTGAGACATTATGCGGCAACTCATATTCCGAGCCGGTTTTTTTTGCTGGATATAGGACAATCATACGCAAATCCTTGCTGAAAAGTACTCCATCCTGATCACAATATGATACATTGTTCTCGTTTACCCTTATTTCTTTTAATGAGGTGCAATCCGTAAATGCATTTCTACGTATGATGCCGATGCTGTATGGAATATTGATACTTGTGACTTTGTTGCATCCATAGAATGCATTCTCATCAATCTGGATTACCTGGAAAACGAATTCATCGTGATCACCAGTCGTTACAAACGAAGGAATCTCAATCTGGCCTTTATAGCTGCTCTTGCCTTCGTCGAATGAATTCTGGGAATTATGATCCCAGGTCAAGCCAACGTGACCGAAGTTATCCAAAATAGTGTAGCAGAGCGTAGAGCCATTATTGTATTTTACAGTGATTATATTATCCTCAACTTTCGACTCCAACTGCTTTACAAGCATTGTTTGCCACACGTCTTGTGAACCAAGTCCAATCTCTTGAGCGTTTTTACTTGTTTTGCAACCAACAAGACAAGCCAGCATGACTGCTACAAATAAAATCTTTTTCATATCTGTCTAAAATTAGGTTTTCTGTAGCAAATCTACATATTAATATGGTAATTGCAAATAATTGTATAAATTTTTTCACTACTGCTAATAATTGTGAAATGTAATTTACATTTGTAATCACAAGGAATGTATTCAGCATTTGTACCAAATATATATTTGTAAACTGAAAAAGTGCATGCATTTACAATAGTTACACTCCTGTACACTTGTAATATTTAACAGCAATGGCATATACAAGATGCACTTCTAAAGATTATACATTATTAATACATAGCATGAGTGCTTGATTACTTGATATTTATACTGCATAAACCAAACTTGGTTGCCAGCATGGGGCATAATCGATTGTATACTGCGCGCAAAGTGACGAAATGTGTCGTAATTTATATCGCTATTTATGTATAATCAGCGAATTAGCTAAAATTTATGAAGTATATTACAACACAGAAGATGTTCACGGCTTATACAGTATACAATAGTATCACCATATGGACAAACAAATGTATATCAGTTCTGCCTCGCTACATATGTAATCGTGCAACACTTGTAATATACATTTGAATATGTTACATTTGCACTAACAAAAACATCAATTGTCAATGAAAGAAAGATTACTTTCTATTATAGAGCAAAAAAAAATGACAGCATCTCAGTTTGCAGATGCTGTTGGAATACAACGTGCTACTTTGCATCACATAATCACAGGCAGAAACAATCCTAGTCTTGATGTAGTTACCAAAATATATTCGACCTACCCCGACTTGGATCTGGAATGGCTTATCACCGGTCAATCCAAACAACAAGTGGAAAACGAGAGACCGCAGGTGCCAAACACCTATCAAACAGAATTATTTCCATCTGAAAACTCCGACAATACAATATTCCCGACCAAGAATACGGTTGTTTCGGAAAATCGCAGCCACAACGAGATGAAAGATCCTGGGAATACGCCGCAACGTATCTCAGGATCAATCAATTACGATAAAAAAATAACGAATATTATAGTTGTATATTCCGACGGAACTACAGAATCATTCAGTCATTAGCGGGAATTGCGACCAAAACGGCCTTCAAGAAGTCCCAGACCTTCTGAACAGATGGAATATACGCACGCTCGTCGGGTGAATGGGGACTCATCAATGTAGGACCGCAAGACACCATATCCCAATGCGGATAAGCGCCGCTTAAAATACCACATTCCAGACCAGCGTGAATAGCCATCACCTTGGGCTCATTACCATAAAGTTTTTTATATTCATCTTTCATTATATGCAAAATCTGCGATGAGGCATTTGGTGCCCACCCTGAATAACCTCCGGAAAATTCCGTCGTTGCCCCTGCAAGCGAGAACACAGATTCAACCTTTGTCGCCAACAATTGTTTTGCGCTCTCAACTGAGCTGCGTATAAGACAATTAACGTAAAATTCACCGAGACTTATCTTTACCATAGCCATATTGTTCGAAGTCTCGACCATTCCCGGCATCTGATCACTCATTCTCTCAACACCATCAGGACAGGCTATTATTGCCCTGATAAAGCGCAGGGCAGTATCTGAATCGACATATTTACACTCCTCTGGATTGCAAGTCTCGCCTTCGGCGCATTCGTATGGCTTGAATACTATCTTACAATCCGGATCGGTAACTGCATACTCGTCTTTAACCTCGGCAGATGTAAATGCGACAATGTTCTCAGCCTCCTCGGTTTTGTCATTTGGCACATACACAGTAGCAAAGCACTCGCGCGGAATAGCATTACGCAGGGTGCCGCCTTCCATATCAATGAGTTTCACATCGGAATCATTGATCAGTTTGTACAATATACGCGCTGCGACCTTGTTGGCATTGGCACGACACAGAATAATATCCATTCCAGAGTGTCCGCCCTTGAAACCTTTGACTTCCAATGAATAGCATGTGTGATTAGCCGGCTCTGGAACGGGTTTGTAGGTAGCCGATGCACTGGCATTCAATCCTCCGGCACAACCGACGTATAACTCGCCCTCGGCTTCAGAGTCAAGATTAATCAAAATATCACCCTTCAGGATTCCAGGTTTCAGCGCCATAGCTCCTGTCATTCCAGTCTCTTCATCGTATGTCACCAAAAGCTCCAGAGGTCCGTGTTTGATATCTTTCGACTCAAGTATTGACAACGCCATTGCAACGCCGAGCCCATTGTCCGCTCCTAAAGTTGTGCCTTTTGCCTTCAGCCAGTCACCATCAACGTATGTCTCGATAGGATCTGTCTCAAAATTATGTTGCTTATCGGCATTCTTCTGAGGCACCATATCCATGTGTCCCTGAAGTACTACTCCTTTGAGGTGCTCCAGACCCGGGGTCGCAGGTACACGCATTATCACATTGCCAGTCTCGTCGGCAAAAGCTTCAATCTCACGTTCCTTAGCCCATTTCAAAAGATAGGATCTGATTTTGGTCTCACATTTTGAAGGACGCGGCTGTCGGGTAATGCCGTAAAAATTACCAAATACGTTTTTTGGCTCTAAATCGTTAATTGTCATAGCTGTATTTATTATTGTCAGACTTCAGGATGTAATATTTTGAAGATAAGCTCACTGAGAAGCCCTTCAGATGTATTGCCCGAGGCATCTACACCTTTTGAGCGGGCATCTGTATATCTTATCTCGGAGATGATATTTATGACATTGAATGCCGAATAATTTTTCATACCTGTCAGATAGTCCTTTACCCCCCAGGTACTTTTAAGTCCAAGTTGCTGGGCAATGGCCTGTTCAGTCTTTGACGGCGCATACCAGGCAAGCATCAAATTGGAAAAATATTGGAATAACACAGCGAGAACCATTTGAATCGGATATGTTTTTGTATTCTTTTCAAAATATCTGGCAATCTGATTCGACTTCAAAATGTTCCGGTTCACTATAGCGTCGCGAAGTTCGAAAACATTATAATCCTTGCTGATTCCCACAATTTTTTCAATCAGGCTTGGAGTAATATCCTTTGTGCCCACAGGCATTGCTACAGCAAGTTTATCAAGTTCTGTAACAATACGGCTTAAATTGTCCCCGACCGATTCGACTATCATAGAGCAACTTTTCTGATCGATTGACAGTCCCTTTTCCGACACACACTCGTTCACAAACGGAATGAGCTGATTATCTTTCAGTTTGTTGGATGTAAACAAGACTCCGGATTGAGCGATGACAGATACGGCCTTTTTCCTTTTATCGAGAGAGCCGTTCTTATGACATAATACCAGCACTGTCTGAATTTGAGGCATCGAGAGATACGACACCAGCAGATCAATGTCTTTGGACAGATGTTGTGCCTCCTTTACTATGATTACCTGCCTGTCGCCCATCATCGGATACGATCTGGCACGCTCAAGAATGGTCTGCATATTAGTGTCAAGACCATATACGACCAGTTGGTTGAAATCGCGCTGATCCTCGGGAATGACGTTATTCCCGATAAAATCTGAAATCAAGTCTATAAAATACGGCTCTTCGCCCATAAGATAATAGACAGGGCTGAATTTGCCGGCCTTTATGTCGGATATAATCTGCCGTACTGAGACTTCGGTTGCCATATATTACTATTACCGCCTAAAATAGCTATATTCGCAGGTCGGGAATACAAATATAGTTATTTCAAAAACAGATTCCGAATGTTCAGCTTGAATTTACCGGACTGCCAGTTGAAATTTGGGCAGCAGGACAACAAATTGACAGTATGGGATACCGTTCGCCGCAAATATGTCGCTTTTACACCCGAGGAGCACGTACGGCAGGTGTTCGTGAATTATCTGATTACATGTAAGGGATATCCTGCCACACATTTGATGAACGAGGTTTCATTGAATCTGAATGGCCTGTCACGGCGATGTGACACTGTCGCATACGACAAGTGCCTTGTACCCAGATTGATTGTTGAGTACAAGGCACCTGAAGTAAATATTACAAGGAAGGTGTTTGATCAGATTTCAAGATATAACCTGGTACTGAAAGTCGATTATCTGATAATAAGCAATGGAATGAGACATTACTGCGTCAGAATGGACTACGACTCCGGCACTTATAGTTTTGTCGATGAGATTCCTGCCTACGACACCATCTGATGTAGCTGTTATTCTTCAGCTTCGGCACTTTTCTTACGAAGAGAGCGTTTTTTCGGAGCAACAGGCTCGGCTACCTCAATTTTCACGCCAGCCAGTTCCGGATCGACCATAATTCGTCCGCAATACTCGCAGACAATGATTTTCTTACGCATACGGATATCAAGCTGTCTCTGAGGCGGTATCTTGTTAAAGCAACCTCCACAGGCATCACGCTCCACATAGACTATACCCAAGCCATTTCTGGTGTTCTTACGGATTCTCTTGAATGACAAAAGCAAACGGGGCTCGATGTTTCCCTCCAGAACCTTTGCCTCATCGCGCAGTCTTTCCTCATCCTTGCGGGTTTCCTCAACAATTTCTTCAAGCTCGATTTTCTTCCTCTCCAAATCATCGCGCTTCTCTGCCAGCAAAACCTTGCTGCTCTCTACATCCTCGTTTCTGGTCAACAGCAAAGCCTTGGCATCGCGTATTTTCTTCTCGCTTAGCTCTATCTCAAGATTGCAGTACTCGATTTCCTTATTCAAGGCATCGAACTCCCTGTTGTTGCGGACGTTATTCTGATTGTCCTCATATTTCTTGATGGAAATCCTGTTAGCCTCGATATTATGCTCATTCTCTGATATACTTTTGTTGAGGGCAACAATCTCCTTCTCGTAATTCTCAATACGTGTGGTAAGTCCGATAACCTCATCCTCAAGGTCCTGCACCTCAAGGGGAAGCTCTCCGCGTAATGTCCTGATCTCATCAATCTTTGACAGAATTGTCTGAAGCTGATACAATGCCTTCAGTTTTTCCTCGACTGTAAACTCCGAAGGATCTTTCTTTATTTCCTTTGCCATAATAATATAATGTTAATAATACCTTATCAGATTAGAAGATTCCGCCACTGTCACCCGGATGTCCGGAAATTCCTTGCGGAGTACTGACTCAATCAATGAGACGGTGAATTTTTCACTCTCATAATGCCCCATCTCAACTAGAAGGATCTGTCCGTCGTAGCCGAAGAACCGGTGATATCCTATCTCGCCTGTAACAAAGACATCAGCGCCACAGGCCACAGCCTTAGGAATCAGAAAAGCCCCTGCTCCACCGCATACAGCAACCTTCAATACGGGATTGCCGTATCTGCCATTACAGCGCAGTTGATTCACAGAAAACAAATCTTTCAACTTGTCCAGGAATGCTTCCTCGGGCAGTGGTTTATCCAGCAGGCCGACGATTCCCGAGCCACAGTCATCGCCATGGGAATCAAGCCACTCTATCTGCCGCAAACCTAGTACAGAAGCTATTTTATAATTTACTCCATATCGGGCATTGTCGAGATTCGTATGTGCTGAATAAACGGTTATTCCATTCTGCACTGCCCGATATACACATCGTTCAGTCTCGGATTTGTCAGAAAGCGACTTGAGTGGATGAAACAACAATGGATGATGTGAGATTATAAGATTACACCCACGGGCAATAGCCTCGTTGACCGTAGTCTCGGTCACATCAATGCATAACAAAGCCCCTGAAACTTCCGTCTCTGTCAGTCCAACCTGCAGGCCTGAATTATCGTATTCTTCCTGCAGAGGCAGAGGCGCGAACTTCTCAAGGGCATCAACAACCTCCCTGATTTTCATCACCTTCCGGTTTTTACACCGCAAAATTAATATAAAGTTTTCAAATACACAACCACACAATTGCTCCTGTGGCCAGTATCATACCGGCAATCTGCATCCAATTCCGAGGTTCCTTGAACGCTGTCCATCCTACTATAGCACCAATCGCCACTATTCCCGCATTGTGAGCCGGGAATAATATTGCCGAATCAATAGTCTTCATTGCCTCAACAAGAAGGAATGTGGCGAAAAAATTAACCGTGCCGAAAATCACCCCACCTAAAACATCCTTCCATTTAATGCGCCCGCGCTTATCGGCAGGTTTCAGGAAAAGCATTATAAGACCGAATACCAACGCGGATATGAATATTACAGATGTAGCGAGAGCATTCATATAGCTGGCGAGTGTATCTGCAATCGGCGAGTATGCCACACTAATCTTATATTGCATTACCTTAAGCATCGAATTGCTTATGCCGAATACTATAAATACCACAGCCGTCCACAATAATGCACCGCCTGTCCTTATGCCATCTGCACTACCCTTTCTTATTCCGACAATCATAGCCAACGCCAGAATGACAATTAAAATTGCGAGCCAATTGGGGTGCGCGCTTCCTGGTATAAGAAAATAGCATATAATTATGGATATGACCATAGATGCCCTGCTGCTGACAGTGGATACTGATACACCGACTTTCTCAGTGCAGGTATCCAACGTGACCATTCCCAATATGAATATCAATCCCAGTATAATTGCAAGCGGTAACCATTCCTCTTTGAAAGGATTGCTTAAACCGATACCTTGAAAAGACAGCAGACTTCCCCACACGAACGCCACCACATAGTTTACAAGTATGGCATAAAAACAATTTATCCCTTTTATCTGATATACCCTGAAAAGGATAGAAAATAGAGCCGTAGCTATTGTTGCAATAATAAGTGCTATCATAACAGATACAAAAATATAACATTATCTGTTTTTTTATCGATTTTAAAAGTAATTTCGCACTATGAAGCAGCCGTAGGTAAGCGAAAAAATAAGTTGGTAAGAAAGCCGAAAGTTTTTGTGACCAGATTTATTTCTGAAGATTACTAAAAACGGTTGGAAACAATGAAATATGAGCAAAAGAGACATTCTTGTAGTGGTTGACCTTCAGAAAGACTTTATTGACGGCAATCTGTCTATTCCAAATGGTACTGCTGTGATTCCGTACATCGACAGTATCAAGACAAAGTTTGACCAAGTATGGTTCACACTTGACTGGCATCCTGCAAATCACTGCTCGTTCACGGAACAGGGAGGAATTTGGCCCGTACACTGTCTGCACTACTCTTTGGGAGCCTCAATTCCGGATTGCATATTATCAGGACTGAAAAGTGAAAATATACGTTTCATTCCAAAAGCAAATGATCCGTCAGTCGAGGAATACGGAGCCTTCAACAATCTCAGTCCAAACGACAGCGGTTGGTTTTTGCCTGGCGATAATGTCGTAGTATGCGGTATTGCGTCAGAATATTGCGTTCTTGAGACATTACGAAACATCGTCCGTCTCCGTGACGCCATAGGATTTGACGTTAGTGTATATATGCCCGGATGTGGCTGTTTCGAGACCCAGAAACCACTAACAGACTATATGAGTGACAACAATATTCCAGAGTACACCGTTTAACAGAAAAGCCATGCAGGATAGTATTATATGCAGTATGATCGAGAACGATCTCTACAAGTTCTCAATGTCCTACTATTATCAGAGGACAACTCCCGACGGTAGAGGAACATTTCAGTTCACGGACCGCAACAATATGGTTTTTTTACCAGAGTTTGTAGAGCTGCTGGAAAAAGAGTTTGCCAAACTTAAAGACCTTGCATTGACCGAACAGGAGTTTGAATGGTGCCTGAAAAATATCAGCTACATACCGCAATGCTATTTTGAGTGGCTCAGCGGCTTCCGTTTTGACCCGTCATTAATAAAAGCAAGTCTGGACGAAGAGGGCCATCTGCATATTGAGGTAACAGATCTGATATATAAAGTCACACTTTACGAGATTCCCATATTGGCAATTGTATCAGAGATTTATTACAGAACATACTGCTCGGGTCAGATAGACTGGGATTATATCAACAGCCAACTGGAACAGAAAACCGAAATATCAAACCGCTACGGCATGAAGTTCGCCAACTTCGGAATGAGACGCCGTTACTCGCATCAGGTTGAGGATTATGTAACGGATTATCTTGTCCGCAACGCCAAATATTTCATAGGCTCTTCGACAGTCCATTTCGCAATGAAATATCAAGCTGTACGCAAGGATTTGAAACCAATAGGAACAATGGCTCACGAGCTTATGATGGCCACTGCGGCATTCATGGGCCCAAAGGAAGCCAATTACTATGTGATGCAGAAATGGAACGAGATATACGGCGGAGCAATGGGTACTATGCTTCCCGACTGCTTCACGACCGATGTATTCCTTCGCAACTTCAGTATGGATATGGCCAAATTATATGATGGTGTCAGACATGACAGCGGTGACCCATTCACCTTTGGTGAAAAAATAATCGCCAAATATGAGTCATACCATATTGATCCAATGACCAAATCAATAGTATTCAGCGATTCGCTGAATTTCGATACCGCACTCCATATTCTCAACTACTTCAAAGGACGCATCAATGTGTCATTCGGAATTGGAACAAATCTTACCAACGATGTCGGTACAGCCCAGCCTCTGAATATAGTTATGAAACTGAAATCATTCCAGGTCAACTCACGTCAGCCAGTATATAACTGCGTAAAGTTGTCGGATGTTTCAGGAAAAGAGCTTGGGGATGCAGGCGAGATTCGCTGCTACAAATATATACTAGGACTTATCTGAGTCTGAATGAGCTTATTCCCGCAATAATGGCAGCCTCGGTCTTCTGCACCGCGTGGAATGTTATCCAATCCAGAACCAGCACTATCAACGGGAAAGATCCGGCCCATAGCGGTCTGAATGAGGCATCGTTTTTCATCAGCAGCACATATGTGATGAAAACGATGTAATATCCTACCATCAGTAAGGCTACAAAGACAAGCAGACGCTTCTGAATAGTGAAATTCTTGAATCCGGACAGCAGGAGTTCGAAAAGAGTCAAAGCCAGAGACGATATCAATATCACGCCTAATGCCCACAACGCTCCGGCGCTGTCACCTTCAATGAATTTTATTTTGAAGTTGGTAAGCAGTGCCGTTGCCCCTTCGGCATTTCCCAATTGACCGATAGGCATAAATAGTCCTGCAATAAGCAGGACACACATCAGCACTAACCAAAGTTGATGCAGATACACTTTCATAGCTATCCCCGGCTATCAGAATAGATCCTTGTCTTTGGCCGGATTACGGAAATATACCTTTCCCTCCTGAAATTCCTGCGCTGCAATCAATGTCGGTTTTGGAAGACGCTCATAATAGCGGGAGATCTCAATCTGCTCGCGGTTCTCAAACACCTCTTCAAGATTATCAGTAGTCGTGCTGAACTCCTCAAGCTTGGTTTTGAGCTCATCTTTCATCTCGACGGCAATCTGATTGGCACGTTTGCTCATAATGGCAACACTCTCGTAAATATTGTCTGTATCCTTTACAAAATCTACCAGATTACGTGTGACTGTGTTGGTTGGAGCATTTGTTTTCTTGAAATCCATATCTATTTGTTTTATTCGTTCTCTAAATGTTTGGTCGATGAGGCAAAAATTTTCTCCACCTCTTTTGAGTACTTGCTTTCGGGGAACTCATTTTTAAATGCATAATATTCGTCAATGGTGTCCCTGAAGCGATCTATCATCTTATCCTGGATACTCTCTACTGCCATTTTGTATTTGCAACGCAGTATCAGGATTGATAATTCCTCTCTGTATTTGGTATATGGGAAATCCTTCAACGCATTCTGGGCCGTTATTATTCCAGCCTGATAGTTGTTGCCGAGGTAATTGCCCATATTATAATATAGTTTAACTGTCGAGAGTTCCTTTTCGACGAGACGGTCATACATTTCATAGACCATATCGTTTGCCTCCTTGAGATGCTCGCTCTCAGGATACAGATTCATAAAGTCCTGCAATTCCTGAATGGCATTATAAGTACTGGACGGGTCAAGTCTTGGATCAGGAGTATCGCGATACAGGCTTTGTCCTGCAAGGAATCTGGCATCTTCCGAATAAATGCCGTTCGGATATGACTTGTAGTAATTCTGGAAATACTGCGCGGCCATAATCCAATCCTCCATTTCATAATAACAGTTTGCCAGAAGATAGACAGACTCATCACCGCGGACCGTACCATGAAACATCATCACACATTCCGCAATGACCGAGCTGGCATTGGAGTAATGCCCCTCAACAAACATTGTTTTGGCTAGCTCATATTTACCTATATAGTCCTGAGATTTGAGAATGGCATTATACCCTGTACACCCGGAAAACACCAGGCCTACGGCAACAGCCGATACAATCATACGGATATAACTTCTCATTTTCACAATTTTATCGCGCGAAATTACAGAATTACGGCTTATAAAGCAATGAATAACGTGTTAATTATTATTATGCAGCCAAATTATTCAGGAATCATGAGCTCCTCGCCATTATCGCGAACTACAGCCTCCTTCCATTTGTCTGAATAATCCTCCTGTATCGGATATTCCGGAATCTTTTTATCAAACCCGTTATTCTTGAAGCTTCCATCCTCATTCTGTATCTTGATATTGCCGTCCATATACTTTACCAGCAGATAATTATCGAGGTTGCGCCATTTCTCGAACAATCCGGCGGCGTTATTGGCCCCGAAATCCGACAGATACTTACGCAAAGCCTGTGGGTCGTCAGAATGCTGTTCGGCATACGAGTCAATTCCGGCACATTCAGCTATTATCCCATTCTCATACTCATCAATAACCTCACGCACCTCAGCACCAATCTTGTCATAGCGAAGATATGCGAACTGCGCAATGCGGTTATTGGCCCAGAACATTGATGTCGGCGAATACTCCAGCAACGATCCATTGTCTTCGGAAAGACATTCAGGCACTATGGTAGATGTGCTGTAGAACGGAGCAAGAGGCGATGTTGCGGCATCATCCACGCCAAACCAGAAAATACCACCGGCAGCCTTGCCCGGCCTGCTTTGGGCAACAAACCAAAAACCTGTCTGCTGTGTAGCTATTGCCCTCTCATTCACGTACCTGTGACCTTCATATCCAAATTCCATAGGACGCCAGCGATATGGGTTGTGACTGCCACCGGCTCCTATATCGGTGGTCATATCCATAGGTGTACCCTCATAGTGGTCACGCATCATATCGGCAACCTCTTTCACAGTAATCCTATGAGTTGGCTTGACACATAAAGGCATTCTATTATCCAGTTCATAACCCATTGCATATCTGGTATATATGTCCATTCCTGCTGAAAAGCGGTTGAACCAGGCCCATACTCTGGCATCACAACCGCGTACTGTACCGAAATCAACAGGGTTATATACCTCGCAGAAACTGAAATCAGCATCCGTACCATCGTATATGCCAAGCTCACGGGCATTCTTTATAACATCCTTGGCATACAGGCAATTCTCCGGATCGTCGAAGTCGATTGTAGTAATACGGGCCTGATTTGCATGCCCCGATATATATCCGTCAGGGATTCGCTTTGCCACCCAGACAGAACCCTTATTGACATTTACACCTTTTTTATTGTACTTGGGCTCTTTACCTATCATCTCCATAATCCACACCTCGTCAGGATCGGAAATTGAAAACGACTCCCCCTCGGATGCATAGCCGTATTTCTGTGTCAGCTCATCCATCAGGGCGATAGCCTCACGCGCTGTACGGCAACGCTGCAGGGCTATGTAAATCAACGAACCGTAATCTACGATTGCGGTTGTATCAAGATACTCGCGGCCTCCATATGTGGTTTCCCCTATTGCAAGCTGATATTCATTCATATTACCAATAACGGAATAAGTATGGGTAGCCTGCGGTATCTCGCCAAGATACCTCCCGGTGTCCCACTCGACAATACTCATCATCGTACCTTCGGGATAATCGGCAGCAGGCATATATTTGAGGAAGCCGTATAACTGATGGGAGTCGGCCGCGTACGTAATAATATTCGAGCCGTCGGCCGAGGCACCTTTGGTTACTATAAGATTTGTACATGCCGCCGAATACGATAGCCCCGCTATCAGCATACAGGCTGTTAAAACTGTTCTTTTCATATCATGACGTGTTTTGAATACAAAGTTAGTAATCTTCAAAAAATAACTTGGTAATCTTCCGGATTTCTTACCAACTTGTTTTTTACGTATGCTTAGTACAAAGCTGTCAAAACTTGTCGAACAAATATATAAGCTATGGCAACCTGACTGGTTCTAAATATCAAAATATAATTGTCTTTTCCAGCTTAAAACCGTAATTTTGCAAATTAGTGCCGGATTTCTTTTATGGATTTCAAACTGCATTCACCATATAAGCCTACAGGCGACCAGCCACAGGCAATCAGCCAGCTGACCGAAGGTGTAATGTCGGGATTGCCCGCCCAGACTTTGTTGGGCGTAACAGGCTCCGGCAAAACATTCACCATAGCAAATGTCATAAAAAACATTGGCAGGCCTACACTGGTATTGAGCCACAACAAGACACTCGCAGCACAATTATACGGAGAGTTCAAGGCCTTTTTCCCGGAGAATGCAGTCGAGTACTATGTATCATATTACGACTACTATCAGCCAGAGGCATACATTCCGTCAACCGACACATACATTGAGAAAGACCTGGCAATCAACGACGAGATAGACAAACTGCGACTGTCTGCTACATCAGCCCTCTTGTCCGGCCGCAACGATGTAATAGTCGTTTCGTCAGTTTCATGCATATACGGTATGGGCAACCCATCCGATTTCTATAATAATGTAATAGAGATACACAAAGGGCTGACTATTGACCGCGACCAATTTCTGCGTAAACTCGTTGACAGTCTTTATACAAGAAACGACATAGAGTTGTCGCGCGGATCATTCAGAGTCAGAGGTGATACAGTTGATATTAATCTGGCATATAATGATCTTGCCTTACGCGTGGAGTTCTGGGATAATGAGATAGACTCCATTTGTGAGTTCGACGTCATTAGCGGCCAGGCCGTTCAGGAATACGACTCTTATCGTGTTTATCCGGCCAATCTGTTTATGACCACAAAAGAGAGTCAGGAACGTGCCATACGGCAGATTCAGGACGATTTGACTGAACGTGTCGCATATTTTCAGGAAATTGGCAAACCACTTGAGGCAAAGCGGCTTAAAGAGCGTGTTGAGTACGATATGGAAATGATACGCGAGCTTGGACATTGCTCTGGTATTGAGAATTATTCCAGATATTTCGATGGTCGTCAGCCAGGCTCCCGCCCCTACTGTCTGTTGGACTTTTTCCCAAAAGACTTTTTGATGGTGATAGACGAGAGCCACGTGAGCGTTCCCCAGATACACGCTATGTACGGAGGCGACAGAGCAAGGAAAATCAATTTGGTAGAATACGGATTCCGCCTGCCTGCCGCACTTGACAACCGTCCGCTCAAATTTGAGGAATTCAAGGAATTGACAGGTCAGACAATATATGTCAGCGCGACGCCAGCCGATTACGAGCTTAATGAAAGCGGTGGCATCATCGCCGATCAGGTAATCCGCCCCACGGGTCTTCTTGACCCTGAAATTGAAGTCAGACCGTGCAAGAATCAGGTCGATGACCTTATGGAGGAGATACAGCTGCGCGCCGAGAAAGACGAGCGTGTGCTCGTCACCACACTGACAAAGAAAATGGCCGAGGAGCTGAATGACTATCTGCTGCGCAACGGAGTACGTTGCAACTATATCCACAGCGACGTGGAGACACTCGAACGCGTCAGAATAATGTCAGACCTGCGTGCCGGACTGTTCGATGTACTGGTCGGTGTCAATTTGCTTCGCGAAGGGCTTGACCTGCCGGAGGTTTCGCTGGTAGCAATATTGGATGCTGACAAAGAAGGATTCTTACGGGACCACAGATCTCTCACACAGACTGCAGGCCGTGCCGCCAGAAACGTGAATGGCAAAGTCATAATGTATGCAGACAAGATTACTGAAAGTATGAGACTCACCATACAGGAAACCAACCGCCGCCGTGACAAACAATCCACATACAACAGGCAGAACGGAATAGTTCCGAAACAGATAAAGAAAGACATATCCGATACGCTGCCAATATCAGCGCCGGAAAGCAAAAAAGAGGAATACGCCATCAATGGGGATATCCGCAGAAATATTGCTGAGCCAGATATTTCCTACTCAAGCACGTCACAATTGGACAAATCCATAGCGCGTATCCGCAGACTTATGAATGACGCCTCATCAAGAATGGACTTTATCGAAGCCGCGCAATATCGCGACGAGATGTTCAAGCTTGAGGCTTTGAAACTTGAAATGAGTATTAATAATGAGGAATAATATGTTTAGTGATTATTTTCACAACAAGGTGGTCATCATTACAGGAGCCAGTTCTGGAATAGGTCTTGCCACGGCGAGGGAATGTGCTGCATGTGGAGCCCAGGTCGTTCTTGCAGCCCGTTCTATTGACAAGCTGAATGAGATTGCAGCCGGATTGCCTTCCCAGGCCGAAGTACTCACTGTCCGTACCGATGTATCGGTCAAGGAAGATTGTCAGGCGCTGATAGAAGCCACAGTACGTCGCTTTGGACGTATTGATATCCTTATTAATAATGCAGGAATATCAATGCGAGCGCTCTTCAACGACATGGACATCTCTGTCATGGAGCGTCTGATGGCCGTAAACTTTTGGGGAACAGTCTATTGCACAAAATTCGCATTACCATATCTGCTCAAATCGAAAGGTTCAGTTGTAGGCGTCGTATCCACAGCCGGATTCAAGGGCTTACCTGCCAGGACCGGCTATTCAGCATCAAAATTCGCCATCAACGGATTTCTTGACACCCTGAGAGTTGAGAATCTCCACACAGGACTGCATGTACTTGTCTATGCCCCTGGATTCACGACCTCCAACATCCGCAAGACCGCCCTGACTGCCGATGGCAGCCAGCAGGGAGACACTCCACGTGCCGAAGACAAGATGATGTCGGCAGAAAAAGTAGCCCACATTATGTTACGTTGCATAAAGAAACGCCGTCGTCGCGCCATTCTGACATTCACCAGCAAAATGTTGCTTCTGTTAAACAACATAGCGCCAAGACTCACCGACATAATTGAATACAACTATATGGCCAAAGAACCGAACAGTCCTTTCAAGCGTAAGTGAAGATCACTAACTAACAAGAAGAGCCGCATACATCTGTGCGGCTCTTCTTTGTTCGTCCAGCCCGAACGTACTCTAACGGGTGAAAGTCCCTAAACCGCCCTGATAGTGGGAAGGTTACAGCCAAAGGCAAGGGTGTCCGCCGCGAGACGGAATCTGAAGGAAGCCGGCGGCAAACATCTGG